>JAYSVS010000079.1:0-5965 GCA_043718395.1 Acidobacteriota bacterium
TGCAATTGCTCTTGGCTCAATGTCACTCTCTCTTTTCGGCAGGGGGTGACAGAATCCCTGAGCAGTTAGGGGGTGACAGAATCGCTGAGCAACTTCAGCCAGCCCGGAATTCATTGACAACATTGGGCGTGAAGATATGAGTATCGTTGATGACCGAATGAATCACATTGCGAACCTGCTGGCCGCCCCCGCCAATGAAGCCATCGAAGTTGCCGGGATTGGGGTCGACAACCATGCTGCGCGAGACGCGGCCGAACAAAGTATTTTTCTCGCCAAATCGATGGTCCAGTTTGATGTCGTATTGGTTGTTATCGAAGGGGTTTGCTGCGAAGCGGATGAAGTTCCGGGTGTCACTATCCGGGACGCCGAAGTTTGGCTGGGGCAATAGTCCCAAAACCGCAGTGGACCCGGCAAAGATCTGGCTTTGCGGGATCCTGTTTCCGGCAAAGGGAGTAGAGACCACCAAGCCGTTGGCCGCAGTGCGCCGGGCACGTGGGTCGAAGATTGCCGAACGGTAACGGGAGAAATCCCCACGCCGGTAGTCAGGCGGCGGAATGTCAAGAACGTTAGAGGAAGCAGACGTGCGGCGGCGCAAGCCCTCAAAGTCGGTAAAGAAAAATGTACGATTGCGGCCGTTGTAAACCTTTGGAATCACCACTGGCCCGCCGAGGGTAAATCCAAACTGATTTTGCCGGAAAGGCTGCCGGGCACGGCCCGCCGAGTTTGCGAAGAAACTGTTGGCGTCAAGGACATTGTTGCGAAGGAAGTTCCATGCGCTTCCGTGCAATTCATTGGTTCCGCTTTTTACCGTGGCGGAGATGATAGCACCCGAGCTGCGGCCAAATTCGGCGCTGTAGTTGTTGGTCTTCACTTTAAACTCCTCAACTGCATCGACACTGGGCGTGTAATTGATGCCGTTTCGTCCGATGGCGTTGGAATTCACAGACGTGTTGTTATCGATGCCATCCAGCATCACATCGTTGGTAGAGAAGCGACCGCCGCCGGCGACGAAGGGAAGATTGGTACCCATGCCCGACATCGGCACCGTGTTGCCGGCGAGCAACCCCAGGGCAAATGCGTTACGTCCATTGAGCGGAAGATCGACGATTTTTTTGTTGTCGATGACTTGGCCTACTGATGAAGTGGCCGCATCGAGCAGCGGCGTGCGTCCGCTCACCTCAACCGTTTGAGTAAGCAACCCGACCTCCAATTGAATCGGTACAGCGATGGTTTGATCGACCCTTACGGTAAGTGGCTGAACCAGCGCACTTTTGAAGCCCTGCGCGGAGGTGGTGACCGAATGATTGCCAACGCGAACGAATGCCGCGATGAACTCACCACGAACATTGGTCTTGAGTGAGCGCGAATCGCCGGTCGCCAGATGCTTCACGATAATCTCAGCATTGGGAACCGCTGCTCCCGAAACGTCAGTGACTGAGCCGTTAATCGTACCAGTGGAAACCTGAGCATGAGCTTGGGTCTGAATGAGAATTGCTGCGGCAAAGAGCAAGGAAGCCAACTTGGCTGTGGAACTTGTTTTCATGGTTCACCCGAATTGAGATTAGGGGAATGGTATGACCATTGTGCCTTTGTGTCAATCCCCCCTCCTGGCAGAATTCGACTTTTTCTGTATTTACGATAGTTCGCTTGACATGCGTTTTCAGTTTGCATAGGCTAAACCCACTCGCATTGCGTTTAGTTCATATTGTTTGAGATTGGGAGTTTGATCATGTTGCGTCTCTTCGCTGTTCTTGCTGTTTCTTTTTCTCTTGCCTCTGGGCAGTCCACCGGCACGGCTACGTTGGTTGGCACCGTGACCGATGTCTCCAGTGCGATTGTACCTGGGGTCAAGGTAACTGCCCGCAATCTTGCCACGCAATTGGTGTATGAGTCAGAGACCAATTCTACCGGCTCCTACTACATCCCCAACCTCCCGTCAGGCAGCTATGAATTGATCGTTGAATCCAAGGGCTTCAAGCGTTACGTCCAGGCTGGCCTCATTTTGCGTATCAACGAGCAACCCCGGGTTGACGTAAGGCTTGAAGTCGGGAATGTCGCCGACTCGGTTCGCGTTGATTCCACGCTGCCTTTACTTGAAACCGAGACCGCCGGCTCCGGCCAGGTGCTGGGTGCCGAAGTCGTACAGAAGCTTCCTGTCATGCAGAAATTCGTTCACCGCGTCCTGCTCTATATGCCCGGAATGACCAATATCAATGGTCAGCACGCGGTCGGACAGCGCCAGCGCGCCATTGGTTACACCATGGACGGCGTCAGTGGCAAAGAGCCCGCTGTAGGTCAGGTTGGCGATTTCCAGCGCACGATGATCGCCTCGCTTGATTCGATCCAGGAATTCAAGATGTGGACCACTGGAGCGCCCGCAGAATTCGGCCACTCCGCAGGCGGCCAGCTCAGCACCGTCTTCAAGAGCGGTGGCAACGCCTTCCATGGCAATATCGAAGATCGCTATACCGATATTAAACTCGTCCACCGTGCCTACCTTGAACAACTCCCCCGCACGGGTGAATTCAAATATCACGAATGGGGTGCCACTGCATCGGGCCCCATCATTCGTAACAAAACCTTCTGGTTCGCCGGCGTCCAGCAGCACTACGAAAAGCTGAGCGAAACCGTCATCGTTTCCGTTCCAAGTAACGACATGCTCGCCGGGAACTTTAGCTTTGGTGGCCGCGGACTTCCCATTTACAATCCATTCACCACCAGGCTGAATGGCGCTACCTGGACCCGCGACCCCTTCCCGGGTAATATCGTTCCGGCGAATCTGTTTGACCCTGTCTCGCGGAAGGTGTTGGATCTCAAGCCATGGCGCGCCGCCTCAGATGCAGGCACTGTCCAGCCCACCGGCCCCATCAACAACCTGACTTACAACGCTGGTGGCGGGTATGACTTCCAGCGCTACGATTTCAAGGTCGACCACCAGTTTAATGTCAACCATCGTCTCTTTGGACGCTATTCCCAGGTGCGGCATCGCAGCGAAGAACGCCCCGTTCGCGAACTCACTGAAATCGTCTATGGTAATGTTTTCGTCCGTCCGCTTGATCAGCGAAACATCGTCCTGTCCGACACTTACACCTTCAACCCCACCACCATCAACGAAATGCGGCTTGGCTTCAATCGCCGCCTCAATCGCGGGGTTCCCGAAAGCTATGGTCAGAACTGGGCTTCCAAGCTTGGCATCCCCGGCGTCTCAGACGCAACCTTTCCAGACTTCCAAAATTCCGGTGGCGGACGATTCTCCAATTTTGGCCCCGGCGGCAAAACCCTTGATGTCGCCGAAGACTATACCTTTCAAGAAAACTTCACAAAAATTGTAGGCAAACACACCATCAAGATCGGTTACGAAGCCATGCGTACCCGCTACAATTCGCTCTTTGGCAGCCTCGATTCCGGTCAATATCGTATGGCGGGTACTGAGCTTCCTTTTACTCCCAACACGGGCAACGCTTTTGCCAGTTTCCTTCTCGGTACTGTTGGTCAGGGTGTCTTCCAGCAGAACCGCGCTACCTGGCTGCCGCGCTGGTGGTCACACGCTCTCTATGCTCAATCCTCCTGGCGCCCCCGCCGTAACCTCACACTTGAGCTTGGCCTCCGCTGGAGCTACGAGTCTCCCTTCTCGACCAAGTTTGGACAGCAATCCCAATTCGTCCCGGACGCAACTGACCCGCTCACCGGCCTCAAAGGTGCCCTTGTCCACTCAAAAGGCAACCTCGCCAAACGCGACCTCAATAACTTCCAGCCCCGCATTGGTGTCGCCTGGACTTTCAATCCCAAAACCGTTCTCCGGGCTAGCCTCGGCCTCTACACAGTGGATCTGATGACCAACGGTACCGGTCAGAATTTTGAAGAGTATGTCGCAACGGCGAATATTCAGTCCGCCCCCGGCGACCCGAGTCACGCCTTCCTTCTTTCCAAGGGGCCCGGCTCGATCAATTTCCCTTCTGCTGCCGATGGCAGTGTTCCGTTCCAGGGTACAAATTTTGGCGGTCGCAACGCTTCCTGGTTTGATCCCAACATGCGCTTGCCATATGTCGCCATGTGGTCTTTTGGGGTCCAGCGTCAGGTTTCGAAGACTTGGCTTTTTGAACTCCTCTACCAGGGTTCTTCAGGCGTAGGTCTGCTAAACAATTGGGACACCAACGTAGTCCCTCTCAATGTCTCCACCGACTCTACAGTTCTTAACCAGATATTCAACGCGACGCAAAACTATAAGCCTTACCGCCAGTTCGGTTCAATCCAGCATTACTCCAATTACGGCCACAACTCGCATCACTCCGGTACTTTTCGCGCCGAGAAGCGTTATGGCCAGGGGCTTACGCTTACTTCGTTCTATCAATTCGGTAAAACACTCAATGATGGGGATGACGATGGCGGCCGCACCGGTATCACTTTTTACAATCGCCAACTCGAAAAAGCCCGCGCCAGTTACGACATCCGCCACCGCTTCGTGACTGTGGCTACTTATGAACTTCCCTTCGGCAAAGGCCGCAAATGGATGTCCGGTGGAGGCTTCAAGAACTATATCTTTGGAGAATGGGATTTTGCGGGCACCCAAACGATGCAGTCTGGGCCTCCCTTCAACGTGACTTTCAATGGCAGCCCCAATCGATACCTGCCAGGCCAGTTCCGTCCCAATGCAGCCCTGCCTGCTGAGCAGATGGTTGTAGACAATTACTCCATCGGCGCAAACCGGTTTCCGCTGGTGGCACAAAATTCTTATCTAAACGTAAACGCATTTGCTTATCCAAATGCGTTTACCGCCGGTACGATGGGCCGCAATGTTTTGGAATCTCCCGGCCTCAATTGGACGCAACTCTCCATTTCAAAAACTTTTACAGTGCGTGAGAGCATGCGGTTCTCTATCCGCTGGGATTGCAACAATCCAACCAAGCAACCACAGCTCGCCGATCCTGGCTCCAGCTATAACTTGCAGAGCATCGGTGCCTTCGGACGCTTTAGCGGCATTGGCCGTGGCAGCTTCTCGGATATCGGCACCGCTCGCATGCACCATGTCGTTGTTGGCCGTTTCGAATTCTAACCTCTAAATTGAGTTCACGCCCGAGGCCAGGAATCCGCCGTCCACGGCGATGCTTTGGCCCGTGATATAGCTCGCTGCGTCACTTGCCAGCAGTACGCACGCACCGACAAGTTCTTCCGTCTTGCCAAAGCGTTTCATGGGTGTGCGTGTGATGAACTCGCGTCCCCGCTCAGTGCCATTCAGCAAGGCCGAGTTCAACTCGGTGGGGAATACCCCTGGCGCAATGCAGTTCACATTGATGCCATCAAGCGCCCATTCAATTGAGAGAGAACGGGTGAGGCTGAGTACGGCCGCCTTTGACGCACAATAAGCTGCTACTTGCGCCAAACCGACAAAAGAGCTGAGGCTGGCAATGTTAACAATCCGCCCCTTGCCACTTGCCTTAAGCGGCCCATAAAAGCTCTGGCACGCCCGCAGGATTCCAGTCACGTTCACATCCATAACGCGGTTCCACTCTGCCTCTTCAACATCGATTGTTGGCTTGCGAAAGGTCTGGCCTGCGGCATTGAGTAAAATGTCAACTCCGCCGAATTCCGCCAATACTGCATCTCGCAAAGCATCGAGACTCTCTCTTGAACCCGCGTCGCAGGGCTTGTTCAGCGTTCTTCGTCCCATGGCCGTAATCAAGGCGCATACTTCCGTGATATTTGCTTCGCGCCTTCCGGTAGGCACAACGTTTGCACCCGCTCGCGCCATCCCCAGCGCAAGCGTCTTCCCAATGCCCGATGTCCCGCCAATGACTACTGCGGTGCGCCCGCGCAAATCGATTCCCTGGATCTGTGTTTCATTCGACATGCATTCCAGTGTATAGCGCATCACTACTGTCCGGTAAACTTTTGGTCGTGTGACATCAAGGCCAGTGTTTTGATAAAGATCTGAGGATTTCCCGCAAAAACGATTTGACATTTTTAC
>JAYSVS010000080.1:0-19908 GCA_043718395.1 Acidobacteriota bacterium
CGGGTGATTGCGATTTTTGGAGTGCATGGGTGGCGCTGGGAATGGATGAAGCCGGTGCAGGAACTGGTATTTGCGCTGGACACGGATCAGGCAGGGCAGGCCGCGTGGCGGCAGTTGGGCAGAGAGGGATGTTACCGGGGAAAGCGGGTGGGCTTTTTGCCGCCAGAGGCCTATGGCGGGGCCAAGGATGTGAATGAGGCCTGGCGGCAGGGCAAACTGGAGTTCATTCAAAAAACCTCCCCCATGGGGGAGGCTTTTATCAAAGAGTAAAGTATCGAACGTGGCGGCTATTGCTTGCGTCTGCGCAGCAGGAACAATGCGCCAAAGCCAAGTCCGGCCAGGGCAAAAGAAGCTGGTTCGGGTACATTCGTTTCGATCGTAGCGTTGTCGATGTTGATCGCACCATCGATACCCGTTGGCAGGCTCAACAGTGTGATCGTCACACTATTGAGCGTTTCACCGGCCGTACCGCGGATGCCGAAGAAGGACAAATAATCATTGGCACTTGCGGGAGAAACAACGTTGGTGACCGAATTCCCTGCCGAGGTGGCGACGGCAACCTGGAAAGTGCTGCCGGGGTTATTGTAAAGAAACAAATTAGTCGCAAATGCGATCACGTTGGCTGGCAGAGTGATCACGAGTCGCGGCGCAGTCCGGGGATTGCTGGCGCAACCAGGAGCGGTGGCTGCACAAAAGTAGCCGCCCCAATAAAAGTCGCTCGTGTGTGCGTTCGTGTTGAAGCCGGATGTAGAGCTGATCGCAAAGTTGTCGTTCACGGTGCCACCGTTATCTGTGAAAGAGCCGTGGTAGTTGACCCCGTTGAGCCCGGTGTATCCACTGGGAGAAAAATCGGTGGTGCCAGCAGCTGGTGCCAGAGCAGAAAACAACTCGGTGCTTGTTACCCCAGTGATGCCGGCATTAAAAGTTGCGAGGCTCGGATACGTAACGATCGCTCCAAAAAGCGACGGCCCGATCAAACCAACCCCTAAAAGCAAATAACGCATATTTCATTTCCCTCCTGAAATTCCATACTACCGCTCCATAGTACGCCAGATAGTAGTACTATACAACCCTAGTTTTAGTACCTAATTATACTTAGGGGCCTATCCTTGGAAATTGCGAAGTGGTAGTGAGGGGCGGCGTGGCTGCTTTTGGCGATGTAAGGAATTGGCACCAAAGGGCTTAAGCTTGAGCACATAATGGAAAGTAAAATGAAAAGCGAGGTCCTGCAGTTCCCGCTCCCGTCATAAAAACCCCCCGATGCCCCGTATTCGCACTATTTTTCTAATCCTCGGCGATGCTGTAGTTCTGATTGCTTCCTATATCCTTTCCTTTTTCCTGCTCCGGAATCTGGACTGGATTCCTTATCTCGAGGTGCTTGATTATCTGTTTATCGATAACGGAGCATCGCACATCCTTGTTGTTGTTCTGACCATTCAGTTGATGCTCTACTGGCTGGGTCAATATCAGGAATTGCGCGTTCGCAGCCGCCGCATCCTCTTTGAAAATCTCATTTTGGTCTGGGGTTCCGTCTTCCTCATCCAGGCCTTGGCCAGCTACGTAAAAAGCAATATCGTACTTTCCCGCTGGCTGATGATGATTGGCTCGATCATTGCCCTTTTCAATTTATTGCTCTGGCGATCGGCTTACTCCGTTGCGCTCATCCGCTTTATCGAACGTCAACGCATTCTCTTCTGGAACGATTCCCCACTCATGCGCGAAGTCGCCGCGCACATCGAAGCTCACCCCGAAAAAGGCTATACCAGCATAGGCTGCATCTGCTCTAAACCGGCGTCGGAAGACCCCTTTCCCGGCGCTCCGGTTTTCCCTCTCGACGGTGATGTAATCGGCTTTCTCAAAAAGGTGAATCCCACCCGGATCGTCATTTTTGGCGCACTTCCAACCGATAACCGGATCATCTCGACTCTGATTGATCTCAACATGCATGGGGTTCGTATCGAAAACGCCGCCGAGCTTTACGAAGATCTCTTTCAGCAAATCCCCCTCGAAGCCATCACCACCAGCCAGCTTGTCTTCGATTCGAGTTTCCAGCCTTCAAGAACCGTCGTTATCCTCCAGAGCGCCTATAGCATTCTCGTGTCGCTTGCCGGCATTGCCCTCACCTGGCCCTTCATGCTGCTCACCGCCCTCGCCGTGAAACTCGATTCTCCAGGCCCGGCCCTGCTGCGCCAGCGCCGTGTCGGACAAAACGGAAAAATCTTTGAGATCCTCAAGTTCCGATCCATGTATGTCGATGCCGACGAGCGTTTTGGACGCACCAGAGCTTCAACCAACGACCCCCGCATCACCCGTGTCGGCTCCTTCATCCGCGTGACCAGACTCGACGAACTCCCCCAGTTTTTTAACGTCATCTTTGGCGAAATGAATCTGGTTGGCCCAAGGCCGGAGATGCCCGAATATGTCGAAGAACTTTCAGCCGGCCTCCCGCTCTATACCCAGCGCCTGCGCGTCAAGCCTGGCATCACCGGTTGGGCTCAGCTTCACCACCGGCCAGAAGTCAGCTTGTCAGAGACATCCCGGAAGATTCAGTACGACCTCTACTACATCAAGCATATTTCGATTGCTCTCGACTTTCTGATCATGTTTCACACGCTCAAGGCTATCCTTGTTCGCACGGGAGCCCGATAAGATTCTGGTAGCCTATTAAGGCGCCAAAGAGTTCATGGAATCTCATCAAGATCACTTATCGGACATTGAGCGGTACATCCAGAATCACGACAAAATTCCCTTGTCGGACAAGTTGCCGCATTTTGAAAACCTCCTCCGCTACATCCAGCCTTTTGTCCCCGTTGATTCTTCACTGGAAATGCTCGAAGTCGGCACAGGTATGGGCTGGGTGCCTTCCCTGGCCAAACTCCGCGGCTTGCGGCTGCGTGGTCTCGAAATCAGCCCCGTTCTCGCCGAAGCCGCCCGCAAGTATGGCCTCAAACACGGTGTCGAGCCCGACATTGTCGTCGGCAATATGGAAACTTACGATCTTGGCGAGAATCAATACGACGTCATCATCGCCAACTCTGTTTTTGAGCACGTAGAACACTGGCAAATCGGCCTTCAGCGCCTCTACCGCGCCCTCAAGCCGGGTGGAATTCTCTTCTTCGAATCCACTAACAAATTCAGCCCCACCTCCGGCGAATTACCCAGTATGCCTTTCTACGGCGTTTTACCTGATGCCCTGCGCTATCGCTTCCGGATGCTCATTCATGGTGACGACATCATGAAGAACGGGATCGACTTCCACCAGTTCACTTACCCCCTGCTGCGCAAGGCCTTCCGCGAGACTGGCTTTTCTAAATTTCACGACCGCGTCGATCTGGTCAATCCGCTTGAGGTTCAAAGCCCGCTTCGCCGCAAGGTTCTTGAGGTCTGCAAGAACTCTCCGTTATTCAAGAAAGTGATCCTCACCTTCTTTGAGAGCACTACCTTTGTCTGTGTTAAATAGCGTCCCTATCATGCAATCACCGAATCCCTCCTCCCCTCAACAAATCGCTATCTTCGGTCTTGGATATGTCGGCTGCGTTACCGCAGCCTGTTTGTCTAGCCTCGGTCACCGTGTAATCGGCGTCGACAAGGACGATTTCAAAGTCCGGCAGGTAAATGAGGGCAAAGCGCCCTTCTTTGAACCCGGTCTCGAAGCGCTGGTAGAGAAGGGAATCGGCTCCGGCCGCCTTTCGGCTACAACCAATGTGGCCGAGGCTCTGACCGGTTCGGCTGTAGCCTTGCTCTGTGTCGGAACGCCTTCCCTCGCCAACGGCGATCTCGATCTCAAGTATCTGCGCCGGGTCACTGAGGAAATCGCCGCCTGGCAAAGCTCTTCGGCTCAGCCCTTGATCCTGGCTGTGCGCAGTACGGTCTTTCCGGGAACCGCCGAAAACCTGCGCAGTCTGTTTCCTCCAGATGCCCCCGTCTCGATCGTTTCTAATCCCGAGTTTTTGCGTGAAGGTGTGGCGGTTCGCGATTTCGAAATTCCCTCTCTGCTGGTGGTCGGCGGCGATGAGGAACCGGCTTCTCTGGTTGCCTCGCTTTATGCCGGGCTGCCGGTGACCCCGAGTCTGGTGGCGCTTAAAACCGCTGAAATGATCAAGTACGCCTGCAACGCGTTTCATGCCGTAAAGATCTCTTTCGCTAATGAAATCGGCGCACTTTCGCAGTCAATGGGCATCGACGGGGCCGAAGTGATGGACACTCTTTGTGCAGACACCAAGCTCAACGCCTCGGCCGCATACCTCAAACCCGGATTCGCCTTTGGCGGCTCCTGCCTGCCTAAGGATCTGCGCGCCATCGTACACCGTGCCCGCAATCTCGATCTGAGTTTGCCGCTTCTCGAAAACGCGATTCCGAGCAATAATTCTCAACTGGCCCGCGCCTCGGCTGCAGCCCTGGCCCTGCCAGGTGAAAAGCTTGCCGTCCTTGGTCTCGCCTTCAAGCCGAATACCGACGATCTTCGCGAATCCCCCAGTATCCCGCTGATCGAATTCCTGATTGGCAAGGGCCGCCGGATCCGTGTTTTCGATCCGCACATCCGCCTCGATGAAGGCAGCGGAATTTACGGAGGTAACAAGAGCTTCCTTCTGAACGCCATCCCCCACATCGGAACTCTCCTCAAGCCGGATTTTGCCGAAGTCCTCAGTTGGGCCGATGCGCTCATTGTCACATTCAAGCCGTCAAGCGCTCACGCTGCCGCCATCGCCGCTACCTCGCTGCCCGTGCTGGATCTGTCTGGATCTGGCCTCGACCGGCTTCCATGAATTGGCGCAAGTTCCGGCGCAGCCCGAGCGAAATTTTCTTTCGTCTCCGTCAGGAAGCTCTCAATTTTCGTTACCTTTACTCTGCCCCCTCCGGTCCCGGTCTCCCAGCCTCACCCCTTCCCTTTCTGCCTCCCGCCCCCCACTTTCAAGATGCCCGATTCGCCACACTGGCCGGCCAGATTCTCGACGGCAAGATACCCCTGCTGGGCTTTACCCTCGATGCCAGTCACCCCATGCCGTGGCGCAAAGATTCCCGGCTCGGCTTAGAGAGCGGCCTCGAATATTTTCGCCGTATCCCTTACCTCGACCCCTCTCGCGTGGGCGATCACAAAGTGGTTTGGGAACTCAACCGCCACCAACACCTCGTCCTGCTCGCGCAGCACCACCTGCTTTCGGGCGACCCTCGTTGCCTGGACGCCATCGAGACACAGTTGCTCGACTGGATCGAACGGAACCCGTTTCACCGTGGCATCAATTGGGCTAGCGCCCTTGAGGTCGCTTTCCGGGCGCTTTCCTGGGTTTGGATCTATCATTTGGTTGGCAATCGAATCTCGCCCCATTTGCGCCATCAAATGGGCCAGTCTCTGTATCGTCACGGCTTGCACTTGTCGGCGAATCTGTCGCACTACTTTTCCCCTAACACCCACCTTCTCGGCGAAGCGGTCGCCCTCCACGCCCTCGGCCTGCTCTTCGACGTCCCCGATTGGCGGAGGCAAGGCGGCGCGGTAGTCGACGCCCAACTCACCGCACAAGTACTTGAGGATGGGGCTCATTTTGAACAATCGACCTACTATCACGTCTATGCAATCGATTTCTTTGTCTTCCACGCGCTGCTAGCCGGAAAGGTCTCCGCTTATGCCCCGGTCTTGCTTGGCATGGGCCGGTATCTCGATGCCTTGCTTGGGGTCTCCCGCGTGCTTCCGCTGATTGGCGACGACGATGGCGGCCGTCTCTTCCACCCTTATGGCCGCCACGTCTGCTACGGGCGCGCCACCTTGTCTACCCTTGGCCTGCTCTACGAGCAGCCAGACTGGATCGACCCCCAAGCCATCGGCGAACAGGCCGCCTGGTGGCTGCCCGAATCCCGCATCCCCGATCCTCCGCCCCCCGTCCCTGGTAACACGCCAGCTTTCGAGCTCTTCCCCCATACGGGCAAAGCGTCGCTCAACGCCGGGCCGCTTACTCTCTTACTCGATAGCGCTCCGTTTGGTCCCTATCAGGCGGGCCATTCCCATGCTGGTTGTCTTGCTTTGATCCTTGGTTTTGACGGTGAAGAAATTCTGATCGATCCCGGCACCTTCGTCTATGTGGGCGATCCCGACCGCCGCGACTGGTTCCGCAGTATTGCCGCTCACAACACAGTTTCGGTCGAAGGCTTTGCGCCGGCGGCCTTCAACGGCCCTTTCGGTTGGCTCGGGCGGCCCGAGACCTCAATCACGCAAACGGGTCCAGCTTCTTTTCTACTCACAGCGCGTTATAGCGGCCTCGATCATCGCCGCATCGTTACTGTCTTGCCCGAGAGAATGGAAGTCGAAGACCTCCTCGACGGCCCACCGGGACAAGCCCGGTTTCTGCTCTCCTGGCAATGCGGAGTTTCGATCAATCCATTGCAAGAAGGTGTTTGGAGCCTCGGTCGATCCGTGCAGATCCGCTTGCCCGGAGCCTCGATCAAGCCCAGCTTCCGGTCTACCGCTTATGGCTCGATCGAGCCAGGCCAAGCCCTGCAACTTTCCTGCACGCAGGAATTTCCAGCCCGCTTTGTAACACGCTTCGAATGGGGGCCTAAGCCCCCTCGAACGCTCTCTAAGGAGCCTGCGTATTGAAAAAGCCTGGCTCAATCTGTGCCGGGCAAATCACACGGAAGTCGATTCTCTGCCCGGCGGGCAGATCGATCAAACTCGCCGTTTTCACACGCGCCGGTGAGCCTTCGACGCTCTCGGTCAGGACACGTGTATTGGTTTGAGATCCGGTGGGATGCCAGTCCACCGCACAGGCGGCTGCGTCGGGGGCGGTAAAGCCCACCGTCGCCGTCGTTGTCGCGACCGAGATCACCCGCACGTTCTGTATCCGTCCCTGCATGCTTTCCATCAAGTCGATATCGGCACCAACCGCCGTTCCGTCGCTGGCCGGTTTTGCCCCGCCAGATTGAAATTCCGATTGTGGCAGCAGCTTGAAATTACCCGAGTCTGGATCTGCAAATCCAACGGCGCTTTCCGAGTTGGCCCAGTAAGTACCTGCCGGGAATCGCGAATCGGCCCCCTGCGGGCGAATCAGAACATTATTCTTCCACTGGTAGAAACGGAACTCCTTGTCGAGGGCCGCCTTGCCCACCAGGGCTGCTTCCCGTTGTACGCCGTAAGTGCCATACGATGAAATGTTGTCGTGGACGAAAAGGCCTGTGGATTGTCCTCCTCCTTGCGTGTTGTACCAGTCGATCAGCAGCATGCCGCTGGTCGGTGCCCCAAAGCTTGTAGATGCAATTCTCCGGATCGACGTGTTGTGTCTGACCACCGCCATTTCCAACCCGCCGTCAAAGCGGAAATCGTAACTTGCTGCTCCGCTCTCGGGCGTCGCAAACCCACTGCCTGGGGTTCCCCGGCTTCCGTCCAGCTTATAAAGCAGGTTGTGCTCGATCAAATAGCGCCCCCCCACCAACGATTGCTGATTTCTGAAGTAGGGAAGGCCCCAACCCTGCACGCCACAACTCTGCGTCGAGATCGTGTTGTGCCGAATCGTGATATCCCGCACGGATTGTTGTGTGTTGAGCTTGCCAAAATAGACTGTTCCCTGATTGGCCCCGGTGTTGGTGATGCCGAACGAACCCGGCAGCGTGCTGTTATTGGTCACATAGCGCCAGCCATTTGCCGCCGGCGCTCCTCCGAACAACCAGAGAATATCCCCGTTTTGCAGTCCCTGTGCGGCAGACAGAAAGAGCGTATTCAGTGTCGCAACACCGTTGGATACGTTTGATAGCAGAGCCCCTGGCGAATTGTATGGGGTGAACACAAAAGCGCAGGATGTTGCCGTTCCATCGGCCCATCCGCCAACGATGCGGTTGCCTTCGTACAACACTCTCGATCCGTTCTTCTGCTCCACCACCTGACGCACATTCCATCTCCGTTTGAGGGCTGCCGGATTTGTCTGCCAGATCGCAGAACCTTCGTAATAACGATCATCCCGATGGAAAAGATTCCGTCTAACCGTGTAGTTTGAGGGAGGGGTGATTGCAGAGGAAGGACAACCGTCGTCGATAAACAGTGTCAATCCGTAAGCCTCCAGATAGTTGTTCTCCAGCAGCCCGGGGCCGGGTCCGCAACTGATCACGAAAGCCGCCGAAGTGATGTTGTTGTTCGGGCCATAATTTTTTGCTTCGAGCGTGTAAGACCGCTGCCACTGCCCCAAGCCCCGAACCGCTGAATTGATGATGGCGATATTGGCCCCTTCTGCATAGACTCCGATCGCGGTTCGTACATTCTCCTCAATCGAGCCATCCACGATCACCCGGTCGAAAACAATCCTTTTGTTATTCCATCTGGATCGAATCATGGTCTGATAGGCCGATCCGGATTGCGTCGAAAAGCCGATGATTGGGCTGAATTGCCACTCCTGCTCTTCCGGAATCTTCATTGCCTTGAACCGGATTCCGTAAACGTAGAGATTGGATGCGCCAAGGCTGATATCGAAGCCTCCGACGTTCTCGTTTTGATTTTCCACAATCCAGCGAACCCACCGGTTTTCTTCAACGCAGCGCCAAACCGAATTGGTCCACCAGTCTCCACCCGCCAACGAATCCGTATACCATTGCCCGGCCGAACAAGCCCCAAGCGGTGGACCACTCGCCCTGACCACGCTGATCGCTGCCCATTCCAGCCGGCGGGCTAATCCGCCCCCCGTAAAGACCTGCGCCGAGTTTGCGTTGGCACCTTGAATTGCCTGCAGACTGAATCGATCAACATCGACCACCGTGACCGACCAGACATCGTTAACCGATTCCACTCCGCCCAGACTGCTCATATAAACCAGATTTCCCGTCGCATAGCCATGTCCGGGAGCAGTAATGACAACGGTGCTTCCCGTCGCTACTGCTGTTACTGACCGGGCTGTGGCCGATAGCGAGCATTTGTACATCTCAAACTGAGCACCGAAGTTGACGACAATCGTCCCGGGGTAAGTACAGGGCGTGCCAATCCCAGGCTGCCCGCCAAATATGTAATTAGGTGCCGTGTGCCAGAGCGTCGGCATTTGGCTTTCCCACGGTGAATTCAGATTCACCTTGTTGACGGTAATATCGACAGCGGATTCAATGATGCCGGATCCGTTGGGCGGTAATTCGGTTTCCGCCGCGTCTGATCGCAGCACGATATAGCTGCTTTCTGATTGCGTGGACCGATTGTAGGTGAACCTGCCCCAGCAGTTTTTAGTGCTTCGAGGCAGAATGATCTCATCCCCAAAACTCGCGTTGTCCAGCCAATACTGCAACCCGTTGGTAGGTGAAAGGCAATCCGTCCCAATCGTCCTTTGTTGGCCTGTTCGCGCCGGCGGAGTCAGTGGCACGGTTACGCTATCCGGAAGAAGGGCTGCATCATCCTCGCTCAACGGTGCTGCTTGTGTTGTTGCCGCAAAGACGCTGCTGCAGGTTTCCCCCTGATTCGCGGGATTCACCATGCAGAATCGTATCTGATAGGTGGTTGCCGGGCTTAGCCCTGTCAGGGTCACAGCGTGAATTGTGGCTGCCTGCAGGAGTGTAAAATCCACCACTTGGCTTGTATCCGCCGTGCCCCACCGCAGCCGGGGTAAAACACTCGTATCGGTGCTGGCCATTACTCGAATAGAAGTTTGCGTGCTATCCCACTGGGGGCCGTTGGAAATCGTGGCCTGTCCGTAAACCGGTCTGGCTGTAGTGAAGGCCAGGCCGGTGATTGCTATAAGCAATAACTTATTTTTTGCTGTTAGGTTCATTTTTCTTCCTTACCCGATTCAAGTCTTAAGGTTCCGCCACGACAGCTACAGGAAACAGGGATGCGCCGAGGGCGGTTCTGGTTCCGAGCGTGGATGGCATAACCAACGGATTAGTACCGGTAGCCGAATTTGCGGGTGTGAATAGACGCGGAGTGGCGAGAGATCGCAGTAGTAGCGTACCACCACTGGTGATCGAACTGGCACGAAACACCACCGTGCTGCTGGTCGCCGCCAGACAAGCTGTATACACGCCGCTGTTCAGCGTGAGGGCCGGCGAAAAGGTGAAGCTCATCAAACCCGGTGTCGTCGTGGCAACCGTGTTGCTCTGCCCGGCGAGCGTGTTGTCTGCGGCATAGATCGCCAGCGAGGCAAAACCAGCCGCATCGACGGTGTCGAGAAGAGTCGAAGCTTTTCCCAATTGTGTAATCGTCGCCGGGTTTGTGAATTCCCAGCAACGGGGTTCTCTGACGCCGAGGGTACCGCTTGAGCCTGTCCCTGCGTCTTGTCCCATCCAGAAGTGGCCCTGATTCACTGTCTGGATCGCAGACTGAATCACGCCGTCGGTCTGGCGCCGCCAGCGCCGTGTGCCGCCATTGTTTTCACAGATCCAGAGATTGTTATCGGCAGCGCCGTCGGCGCGAACGTAAACGCTACCCACGTCGGTTGAGAGGCTGCATCCGCCACCCGGATCGCCATTGCCGCGCCGCAGTTTCAGGGCAGGCGAGCTCGAAAAGTCGTTCGCGCCCGTCCAGGTATTGGCAACCATCTTAAAAGGAATCAGCGCTGTGGAGATATCACATACCCCAGGGATGGTTGCACAGTCGATCGCTCCGCTGGCTCCAGTGATAATGTTCGACCAATTCAGGCTTGTGCCATTGGTCCGGAGGTAAAATCCGGCCGAACCGCTCTGCACAGGGATAGAACCCAGCGCACCGGTAAAGGCAACCCAGACATTATTGATGCAAAGGTTGATATTCAATCCGTTACTTGCGGCTGTGTTGAAAAACACTTCTCCCGTGTTACAGGTGCCTGGCAAGGTGGTGCCCATCTTCCATGGAGTTGTCGATGGAGCATTGGAAAAATTCACATTCTTGCTTTGCTTTCCAAGATCTACTGCTGTTTGAGCATACGAAGCGATCCCGATAAACAGGGATAGAAATAAGGTTTTCATGCTCTTGGTTATAGGAGTAGGAAAATCACAAACGGCCTTGCCAAATCAATAATTCATTGAAACTAACATAGATAAAGTTTACAAATTCACTTGAACGCATTTTCCGTTTCATCCAGCCTTGACTAGCGAGATTCGATCAGGCCACGATAAAAGCCTTCGATCCGCTGGCAATAAACCTCCATCGACAGGTGATTCAAAGCCCAACAGGCCGCAGCGGCCCCCAGTTGGCTTCGTTTGTCTGAATTCTCAATCAGAATCTGGATTTTTGCTGCCAGCTCTTCTCCCCGGTCAACCGTAAATAGCAGCCCGTTGATGCCATCTTCAATCAACTCGGGAATTCCCCCAACCCGGGAAGCCACCACTGCGCATCCGGACGCCATTGCTTCTAGCACTACATTGGGAAACGACTCCGAGACGCTCGGAAGCACAAAAATGTCGATGAACCGGAACCACTCTGCTACATCCGGGCGTCCCGGCTCAAAATGCACCTGACTGGTGATTCCCAGTTCCTCCGCCATCCTCTTCAGCTTGCCTTCTTCCGGACCCGAACCCAAAATCAGCAAACGAAAGTTCAGCTTGCGCAGACGGGCTGCCGCCTGAAGCAGAAGCTCTATATTTTTCTCCGGCCGCAAAGCCGCCACAACTCCAACCACAAGAGACGCACCTTCGAGGGCAGCCGGCCGCACGCTGTCTTCCCTGCGTGGGAAAAATACTTCTGGAAGGTAGCCGTTGTGACAAAGAAAGAGTTTTTCCGGCCGGATACCTTCTCCTGTCTGCATCTGGTTGAGTACGGCTTGCGAATTCACAACGATTTTGTCTGCGAATCGATCTGTCCAGCGCAACATGCGCTGGTCCATGTTCGAATAAAGATCCCGGAAGCCCAAGGTGCTGGTGATCACGTGAGGTATCCCACAGAATCTACCCAGCGGGGCCGTGTAAATGCTGGCCGGCACGTCATAAGCATGACTCAGCACGATATTGTGCTCTTTCACATACCGCCGTAGCCTGCCTGCCCCTTCCAGCGCGGAAAAATTCCGGAAGGACTTCACCCCGAGATCCAGCAAGTCAATCCCGGCTTCTCGTAATTCTGGAACCCGGAACCCCTCATTGAAATAGGCAACGTGTGGACAGAACAGATCCCGGTTGATCTTGAGCGCCAGCTTGGTAAGATCGCGTTCGCAGCCCCCTGTTCCTAGCTCTCGCACGGAAAGCAGAATATGATAGGGAGGAGCAGGATTTTTTCGCGGCAAGCTGACTTGTAATATACCAATGCAAATCGCACTTTCAGCCGATAACCACTAGCGGCCTCATGAATGCTCCTTACAAATTTATGGTATTTTCTCATCCCTGCTCGACGCTTTGGCTCAACCGGTGCCAATCCACCATCGTTTTAGGGTTTTCCGCTTGAGTTCACACCTCCTTCGACTGGGTCCCATTCTTCTTTTGACCCTGGCCGTTTACTGGATCCCCAGCAACTATTACTATTGCGGTTTCGACGATATCCGCGAGCTCCATCGCTTGCGATCTACCGCCACCCCGGGGCTTGGTAACGACTTTACGACGCCGCTTGTGGGCGGTGGCGGTCAGAAGTACCGCCCTTTGTCCTGGACCGCTAACAGGCTTACCTGGAGCCTGGGTCAGGGGAGCCCACGCTGGTTCCGCTTTCGTAATCTGGCCTGTCATGGAATTGCCATTGCCGCTATTTACGGTATTGCCTGGTTCCTGTTTCATTCCCTCACTACGGCGTCGCTGGCGGCACTGCTGTTCAGCATTCATCCTTACACTCACCAGGGGCTGATGGGTTCGGTCTGGACGGTGACGCCCTCGGCAGCCTGCCTGCTGCTTGGAGTATTTTTCTTTCTCTACGCTCTTGAGTCTCAACGCCTCAGATTGGCTCTACTGGCCGTCTCGGTATTGTTTGGCAGCGCGGGATTTTTCTTCTATGACCCCATGGCGGCATACTTCGGAATCATCGCCGTCTGTGCCGTGATGTCCTGGTGGTGGGGCTGGCACCCCCGCCTTACTCTGCCACAGGGGCTGCTGGTGGCTGCCAGTAGCTTGGCCGCCGTTTTCCTTTATGTGTTTTTGCGGCAAACCGCTACCGCTGGAAGCGGCAGCATCACCAAAATGCTCGCCTCTCCAACCGAAATACTGGTGAACCTGGTGCTTTACTTTGGTTCCCCCATCCTGTTGATCGATCCCGTCCTGGCCAACGAATTACTGGATTTGCCGCTCCCATCAGCACTGCTCCGAGGTGGTATTCCCGGTATCTGGCTGGCTGTGACATTATTGCCTCTGATCTGGATTGGCCTTCAGCTTTTCATTTTCCGCAAGACGGTCTGGCAGCGCTTTTTGACTCTCGACTTTCCCCGGCTTGCCTTTCTGTTCATCGTCATGTTGGGCGTTCAGGCCCCCTTCCTGCTTTTCTCCGGCCATGCTTCTGAAACGTACATGTACCCTCTGATGGCCTTCTATTCCATCTTCGCTGCTGTCCTATTAACTACTCTCGTGACCGGAAGAATGCTCGCCATGACGGCCGTGCTATTTGCTTTGCTGTATATTCCCGCTTTGGCCGTCCGCTCCAGCCGTATTGGCCAATGCGCCCGGTGCGTTGCGAACGTCTCCGGTCTTCTCGAGTCCAGCCGCTCCGGCCCGGTCACGGAATTTTTGTTCAGCCATGTCCCTGGTCTTCCTGTTAGCGAAGTCTACGGGTTTTATGGCTATCGCGGGATCGATTCGGTGGGCATCGGTAGTTATGGTGGTGTTGCCGTTCAGGAACTGGCCAACTACTTCTACGTTCCGCGTCCTGTCAGCGCCCGGGTCGTGTCTCCAGAAGAGTTCCACGAGGCCTGCGATGCGCGTCCAGAACGAAAGTGCTTTTATGTCTATCCCGATGGCGAGCTGGAAGCGTTTGCCAACAACAGGAGAATTCCGTGAGTGATTATTTTGCCCATCCCACCGCCTTTGTCGATCTTCCTTGCGAAATCGGCGCTGGCACCAAGGTCTGGCATTTTGCCCACATCGGCAAGGGTGCCCGCATTGGCACAAACTGCATCTTTGGCCAAAACGTCATGGTGGCCGAAGAGGTTGTCATCGGCAATAACGTCAAGGTGCAAAACAATGTCGCCATCTACACCGGCACCATTGTCGAAGACGATGTGTTCCTTGGCCCCTCCTGCGTTTTGACGAATGTCACTAACCCCAGGTCTCAGGTTGTCCGGCGCAGTCTCTACGAAAAAACGCTCATCCGCCGCGGGGCCACCATCGGAGCCAACGCCACAATCGTCTGCGGCCACACCCTCGGCCGGTATTGCTTTATTGCCGCTGGCGCGGTTGTCACCAAAGACGTTTCCGACTATGCACTCATCGCCGGTAATCCCGGCCGGGTCAAAGGCTGGATGAGCCGCCATGGTCATGTTCTCAAGCCCGGCCCCGGCGGCATCATGGTGTGCCCGGAATCCCATCTCCGCTATCAGGAAATATCTCCAGGCCTGGTTCGGTGCCTCGACCTTGACGAGGAATCGCCACTGCCCGCAGATCTATCCCGCGGATCTATCTCTTACCGTGACTGGAAAGGCAACTAGGTTTTATCTATGAACGTCCCCCTGCTCGATCTCAAAGAACAAAACGATGCTTTGATGCCAGACTTGCGCACCGCCTTTGAGCGCGTCATGCAGTCTGGCCAATTCATCATGGGCCCCGAGGTGGAAACCCTCGAAAAGCAATGCGCCGAATTGATTGGCGTCAAACACGCCCTGGGCATCAGCTCCGGCACCGACGCAATTTTGCTCGCGCTGATGGCCCTTGGCATTCGTCCCGGCGATGAAGTCATCTGCCCTTCGTTCACCTTCTTTGCCACCGCCGGCTGTATTTCGCGTATCGGCGCTATCCCTGTCTTTGCTGATTCCTGCCCGCTTTGCTTCAATGTCGACGTCTCCAGCGTCGAGCGGCTGATTACGCCTCGCACCAAAGCGATTATGCCCGTTCACCTGTTTGGGCAGATGGCCGACATGACTGCCGTGATGGCACTGGCCGCCCGTCACCAGCTTCCTGTGATCGAAGATGCCGCCCAGGCCTTCACCGCTGCCCAGAACGGACATTCCGCAGGTTCGCTCGGCAGCTTTGGCACCTACAGTTTCTTCCCCTCTAAAAATCTCGGCGGCTTTGGCGATGGCGGTTTACTGGCTACCAACGACGATGCTCTCGCGGCCCAGGCCCGCATCCTGCGCACTCATGGCGCAAAGCCCAAGTACTTCCATAAGTTTGTCGGTGGCAACTTCCGGCTCGATCCGCTGCTGGCGGCGCTGATTGGCGTCAAGCTGGGGCGGCTGGCAGGATATACCGCTAACCGGCAGGCAAATGCGGCTTACTATTCAGAGGCGCTTTCTCAAGTCAATGGCATTGAAGCTTCGGCACTTTGCAGCGCTGGCGGTACTTGTTCCTGTGGCCGCGCTTCTGGTCCCGTCGAAGCCGCCATTACGCTTCCAGCCCTGCTCCCCGGCAATCACCACATCTGGAATCAATACACCCTGCGGGTCCACGGCGGGCGCCGCGATGAGCTGCAAACCTACCTCAAGGCCTCTGGTATCGGAACCGAGATCTACTACCCACGCCCAATGCACCAGCAGGAATGCTTTCTCGCCCCAGGCCAGATTCCCAACCCGCTCCCTGTTTGCGAGCAGCTATCGGCGGAAGCGCTCAGTATTCCCGTCTTCCCTGAACTCAAGGCTGAGCAGCGGGAATTCGTCGTTCAAAAGATTACAGACTTCGTCACGGGTGCTTAAATGCGCCCCTTCCAGGCGTAATACGGGTACTTGGCGCTCTCGAATCCGAGCGCAACAAAAGATTGCCAACGAAACCACCAGATCGAATTCAGTTTCAATAAATCTGGTACCGGGTGCGGCGTAATCGCCCAGCCCATCTTTTGCGCGATTTTCGTCGACCGCCCCATATGATAATCGGACGTCAGAATTACCACCGGCCCGCCGGGACCTTCCAACAACTTCCGCCCCATCAGAACGTTCTCGTAAGTATTCGCCGATGCCGCTTCCATTCGGATGCTTTCGGCTGGTACCCCCTGCGAAATCAGAAATTCGCGCATCGCCGCCGCTACTGGCTGGGGTTTGCCGCCTCCCGAAACAACGATTTCAGAAATTCCTCCTCCCCGCCAGAGCCTCACCACATGCACGCATCGCTGGTAGCTGTGCAGGCCAAGTTGCCCATCCCCTTGGATATCTGAACCCAATACCAGCACTCTCGCTCCAGGCGGCATTGAGTACCAAGGCCCGGCTAGCGCCAGCGTCCACCAATCCGTAATCGGGGTGAAGCTGACCACCAGCATCCAAACCCCGAGCAAACTTAAAGCGTTGCGGAATAGCCGCCATGCTTTGCCGCCCACCCCTGTCATACCGGTCTGATCCGGCCAAACTTCACCGGGTTGTGGGTACCGCCAATCGCCGTCCCAATTGGGACGGCGATTGGAATTTCCTGTAGCGGCACCGGTAAGACTGCCGCGTTGCGCTTCCTGATCTGGTAATCTCTCATCTCCTGATCTGCAAGGTTAGTACAGGCCGTGATCAGCCCCGTCAAAATGTAATAGATCGTCGAATAACCGAGACTGAGAAAGAAGGAGCCGGCGGCGATGCCGATCAGTGACAAGCGCAGATAATAAGCGCAATTGTGCGTCCGGTCTGAAATGCACTCCTTCACTTGCAACTTGTATCGCAAGATGCGGTTCATATTCCGGATGCCGGCATAAAGGATGGCTAGAAAAATCAACAGCCCCGGAAATCCCATTTCCGAAGAAAGCTGCGTATAAGTATTGTGTGTCGTGAACGACGGCGTATTCGTACCTTTTTCTCGCTTCACCAGGTCTGAATAGTGCGTTCCGAAATTGTCTGGGCCCACGCCGAGGAGAGGATGCTTGATGGTCTCCTCAATGCTCTTCCACAAAATTTCCAAACGTCCGGTGCGGGATTCGATCGCCTCCATCATTCTCTCCGCCGATTCCGCGGTTACATTGCTGCTGGCACCCATGATGGTCATGTAGCGTTCTTTGAGATTTTCCGGCAGGAAAAAGAACGAGCTCGCTCCAAACAGACACAAGATCAGCACGCCCATTTTTTTAGCCGGAGAAGACGCGATAAAGGTGCTGCCGAACAACACCACCAGCCCTAGCAGCGACCCTCTCGAACCGGTCTTCAGCATGGCCCAGAAGATCGGTGTGCAGGCCCCGAGGTAAATCAGCTTCATGGCAAAGTTCTTGCTCTGCGCCATCGCCAGCCACAAGGCCGAAAGCCCAAACATCAGCCAGATCGAATACTCGTTGGCGTCGGCGAAAGTGCCCCGGTAATAGGCCAGCCGTTCGTTTCCCGCGCCCGCGAAAAACAGCCCCAGGACTGCCGAGATCATCGCAAAGATCCCGATCAGCTTCATGTTGAGTATGAGCAGGCGGCTGTTTACCGTAAACGCCACAATCCCCCAAAACAGCGTCAGCGATTGCAGACACGCCATCAGTTTTGTCAAACTGTTAGACCGCCAGACTCCCAATGCGCTGCTCAGCAGCACCCAGAACAGAAAGAGCAGCCACATTCTGCTGATCGGCAGTTTGATCGCCATAAACAGTAGACCGCTCACCAAAAGGGCCGGCACATAGAACAGATACAGCACGCCCGGAATCTTCAGGCCTGTGAGGTAAACATCAAAAAAATGCGTGTGATAAAGAAACAACTGGGCAATTAACAACGGATAGCCGATCAGCACCATGATCGTAAGTGGCCGATCAGCGTTTTGTTGTACAGTCGGCCTCGCGTAGACCGCCGTCGGCATATTCATCATGTTCAATCTCTTCTCTTATAATAGCTAGCTGCGGGTCCGCCACCAGATTCCGGTCATCTCGATGACGTTGCTGATGTAGGTGCGTAAATTCGCCACCTTCGACACTCCGCCCAGCCGCGGCCGCAGCGGCACATGGTATTGACCGATCCGGTAGCCTCTTCTTCTCACCCGAACCGGCAATTCAATCGTGAAAAATACATTCTTGGCCTCCGGCATAGACTGTTTCAGAATCTCTCTTTTCAGTAGAAAGATTCCACACATTTCCGCCGCATCAAAGCGAAACATCATCCAGATCAGCAGGTGAAAGCACATCGTAATCCCCGCCCTCCAGGACGTTCTCACCCCTGTGCGCAGCGCGATCATCATATCGGCATCTTCCATCTGCGCCAGCCCCTTTAACACCTCGTTCAGGTCAAACTGGCCGTCTCCGGGAATCCAGGTCACCAGATCCATCCGCGCCTCGTCGCAGCCGGTCCGCAACGCCGCCCCCATCCCCTGATTCTGCTCGTGATGGCTCACCCTCAATGCCGGTATTTGCCCAGCCATCCCGTCGAGAACGGCCCCCGTCCCGTCGCTGCTGCCGTCGTTGACGGCAATCACTTCATACTCGACGCCCCGCCCCTTCAGAACCCCCACTGCTTCTTCAATTACTTCGCGTATGATCCCCGCTTCGTTAAAGACAGGAATCACAACACTCAAGCTTCTTTGATCCATTCCCGCTCTTTCCCGGCGCTCGCGCCGTCTTCCACTGTCAATCGCAAAAAGCGGGCCGGGTTGCCCACAACGATCTGATTTGCCTCCACATCTCTGGTAACTACAGATCCCATCCCCACCAAGGTCCGCGCTCCAATCCGGATTCCGTTACGAACCAGACAGCCGCTTCCGAGGTAACAGGATTCGCCAATCTCAACCTGTCCCGAGACGCACACCGCTCCTGCGATTGCCGTATAGTCACCCACCACGCAGTCGTGGCTAATTACCGATTGTGGCAACACCATCACATGATCTCCCAGTCTCGCGTTGCTCGTAATTGTGACCAGCGGGAAAATAACCACACCCACACCCAGTCGCGCCGATCTCGACACCACAGCCGTTGGGTGCACGATGTTGGCGAAGCGCTCTCGCCCCAGTCCGGTTTGGGCGATAATTCCGCCTTTCTTCCAGAAATTGCCCGGGCTCCCAATTCCATTTACAAAATGCGCGGCTGGAAAATCCCGGGCAGTGCTCAGCGGCCCCAAAATAGGCAATCCTCCAAACTCGGTTCCCCATGATTCCCTACAATCGTCCAAAAACCCGGTACACATCAGGTCTGGTTCCACGCCGGTCTTCATATTGTGCTGGCGGATGTCTTCGATCGCCTCGGCGATGTCTAGGCAATTGCCCCCTGTACCAAGAATGATCACTTGCTTCATATTATGTTTGGTGGATCTTTTGACGATACTATAGGTGACGTCTTCCGTTTTTTATGAATGTTTCTACTCGCGTGGCAGTTCTCGGATGTGGCTATTGGGGCCAGAATCTGGTACGCAATTTCAATGCTTTGGGTGCTCTTGCCGCTGTCTGTGATTTGAGTGAATCTGGACGAGCGCGGGCTCGCGAACTCGCGCCGCAAGCCCAAATTTACTCCCGCATGGAGGATGTCCTCGACGATCCTTCCATCCAGGCTGTCGTCATCTCCACTCCTGCTGAAACCCACGTCCCGCTTACCCAGGCCGCTCTCGAGCGCGGCAAGGATGTATTTGTCGAAAAGCCTCTGGCGATCCACTACCACGAGGGCGTGGCCATGATGCACCTGGCCGACCGGCATAAGCGCATCCTCATGGTTGGGCATCTGCTTGAGTACCATCCAGCCGTCGAGGCACTCTCCTCACTCATTCAACAAGGTGCATTGGGCAAGATACAGTACATCTACTCAAACCGCCTCAATTTCGGTAAGGTCCGCATCGAAGAAAACGCCCTCTGGAGTTTCGCTCCCCACGACATCGCCGTTATTCTGCGGCTTGTCGGTGAAGAACCACTCGAAGTCACCTGCTCGGGTGGCTCCTATCTCACTCCCAATCTGGCTGACGTTACCGTAAGCTGTCTTCACTTCCGCACCGGCATCCGCGCCCACGTCTTTGTAAGTTGGATGAATCCCTTCAAAGAGCAAAAGCTGGTCGTCGTCGGCAATAAGAA
>JAYSVS010000009.1:0-8240 GCA_043718395.1 Acidobacteriota bacterium
GTCTCTGCCAAACCAGTAACTCGTCTCCCTTACGAATCCACAAGACCGTTCTCTCTTCGGAGATTGTAGTCTTTTTCTTCAACTGAATCGGGATGGTATGCTCAAGCCCCTGTTGCCTGGCACAACAATCGTCGTTTATAGGACAGTAATTGCA
The DNA here is from genome assembly GCA_043718395.1 of Acidobacteriota bacterium. Taxonomy (GTDB): domain Bacteria; phylum Acidobacteriota; class Terriglobia; order Bryobacterales; family Bryobacteraceae; genus Bryobacter. The sequence continues at coordinate 155 of JAYSVS010000009.1, forward strand.
TTTGGGGGCCTTTGGCAAGCAGATTGTCGCGCCCAATTCCATCAAGGCCTGTTTATAGGTGCCAGGATCCCTTGTATCCATTTGATTCTGTGCCACTTGCTGCAATCGTGTACGAATTGTAAATGTTTTTACGTCGCCTGATTCTGCTGTCCATCTGGACATGACCCGCACAATATTTCCATCCAGCCCGACCTTCGGCAACCCGAATGCAATGCTGGCAACGGCGGCGGCCGTGTAGTCCCCCACTCCTGGCAATTCGTGGATTTCCTGATAAGTCTTTGGGAAGCCACCCATCTCAACCATGAGCCGGGCAGCCTTCTGCAAATTCCGGGCGCGCGAGTAGTATCCCAAGCCGCTCCACATTGCGAGCAACTCTGATTCGCTGGCTGCCGCCAACACTTCGTAATTCGGAAATCGTGCGAGAAAACGCTCATAGTACGGAATCACCGCCGTCACTCGTGTCTGTTGCAGCATGATCTCCGACAGCCAGATCGCGTAGGGATCCTTCGTCCGCCGCCAGGGCAAATCTCGCTGGTTTTTTACAAACCATTCATGCAATCGGTGGGCTAGCGTCATTGCGTTGGTATACTCAAAAAATCAGGAAAGAAAAAGCGAAAACGCGGGTGGATTCCAATTCGATTGAGATCCTTGGAGCCCGTGTTCACAACCTCAAGGATATCTCTCTCAACGTCCCGCATAACGTGTTGACTGTAGTTACTGGTGTATCTGGATCCGGCAAATCTTCGCTGGTTTTCGACACCGTCTACGCCGAAGGGCAGCGTCGCTATGTCGAGAGCCTGTCGGCTTATGCCCGGCAATTCCTTGAGCGTATGGAAAAGCCCGATGTGGACGATATCTTTGGCCTTGCCCCGCCTGTTGCGATCAAGCAGAAGAATACTACCCGGAACCCTCGCTCAACCGTCGCGACGTCGACTGAAATTTACGATTTCCTCCGGCTGCTCTATGCCCGCGCCGGGGAGACATGGTGCCCCAAGTGCGATATCCCGGTTGTCCGCGATGCCGTCGATCTGGTCGCCCAACGCTTGATGGATGAGGCTGACGGCACTCGCTGGTATGCACTATTCCCCATTACCCAAGAGAAGCTCAAGTCTGATGCCCTGCGTGACCGGCTCTTTGAGCTGCGGTCGAAAGGCTTTAACCGCCTCTATCAGGACGGCCGCATCTTCGAGTTCTCAAGTCCGGAATCGCTACTGGAACTCAACTTCAACTCGCCCGTCTTTGCACTGGTAGACCGTCTTGTAATGGCTGCCGGCATTCGCTCTCGCCTGGTCGATGCCATCGAAATTGCCTATCGTGAGGGCGGGGAACTGATCTTTGAACAGGCTGGCACGGATACCCCGAGACAGATTCGCTTCAACGAGAAATTCCAGTGCAAAATCTGCTCAACTGAGTTTCAGGATCCTGAGCCAAGGCTCTTCAGCTTTAACAATCCCTTTGGTGCTTGCCCCACCTGCCAGGGCTTTGGCCGAGAGATGGATTATGACCTTGAAAAGGTGATCCCCAACCCGGGCCTCGCTCTGAACGAAGGTGCCATCGACCCCTGGACCAAGCCGATGTACCTCTTCTACTACGAAGAATTCAAGCAGGCAGCGAAAGGCAAAGTGCGCCTTCACATCCCCTTCGCCGACCTCAAGGACGACGAGCAGTTCTTCGTCATGCAAAGCATCCGCAAGTTCTTCGAAAAAGTGGTTGAGCCCAAGAAGTACAAGGTTCATGTCCGCGTGTTTATGGCCCGTTACCGCGGCTACACCACTTGCCGCGATTGCCTGGGTACAAGACTTCGCCAGGAAGCCCGCAATGTCCGCATCGGCGGCAAGATCATCAGCGAAGTCACCAGGCTCAACATCCGGGACGCGCTGCTTTTCTTTGAGGACGTCGCCTTGCGGCCAGAACAGCGTGCCGTCGCCGACAAAATTCTTCGCGAAGTGCAGCAACGCCTGCGTTTTCTCAATGACGTCGGCCTCGACTACCTCACGCTCGACCGCCTTTCGATGACACTCTCTGGCGGTGAAGCGCAGCGCATCACTCTCGCCACCTGTCTTGGTTCTCGACTGGTTGGTGCCTGTTACGTGCTCGATGAACCCTCAATCGGTCTTCACTCGCGAGACACCCATCGACTCATCAAGATCCTCAAAGACCTCCGGGACCTGGGCAACACGATCCTCGTTGTCGAACACGATCAGGAAGTGATGGAAGCCGCCGACCACGTAATCGATATGGGTCCGGGTGCCGGCGAACATGGCGGCGAGATCATTTTCGAAGGCCCCTACGGAGACCTTCTCAAGCCCAAGAAATCTCCCAAGTCGCTCACTGGAATCTATCTCCGCAACGAAAAGAACGTCGCCCCGCAGCGAGTGCGCCGCGTGCCGAATTCCAAACGCGAAATCGTCTTCCGTGGTGCGCGCTCCAACAACCTCAAGGGCATCGACGTGATCATCCCGCTCGGCCTGATGGTCGCTATCACTGGTGTTTCGGGCTCAGGCAAATCGACTCTCGTCCACGACGTTATCTTCAAGACCCTCGAGCGTCGTCTCAGTTTAGGGACAAATACCAAGCCGTCTTCGCGCAAGAAGGCCGCCGAAGAAAGCTCCGATGACACCCCAACGATTGAAGTGCAGCGTCAGACCTGCCGGTCCGTTGAAGGCGATTATCACTTGAGCGACGTCATTCTCGTTGACCAGTCTCCCATCGGACGCACCCCACGCTCGAATCCCGTTACCTACATCAAAGCCTTCGATCAGATTCGTGATCTCTTTGCCCACACGGCCGAAGCGCAAAAGCGTGGTTATCAGGCTGGTCACTTCTCGTTTAATATCCCCGGTGGCCGTTGCGAAACTTGCCAGGGTGACGGAACTGTAACAGTTGAGATGCAATTTCTCGCTGACGTCGAGCTGATCTGTGAAGACTGCAAAGGCACGCGTTTCAAGCCGCAAATCCTCGAGATCACCTACAAGGGCCTCAACATTCACCAGGTGCTGCAATTGACAGTTCGCGAAGCCAGCCATCACTTCCATGACGTTCCTCGCCTGCTTCAGAAGCTGCATGTGCTGGAAGATGTGGGCTTGGGATACTTGCGCCTTGGTCAGTCTGCCACCACTTTATCGGGTGGCGAAGCCCAGCGCGTCAAGCTTGCCGCACACCTTGCGCAATCCTCCAGCGCCAAGACCCTTTTTATCTTCGACGAGCCTACCACCGGCCTGCACTTTGACGACATTCGCAAGCTCCTCACCAGCTTCCAGCGTCTGATCGAAAACGGCGGCAGCATCCTGTTAATTGAGCACAACATGGATGTCATTAAGGCTGCCGACTGGGTAATCGACTTGGGCCCTGAAGGCGGCGACGGCGGAGGCCGAATCGTCACCGAAGGCACGCCAGAACACATTGTTTCGATCAAGGAATCGCATACTGGGCGATTTCTGAAGCCCGTTCTCGATAAGTACTACTGAGCGGCTTGCGCATACGAAACCGCTATAATCGTATGCATGAGAACCACTCTCAATATCGATGACGAACTCTTGGAGAACGCTCTCGCAAGAACTGGCCTCTCAAGCAAAACCGAACTAGTCAATCTTGCGCTCCGCGAACTGATACAGCGTGATGCAGGCCGGAAACTGATTGCCATGGGTGGAACAATGCCAGAGCTTCTGGCGCCTGAACGTGACCGCATGAAACGCTATCTCAAGCAACAGGCCGAGGCTGAACTCAAGCGCGATGCGCGTAGTCGTCGATAGTTCGGTTTGGGTGGACCATTTACGTGCCGGCGATAGACTGGTCCAGACTCTATTGATCGAAAATCAGGTTCTGATGACCGACACGATTCTGGGCGAACTTTTGGTTGGCAATCTCTCCAAGCGTCCAATCGCCCTGGTTCAGCTACTGGATCTTCCCCGCCTTCATGCTCCTGATTTTCGCTTCGTTTTTCTATTAATGGAAGAGCAAAGGCTTTATGGATCTGGCCTCAATTGGGGAGATGTCACGATTCTTGCCACCTGCTTTGAGAATCGTCATCCGTTGTACACGCGAGATGCCCGGCTTCATAAGGCTGCTGCAAAACTGAATCTGGCCTTTTAGCTCCAAGCGATCCATCCTGCCAACTGAAGTCTCACTAGTTCATCCCTGCCAGCGCTGCCGTCAGCAGTATCAAGTACTTGGTGCCCCGCAGGATCGATGCCTTCTCAGCGCTTTCCTCTAGTGAATGCGCCCCGCCACCGATGATCGCGCCAATACCGATTGAAGGGATTCCCATGGCTACACCGATGTTGTGGTCGTCGCTTCCGCTATCCACGGCAACAGCCTTGCTCTTGCCGTTTAACTGCAGATGATCGATTACGGCAAGTGTCGTTTGCACCAGCGGATGATTCAGCCTGATTTCTTTTGCCAGTGCCTTCGAATAGTCATGCACCAGATTGATCCCTTCAATCTTCAGCCCCAGCTTCTCTTGATTCGCCGCCCGCTGCCCAACACTCTTCACGTCTTCTACCAGCTTCTGCTGTGCTTTCATGTCCTGGCTACGAATATCCACCGTGAGATAAACGTTTCCCGGAGTCGCATTTACAACCGTGCCGCCGCCCAGTGTGCCCACGTTGGCAACCGGCAGATTCGGAGAGCCACCCGCCGCCGGTGCAGGCATCTCCATCTCGTTCAAGGCAAGAATCATTCGTGCTGCCCCGCGCGCCGCATTTGCCTTGCCCTTGCTGGCGAGCGTGTGCATCGTTGGGCCTTCAAACGTGAACTTGTATTGCTCGATCAGCAGCGCGCCATAGCCAACACTGCCAAGCCGCGAATCAACGGCGACAAAGAGGTTTGGCTTTTTATCGCGGTGTTCCAGCCAGTATTTTGCACCCAGCAAACCAATTTCTTCTTGCACCGTTGCCACAAAGATCACATCGCCCCTGGTCTTGATCCCATGCTGTTTCATGATGTCGAAAGCGTGCAGCAGAGCAACCAGCGCACCGGAGTCGTCTCCAATGCCAGGAGCATGATAGCGGCCTGCGTCCTCGCGCACTTTGATCTTTGTGTCCATCGGGAAAACGGTGTCCATGTGTGCGGCAAATGCCAGCTCAGGCCCGCCCCCGCTGCCCTTCATCACCCCCCAGACATTCCCAATGTCATCCTGCTGAATTCCGGTCAGGCCAACGCGGCCCATGGCCGCTTTCATGTAGGCGATTCGCAGAGTCTCTTGTTTGGAGGGAGCAGGGATCTCGGTCACTTCGATCCATTCCTTCTGGATCTTCTCCGCTCTTGCATCCACTTCCGCGAAAGCCTTCTTTATCTCCGGCCGCTCAGCCATCGATGGATCGAAGCTCTGCCCAGACAGTGCTGTCGCACTCAACATCAAAACGAGACCACGAATCATATTGGATTCAGGGTACCGCTATTCCTTCTACGACACGCATGAGTACGCGCACGTGATAAACATCCGTATCTCCGCTTCTCATCTGATGAGCCACGGCGTCGTCCGCAGCGCTTGCTCCCCACAACGATATTGCTACAACCGGAATCAGTGACAAGCGCATATGCTCAAGATAAGCGCGAATCCGCCCCCGTTACAACAATAATCCGCTAGCTAACGTGCTCCAGTTCTTCCTCAAGCGCCTGCCTCTGACACAGCTCGCCATAGTATCCGCCCTGCTCAATCAGTTGCAAGTGATTGCCTTGTTCGACGATCTTGCCCCGGTCCAGTACAAAGATTACATCTGCATCCTTCACCGTCGACACACGGTGGGAGACAAACAGCGCAGTTCTGCCAACCATCACTTCGCGCAAATGGTGAAGAATCTTTTCCTCAGTCACGGTATCGACGCTTGACAGAGCATCGTCGAGAATCAAAACGGCAGGCTCCATCACAATTGCCCTGGCAATTGCCGTACGCTGCTTCTGGCCTCCCGACAAGGTAATCCCCCGCTCACCGATCATCGTGCTGTATCCGTCGGGGAAGTTGGCGATATCGCTGCTCAATCCGCTCTTCTCGGCCGCTGCGGCGACTTGCGCACTGGTCGCCTCGGGCATCCCCAGAGCAATATTCCCGGCAAGCGTTGTGCTGAACAGAAAAGTCTCCTGTGGCACAAAGCCGATATGCTGCCGCAGCGCCAGTGGGTCAAGCGTCCGCACATCCACTCCATCTAGCAGAACTCGGCCATGGGTTGGGTCAAGCATCCTTGGTAGCAAATTCAGAAGCGTGGATTTGCCTGAACCGGTTTTGCCAACAATCGCCGCCGTCTGTCCAGCCGCGATTTTTAGATGAACTCCGTCGAGGGCGACCACTTCGCCAAATTTTACAGTTATGTTTTCAAACACTACTTCGCCGCGCACTTCCGGTAGTATCGAAGGCGATTCAGGTGCCTCAATCGAAGGCACTGCTTCCATGATTTCGCGGATTCTCTTCAAGCTGGCCGTGCCCCTTTGCGTCAGGTTGACAACCCATCCAAACGCGATCATGGGCCAGACCAGCATGCCCATGTAGGACTGAAACATCACAAAACCACCGAGGGAAATACTGCCAGTGGAAAGCCTCCAGACCCCCGCCCACATCACGAGCAAGAATGTGCAGCCAACCAGCGCCTGTATCAAAGGATAAAAAACCCCAGTATCCCGGGCCAAGCCCAGATTGGACTGGATATAGTTCTGATTCAGAACTTCAAACTTCCCCAACTCCGAGCCTTCCCGGGCGTACGCTCTGACAATCCGAACCCCGTTGAGGTTCTCTTGCACCCGGCTCGAGATATCGCTAATCTGCGCCTGAATTTTTTCAAACCTTTTGTGGATCTTTTGCCCGAAATAGATCACCACCAGGCTAATGAGGGGTGCGGGGCTCAAAGCAATCAGCGTCATTTGCCAATCCATGCTGGCCATAAAGCTGATGGCAAGAATTGCCGTTAGAGTCGTCTCCAGCCAGTACATCACTCCAGGCCCAAGCATCATCCTCACTTGGTTCAAATCGTTGGTGGCTCTTGCCATGATGTCGCCGGTGCGCATCTTTTGAAAAAAATCTCCGCTCAAGCGTAATATGTGACCGAAAAGATCGTTTCGCATATCAAACTCGACATCTCGCGAGATCCCCACCAGAATCAGTCTCATATAAAACTGAAAGATACACCGAAGCGACCCGAACAGGATCAAAAGTGCGGCAAATTTCCAGAGTTTTTCTGTTGCCACGCCGGCCAGCAGAGCGTCAAAGCCGTCCCGGATTATCAGCGGCGTGATAGTGGCAAAGATAACCTTGCCGGTCAGGCATCCAACTCCGGCTGCCATTCCCTTTCGATACCGGCTCAGATAAGGCCAGGCGATATCGATTGTCGTTCGAAATGTCCCAGACACTCCCTACATACCTACCCAATAACTGATGGTCTTGAGCCACTCATACAGCGCCGTTTTGCGTGTACGCCGGTTCTGCCACCAGATGTCTACGGGGAATTCATTGTCGTCAGCAGCCACAACCACTGCTTCAAGCTCTGGAGAGGTTTCACGAAACACTTTGCCTGATCGCTTCGTGTGGTAATTGGAAGTCACCAACAAGTACTTCTTGATGCCTCTCTCCCGCATCATCTTTCCAATCACGATCGCTTCGTCTCTCGTTGAATCAACGGTATTCTTGAGTGCGGTTATGTTGCCTTGTGAGCAGCCCCGCGATGCGATGTATTCAATCGCCAACTCAGATTCCGGCTTGCCGTAAATGGAATCAACCCCACTCATCCACATTTGTTTGGCTAGCCCCCGTTCCAGCAACTGACATCCCTTCAGCGCCCTCGCCCCAGTTGCATCTCCGCCCAACACAACGATCAAATCGGCCGGTTGCGGTTCTTGCGCCTCTACCAGATAGGCACCCATTCCAGTCAGAATGCCTTTTCGCCCAATCCAAAGTGCACCAATTAGCACTGCCAGTGCTAGAACGAACTTAAGTCTGCTCAATTTCCTAGATGTCCTCGGGCGAACGTAACCCATCGCCACCGCTCTGATCGAGATGCCCAACCTCCCGCAATCGCTGGAACATCCGCTCCACCTCGGCTTCATCTTCCAGCGTCAGGATCGGATGCCGTTCCAGTTCTGAGGTTGTGCCGTTGCGCAC
>JAYSVS010000081.1:0-51721 GCA_043718395.1 Acidobacteriota bacterium
CGCACGGGCAGGGACGGGATTCATGGGGCTTCGATGGCGTCCGATGTATTCACCGAGGCTTCAAAACAACAACGGCCGACGGTGCAGGTGGGTGATCCGTTTATGGAGAAGCTGCTGCTTGAGGCTTGCATCGAAGCGATGAAGACCGGCGCGATTGTCGGCATTCAAGACATGGGCGCGGCGGGTTTGACTTGTTCGACTAGCGAGATGGGATCGCGGGCCGGCACTGGTATTGATTTTGATCTGAAGCATGTGCCTCAGCGCGAAACGGGCATGACGCCGTACGAGATCATGCTGTCAGAATCGCAAGAACGCATGTTGCTGGTGGCCGAGAAGGGCCGCGAGCAAGAGATCTTTGATGTGTTCAACAAGTGGGGTCTGGAGAGCGCAGTCATTGGTACAGTTACCGGCGACGGAATGTTGCGTGTGCGGGATCATGGCGTGGTTGTAGCCGAGATCAAGAATCGCGATCTTGCTGATGAAGCGCCGCTTTACAACCGTCCTTATTCGAAGCCTTATCGCAATGTGCCAATGGATGGGCCTTCGTTTGTAAGCAAGAGCGTCGAAGCGGACTTGTTGAAGCTTTTGGCTAGCAACGACCTTTGTTCGAAGAAATGGATTTGGGAACAGTACGACTACATGGTGCGTACGAATACACTCGCTGGGCCTGGTGGCGATGCGGCGATTGTGCGCATTAAAGAAACAGGCACGTCGATTGCGATGTCGCTTGACGGGAATGGCCGCTACTGCTATCTCGACCCGCGCGAGGGCGCGAAGCTGATTGTGGCCGAGTGCTGCCGGAACCTTTCGACCGTGGGTGCGGTGCCTGTTTCTGCTACGAATAACTTGAATTTTGGCAATCCAGAGCGGCCTGAGATTATGGCGCAGTTGGTGGAGAGCATTGAAGGGCTGGCTGAGGCTTGCAAGTTCTTTGAGACGCCAATTACTGGCGGTAATGTGAGTCTGTATAACGAGACGCTGGGCGAATCCATCTTCCCGACTCCTGTGGTTGGCATTGTGGGCTTGTTACCGACGGTGGCACCGATCCCGATGGCCTTCCCGAGGGCTGGTCTCGATCTTGTGCTGGTGGGTGGGCTTGGTGAAACTGATCTAACTCATTTTGGAGGGACGCAGTATGCCAAGCAGGTGTTGAGTGCACTCTGGGGATTGCCTCCAAAGCTCGACATGCCGTTTGAGAGGCGTGTGCATGAGGCGACGCGCGAGATTGTGCTTTCTAACCTTACTGAGGCTGCACATGATCTTGGCGATGGTGGTTTGGCAGTGGCTCTGGCGGAGGGAACCTTTGCTGGTGTTGGCGCGGATGTCAACCTTGTGACGGGGCTGCGGCCTGAGTTTGTGTTGTTTCATGAGGGGCCATCGCGTGTGTTGTTTGCCACATCGAACCTGGTAGAGATTTCCGCTATCGCCGAGCGGCATCAGGTGCCTGTCGTAGTCCTGGGCAAAACGACAACCGGGACATTGAAGATTGCCCTCAACGGAACTCAAGTGGTTCAAGTCGGGGTCGATAAGCTGTATCACACCTGGGATCGAGCACTGGAGGAATCGTTGCATGTTTGACAAGTTCCACGATGAATGTGGTGTCTTTGCGATTTACGGGCATCCTGAGGCGGCCAAAGTTGCCAATCTTGGGCTTCACGCGCTACAGCATCGCGGACAGGAGAGCGCAGGTATCGCCTCTCTGCACGAGGACGAGATCATCTGTCACAAGTCGATGGGACACGTGGCGGATATCTTTACGGTGCCTGTGCTTGCCGAACTGAAGGGTGAATCGGCGATTGGTCATACACGCTATTCGACATCGGGCGATACGGCGCTGCTGAATGCGCAGCCGTTCTCGGTGCGTTGCAACAAGGGGCCTATTGCGGTTGCTCACAATGGCAACATCACCAATGCAATCAACCTTCGCAATGAGCTGGAGCAGGATGGGTCGATCTTTCAGGCAACCAGCGATACAGAAGTGATCTTGCATCTAGTGGCGCGGTCTCGTGAGAAGACGATGGCGGGGGCGCTGCGGGATGCGTTGTTGCAACTTGAGGGCGCGTTTTCTTTAGTGTTTCTTGCTGAGAACCGGTTGATTGTCGCCCGCGACAAGCATGGGTTCCGGCCGCTGGCGATGGGCCAACTCGAGTTGAGCGGCGGGCGAATTGCTTATGTTTTTGCCAGTGAGACTTGCGCTTTTGATTTGATCAACGCGGTTTATATTTCCGATGTCGAACCGGGCGAGATGGTGATTGTCGGGCCCGAAGGCATTACGCGTGAGCGTTATGCACCTGTGGCGGATAAGGCACATTGCGTGTTTGAGCATGTGTACTTCGCGCGCCCGGATTCGTTGGTGTTTGGGAAGTCGATTGCGCAATCACGCGAGCGCATGGGACGGCTGCTCGCGCAGCATTGCCCTGCCGATGCTGACATTGTTGTGCCTGTGCCCGACTCTGGTGTAGCGGCAGCGCTTGGTTATGCAGAGGAAGCGAAGCTTCCGTTCCGGCAGGCGCTCATTCGGAATCACTATGTGGGACGGACCTTCATTGAGCCGTCGCAGACGATTCGCGATTTTGGTGTGAAGCTGAAGCTGAACCCGGTGCGGCATTTGCTGGAAGGCAAGCGCGTGGTGCTGGTAGATGATTCCCTGGTACGCGGGACTACGTCGAGGAAGATTGTTCGCATGGTGCGCAGTGCAGGGGCCAAGGAAGTGCATTTGCGGATCTCTTGTCCTCCGACGATCTCGCCTTGCTTCTATGGTGTGGATACTCCGACCAAAGGCGAGTTGATCGCCGCGAACAATAACCTTGAAGGCATTCGCCGGTTTACCGAGGCGGATTCGGTTGGTTACTTGCCGCTTTCGGCCTTGAGCCAGGCGGTGGAAGACGATAAGCAGGAATATTGTTATGCCTGCTACACGGGCAACTATCCGACTCACTTGATCAACATTGATGAGTTGATGTCGGCCAAGAGCCGCAGCTAGCTGTATGTCAAAAGCTCAGATCGCTCCGATTGCGGCATCAGTGCCTTACTCTCGCGTGCGCGCTATTGCGGAAATCGCGATGCGCATGGAAAACGTTTATCCACTTTACTTCGGTGAATCCAATTTGCCCACGCCTGACTTTATCAAGCAGGCACTGGACAAGGCAGTTCGCGATGGGTTTACCTATTACACGTCGAACGCTGGTTTACTGAGCTTGCGCGAGACAATTGCTGGCTATTACGATGCGAAGCATCAGGTCAAGCTGGATCCGGCGACTGAGGTGTTGGTGACGGCGTCTGGTGTTCAGGCGCTCAATGTGAGCATCCGCTGCATTCTGGATCCGGGCGATGAGGCCATTGTGCTCACGCCCGCCTGGCCGAATGGAGCTTCGATAGTTGCGTTGATCGGGGCCAAGCCAATCGAGATTGCGCAGCCACTTCAAGGCAACCGGTTCACGATCAACTTTGCTGAGATGGAGGCGGCGATCACTCCTCGCACGAAGATGTTGCTCTATACTTCGCCATCGAATCCGTTGGGATGGGTCGCCACCGTCGAGGAGCAGCAGCAGTTGCTCGACTTCGCGCGAAAGCACAATCTGTGGCTACTGGCAGATGAAGTGTATGAGCGGCTTACTTATGGAGTAGAGATTGCGCCCAGCATTCTGAGGCTAACCAATCCAGAGGATGCCGTGTTTGTTGTGCAGAGTTTTTCGAAGGCGTATTGCATGACGGGGTGGCGCCTAGGTTGGGTAGCTGGGCGGAAGGATCTGGTGAAGCGGGCGACTGAACTGAACGAATTTCTGGTTTCTTGTCCGGCTGGATTTACCCAGCGCGCGGCCGAGACGGCACTGCTCGAGGGTGAAGCTTTTGTGAGCCAGTTGCGTGAACAACTGAAGGCGAATCGAGATTATTGTGTTGGCATGTTGGGTCAAGTGAAGGGTGTGAGTATTCCCGCACCAGAAGGCGCTTTTTATCTTTTTCCGCAGATCGAGGGGCTGTCTGATTCGTTCAGCTTCGCGAAGGATTGCCTACTCAAGACCCATGTCGGGATTGCGCCTGGTGTTGCCTTCGGTTCGGGTGGGGAAGGATCGATTCGCATCTGCTATGCAGCGGATAAAACGATACTTGAACCGGCGATGGAAAAGCTCTGCGCCTACATCTCAAGCCGGCCTCGGTAGGTCATCGCCTTGATCTGATAGAAGACCTGGCGATAGGGCGTGCCAGTACCGGGGAGGAAGAGCTCGAAGTTGAGTTCTTTAGCTTTTTCGGTGCCTGCGCGAGGGAAGATGAGGCGAGTGTAGGGATCGGTGGGAGAAGGCGGAAAGTAGCCGCTCATTTTGATCTTTTGTTTCCCTAATTTGAGTACACTCTGATTCTCCATGAGCGACATCTCTGAGGCTTCGCGAGTGGCTTCTGCCGGGATGGGGACGGCCAGCACGATGTACTTGCCTGCATCCCGCGACAGGAATTCCTGAAACTCCTCCCAGGCTGGATCCTGAACGGCATCGACGCCCGCAACTTTCCTTACCTGCCTTCGGCGCCTTTCCACCTCTGCTAACTGCACTGGCTTGGCTGTAGCCAGAAAAGTCATCACGCCCTTTCCGGCACTGGATTCTGCTGGCTGAGCCCAGGGGGAGTTGGCGAAAAAGTCGATCAGTTGATCTTCGCTCCACTCCTTCACGTCAGTTGTCTCCCAGAAAGGGGTGACCGTCAGGAGTGTGAGTACAACAAACCACTTCGTCATATCGATATGCTATCCAGAATGAAACCAGTATCGTATCTCGGACGCCGTGCTTACCAGTGGGAGAACCAGGAGCTGCGGGTGACGGTAGTGGCCGAAGGCGGCCACATCGCTGAAATCTTCCACAAAGGCCGTGGCATCAATCCCCTGTGGACGCCGCCCTGGCCGAGCATCGATCCGTCAACGTATTCTGCTGCCAAGCATCCTGAGTATGGAACGGGGCCTGAGGCGAAGCTGCTGGCCGGCATTCTGGGGCACAACTTGTGTATCGATTTCTTTGGGCCGCCTTCTGAAGAAGAAGCCCGCGCCGGATATAGCGTGCATGGGGAAGCTTCGATCGTGCCCTATGACGAAAATTTGAAGGCGCATCTGCCACTGTCGCAGCTCAATGTGCAGCGAACCATGAATCTGGACGGGAACCGGATCAGGTTCACCGAAGAAGTGGAGAATTTGCTGCCTTTTGACCGGCACATAGCCTGGCAAGAGCATGTGACGCTGGGTCCGCCATTTCTGGAGCGCGGGGTGACCAAGCTTGAGGCTCCGATTTTGCGAAGTGCGAAGTTAAACGAAGGCGAATTTGAGTGGAAGGATCGTACCTATCCTTCAGCCATGGTGAGTGCTGACTATCACGCGCATCTGCTGAGTAAGGGCGAAGTGAAGGTAACCAATCCGAAGCTGGGATTGCGTATCGGATATGAGTGGAATCTGCAAGACTTTCCCTGGTTGGGGATCTGGGAAGAGAACCACGAGCGCAAATTCCCGCCCTGGAATGGACGCACAATGACCTGGGGGATTGAGTTTGGTGCCAGCCCTTATCCTGAGTATCGATTTCGCCGCGCCACGCGTGGACTACTTTGGGCGGCACCAACTGCGGTTTGGTTGCCTGCAAAGAGCAAGCGGACCATCGAGTACACCATGACTCTCGATAGTATAAAGAATGCTTAGTGCCGAAGAAGCAGTATCGGTAATTCAATCAGGTCACAGGGTGTACGTTCATCAAGGGTGCGCGCAACCTGAACCCTTACTGGCGGCAATGGTCAGGAGAGCCTCGGAGTTACGCAATGTGGAAGTGATTCACATGGCGATGATGGGCAGCGTTGAATATGTCAAGGCAGAGTATGCCCAGAGTTTTCGCCACAATGCTCTTTTTATCGGCGCGAGCGTGCGCGAGGCAGTGCAGCAGCGACGGGCCGATTTCATCCCGGTTTTTCTTGGTGAAATCGAAGGGCTCTTTCTAAGTGGAGCACTGCCGGTCGATGTTGCTCTCATGCAGTGCACTCCGCCCGACCGTAACGGATTTGTAAGTCTGGGGCCGAGCATCGACGTATCGCTGACTGCCGCCAAGGTGGCCAAGCATGTCATTGCGATTGCAAACCCGAAGATGCCACGCACGCATGGCGACACTTTCCTGCATGTGAGCTCGATCCATGTGCTGATTGAAAAGGACTTTCCGCTCGCGGAGATGGAATCGCGTGAAGCCACTGCAGAGCACCGGGCCATCGCCCGGCACGTGGCGGAGCTGATTCCAGATGGGGCTACCCTGCAGTTGGGAATAGGCGCAATTCCTGATGCGATTCTGGAGCTGTTGACCCATCACAAAAATTTGGGCGTCCACAGTGAAATGGTGTCAGACGGGATCATCCCGCTACTTCAAAGCGGAGTGGTCAACAACAGCCGGAAAAAGATCAACCCGAATAAAGTAGTAGCCGGATTTGTTCTTGGCTCACGGCGGCTGCTGGATTTCATCGACGACAATCCGATCTTCGAATTTCGTCAGACGCGCTATACGAATAACCCTTTTCAGATTGCCCGCAATCCCGACGTCTGCGCGGTGAATGCCGCTATCGAAATCGATCTGACCGGTCAGGTTTGTTCAGACTCAATGGGAGAATTGCCCTACTCGGGAATAGGCGGTCAACTGGATTTCATTCGCGGGGCGGCCCGCAGTGAGAGGGGCATGCCTTTTATCTGTTTGCCGTCAACGGCAAAGCGAGGCAAGTTCTCCCGCATTGTGAATCACTTGAAGCCTGGTGCTGGCGTGGTGACATCGCGCGGTGATGTGCACTGGGTGGTGACCGAGTTTGGGGCGGTGAATCTGCACGGCAAGAATCTTCGCCAGCGTGCCGGGTTGCTTATCTCGATTGCCCATCCAGACTTCCGTGAGTCGCTGGAACGCGAAAGTTTTGCGCTTAGGCAAGCGTAGCGAGGAAGTCAAGATCAACATTCCCACCGCTGACAACGATGCCAACGCGCTTGATGCCTGAAGGCATCTTGCCAGTCATGGCGGCGGCTATGCAGACTACCCCGCTGGGCTCAACAACAATCTTGAGACGGGTAAGGCAATAGCGCATGGCCGCATAGATTTCTTCCTCTGAGACCAGCAGGACGTCTTCGACGAGGTGCTGGATGATCGGAAAGGTGATCTCGCCGGGTTGTGGGGTGCGGAGGCCATCGGCAATAGTGGGGCTGTTGTCGACACGGACGGGCTTGCCTGCTTTGAGGCTGAGCCAGTAGTCGTTCGCCAGAGCGGGTTCGACCCCGAAGACACGAATTGCTGGATTGATTTCTTTGGCGATCAGCGCACAGCCGGCAAGCATACCGCCGCCCCCAAGGCAGACGAAGAGGGCGTCGAGATTGGGGACTTCTTCCAGTAGCTCGAGAGCCAGTGTGCCTTGGCCTGCGATGATCCATGGATGATCGTAAGGCGGGATCAGCGCCGCGCCGCTGTCTTGAGCGATTTGCTGGCCGATGGCTTCACGATTTTCAGAGAGGCGATCATAGGTGATGACGGTTGCGCCCATGTCGCGTGTATTGAATAGCTTGGTCTTGGGCGCGTCGCCGGGCATGATGATGGTGGCTTTGATGCCCGCCACGCGGCTGGCATAGGCGACGGCTTGAGCGTGATTGCCGCTGGAGAAGGCCACGACGCCTCGCGACTTCTCTTCTTCTGAAAGTTGCTGAATGAAATTGGTGGCTCCGCGTAGTTTGAAGCTGCCGGATCTCTGGAAGTTTTCGCACTTCAGATGGCATTCGAGCCCGGTAGAATCGTTCAAGCCGCGAGAGGTGAGTACCGGAGTCTGGTGAGTAAAACCGGTGATGCGAACTGCGGCAGCCCGGACGTCTGTCGCGGTGGGCGGCGGGAGTCGCATCCTAGTAGCCGACTCCCTTGTCGACCATATTGAGAAGGGCTTCGCCCTTGATGAAGCGGGCGAAATTGTCGAGAAAGATACGCATGGAGTCTTCAGTCCAGGTGCTGGTATGGTCTGCGGTGTGGGCGCTGACAAGAATGTTATCGAGGTGATAGAAGACATGGCCGTCGGGGAGTGGTTCCACTTCAAAGACGTCGAGGGCTGCGCCGCGAATCCATTTCTCCTGAAGAGCGGTAATGAGTGACTTCTCGTCGATGGCATTACCGCGGCCGAGATTGATGATGACGCCATCGCTCTTCATGGCACGTAGTTCGGGCTTGGAGACGATGCCTTTGGTGTCCGGCGTGGCTGGCATGGCCAGGAGTAGATAGTCGCTGGCGGCCATAAGTTCGAGCTTGCGATCCATACCCCAGATTTCGTCGGCGGTTTCGTCGCCAGCGGATCGATCCGGGCGGCGGCGCAAGGCGATGATCTTCATGTCGAATGCCTTGGCGCGTCTAGCCGCAGCTTTGCCGATATCGCCGTAGCCGAGGATGCCAAGCGTTTTGCCGGCCAGCATGTCGACATCGAAGACATCCCACTTGCCCGAGGTCTGACTCTTCCTCATGCGGTTTAGATCCTTGGCGAAGTAGAGCATGGCGGCGAGGCAATATTCCCCGAGCGACTGACTATAGGCACCCTTCGCATTGGTTACCGGGATATCGGATTGACGAAGGCGCGTGGCCATCAGGTGATCAACCCCGGCAGAGAGCGAGTGCAGCCACTGCAGCTTCTCAGCCTTGTCAATAGCGGCCTTGACCGTGGCACCGGCAGCACCGACCCCAGTAAGAATGATGTCCGCAGCGGGTGCGAGTTCTTCTGCGCGAGCGACGTCTTTGGTGACTTCGTAGGTGACACCGGGACCCAATTCAGGAAGGAGACTCAAGTAGCTGCCAGTTGGCTCGGCGATTACGAGCAAGTTTAGAGAGGGCATAGTTTAACTTGTTAGGATATCGCGCCTTCAGCGGTTGCTACCATAAAGGGGTGGAAGAAGTTTGTAACTGCGGAACACAACTGGTAGAGGGTGCCCGGTTTTGTCACCGCTGTGGCAAGCCTACCTTCGAGCTGCCTTCGGATGACGAGGTAGCGGTGGTTCCGTTGGAAATGGAACGTCTTTTAGATACAGTCCAGTTGAGCAGCGCAGTGCCTGACATCAGTTTCAGCAATGGTGCCGCAGTTCGAGTTGGATTGCTGGTGGCGGCGATTTCTATGGTTCTGCTGGTGCCGCTGGCAAATTTTAGCGGCATGCCTCTCTTAGGCATCATACTTCCCACTCTTGCTGCTGGTGTATTGAGCGTTTGGTTTTATCAACGCCGGACGGGGACCAGCTTGACGGTGCTTGCCGGGGCGAGGATGGGTTGGATTACGGGTGTGTTTCTATTTGCCCTGTTCCTGATTCTTTTCACGATCAGCGTGATTCCTGCCATTGAATCTGGAGAGATGCAGAAAATTCAGGAAGCAGCGCTGAAAGGCAGTTTTTCAGAAACTGATCTGGCGCGGATGAAAGAGATCTTTGAAAACCCGGTCATGCTCGGCGGGGCGATCCTACTCTTTATGGTGATCTACTTTGTCGGTGCCACTACCCTCAGCAGTCTCGGTGGAATGCTGGGAGCGAAGTTGCTGGGCCGCAACCAGGGACTTTAGAGCCAGCCCGCCCATCAGAACCCACACTGCTAGCCTCATGTTGCTGTCTAGTGTGAAGTACGCTGCGAGCGCAATCAGTACATAGGCTGTCAGTGCGATTTTGAGATTTTTTGTGCTGATCATGGCATGTTGTAGGAGAAGCCAAATTGCAGGCGAATCACTTCACCCTTGAATTCTGGCGGTAGTGCGGGAAATGGATTTGAGGCGCTGATACCGGCGACCGCTGCCCGGTCTAGAGCTTCTGTACCTGAGGGGCCTGAGATGACCAGCTTGGGTACACGTCCGTCCCTGCTGATCGAAAATTGAATCATAGTGCGGCCACGGCGCCCGAAGCGTGCGCTTTCGGGGATGACGGCAAACCAGTTGCGGCGTACAATCGCGAGGATGCGTTTAAGGTAAGGGCGGAAGTCGACTCCCTGCGGGTCGCTCAGCAGTTCGAGGCTCGAGCCGATCTGGCTCTGCGGCTGCATCGGATTTGTTTGCGACGGAAGATCAGTTACGATCTGGCCGCTAGTGCCCTGAGATCCAGGAATGCTCTGGCGCATCATTTCGTCAATACTCTGACGCTTCATCTCGGGGATGCGACCGTCTTCGCTGCCTTTTTTAGCACCAGCAATTTGTCCGGCATTTTCAAAGGGGCTGCGCTTGGGTTGTTCGAGCGGCTTCATCTCTGGCGGTGCAATCTGCGGCGTTCCCAGTTGTGCCAACTGCCGGGTGTCTGGCAGAGTAGCCTGGATTTGCGGGGGCGCTTCAACTGGCCGTGGGGCAGGCTCAGCCTTCTGGGCTGGTGTTGGCGGCGGGATGTAAGTTTTAGGAGCACGCTTCTGTTGCATGCTGGCGGTAAGGTCGTCGAGATTGAGCTCAGGTTTGACGGGGCCCCTGTTGGGTTCTTTTTGGGTGAGCTCAAAGCGTGGAGCAACTAGGGGTATGACTTTCCTCTCTACCTGTTGGAGGTCGAGGGGCATGCGTGGGTTGCTCTCGAAGAAGCTCTTTGGAGTTACAAGGAGGATACCGAAAATGATGGCATGGAAGGCGATGGAAAGCATTGAGACGAGCCCGATCTTTGGACGGAAGGCGTCGTCATCCCAATCGCGAATGAGATTGAGATCGTCAATGGGCCGGTCTGTTGGGTTAGAAGGAAGGATAGCCGGCATCTTTCAGCGTTGCAGAGACCACCTCAGCGTGCAATTCAATTTTATCCACCACTTCGAGCGCAACTTTCAATGCCCTTAGAGACGTCTCACCATCCACCTTCGGTTTCTCGCGCGTTCTTACGCTGTTGAGAAAGGCTTCAAGCTCGAGCTGCAGCGGTTCGCTTTTGACAACCAGATGAGGCTTGATTCGGACCTGCCGTTGGGGGCCTATCTCGATGGCGAAGAGCTCTTGCTTTGCGTAATCCATGCTCAGGTAGGCGGCCGGCTGGAAGACCCTCATCTTTCGAACTTTCTCGGTTGAGGCCCGGCTGGCCGTAAGGTTGGCGATTACGCCGCCAGGAAATTCCATGCGTACGTTGGCGATGTCTACTTTATCGCTCAGGATGTGGATGCCTGCCGCATGGATGGCGATTGGCTCTTTGCCGGTGAGAGCCAGCAGGATCTCGATATCGTGAATCATCAAATCGAGCACGACATCGACGTCGAGACTGCGAGGCGTGAAAATGCTCAGGCGGTGGATCTCAAAGAACAATGGAAGTGTGATTGCTTTTTCAAGCGCTGTCACGGCGGGGTTGAATCGTTCGAGATGTCCAACTTGAAGAATGCGCTGGTGCTTGGTTGCGAGGTTGACCAGTTGTTGGGCGCTCACGAGGTCTAGTGCGATTGGCTTTTCGACCAGCACATCGAGCCCGGCCTCGATCAACTGGCCGCCTGCTTCTGCATGCGCGATCGTGGGTACTGCGACAACACAGGCATCGGAGTTTGCAGCCAGATCCGCAAGAGACTCAAATACGTGAACCCCGAACTCTGATGATGCTGCTGCTGACACTGCGGGATCGCAATCATAGATGCCGGTAAGGGTTGCCTCGGGCAAATCCTTCAGGACGCGAATGTGATTGCGGCCGAAGGAGCCGGCGCCCGCTACAGCGATGCGGACTGATTTATCGTGACTTTCCAAGCTACTAGTATTTCATCTGCGTTATGATTTCCATTCGGAGTCTCAACAATGAATTGGTTCTTTCGCGGCCCAGCCGCACTATTTGTACTCTTGGGGCTGTTCGCTTCTTGCGTTGAAGCCCAGCCACAAGTCAAGCGTAAGAAAATTCTTGCAATAGGAGAAACGCGTGGTTTTCACCACGATGCGACTTCAACTGCCTTGTACATGATCTACGATCTTGGCAAGGAAACTGGCCTTTGGGATACATATATCCAGACAAGCAGTGAATTCATCACCAAGAAAAAACTGGGAGCGAACAAGAGAAACCTCGATTATTTTGACGCGGTCTATTTTCATACTACGGGCGAACTGGTAATGGATGATGAGCAAAAAGCTGCACTTCTCAGTTTCATCAAGGATGATGGCAAGGGTTTTGTTGGGGGCCACACGGCGATTGACACCAACTACCAATGGCCCGAATACGGCGAAATGGTGGGTGGATACTTCGATAGCCATCCCTGGAATACCTTTGATGCCCCAGTCATCGTGGAGGACCGGGATCATCCCATCACCTCGCACTTCCCGCAGGCCTTCACGATCAATGATGAGATCTATCAGGCGAAGGCTTACTCTCGCGACAAGGTAAGAGTGCTCGCGAGACTTGACGAATCCAGGCTCGACATGAAGGCGAAGAATATCCATCGCGCCGATGGTGATTTCGCCGTGGCCTGGGTAAAGAACTACGGCAAAGGCCGTGTGTTCTATTCGACTTTTGGGCATCACGACCAGGCGCTCAATCGGCCTGACATCCGCAAGATGTATACCGAGGCGATCAAGTGGACTCTCAAACTGACCGAAGGTGATGCCACGCCCCGTCCCCGGCCTTCGAACTAAAGACCTCGTTTGTGGATTACTCACCTCTCGTTCTAAGTCTTGAAGTCGCGATTGCCGCTACAGCAATCTCGATGGTGATTGCCCTGCTGGCAGCATGGGCACTCAGCTTTCTCGAATTTCGCGGCAAGAACTTTCTGGATGCCGCGATCACGCTTCCGCTGGTGCTGCCTCCAACGGTACTTGGATATTACCTGCTGATTGTGCTTGGCCGCGAGTCGTGGCTTGGAGTGGCCTGCGAGTCATTGACCGGAAGCCCGCTTGTGTTTACTCCCAAGGCCGCCGTAATCGCGGCCATCGTACACTCGGCTCCATTGCTGACCAAGTATTTGCGAGCAGCCATCGAGAGTGTAGATCCCATTTATATCAAGGCTGCACGAAGCCTTGGGCTGCCTGAGTGGACCATTTATCTCCGGGTGGTTTTGCCCTTGTGCCAACGGGCGATTGCAGCCTCGGCGGTGCTGGCATTTGCGCGCAGCCTTGGAGATTTTGGCGTCACGATTATGATTGCTGGCAACATTCCCGGCAAGACCCAGACGCTGTCTGTAGCGATTTATGATGCGGTCGAATCTGGCAATGCGTCGCTAGCGCAAACGCTGGTGCTGATCGTATCGGCTATCGGCCTGCTAGTGGTCTGGCTCTCGAATCGAATGAATCCACCGCAGGCCCTGCGAGGCTAGAGAGATGCTTGAAGTCCGTCTACAGAAGCGCTTTCCGCAGTCGGGAGAATCCGCCGGCTTCGAGTTCAATGCCCAGTTTCAAGTGGGTAAGGGCACCACTGTTTTGTTTGGCCCGAGTGGATCTGGCAAGTCATTGACACTGGATCTGATCGCGGGATTTGCGCGGCCTGATACAGGACGGATACTGCTGAACGACCGACTTCTGGTTGATATGGGTACAGGTGTGTTTTTGCCTCCGCAGAAGCGCAGTTGTGGATATCTGTTCCAGCGCCATGCCTTGTTTCCACACATGAGTCTGCGCGAGAATCTTGCTTTTGCCGCCATCTCGCTTCCCAAACTAGAGCGGCACCGAAAGGTGAATCAGCTTCTCGAAGCATTTCGATTAACCGGGATCGCAGGCCGAAAGCCAAATGAAGTTTCGGGAGGAGAGCGGCAGCGCTGCTCGATTGCGCGGGCGCTGGTTGTAGACCCCGCCGTGCTGCTGCTTGACGAACCTTCAACGGGTCTTGATACTTCACTGCGGCATGAGTTTTATTCGATCCTCGCGAAGATTCATGATGAGGTTGAAGTGCCGGTTCTTCTGGTGACGCATGATCTTGAAGAGGCTTTTATCCTTGCTGATCAAATGCATGTTCTGATTGATGGCCGCATTGCCCAATCAGGCACTCCGCGCGAGATTCTCACTCAGCCTGCTTCTGCCGGCGTCGCCAATTTACTGGGCCTTTTTAATCTTTTGCCAGCCGAGATCAAGCAACTGGATCCAGGCGCGAACCGCAGCAAGTTGCGGTGGAATAGCGTGGATCTCGAAGGCCCTTACTACCCGGCTCGATTGCTTGGCGACCGGGTGACGGTTTGCGTTCGTCGAGATGAGATTGCGGTTACGCCAAAGATGGGCAAGGCAGAAAAGGGCAGTCTTGTCCTGACGCTTGAATCGTCCTCAGAGACGGCCAGGACAGCGCTTTTGCACTTTGCTGGTGGATTGATTGTGGAATTGCCGCTCGAAGAATTTGCCGAAAACCGGCATCATGGAGAATGGACGCTGCGCTTCCCAACGAGCACTCTGAGAATCCTGTGATCCGGCATTGCATCAGCGAGGGCAACCATCCGGCTCTGCCAGGGCTAGAGGCGATTCAACTCCGCGTAAAGAATCTCGATGCGGGTGAGTTGCTGTTGAGGGCGCAACGGCTGCGGATTGCTTTTCGGGGCAAGCTATTGATCAACGACCGCATGGATGTGTGTCTGGCAGCGGGTGCGGATGGAGTGCATCTACCTTCCAATCGGATTTCCCCCCTTACCCTTAAGCAACGATTTGGTTTGCATCTGATGATCGGAGTCTCTTGTCATTCTGTCGACGACGTGCTTCGCGCCGAAGCAGATGGTGCGGATTACGCTTATCTCAGCTCTATCTTTGAGAGCGCTTCAAAGCCAGGCTATGGGCCGCCTCTTGGTGTTGCTGCTTTAACAGCAGCCGCAACAAGCGTCTGCATTCCGGTACTTGCCCTGGGCGGTGTGACTCGTGAGAACGAGGCTCTTTGTATTGAAGCAGGAGCGGCTGGAATTGCCGGGATCTCTTACTTCAATTACTTGGGGTAATCGTAGCCTTTGCGGTAGTCGCGGGCGAGCAATTTGTTGGCGGCGGATTCATTGGTAATGAGCTCTTTGTTGCCGTCCCAGTCAAGGCTCTTGCCGTACTTCAGGGAGGCGATCGCAAGCATGCTCATTGCCGTTGCTCGATGGCCTTTCTCGATATCGCAAGCGGGGAGCCGTTTTGCGGCGATTGAGTCGAGAAAATCTTTCCAGAGTTCGCGGATGTTTTGGCCATCGGGGGCGTTCAGTTGTGGCTCGACATGGATGGCGGGCTTCTTTGCGTCAGACGGAAAAAAAGTCCAGCCGTCTCTCCAGCCCATATGGAAGGTTCCTTCGGTTCCATAGAAATAGCAGCCAATCGCGGCCTTTTCGGCGTTGTTATTGGCGTAGAGGCGATGCTCCCAGGTGCAGCGGAAGCTCTCAAACTCGAAGCTTGTGATTAAGGTGTCAGGGGCATCGGTGTTGTCCTGGCGGATGAAGCGTCCTCCGGTGGAAAAGACCTTGCGGGGGAATTTTTCATCGGTCCACCAGAGAAGCTGATCGAACCAGTGGATGCCCCAGTCTCCGACAGTGCCATTGGCAAAGTCCATGAATTGGCGGAAGCCTCTTGGATGGATCGTTTTGTTGTAAGGCCTGTATGGGGCTGGCCCGCACCAGGCGTCCCAATCTAGCCCGGCTGGAGCTTCACTATCGGGTGTTTTGACGCCGGGCACGCCGGCACTGCCGACGAAGGCGCGTACCATGCCAATTTGTCCTACCTTGCCGCTCTTCAAAAATTCCATGCCAGAGATGCAGTGCGGCGACATTCGGCGGTGTGTTCCTACTTGCACCAGGCGCTGTGTTGCGCGAGCCGTCTTGAGCATGGCCGAGCCTTCGCGCAGGGTGTGGCTGATAGGTTTTTCTACGTAAACGTGTGCCCCAGCTTTGAGTGCAGCGATAGCAGCTAGGGCATGCCAGTGGTCTGGTGTAGCGACAATGCAGATCTCTGGTTTCTCCTTGGCAAGCATCTCGCGATAGTCGCGATAGTGCCTTGGCTGATCGCCATTCATCTTGGAAACTTCTGCTGCGGTTGCTGTCAGGGCACGCTCGTCGACATCGCAAATCCCGGCAATTTTCGATTGTCCCGCTTCAATGGCGCAGCGGAGGATATTGTTGCCCCACCAGCCTGAGCCAATGATGGCAGTACGGTACATAGTATTACTTTGAGCCCATAGGGGAGAAGACATAAAAAACGCGCTTCGTCTGGTCATTGAGTTATGTATACTGTGGAAGCTCCCCCGGCACAAGTTTTTCTTTTTTTTCGATGCCGCAATCCAACGAATCTTTATTGTTCAACCTGGCTCATGAACTCCGTCAGCCGCTGAGTACGATCGAATCGATCGCCTACTATCTTGAGCTTGTACTGCCCCATTCTGACCCCCGGGTGCTCGAGCAACTAACACGGCTCAGGCAACTGGTAGAGCAGAGCGGCTGGATTCTCAACGACACTCTTTCACTGTCAAAGCCAGCCAGGTTCAAGCCGGAAGCCGTGGATCTGGATGAACTTTTGAGCGAATTCGTTTTGGAGCATTTGCAACACGATTCGCGTGCAGCGCAATTTGACCTTGAACTGGCTGGTGCTCCAGTGTGGCTTGACTATCGTCAGGGACGGGAGCTGGTTCACGGAATCTGCAGGTTCTTTCGCACGATTGCCAAGCCGGGCAAGAGCATCTCGGTTGAAACGTGCGTTCTTACTGGTGGGAACATCATGTTGCGCGCAAGAACAGAAGGGCAGACTGGGGACGACGCAAATCTTCCGCCTGGATCTCACCTGACGCTCGAGTGGATTGAACGAATCGCGACGCAGAATTCGGCAATTCTATCTATTCGTCTCTTGGATCCTGCCCGGCTTGAGCTTTCAGTGGAAGTCCAGCCTGCTCCGCGAGTGCCTCTAGAGTTGACTGAATTTGACGGAGCTCATCCTTCATATGAGCAAGCCTCGACATCTGAGCCAGTTGCGCAAGGTACTCCTTAAGCGGTCTTGCCGGAGTGCCCCACACTGGCTGGCCGGCGCGAACGATCTTTGATGTAAGAATTCCGCAGCCAGACCCAAGCACCGCGCCGCTTTCGATACGGGCCTTGTCGCCGATTCCGACTTGACCTCCGATGATGGCGTGATGTTCCACGATGACGCCGCCGGATAGCCCTGTTTGTGCTGCGATGACCACATGGTCGCCAATCTGGCAGTTGTGCGCGATGTGAACCATGTTGTCAAGCTTCACTCCATTGCCAATAAGGGTGAAGCCCAATGCAGCGCGGTCAATGCAACTGTTGGAACCGATCTCGACATCATCGCCGATCTTCACACCACCAACCTGTGGGAACTTTCTCCATTCCCCATTCATTGGAACAAAGCCAAAGCCATCGGTACCGATGACTGCTCCAGAATGAATGATGGCGCGCTTTCCAATTTCGACGCCGTCGTAAATCGTGACTCGCGGATGAATCACTGAGTCTTTGCCGATCTTGACGTTGCGGCCGATGGCGCACCCAGCGTGGATTTGGACGCGGTCGGCAATGGTTGAGGCAGCGCCGATGGTGGTATGCGCAGCAATCGAGACTTCGGTACCCAGGCTGACTGTGGCATCAATGACCGCGCTTGCGGCAACTCCTAGTGGCATGACGGGATTGGGATAGAGCATCATCAAGCCAACGGCAAAGGCCGCACGAGGTTCGGCTGCACGAATCATGATGCGATCCACCGGCGGATAGTCCAATGTGACGATGAGGCATCCGGCGGCGGAAGCTCCTGCCGGCTTCCAGAATTTCTTCGATCCAACGAAGGCGATATCTTCGGTGCCAGCTCTTTCGAGCTCGGCTGCACCCGAGATGATTTTTTCGCCGTCTCCTTCAAAAGCAAGCCCCAGTCGCTGAGCCAGTTCACGAACACGCATAATCTATTTATGCCCATAGACCCGGGGGCGTGTGTAGCCCCTACTGCCCGAGTGCATCCGGATGCCGTTATCGGACCGGGTTGCGTGATCGGAGAATTTTGCATTATTGAGAGGGATGTTGTGCTCGGAAATAACTGTATTCTCGATCCATACGTTTACATCAAACGATGGACAACCCTTGGCGAAGGCAATGAAATCAGTGCTTCGGTGGTGCTTGGTACGGATCCACTCGATAAGAATTTCAAAGGTGAACGCAGCTTCTTGCTGATCGGAAATCACAACAAGATCCGTGAACACTTCACGATTTCCAGGGGAACCAAGCCCGGCGCCTCGACTGTGATCGGGGACCACAATTTCATCATGACCTCAGGACACATTGCTCATGATTGCCAATTGGGCAGCCAAATTGTTGTTGCCAGTTGTGCGCTGCTGGCGGGTTATGTCGAGGTGGAAGATCAGGCGTTTATCTCGGGCGGAGTAGTTGTACACCAGTTTTCCCGGATTGGCCGTCTGGCGATGGTGGGCGGGAATACGCGGGTGAACTCTGATCTGCCTCCGTTCTTTCTCTACTCCAAGTTCGATGCGGCCGTAGAGGGTCTGAATCTGGTCGGGTTGCGACGTGCTGGTTTCTCCGCCGCTGATCTTGTTACATTGAAACTCTGCTACAAGATCCTTTACCGCAGTGCCCTGAAGAAGGAAGAAGCATGCGTCCAACTCGACGCACTATTAAATCCCCTGGCCAGCCATATCTCACAATTTGTGCGTGTCAGCAAGCGCGGTATTGCGCGAGAAGTATGAAGCTTTTGATCTTGCTCTCACTGGCCTCAGGCATGATGGCGCAAGTAATGACGATTTCACAAGCCGTTCAGCAGGCCGTTGAACAGTATCCATCGACGCGTGTAAATGAAGAGCAAATCAAGGCTGCGGCGGTAGGAGTTCAGCTCTCGAGGCTGGCGTATCTGCCAAAAGCCGATGCGATCGCCCAGGTGAATAGGGCCACCCGGAACAATGTTTACGGGATGATCCTGCAGCAACAGGTGATCTCGCCGATCTCCGGGCCACCGCTGGCGGCGAATGCGGGAACGAATGTTTGGGGAACTGCTGTTGGATTTCTGGTCTCGTGGGAGCCCTTTGATTTTGGCTTGCGTGCGGCTGCGGTAGGTGTAAGTGCAGCGGGGCAACGGCGAGCTGAAGCTGGGCTGAAACGAACCCGCTTTGAGGTTGCGGCAATGGCTGCCGATGCCTATCTGACGTTACTGGCGGCAGAGCAGGCGCTAGAGTCGGCGAAGGCCGGTCGCGAGCGCGTTCGGTCCATTGAAGCTGTTGTTCGCGACCTCGTGGATAGTGGTCTTCGTCCCGGCGGAGATCTGTCGCGGACCAGGGCTGAGCAAGTTGCTGCGGAGAATCAGGTGATTCAAGCGACTGCGGCAATGCAAATGGCGCAGACGAGCCTGGCGCAGTTGCTAAATGTTCCAGTGCCCCAACTCAGGGTTTCAAAACAGCACTTTCTGGATCTCCCGCCGGTTGCCCCCGCAAGTGGAGACGCGAGTGCGCACCCGGCGTTAGTTGAGCAGCGCCTGGCGAAAGAAGAATCTGACGCCCGCTTGAAGGTGTTACAGCGAAGCCATTATCCGAAATTCAACACGCAAGCCACCATGTATGCGCGAGGAACAGGTGCGAATCCCGACTTCACGACTGGCGGAGTTGTAAGCGGGCTTGGACCAAATATCTACAACTGGGGCGTTGGATTTTCGGTGAGCTATTCGTTGATGGATCTGCCTGGTTTGCGGGTGCGCAAAGAAATCGAAATAGCGCGGGGTCGCGTGGAGCAAGCGCGTCAATCGCAACTCTTGAGAGAACTTGAAACGCAGCGGATGAAGGCGCAAGTTCAGCTAGCTGCGGCAGAGCAGATTGCCAGGAATACGCCGATTCTAGCTAGTGCGGCACGTGAGACACGGGCGCAGGTGGCGGCGCGGTATCAAGCGGGACTGATTTCAATTATTGATCTGGCTGATGCTGAGAGACTGCTAATTGCTGCGGAGATTGACGATAGTCTCGCGAGATTGGGAAGCTGGCGGGCTCAACTTGGAGTGGCGATTGCACAAGGCGATTTGACTGATTTTTTGGCAAAAGCGGAGAAACCCTAGGCCATGCGTCTTGTTGTGTTTGCACTGCGCCGTCCAACGACGATTGTTGTGGCGGTGATGGCCATTCTGCTTGCCGCCTGGTTTGCAGTGCGCCGCATGCCAGTTGACATCTTTCCCGATCTTGGCGAACCAACGATTTATATCGCGCAGCCCTATGGTGGCCTGGATCCTGCACAGATGGACGGCTTCGCGACTTACTACTACGAGTACCACCTGCTCTATGTGAGCGGCGTGAAGCAGATCGAATCGCGCAGCGTCCAAGGGGCTGCCCTAATCAAAGTGACGTTTTTTACTGGCACCAACATGAGCACCGCTTTGAGTGAAGTGGTTGGATATGCAAATCGCGCTCGTGCATTCATGCCGCCGGGCGCAGTCCCGCCTTTCATCACCCGCTTTGATGCTGGAAGCGTCGCCATTGGCCAGCTTGTATTTTCGAGCCAGACCAGGCTCCCCGCCGAGATGCAAGACTTCGCCATCAATCGAGTACGTCCGCTCTTTGCGACGCTACTGGGTGTGTCTGCGCCTCCGCCATTTGGTGGCGCGCAGCGCACGATTCAGGTGCGGCTTGACCCGGAGAAGCTCAGGCAGTATCGAATCTCGCCAGAAGAGGCTATTCGGGCTCTTTCGCAGGCCAACGTAGTGGTGCCATCGGGCGTTGTGCGAACTGGAGACCTGACGCGTATTGCGTCGACAAACGCAACGATTGGGGGCGACCTCACTGAACTTGCGGGGACCCCGGTGCGGGTTGGCTTTGGCACTCCGGTTTACTTTCGCGATATCGGTTCGGTTGAGAACGGCAGCGATATTCTGACCGCCTATGCGCACGTCGATGGCAAGCGTACGGTTTACATCCCGATCACCAAGCGTGCTGACGCCTCGACTCTGGCAGTGATGCAACGGGTTCGCGAGGCACTGCCCGGCTTTCAGAAAATTGTTCCAGAAGACGTTCAGGTGTCGGTGGAATTTGACCAGACGCCGGCTGTCGCTTCGGCGTTGCAGAACCTTGTGAATGAGGGGGCTCTTGGTGCATTCCTGACCGGTCTGATGGTGCTGATCTTCTTGCGTGACGGACGATCGGCGCTGGTCGTATTGGCTACGATTCCGGTGTCGCTACTGAGCTCGGTGATTGCGCTCTGGGCCTGCGGGCAGACGATCAACCTGATGACCCTGGCAGGGCTCACGCTTGCGATCGGTGTGCTGGTGGATGAGGCGACGGTTGAGATCGAGAATATCCATACTGAATTGCAAAGGGGCACTGCGCCCTATGATGCGATCATTGCGGCCTGCCAGCGTACGGCTATTCCGCGATTGCTCAGTATGATCTCGATCCTGGCTGTCTTTGTGCCGGCATTCTTTATGACCGGTGCCGGGCGGCAGCTCTTCGTACCTCTGGCTCTTTCTGTAGGCTTCGCGATGATTGCATCGTATCTCTTGTCGAGCACGCTAGTGCCGGTGCTTGCGATGAAGTGGATTCGACCGCATGAGCCGCGGCCAGAGCCTGCCTATCGAATTGCTTACCGCAGCCTTGTCCATGGAATCGTTTCGTTGCGTTGGGGGTTGGCTCTTGTTTATGTGTTGCTGTGCGGTGCGGGCTTGTGGCTCATCCCTGCGCAGTTGGGGCTTGAGATCTTCCCCGTCGCATCTGCGAGGCAAATTCGCCTTCGTGTTTTTGCTCCAACAGGCACGCGAATTGAACGTACCGAGCCTCTTGCCCTTAAGGCGCTTGAGCTGATCAAGGAGACGCTTGGGCCTGACAAGGTTGCTTTGACTACGAGTTTCGTTGGGGCCCACGCTTCCAGCTACCCGGTCAACCTGATCCATCTCTTTACTACCGGGCCGCACGAAGCCGTGCTGACGGTATCGATCCAGCCAGCGGCCAGGCTCAATACCACTGCCGCGCAAGAAGCGATCCGGGCGAGACTCGCGAAGGAGTTGCCGCAGTTGAAGGTGCTGTTTGAAGGCGGGGATATCGTGAGCCAGGTGATGAGTTTTGGGTCACCCACGCCGATCCGCGTGATGGTGGTTGGCCCTAGCCTGCCCGCAGACTATCAGTTTGCCGAGAAGGTGCAAGTGGAACTTAAGAAGTTGTCCTTCTTGAGGGATCTTCAGATCCAACAACCAAACGACTACCCCACGCTTGAGATGCAAATCAATCGGGATCGCGCAGCTCAATACGGGCTGACCACGATGGACGTGACCAGGAGTCTGGTGGCAGCGACTAGTTCGAGCCGCTTTATCGAACCAAACTATTGGCGAGATCCCGCCAGCGGCAACGCGTTTCAAGTACAAGTGGAGCTGCCTCCCGCCAAGATCAAGTCCGCCGACGACATTGCCTCGATTGTGCTCTCGAAGGCGGGCAACACGCAGCCGTTGGCTGGTGATCTGATCACAATGAAAAATGGCAAGATGATGGGTTTGATTGAACGATTCAACGGGCAGAAGCTGGTCAGTCTGGTAGCAAATCTGGAGGGAGTGACGTTGGGACGCGCGCTCCCACAGGTGGAAGCTGCCGTGCATCGTGCCGGAGAAGCTCCGCGTGGAATCACCGTCCAAATCGGTGGGCAAGCCGGTCCGCTCAAGGAGACGATTGAAGGGCTCCAAACCGGGCTGTGGATCGCTGCTGTCAGTATTTTTCTGTTGCTCGCGGCGGCATTCCAGAGCTTCCGCCTGGCCTTTGTGGTGCTGCTTTTGAGCCCGGCAATTCTATGTGGATCGTTGTTGGCGCTTTGGTTCACTGGCTCCACAATTAACATACAGAGTTATCTTGGTTCGATCATGGCCCTTGGCATCGCGATTGCAAACGCTATCCTCTACATCAGCTTTGCCGAGACCGAGGGCGATATCGCGACTGCGGGTGGGGCGCGGCTGCGGGCGATTTTGATGACTGCATTTGCGATGATGGCTGGCATGCTCCCAATGGCACTTGGATTGGGTGAAGGGGGCGAGCAAACAGCCCCACTCGGGCGCGCAGTCATCGGCGGCCTGATTACAGCAACTCTCGCAACGCTCTTTGTATTGCCGGCAATCTATTCGATCTTCCGTAAGGAGGCCAAAGTATGAAGTGGCTTTTCGCTTTTGTGATATCTGCATGCGCACTCGCGCAAAGTCTGGCAACTGTTCAGGTGGTGGCAAAACCTGTGGAACGCTTTGCGACGCTCACGGCAGAGATCCTGCCCTATCAAACGTCTGCCCTTGTGGCTCGTGTTGCTGGTTACATTGAAAGTCTCGATGTGGATCGTGGCAGTGTCGTCAGGAAGGGGCAGGTGATTGGCAAGCTTTCCGCGCCCGAATTAGCGGCACAGATTGCAGAGGCACAGGCGAAGTCTGGTGCTGTGCAAGCTCAGGCG
Source organism: Acidobacteriota bacterium (assembly GCA_043718395.1). Classification (GTDB taxonomy): domain Bacteria; phylum Acidobacteriota; class Terriglobia; order Bryobacterales; family Bryobacteraceae; genus Bryobacter. The sequence continues at coordinate 23,232 of JAYSVS010000081.1, forward strand.
GGTGAGATGCGTGCGCGGCTGATTGCGGCACAGAGCACGGCTGCCCGCCTGAGGACGGCCAGCCAGACTGTTGGGGCCATTGCGGCCAACGAGCTGGTACTGGCGGATGAGGAGGTTCAGTCGGCACAGGCGGCGCTGGAATCAGTGCAGCTTTCCCGGAATGCAGCAGAGGCCCACGTGCGAGCGCTCAAGGATCTCGAAAGCTTCTTGACGCTAAAAGCTCCATTTGACGGCGTAGTGACGGAGCGGCTGTTGCACCCTGGGAGTCTCGCTGGCCCAGCGGCCGGGGCGATTGTGCGAATAGAACAAGTCAACCGTTTGCGTGTAGTTGTGGCGGTGCCTGAAGCGAATTTCAGCAGCGTGAAGGCGGGCCAGCGCGTGAGTTTTAGCGTGAGTGGGCAGCCAGGAGAGACTTTCGCAGGTGTGGTGAGCCGTATCTCGCGAATCCTCGATGCCCGCACTCGTACGATGCCCGTTGAGTTGGATGTGCCAAACACGGGCTGGCGGCTGGCTCCCGGGATGTATACGGAAGTGAAGTGGCCGGCGAAGGCGGGTCAGGTAACGCTTCTGGTGCCTGCCTCGGCGGTGACTGCTAACACCGAGCGCAGCTTTGTGATCCGGGTTGAGAATGGACTGGCGCGCTATGTAAACGTCCGTAAGGGGCCTGCACAGGGCGAACTGGTAGAAGTAGTTGGCCCGCTGGCCGCCGGCGACCGGATTGTGCAGCGGGCCACCGACGAAATTCGCGAAGGTGTACGCATTCCTTAGCGCTAACCATTCCCCGGCTAATGCGTCTGTGAATGTTAGGATCGTAATGAAGATGAATCGATTTTGCGCATTGCTGATGCTGGCTGCAAGCCTGCTTTCGGCTCAGGAAACCATCAAAATTTCTGCTGAGCGCGAAGCTGCCCTCAAGCTTCGAGTGGCGAAATTCTGGGACGGTTTTGTTTCTGGAAAGTACCGGCAGAGCGACGCCTTTGTGTCCGAAGACAGCAAAGAAGCATTCTTCGAATGGCCCAAAAAGAAAATCAGAGGCTACGCGATTGATCGGATCTTTTATGCTGACGGCGGAAAGGCAGCCAAGGTTCTTACTCTAGTGGATACAACAATGGCAATGATGGGCGTTGGGGCGATGGACATCAAGCAACCGTTGGAATCCTGGTGGCGTGAGGAGGAGGATGGCTGGTTTTGGTTTCAGCCTAAGAATCAGACCCGGGCAACACCATTTGGCACGATGGAATCGAACCCGCAATCAGGCGCTGCGCCTTTGATTCCGACCGGGCAAATGAACATGAATCCTGATCTGAAAACGTTGATGTCTCTAGTGAAGCCTGACCGGCAGCAGGTTTCATTTATACAGGGTGTAGCGAATGTGGAGACAGTCAAAATCAAGAACGGCATGCAAGGGACTGTAATTCTCTCTATGGACACACCACCTGGCGAGGACGTCAGCTATCTGCTTTCTTCTCGACAGATCGTCCGCGACGGTGAGGCGATCCTCAGTATCGAATACAATCCCAAAGGTAAGCCAGCCAAGGAAGCCGAACGGATCATGAAAATTGTGCGTGTAGGCGTGGCGCAAACGGGAAAGATGTATGAGATCAAAGTTTATTTTGATCCCCCAAAGAATTAGCGGTGGCCGACGTCAGCTTCGGTCTTTGTGCTGGCCCATCTCGTTTAGATCGATAGTTGTTTCAAGGACTTGAACATCAGACGGATCTTCGCTGATCCACTTACGGACCCCTTTTACCTTCCGGAAACTGACGAAATTGTGGCGGCAGGGCTTGCAGCGAACCTTTTTCGCCCCGACAGCGATCAGCACTTGCCAACTTCGAGGGACATGGTAGTAGGTCTCTTCCCATTTGATCAACTCCAAACGGTAGCAACGGGGGCAACGGGCACAAAACATCTCTCTAATCCGCCATAAGCTGTGTTTCCATCTGTGGTCACAATCGAGGCAACGCATCGGCGGCATCCCAAACAGATCCAACATCTGCTCGAATCGGTTTCTCCATTTTGACATTCGGACGTTGAAACTGTGACATTCGGGGCATTTGATTGCCATGGTGTTTCTACGGGCCATAATTATAAGTCGATCAACATCTCTATCTTAGCTTGTCGGCAGAAAATTCATTACCCTTCACTCTCAAGAATCTGAATTATCGCCCTGATGTAGCCAAATGCGAAAGCGAAAGCTTGACGCCCGCCGGGATCACCTTCGATCTTGGGCACATGATCAGGCATCAGCATGCCGCAATAACCTGCTTCTTTGTATGTACGCGCTGCCTTGATCATGTCTACATCGCCTTCGTCGGGGTGCACTTCCTGAAAGTCGAGAAATCCGCCCTTGATGTTGCGAAAGTGAACGTTGAAAATCTTGCCCCGAGTGCCGAACCAACGGATGACATCATAGATTTCCCGGCCAGGCTTGACAAGCATTTCGCTTACAGTGCCTTGGCAGAAATTGAGGCCGTGATAAGGACTTTCCTGGATGCTGACAAATTTCTTGAGTCCGTCAACGCTTCCAAGGACAGTCTCCACACCACGCCATCCTTTGCCGGGTGGCATGCCCGGATCATGAGGGTGACAGGCCATTCTGACCTTCTCCTGGTTGGCAACAGGAATGACTTTGTTGAGAAAGTAAGTAATTCGCTCCCAATAGACATCAGCGGGCACAGGCCCGGCTTCGGTGAGTGGCGGGTCTTGCTTGGCACCTTCGTACTTGAAAGTACTCAATGTTGCGCCGCCTCTCCCTTTGGCTGGTGGAGTTCTCACTACGCCGAGAATACTCATGTTGTACTTGACGGCGGGAATCCCGGCTTTGGCGCAGTTGCGGATCATCTGACAGATCTCGTCGATGGCCTTGTCGCGCTGTGGGCTATTGCCCAGGAGGATATCTGGATACTCGGCTTTGGTGATGTAGGCCGAACTGAGCGGGAGCGGAATCATCTCGAGCCGGATTCCATGCGCCTCGACTCGTTCCCGCAGCTTTGACAGCCCGTCCACACTCCAGTTGGCATCCATTACCTTGGATGGGAGGCCGCTGCAAATATTGTTTACACCCAGGCCACTGAGAATTCTGAGGGTTGGGTCGTCGGAGATGTGTTGGGTGCCCAGTTTGGGCTTGCCCTTACCCTTCTTGCCGACGGGAAGCTCTGCAGAGGGCACGACTGGTTTCCAGTCTGCTGCGGTGAGGGTGGAATTGAGTTGGGAGGCGGCGACTCCGGTGGTTAGGAAGGCTCTTCGGTCCATAGCCGAAAGTCTATATCGAGAAGTGGCGCTGGCGCACTAACTACACAAAGATTTCTTAAGATCTTCTCCAAAGCTGCGGAGCTTTTGCACTTCTTCTGAAGTAGCCTCGCGCTCAAAGCCCTTGGCTACAAAATAGGCACGGCCAGCACGCCAAATCAATAGGGCCATTCCCTGTTGGCAAAGAATTCCAGGGGCTCCGGTATTGCCGAAGCCGTTTTTGCGACGCTCTACCAGAGCGATAAAGCCATCACGCTCAAAAACGAAATGCGTAGTCAATTCTATGGCAGGGAGAAGCTGAATCCCGTGCTTGACCAACTCCTCCAGAATCGCCTGCACAATCAGAACGGCCTACATCTTGTAGCGGCCGAAATCCTCTTCGTTCAAATTCTCAAGCAGCCGGCGAAGTTCATCATCCTTACCCTTTTCCGGGCTCGAACTCATGCGCGAATTTTTGAGGACGCTTTCGTCCACAAAGATTGGGGAATCGGTGCGCAAGGCAATGGCAAGAGCATCGCTTGGCCGGGAGTCGATACTGATGAACTGCCCATCTTTCTCAAGCCAGATGACAGCGAAAAAAGTATCATCCTTGAGATCACTCACGACAATGCGATCCACTCTGGCGTCCATTCCATGGAGCAAGGTCTTGATCAGATCGTGAGTCATTGGTCTGGGTGTATTGATTTTTTCGATTTCAAGCGCAATGGCGTTAGCCTCAAAGACGCCAACCCAGATCGGGAGTATTGTATTGCCGGTTGCATCCCGCAACACAACGATCGGCATTTGCGTAACCGGATCCATCATCAGCGTTCGGATCTTCATTTCAACTTCCATCGTCTTCGCTCTGCCTCCATTTCTATTACAGCAAAGTTGAAGCAACAGCGAAGCTGCCAATAAGTACAGGAAACCAAATCTAGATTACTGCTTCGCCACCAAGGGAAGCAGGGCCAGAGCGAGTGACGCGCACGTTCAGGTAGCGGCCTTCGAGTGTTGCGCCTTGCTCGTTGTTAGGCATCAGCGGGTGAGTAAAGCTAATGGTCTTGTTCTGGGTGTTCTTGCCCAGCCATTGTTGAGTTGCTTTGTTGTAGCCATCGACGATGACTTCTTCGACCCTGCCAATGTAGGTGGCATTGTGAGGGATCTGTATCTGGCGCTGGTATTCCTGCACTGCCGTGAGGCGACGGCCTTTTTCGTCCTCGCTCAGGTGGTCTTCGTATTGCAAGGCCGGGGTATTGGGCCGCTGTGAATATTTGAAGGCGAATAGTCCATCGTATTGCACCTCATCCAGCAGGCGCAGGGTTTGCTCAAAGTCGGCTTCGGTTTCACCAGGGAAGCCGACGATGATGTCTGAGGTGATGGCGATATCGCGCTTGGCGTTCTTCATCCAGTCTATGCGGAGCATGTACTCATCGCGCGTGTACTGGCGCTGCATACGGCTGAGGACGGCGGTAGAGCCGCTTTGTACTGGCAGGTGGATGTGATTGCAGAGGACAGGATTGTCATCGACGGCGTCGACGATGTCTTTCACGAAATCTCTGGGGTGGGAGGTGGTAAATCGCACTCGCTTGATACCGTCGATTTCGCCCATCCTGCGGAGGAGTTTTGCAAAGTCGAGACCGGTTGGGGAGGGGTCCATGTAGCTGTTGACGTTTTGCCCAAGGAGGGTGATTTCGGTATAGCCGTCAGAGACGAGTTTGCGGGCTTCCTCCAGGACGCTTGCGCTGGTACGGCTGCGCTCTGGCCCGCGAGTCATCGGTACGACGCAGTAGGCGCAACTCTTGTCGCAGCCTTCAATGATAGTGAGAAACGCCTTATGCGGATTGTCCCGGCGGGTGTAGGGCACTTCAAACGCTTCGTCGCCATCAAGGCTGAGCCCGGTCACACGGCGGTTGCCTGCCTCGAGTTGAATCAGCATTTGCGGCAACTGGTTATAGCTGGCCGAGCCAGCCACGAGGCTCACGTGCGGCGCGCGGTCGAAGATCTTTTCGCCTTCCTGTTGCGCCACGCAGCCGATTACAGCGAAAAGTTTGTCTTTGCTGCGCCGCTTGAATTCATTGAGACGGGCGAAGACCTTTTGTTCAGCTTTGTCGCGGATGCTGCAGGTGTTGTAGACAATCAGGTCTGCTTCTTCTGGAGTAGGAACTTGTGCGTAGCCGGTGCCTTCGAGTGTCCCGATCACCTTTTCGGAATCGTGGACATTCATCTGGCAACCAAAGGTCTCGATGTAAAACTTCTTCATACTGAATCCATCCTCCATTATAGGGACTGTACCGATTGCGCCATTCCGCCGATAGTCCTAGCGTAGAAACGTATGCGGTACTTTAACCTCTTCCTCCTGCCGGCGGCCATGCTGGCCCAGATCTATGTCTATGACACGGACGGACGCCGGGTTCTGCTCGCCGCGCCAGAAGAAAAGAGGGAGCGCCGTGTAGTTGAAGATGGCCCGAATGGGAGGGTGAGCGAAGAAATTGTGACGCGGCGCGATGCCAATGGCAACAAGCTGCCTCCTGAGAAATTGCGCGTGGTCGAGCAGCAGGCGGCAGATGGATCGACCGTTGTTGAGACGATTACCTACCAGAGCGACTTGAATGGCCGGCTGGCTGCTACAGAACGCGCTGTTGTGACCACGCAGCAGCAGCAAGGTGGGCAGACAAAGACCATTTCGGTGGTAGAACGCCCGACGGTAAACGGGCCTTTCGCCGCAGTTGAAAAGACCGCCAGCCAGACTGTTGCCACAGGGGGAAAGCAACAGACCAATCGCTCTACCTATGTGCTGGATCAGAGTGGCAAGTTTGTTGAGGCCGTGCGGGAAATTATTGAAAAAGCGCCAGAGGGTAAGGGTGCCAGGGAAGTGACGCAGGAATTTCGCAATGCTCCCACGGGCAGGATGGAACTGACTGGCCAGAAGATCAAGATCGATACTCCGAATGCAGACGGTACTTCGACCAGCGAGATCACGGTGTATGGGGTTGCCGCACCGGGGCGTTCGGCGGATGGGCCATTGAAATTGCGCGAACAACAACTCGTGACGACTAGGCCTGGGCCGGGCAACACGTTGATCGAGTCGATCAGTGTGCGGCGGCCGGATCTTTCAGATTCAAAATTGGGGGCGTACCAGAAGGTGGGCGAAAAGGTCACACCAATGCCAATGGGCGGGGCAGGGAAGCCTTAACGAGCGAGTAATTGGCTGCCAGGAAGGCATATCCCTTAGCACGTGTATGCGGCTTTGGACCTTGGGTCTAGCTGGGGTGTGCCTTCTTAACGATGACCGAAGTACATTAACCAGCCCAGGCCAAAGAGGGCAAGCACAAACGAACCGAAGCAATAGGCGGCATAGCGAATTTGCTCTTGCTTGCCCGTCTTGCCCGTAATGCCAAGGGCGACGCTGGTGAGCAGCGAGAAAAGAATTGCCATTTCAAAGTGAGATAAAGCCATTTTGGGCATTTTGTGATTCTCCTAACTCTTCTTGCGTTTCGCGATCTCGAACACGTCAACCATCGCCAAAATATTGATCAGTCCCGACCCCACCAAGAACTTGGTGCCATAGTCGACAACGTGACCTGCGACGTCAGGTGCGTTGTAGCCGAAAGCCTTGGCTAAAAAGTAGAGACTTCCATTGGCAAGATTGGCGATCCAACCGCCACAGTAAATTACGGTGGTAAGCAAGTCGCCGGTTTGCGGGTCGAAGAATGCGCCCCGCATCAGCAGCCCCAGGGCAAACATCACAATAGACATCGCTGCCATCGCGATGCCACGCTTGGGGCGCTTCAGCAGAAAATATCCAGACCCCGGAGCCACCCACGTGAGCAACACTGGGAGATACCAGCTTTGGGCTGGCTCAACTGCGGTAATGTCTTTCTTCACTTCAGTGGTCATAATTCCTCTTCCAGTGTAAACGACGCCGCAAGTCCCTAGCCAATCGGGCAGGAGGCTTCCTAGTCGTTTTACCGAGGTTTTTCTCTTCAGAAAGGCTCATCCTGAGGATCTAGGTAATCAGAAAAATGCAGAATCCATTGATTGAACTCAGCCAGTCACTCGCCGAAACCGTCGCGGTTGCAGCGCAATCCGTCGTCGCCGTCTCAGCTCGCAAAAACGGATACCAAAGTGGAATCCTGGTCGATAGTAACCGAATCTTAACCGTAGACCCCGGCATCGAACAAGATGAAGACCTACAAGTTCTTCTCCCTTCCGGTGAGGTTGCGGCCGCCACCCTCCTCGGCCGCGACCCCGGTGGGGATCTTGCACTCCTGCAGTTGCAGTCACCTTATATTGCCGCTATCGCATTACCTCTGGCTGGCAGCGCCACGCTAGGCGAATTGATCATTGGTGTATCCAGATCACCTGAGACTGGCCCCAATGCTTCACTTGGCATGCTAAGTGCCTTGTCAGGAACCTGGCGAACCTGGAAAGGCGGCAAGTTAGATCATTTCATTAGACTTGATCTGGCTATCTGCCCTGGTGTCGCCGGCGGACTTGCCCTTCGTGCAGACGGGTCTTTACTTGGAATGATCAGCACGGGTCTTGCACGCGGCACTGCGGTTGCGATTCCTTCGTCTAACCTGCATCTTTTTGTCGAGACCATTGCGGCACACGGCGAACTTGGACGGGGCTATCTGGGAGTTGGCTTGCAGCCTGTCCCTCAGCCTGCCGGAATGATTGTCTTGAATGTGGAACCAGACTCTCCTTCCGCTATGGCTCAACTGATGGTTGGCGATGTGATTCTCTCGATTGGCGGCCAGCGCGCCGATGATTTCGCTTCGATCCAGGAGTTCCTCGAACCGCCGCACATTGGCCAGCAGGTTCCGATCCTGATTTCGAGGGCCGGTCATGAACTGGAGCTACAGATCCAGATCGGTCGCCGTCCCACAGGGCGGAGGGCTGCATGATCGCCCCCGGATTCGGGGAAATCGCAGAACAGCTCCGCAGATCTACCGTGCAGGTTCGCGTGGATGAAGGCCGCGCCGGTGCGGGTTCTGGTGTGATCTGGAATCGACAGGGCAAGATCGTGTCCAATGCCCATGTGGTGCGCGGCTCGTTAGTAGAGGTTGAGTTTTGGGATGGACAAACTGTCAAAGCGCGGTTGCTACGACGAGATGCCCGCCGCGACCTTGCGCTGCTTGAAGTGGATCGCACAGATCTGGTGGCTCCAAAATGGGCTGATTCTTCTGCACTTCGATCAGGTGAAGTTCTGATGGCGGTTGGCAATCCACTCGGTTTTGTCGGGGCACTGTCTACTGGGGTGCTTCATGCGGTCGGGCCGCTTCCCAACTTGGGTAAGCAGCCCTGGGTACAAGCGCAAATTCAGCTCGCTCCAGGCAATTCTGGCGGCGCGCTTGCTAATGCCGAGGGCTCCATTGTCGGAATCAATACGATGGTCGCCGGCAATCTTGGGCTCGCGGTGCCGTCGAACGAAGTGGCGAAATTCATCGACCGGGCGAGCCGTCTGGAAGAGCCTCCCGTTCTTGGAATCACTATTATGCCGGTCAGTGTCAATCTCTCTTCGCACCTTGTGCTCGGCTTGCGCATCGAAGAGATTATGCCGGACAGTAAGGCGCAGTCCGCTTCACTCCTTCCGGGTGACGTAATAATTGGAATGGACGGCAAATACTTTTCGTCACCAGACGACCTTGCGGACCGTCTTTCAGAAGGAGGCCTTGTGCAGCTTGAGTTTCTCCGTAATGGAAAGCCAGTTCCGCGCGAAGTAGCTATTTTCTTTGGCCCCGGTGTCGAAGGAGGGCTCTCAGCAGCCGCATGACACGCGTAAGGATCGATGCATCGAGCCCCTTGGTTGAAGCGGGGCTTCGCACTCTACTGGAACAACAGGTTGGGTTCCAAATGGCAAGATCTGGCGAAATTGCCGATGTTCTTCTTTCGGATCGCCACTTCGAAGATATTGACAACGATCCCCCGCCGCTTCCGGTTGTGCTGTTAACGGAAAACTCTCCGTCGACGATGGTACGGCAGGGAGCCCGTGGGGCACTGCCTCCGAATGCAAGTCCAATTGAGATCCGTGCTGCGCTGGAAGCTGCTGCCGCTGGCCTCATGGTCTTTCCGGCACGAGACATGGATGGTTGGCCTGCACCTGCTCCTATCTTTACCGAGTCGTCCCTTACCAATCGCGAGCGCGAGGTTTTGCGCCTGCTAGCAGAGGGTGTTGGCAACAAAGAGATCGCCTGGCGTCTCAGCATTACGGAACACACAGTTAAATTTCACGTGAGCTCACTGATGACCAAGCTGAATGCCGGATCCCGCACAGAGGCAGTAACTCAGGGCATCCGTCGCGGCTATGTGGCGCTCTAGTTCATAAACTGCGCAGCGCCCGGCTTGTAGATGCTGAAGGATCGGGAGGGCTCTTGTTGGATCCTTTTTGAGCGCCACGAGCGGCGGCACCGCCATCAATGCGCTGCTGAATTGATTCTCTTTCAGGGAACATCGCGAGAAGCGCGTCAATTTCTGGTGCGCCCCCGGCCTCCAGGTTGTTGTTGAACAGGTTGATTGAAGCCTCCGGGATTTGCGCCCTGCTGCCCGAATCCGCCTTGCTGCCCAAAGCCACCCTGCTGACCAAGACCGCCAGAGTTGCCAAAACCGGCTCCCTGCGCCGGATTGATGCCGCCTTGCTGATTCCCCTGTTGGCTCTGCGAATTTGCGCCAGGCCGACCGCCACGGTCCTTGCCGTAGTCATAAATGAACTCCCACTCTTCAATTCGTTCTCGTTCATTGATCAGCCGGATTCCACGGCCTTCGTGTTTACTCGCCACTCCGGCGATGCCACCACCGCCAAACTGACCATTGCCCCCGTTGGCTGCTGGGCCGCTACTCAGGAAACTTCCGCTTGGGTTGGTGATGGATCCACCAGGGCCGGTGCCTTGTTGAGCGCCGAAGCTTCCTGAAGCCGAACCAGATATCACCCCAGGCGGAGGTTGCCTGGGCTGCGTGAGAAGGCGCTGGATTACATCGAGAGCTGGATTCAGTTGGTCTGCTGTTAGCGGCCTCTGGCCATTCTGGTTCTGCGGGTAAGGATTACCTTGTTGAATGGGTACTCCAGCCGCACCGCCGGTCTGCGAATTGATGCCCGCATTGGGATGGCTGGTGTTGGGGAGGCCTGCACCAACGCTACCAACTCCACCGACACCAATCGCCCCATTTTGCTGCGGGTAGCCCGAATCCAAGCCAGTCCGGCCCGCGTAGGGGTTGCCATTCTGTTGCCCAATGCCCGGAGGGGGCGGTGCGTTCTGAGGCAAGCCATTCGGGTCTGTCTGAGCCGCATTCACCCCAGCGCCAGCGCCCCCAATCTCGGCTGCACTCACGTCACTCGCCCGCTTCTTGAGCGACGGATCGTTTGGATCGTCCTTGCGCTCTTCTGTTGTCCCGTTGGCGTTAGCGCCAAAGCCTGCCCCCTGCGCCGGCTGCTGCGGCTTGATTACTTTCGAATCGGTGAATTGACCATTGGGGCCTACATGCACGATCCGCCAGTCGTCTTTGCCCGAGAAGGGATCTACGTAGCGACGGCGAAGAAACCGGATGCCACTGGACTTCTCCAGATCTTCCATTGTGGCCGGATACTTACGATACTTGCGGTAATAGAGCTGAATCCCGCGCTGATACTCTTGGCCACGGCTCACCAGCAAATCTTCCTTTGCTCGCTGGCTTTCAAACACGGCTCGCGGTAGCTCGTTGTACAGCATCAACGCGGCAATCGCGGCGAGTGCAAACACGAAGAGCAGTGCAAAACCTCGTTGCCCTTGTCGCTTCTTTGATACCGTTCGCATTCAAATACCCCCACCACTATTGTCAGGCACAATCGGCAAAGTCTGCTGTTGCTGAAATTGTGTGTCTTCAATCGTGACGTTGGCCAGACCGATCCGGATCACTTTATAACGCTTGTTGATCAATTCGCCTTCGCTGGCCACGACGATGTCCTCTCCGTCGAGGAAAAAGCCCTTCTTGTTGGCTCCGCGCGAGCCGCTGGTGAACCCGTAAAACTTCAAAGGAATTGGGGGGGCCACCGGGGGAGCTGCCACCAGCTTTGGCGGATCTGGCTGTTTGTTCATTGGGCCGATGAAGGGTTTCGGTGCTGCTGCCATTTTCTTTGGTGACGGAATGATCTTCGCGACACTCGGGGCATTCGAGGGCATGTTCGAGAAATCAAACAGGCTTCGGCTCCCGCCAGAGATTTGAATTTTCTCAAGCCGGAAGAGCCTTTCGAGGCGCAGCGTGGGGTCCACTGTCATCGGGTCGGGCCGGTCTTCTGGCCGGGCCGGGCCCACCCTTGGCCGAAACTCCTGTGCCCGCCGGTCAACCTGAACTCGCTTCTTCTCTTCTGTAGTTTTGCGTACGGTAGTGGCAGTAGTAGAGGGCAGGTTCATCTGCGGGGCGGTGTTTGTGCCGGCTGTGCGAGGGCGCGAAGGCTCTGGGGCATCGGGGCCGCTGAAATAGTTGAAATAGAGAATCACCAGCAGAACCACGCCCAGGATTCCAAGCGTCCGCAACTGCTTTGGATCTCCGCCGAATTTCATTTCTAGTCCCATTGGTTCAGGTTCCTGGAACTTCTTTCACAAATACATGAAAGCGAATGCTAATACTCAGTAAGCCGGCGCTTTGCTGTGGCGCAGCTGTCAGGTTTTCGATAATCAGGAAGCGCGGGCTACGGTCGACGCGATATACAAATTGGATCAGGTCCGCATAAGTGCCATCGTATGATCCATTCACAGTCATCATCGAAAGGTCGTCAGCGCCTTCAACCGGTTCGAGAACAAACGAATGCTCCTTTGGCCGAATACCCGCTTGTTTAGCCAGGGTCGAAAGCTCGCTCACGATCGTGCTTGCCGCCTTACGGCGCTCCATGAAGTAAGAGGCAAAAAATTTGTCGCCAGCCGCCCTGCTCTCCTGTACCTTGACCTGCAAGGTCTTCAACTGTTCGAGGCTGCGGCCCTGCTTCAGGTTCCGCTGTCGTAGAGAGACAAGGCGTTCTTCTATTTCTTCAAGGCTTCCGCCTGGTGGGAATAACAGCAACCAAAACGCCACGAGATTGCCAAGCAATAGCACTCCCAGCACCACACGCATGTAAACGGCTGGGCTGCGCCAATCGATAGTCGTAGTCTTAAGGTTTAGGCGCATAATTCACACTTAATCGATAACGATACAAGGTTTCATTCTGAGACGGAGGCAGCAAGGTCGTAATCGTGGTCGCCCCAAAAAGCGGTGACCCCTCAAGCCGCATCAGCATGTCGACAACTGGCTCGCCAGTCATTGCGCCCACTGTCATATCGAGTACAACCTGATTGCTGGGGGTGATCTGCGGCCGCACACTCACCAGCCGCACAGTGCCTGGCATCACTTTTTCAAGATCGGCAAAGAGCTGTGTCCAACTGACTGACTTGCGTGAGATCAACGTATTGAGAAACACGTTGCGGTCGAGCACCTCTGAATTTTGAGCTTGCCTCAAAATCAAATCGACCTTTGCTTGCTCACCCGTCTGCTTTTTCAGCCCTGACTCTGCTAGCTCCACAGCGGTTTTGGTTTCTTGTGCACGTTTGCTTTCTTGCATGAGGAGAAAGACTTGTGCCGCCAATCCGACGCCCAATGCGACTGCCAGCAACCCGCTGGCCACCAGCATCGCCCGATCCCTGCGGAAAGGTTCGCTGGCTAAATTGATGGGGATTTTTGCGTGCATTTTATCAATTCACCCCCATGGCTTCGAGATAGCCCAGAAGCCCCGCGTTGCTAGCGTCAACTTCGCCAAGTCTGCTGCGCATCGGCTGTACTTCAATTGCCCAGTTTTCGCGAAGATGCAGGCCGAGGGCCGGCCCTAGGCTCCCGAGCCCGCACACACTGATCCGGGATGGCTTCGTCTTACGTTCATCTTCGAGGTACGCAAGGGTAGGGTCTAGCACGTTCAAAACTTCATCCATGGTGCCAGCCTGCAACTCTAGGCAACGATAGAGGCGCAAGACATCATTCTCGAAATGACTAATTGTGAGAGTCAATCCGCTGAGCCGCATGGTGAGGGCATTGGCCTCTGCCAGATTGGCTGCGCTCAAGCCTGCGATGGTAACAAAGCCCGGATGAAAACCAGCACTGCGAAAGGCCGTCTCGTATGGTGCCAGTGTTTCAACTGCAATCGCAGCCACGGTGAGATCCACTTTGTTTCCAGCCTTTGGAATTACCTGATAGCGCAGGATGGCAGTTTCGACATCAAAGGGAACGGTGCGTTTCAGGCGCAAACGAATCAGAGCGATCTGGTCTTCTACCTTGCGTGGAAACTTGTCGAAATCCATGAGTGAAACCCGGGCCGCCCGGTCAGGCAATATGATGGCTGCCGCCCGCTTGCGATTGCCATTGGGTGCCGGGGTGATTCTTCCCACAGCTTCCGCCAGTACGGTTGCGTCATGATGCAAATCCAAATCCGGCAAAGCGTTAAACCGCGAAGAACCACCCTGCCAATGGGCAATCCCGCCCGGTCCAAGCTCAAAGGCAAATGCAGGCGGTGGCTCCTCAACCAGGTTGCGCAATTTCTCAAGAAAACTCATTCGACGAATGTCACCTTGTTGATTTCTTTGAGAGTCGTCGAGCCTTCCCGCATTTTTTCAACGGCGCTTTCACGCAGCGTGCTCATGCCCTGAGCCCGCGCTGCCACTCGAATCTGTGAGGTGGGGCGCCGTTCGAGAATCAACTCGCGAATCTCTTCGGTCAAGTCGAGCAACTCATGAATCGCAGTTCTTCCACGAAAGCCGGTGCCTCCACATTCAAAACAACCTTTGCCCTCATAAAGGGTGACTCCTCGCCACTGGTCTACATTGAGCCCGCTATCGATCAAATCCTGATCCGTTGCATGCAGTGGTTCTTTGCAATGCGGACAAATCTGCCGTACCAGCCGTTGGGCCAGGATGCAGTTGAGTGCACTCACAAAGTTATATGGCTCGACGCCCATGTTCAAGAAGCGGCCCAAGACGTCAAAGACGTTGTTGGCGTGAACAGTAGTGAATACAAGGTGGCCGGTAAGGGCGGCGTTGATGGCAATGATCGCGGTTTCCTGGTCGCGGATTTCGCCCACCAGAATCTTGTCCGGGTCATGGCGCAGAATGCTGCGCAGGCCTCGGGCAAAGGTCAGGCCCTTCTTCTCGTTCACCGGGATTTGCGTAATTCCTTTGAGCTGATACTCCACCGGATCTTCGATCGTGATGATCTTGTCTTCGTCGTTCTGGATCTCGCTCAGCGATGCGTAAAGCGTTGTGGTTTTTCCAGAGCCGGTTGGGCCAGTTACCAGCACCATGCCGTAAGGCTCTTTGATGTAGCGGCGGAATTTGGTGACATCGCGCTCGGAGAAGCCTACCACTTCGAGTGAAAGCCGAGTGAATTTTTCGCTCATGCTTTCTTTGTCGAGAACGCGAAGCACACTGTCTTCCCCATGCACCGTCGGCATGATCGAAACACGGAAATCGATCAGACGGCCCTTGTAGCGCACACGGAAGCGGCCGTCCTGCGGCACACGCCGCTCGGCGATGTCCAGTTCACTCATCACCTTGATGCGCGAGATGATGGCCGAGTGCCAATCCTTGGCGATCGGAGGCATCGCATAGTGCAGTACGCCATCAATGCGGTATTTGATCGCTACTTCCTGATCTCTGGTCTCGATATGAATATCGCTCGCCCGCCGCTCGAGCGCGTTAAAAATGGTTGTGTCCACCAGACGGATCACTGGCGCTGTGTCGCTATCCGCGCTCAGCTTGTCAATCGACAGCGTCTCTTCTGGATTCTCTTCATCTCCAACCACATCCAGGGTGAACCCTTCGGTGACTTCTTCCAACACCCGCTGGCTTTGCTCGGTTTTCTTCAGACGGTCTGAGATCTGGCTCAGTGTTGCCACTTTGATCTTCAGCTTCTTGCCCAGCAGCGAACTCAACTCATCTACCAATTGCAAATTCCGCGGGTCTGCAATCGCAATTTCAAGCACGCCTCCATCAGAATGCAGCGGCACGAAGTTGTAGCGAAACATGAGATCCACCTGAATCGTACGAAACAGATCGTGATCGATTTCGGCGTTGCGCAGATCGACAAATTCCGCGCGATATCTCATGGCCAGACGTCTGGCGTCGGTCTCTTCCTGTTCAGTATTCTTGAGAGCTGCACGTTCGGTCGACATTTACCTTGCACCCTGATAATTCTTCAGTACCTTCTCGACATACTGTTGCGTTTCACGATATGGCGGAACGCCACGGTATCTTGCCACCGCGCCAGGGCCGGCATTATAGGCAGCTAGCGCTTTTCTCACCTGGTCGGGATCACTTTGGTATTGAACCAACAAGTCACGCAGCAGTTTTGTTCCGCCTTCAATATTCTGACGCACATCGTGCGGGTCAACCCCAAGATCTCTAGCTGTTGTTGGCATCAACTGCATGACGCCAATTGCGCCCTTGGGGCTGACGGCGTTGGTGCGATAAGCGCTTTCTGCTCTGGCGACGGCTGAAACAAACTTTTCCGGTAAGCCGTATTGAGCTGCCAGCTCAACAATCAATTGCTTTGGCTCTGGTTTCACCGGAACCGGATGGGCCATTACAGCAGGGGTAGCGGCAACAGTAATAATTGCGTCTTCTTCTTCAATAAATTCAACGACATCAGCGGCTTGCAAGGTAAGCGTGCCCCCGTTGCGGTGCAACAGAATTTCGCTGCCCTGTTTTTCCCAACGATCAAATTGCAGGTGAGACCCACTGTCGAGCACGGCAAACTTGGCGCTCCAAAGGGGCAAACAACAGGCGAAAATAACGCTCCTAATATTCACAGCTCATCAGGATTGACGCGCGCACCGGGCTTTTCGTGGACTCTGCTTTTATTGCTTGCCTGATCTGCCTGGTTGAAGGCTGTTGGCCCGGCCTGCGCTCAGATTCGCATAATTCATCGCCGCGTTGAAGACGAAAAACCAAGAACCCTGTGTCTGATGCCGCCACATCGGGTTGTTGGCAAACAGCACGACGTGGCCTTTACCCACGGGCACATCAACGATCACCGGCCTGCCCGCGAGTTCTTGCCCTCCCGCCAGCATGCCACTGATCAGCAACTCAGTTGCTGGTGCAAACTGCAACACCACTCTGGGTGCCATGTCTGCCGGGGGCAGATAGGCTCGCATGACCTCGGAAACTTCTGGCTCCTCGCGTGTTTTAGGCGGTTCCTGATAGGGTCTTGCTTGCACTACGTCCGGGTCATTCACGCCTCCGCGCCCCGTAGGACGTCCCGCTGGACCTGCAGGCTGACCGCCGCCGAGAGCGACTCCAACTTGAAAAACCGGGGCGATGTTGAAATATACCGGCACTTTCTCGTCATACCCATAAACAATCGGGCTTAGCTTGTCGGTAACCTGACTCATCAACACACTGCCGCGCACCTGCAATTCTCGCGTCGGGACGATGCTTACCCCTTCAAGCATTCCATAGTCGATAGGGATTGAAGCATTGGAACCAATCGTCATGAAGAGACCACCTTCTTCGACGAAGAGGCGCAAATTCAAGACCCCTTCAAGACCCATCCCGCCACGAATGTCATCGGTTTGGTCGGGGCCCGTGGCAAAGCTGGGGGTGAGTTCTGATGACTTCCATGGGATGGCCGGCTCGCCTGGCCGCTTGGGGATTCCATTGACGATCCGCTGGCTAGTCCCGTTGATCGGCCCCCAAAGGATCACGTCGTACTTGGAACGAAGGTCGCTGATCGCCGCCACCTTCTGGTCGCTGATGTAATCGAAGGGAACTTTGGCATCTTCGAGCGCAAGGCGAACCCAACCTTCGTTTTGGGTGCTGGTCCAGGTATGCACCAGTGCGATCCGGGGTGCGCTCAGTTCATGCTTTGCAACGGAAGGCACTGTGTCGACACCGACGATTTTCAATCCCATTCCTTTGGCAGCCTCAAACATTCGCGTCTGGGAAACGTTTTCTGCCGGGATGATCACCGCGCCAGCACTGAACTTCGTCCCGGCTGCTTCAAACGCGGCTTCTGCGGCCCACATCTTGACATCCTTCAGTGCAAAACGGAAGCTGGCCAAATTGTTGTCTGCCGTATGCGGAATCACCCAGCCCTTGGCAGCGCTCACACCGTTGACGGTGGAGACTATCTTCGGCACACCCTTCACGAGTGTCATCGGAGCTTTCAGAATCGTGCCATCGGTGACACGCACGGTCTCGACATTGCGCAGGTAGCCAAGGCTCCAGCCGGTGTCGTCGTACGGTCGCGTATCGTTGACGCTGTAATATTGCAAGTCGAGCAGCATATCGGCCATGCGTGAATAGGGCTGATCCATTCGGATCACGTAGCTACCAGCAGGAAAGCTGCGTTTACCTGTCTTGCTTGTGACTTCAACTGCCGCATCCAGGCGATGTACTTCGACCTTTTGTAGATCCATCACCCGCATGAGATCAGTGGCAAGGCCGGGGCGCGGGGTGTCTCCCGGTACTATGTAGGCGGCAGGGCCTTCAGTGCTGGCCTTGGCGATGCTGCGCTGGCCCTTCTGGTAGAAGTTGTTCAGGAATTCCAGCTTGTTGCGGGCGGTGAAATTTAAAGCGAAGAGTACCCCGCTTTGTTGCATGTTGACGTTGTTGCGCATGCTCCAGTTCACCTGCGGCAACGGGGGATTGGGGCGAAACCACGTGCGTGTAGTAGAAGCATTGGGCACCGTGCGCATCTTGGTATCGGCACCACCATTGCCAAAAGTCTCATAGAAGCGGCCGATTGCATTGTGTCCATTGGCGGCAAGGAACATATAGTTCGCCGCCCAGCCGTCGTAGAAGCCATGCGTCCAGACGCCGGGTACACCGCGCTTGGTCATCTCTTCAACTTCGTGATAGGCAAGCTTCTGCCATTCACTGATCAGGATCGGATCGTACCAGGCGTTGTAAGGGCCCATGCCAGTTGAGACATAGAGAAAGGGCACGCTCTCGTGCAGGTCGTGCAGCACGAGGGGATGGAAATCGAAAAAGGTCTTCCAGACGTTACGCGTAAGGGCCAGCGAAAGATTCATGCCGTCGCGGTTGTTGTCGTGGGCGACATACTTGCCCCAGTAGATCAGGCTTGGGGCTGCCTGTTTTTCATTGGCACGCTTCCAGTTATAGAGGTCCACCATCCGCTCTCGACCATCCACATCCGCCACAGGCGTTATCATGACGATCATATTCTTGCGGATCGTTTCTATGAAAGGCGTCTCTTCTACGGCGAGGCGATAGGCGAGTTCCATGAGCATCTCAGGGCTACCGGTCTCTGTTGAGTGCAGCGACCCGGTGAGCCAGTACATCGGAACCACTTCATTCATCGCTGCCTGTGCCGCGGCGCTATCGGTCTTGCGCGGGTCAGCCAGCTTGGACATCAGTTCCTTGTTACGCTCCAGTTTGGCTAGGTTTGCTTCGTCAGAAATGCAGGCGACGATCATTTCACGCCCCTCTTCGGAGTTGCCGATCGAGAAGATCTTGATGCGAGGCGAGGCCTCGCCGAGGGCGCGGAAATACTTGTGCACGTTTGCCGCATGCGTAAGCTTGAACGGTGCGCCAGCGATGTAGCCCAAGACCTTCTCCGGCGTTGGTACCTTACCGCCGTCCGGCAGATGATCCACCAATTCCGTAAGGAACATTTTGCCGGTGGTGAACTCGTGAATCTTGGCGGTATAGGCTTCATCCAGCTTCTGCTGACCGAGGGCAAAACTGGCAGTCAAGATCAATACAAAGAGAGACCGGTTCATGATTTCGTTACTATAGCTCTTTACACTCTTAAATGACTACCGTTTCCCACCTCGAATGTTCCGGCACAGGTAAAACCTTTCCTGTCGGCCAAGCTATGAATCTGTCTCCCGATGGTTGGCCTCTTTTGGTCCGCTATGACCTGCAAAAAGCCCGTGAAGGCTGGAACAGAGAATGGATTTCTTCCGGCCCTTCCAATATGTGGCGATATGCCCCGGTGTTGCCGGTGGCCAAACCGTCCAGCATCGTGACGCTTGGTGAAGGCATGACCGCACTGGTGCGCACCAATCGTCTGGGCGCTGCCGTTGGTGCGAGCGACCTTTGGGTGAAAGACGAAGGCCTCAACCCCACCGCCAGCTTCAAAGCGCGGGGCCTGTCTTGTGCGATCTCAATGTGCAAGGAATTGGGCATACAGAAGATTGCAATTCCCTCGGCCGGTAATGCTGCCAGCGCCTCGGCTGCTTATGCCGCCGCAGCTGGAATCGAATGCCATATCTTCATGCCTACTGATGTGCCCCACGCCAACTACATCGAGTGCAAAGCCTTTGGCGCGCATGTCACGCTCGTCGATGGGCTGATCAGCGATTGTGCCAAGATCGTGGCCGAGCGCAAGGATAAAGAAGGCTGGTTTGAGGTGTCGACTCTCAAGGAACCGTATCGCATTGAGGGCAAGAAGACGATGGGCTACGAGCTGGCCGAACAACTGCAGTGGCGGCTTCCTGACGTGATCCTCTATCCCACCGGCGGTGGTGTGGGCCTGATCGGGATGTGGAAGGCCTTTGAAGAAATGGAGGCGCTTGGATGGATCCTGCCCGGCCACCGTCCCAAGATGATCTCGGTGCAGGCTGAGGGTTGCCAGCCGATTGTGAAGGCATTCAATGAAGGGGCAGAGCGTAGTGTGTTCTTTGACAACGCGCAAACCGTTTCAAGCGGGCTGCGGGTACCCAAGCCCTTGGGTGATTTTTTGATTCTGCGCGCCGTGCGCGAATCGGGCGGTACAGCCATTGCCATCTCAGACGAAGAAGCGCTTGCTGCGGGCGTTGAACTGGCCAAGCTGGAAGGAATGTTTGTGGCCCCTGAAGGTGCTGCCTGCGTTGCTGCTGTACGACGGTTAATTAGTACGGGCTTTCTTAATCCAAGCGAAAAAATTGTCATCTACAACACAGGTGCCGGGCTTAAGTACCTTGAGGCCTATTCACCGCTGTTTCCTCGCTAACAAAAGCCTCATTGGAATTACCAGCATGCCCAAATCTATACTTTTCGTTTGCTATGGCAACATCATGCGTAGCGCATTTGCTGAGGCTTGTCTTCGTCACGAGATCTCCCAACACCCGCAGCTTAAGAGCGTTCGATTCGCATCAGCTGGAGTGCGAGCACAACCGGACGAACGGGCCGAGCCTCACGCCCGTGACATGGCGCGGCATCTTGGCCTCTCGCTTGAATCGCACCGGGCCACACGTACCTCAAGTCAGCTCCTCAATCAGTTCGATCACATCTACATCATGGATCAGCTCAATGAGGATCTGTTGCTTGGCGATAGCCCTGAGGCAAAGCTGAAAACTGCATACCTGTCGACTTTGATTCCCGGGGCCCCAAATGAGATTGAAGACCCTTACTGTAAGGGTGCAAAACAATTGGAGGCCTGCTTTCGTACAATTCAGCAGGCCGTGCATCAGCTAGCAGTCAATTGTCTGCATGAGCTTGGCGACCAATGCCGTCCAGCCAGTTTGGTGTGAGGCACCCAGGCCCAGACCGGAATCCCCATTGAAGTATTCGTAGAACAAAACATTGTTCTTGAAATGAGGATCATTGGCAAACTTCGGATGATGGGCCATGGCAGGGCGAACCCCATCAGGCCGGGCCAGAAACATCGAGCTCAGCCTAAGCGAGAGCTCTTCGCAAACCTTGTCTAACGTCACCATATTGCCTGACCCTGTCGGGCATTCCACTTGCATCGCGTCACCGTGATAGTGATGAAACTTCTGCAAACTTTCGATCAACAGGTAATTGACTGGAAACCAGATGGGGCCACGCCAGTTAGAATTGCCGCCGAATAAACCAGACTGCGATTCACCCGGCTCATAATCTACGCGGTGTTGTGAGCCATTGACATTCAGGACGTACGGATGTTGCTGGTGGAATTTCGACAGCCCCCGCACGCCATAGTCAGATAGGAATTCCTGCGGATCGAGCATGCGTTTGAGCAATGCTCGGAGACGGTCTCTGCCTACCAGAGACAAGAGCCGCCGTTCAGCTACGCCCTCCCGCGTCATGGAGGCGAGATTGGCAGCTAGATCGGGGCGATTGGCGGTAAACCATTCCATGCGCTTACGAAAGCCGGGCAGGGCTGCGATCGTCTCGGCGTCCAGGGTGTCTACGGCAAAAAGGGGAATCAAGCCAACCAGAGATCGCACCCTCATCGGAAATTGCTCGCCGTTCGGTAGCTTCAGCCGGTCGTAATAGAACTCATCTTCTTCATCCCAGAGCCCGAGCGCACCGCTTCTATTCATTGCTGCTGCAATATAGAGGAAGTGCTCAAAGAATTTGCTGGCGATGTCTTCGTAGACGCGGTTTGTCTTTGCCAGTTCGATGGCGATTTTCAGCAGATTCAGGCAATACATTGCCATCCATGAAGTGCCGTCGCTCTGTTCAATCTGGCCTCCTGTGGGTAAGGGGCGAGAGCGGTCGAAGACGCCAATATTATCCAGACCAAGAAAGCCACCCTCGAAAATGTTGTTGCCAGAAGAATCTTTGCGGTTGACCCACCAGGTAAAGTTCATCAACAGCTTGTGAAACGCACTCTCGAGGAATGCAGTGTCTGGCTTGCCTGTGAGCTTGGCGTCAATTTTGTACACCCGCCAGCACGCCCAGGCATGCACAGGCGGATTGACGTCAGAGAATGCCCATTCATAAGCAGGGATTTGCCCGTTGGGATGCATGTACCACTCGCGCAGAAACAAGCTCAATTGCTTCTTTGCGAAGTCGGGGTCGATCAAGGCGAAGGGGATCATGTGGAAGGCGGAATCCCAAGCGGCGTACCAGGGGTATTCCCACTTGTCAGGCATCGAAATGATGTCTTCATTGAACAAATGCTTCCACTCAGAATTGCGGCCCTGCTTGCGGGCGGCGGGTGGAGTTGGCTGGCCAGGATCGCCGCCGAGCCAATCTTCAACAGCGTAGTTGAAGTATTGTTTAGACCAGATGAGACCTGCGGCTGCTTGCCGCTGCACACGGTGCGCGTCTTCACTATTTGTAGTGCCGCCACGGGCGAATACGCAGCGGTAAAAATCATCAGCTTCGCGAATTCTGGCGGCAAAGACCGCTTCGTGGCCTGCTGCTTCCATGCATTCCATGTCTTGTTCGCGTAAGCGCATGTGGGCGACGAATTTGCCGCCAGCGGGAACTATGCGTTGATAGACCGCCGCTGCCTTAGTGCCCTGGCGCGACGGGTTCACCGAGCTTTTGTTGCCTTCGATTAGATAGTCTCCAAACCCATCCTTGAAGAAAGCAGCTTTTTGTACGAATCCGTAAAGCTCCCGGGCGTTGGTCTCATTTTCGGTGAACAAGAGCTCAGAAGCATCTTCGGCCAGAAATTCATAATTTCCCAAAGAAGCATGATGTACCAGCACCTTGGAATCGCCATCGGCACGCATAGAGGGCTTGGGTGCTCTGCCGAAAGACCACAAGTTGCGGAAGTACAACTGACCCAACAAATGCACAGGGGCCGCTTCTGGCCCCCGATTTTCCACCGTGATGCGTATCAGAATATCGCCTGGGCCCTCTTTGGCGTACTCAACGAAAACATCAAAGTAGCGATTGTCATCAAAGATGCCAGTATCGTGCAGTTCGAATTCAGGCAGGTGCTTCGGTAACTTGCCTTTTTCTCTGAGCAATCCATAGGGAAACTCCCGTTGCGGGTATTTATAAAGACCTTTGAGATACGAAGCGGATGGGGTTGCGTCCAGATAGTAGTAAAGCTCTTTGACGTCTTCGCCGTGACTGCCAAGCGGGCCGGCCAGACCGTAAAGCCGTTCTTTCAGGATGGGGTCCTTGCCATTCCAAAGGCCAACTGAAAAACAGAGGCGGCAGTGGTTGTCGCAAATTCCCAACAACCCGTCTTCGCCCCAACGATAGGCTCTGAGATGAGCTTTCTCAAAGGGGAAGTAATCCCAGGCAGACCCATACTCGGAATAGTCTTCGCGCACGGTGCCCCATTGCCGTTCGCTTAAGTAAGCGCCCCACCTGCGCCAGTGGCGAGTTTGAGTTTTGTTTTCTTCCTGCCGTAGCCATTCTGCAGTTTCGATCAAGGCTTTTCACCAATGACGAACCGGGTTGGCAGAAAGTAGAGGAACTTCATAGGAGACCGCCGGATATTCTTAAGACCGTTCTCTTCAAATACAACCATATATTCCTTCGTATGGAGGATGTCCAAAACGGCGATTTCGCCTCCTGGTTTCAAAAGTTTAATCAAGTTGGCGATCGCTTTGTTTCGATGTTTACGCGAGCCAATGGCGTGAAGACAAAAAGAGGAAACAATCTTGTCAAAGCAGCTTGGGCCAAACTTTAGATCGGTTACATCTCCATCTTCGAAGCGCACACGATCTCCGACACGCTCCATATCGGCATTCTCTGCTGCGCCCTCCTTCGTGTTTTCGCTTAGTGATTCCTGACTCCAGATGTCTATCCCGAGCACTTCGCCCATGGGAGCTTTGCGCGCGGCCATAATTGCAAGCAACCCACGCCCGCATCCTACATCGAGCACTCTCTCTCTCCCTCGCCATTTCATGTCTTCGAGCATGTTCGCAGCCAGTCCGAACTTGCCTGACTTGCTGGACCACAACATCACGCCGCTGACGATCAACAGCAAAACTCCAATCCACAGGCAGAAGGAGAGAATTAATTCCGGCCAAATCTCCACGCTGCCCTGCAAGGCGATAAATTGTGCAAGTCCAGTCCCTATCAGAACTAATCCCGCCATGGCAAGTGATCTTACTCGTTCTGGTTTGTCGATGCCGTAATCTGCTGTTTTCATTTGTAGCTAATCCAGTTTTACAGAATCGCCCGACGCTGTGCTGAACCCGGCATCGGCTCATGATATATTCACGGTGACTCACTGTCCCCCCGGAAAGGAAAAGTGCGCCTTGAATCCTAAAGACTTGAAAACCAAAAAACCATTCTCACGCCGCGGCTTTATGCAGGGTGTCGGAGCTGGAGCCAGCGCAGTTGGCATCCTTGCTACACCCGAAGAGGCCCAGGCACAAACAAACGTCAAAGCCTTGGGGCCTTCCCCCGTACCCATCACTTTAACTGTCAACGGAAAGCCCATGAAGCTGAGTGTTGAACCCAGAGAAACGCTGCTCGACACGTTGCGCAGCAAACTCGACCACACCGGTGCCAAACGTGTCTGCGATCGCGGCACCTGCGGTGCCTGCACCATGATCGTCGACAACAAAGTGCAATACGGCTGCACTATACTCGCCATTGATGCGCAAGGGAAAAAAATCGAGACTATTGAAAGCCTGACGGCCAATGGCAAAGTTCACCCAATTGTTCCTGCGTTCGTAAACAACGACGCTCAGCAGTGCGGCTATTGCACTCCTGGCTTCGTGATGGCTTGCAAGGGATTTCTAGACAAGAACGCTAATCCAACCTATGAGCAGGTAAAGGACGGTCTAGGCGGCAATCTCTGCCGGTGTGGCACCTATGTCGGAATTCGCAAAGCAGTGCTTGAAGCTGCCAAGTCGCTTCGCAGCGGCAACACGGTGAAAGGAGCCACCAATGCCTAATTATTCATGGCCGCCGATGGATCAGCGGAAGGTAATCGGCAAACCCCATAGCCGCCTCGATGGTTTTGCCAAGTCCAGTGGTCGCGCCAAATACCCAAGCGACATCAACCGGGAAGGATTGCTCTACGGCGTCATCCTTACCTCGCCGCACGCTCACTGCACGATCAAGAGTATCGATGCGTCTGACGCCAAGAAGATGCCTGGGGTGACGGCGATCCGTGTCACGGCTCAGGCTGGCACCGAAATCCAGTGGGCAGGTGCAGAACTGGCCTGGGTTGCTGCTGACACCGAGCCGCATGCCCGGGATGCAGTGCGCGCCATTAAGGTGGAATATAACGTTCTCCCTCACTTTGTGAGTGAAGAAATGAAATCGAAGGCTGGCACTCGCGCCAAGCCTGCCGGTGAGCAGACCACAGGTGACGTAGATGAAGCGATCAAGGCCGCAGATGCGGTTACTCAAGGCTATTACGCTATACCCGTGCTCACTCACTCTTGCCTTGAGCCGCATGGCCAGGTGATTGAGTGGAAGGGCGACAAGATGGAGTATTGGCCTTCGTCGCAAGCCGTCTCTACTGTAGCCGGCGACCTCGCGCAGCAGCTAAAGATTCCTGCTTCGCAGATTCACGTCTCCATGGATTACATGGGCGGCGGATTTGGGTCGAAGTTTCCTTCCGACATTTGGGGTGCGGAATGCGCCAATCTTTCTAAGGATTCTGGCGGCAAGGCAGTGAAGCTGTTTCTGGATCGCGCCACTGAACTGACGATAGCCGGGGTTCGTCCTTCGGCTTACGCCAACATCAAGGTGGCCGGTAAGAAGGACGGCACTATTACTGCGTGGCAGAGCGAAAGCTGGGCCACCGGTGGTTTCACTGGCGGCGGCATGCCTCCGATTCCTTATATCTTCACAGGGATTCCGAATCGCCGTTTGAATCATGCGGCTATCTCGGTCAATGCCGGCGGCGCACGCGCCTGGCGTGCTCCCAATCACCAGCAGGCTTGCTTCCTCACCTTCTCAGCCCTTGAAGACTTCGCCGCCAAGATCCAGATGGATCCGGCCGAAGTGCTGATCAAGAATATTGGCTTTACAGCCCGTGCCCCGCTTTATGAGCGCCAGATCAGGAAGGCTCAGGAGATGGCCGAGTGGAAGAAGCTTTGGCATCAGCGTGGAGATAGTGGCAAGGGCCACATCAAGCGCGGTCTTGGCATCGCTATGTCGACCTGGGGAGGCGCTGGCCACCCGAGCGAATGCCGAATCAAGATCAACCCCGACGGTAGCGTCGAGCTGGAACAGGGCACGCAAGATCTTGGTGTTGGTACACGCACCGTCGTGGCCATGGTGGCTGCCGAATCACTCGGCCTCACCGTACCCGATATCAAAGTGAAGATTGGTGACAATGCTTACCCGGTGAGCGGGCCTTCGGGCGGCTCAACGACCGTAGGCGGCGTTTCGTCTTCAACTCGTAAGGCTGCACTCAACGCTCTGGAGGAACTCTTCGCCAAGGTGGCTCCTTCGCTCAATGCGGATCCGGCGAATCTTGAAGCCGTTGGCGGCAAGATTCAAGTCAAGGGCGACCCCAGCAAATCCATGTCTTGGAAGGCTGCCTGCCAGAAGTTGGGCGTCAGCTCGATTGCGGCAACCGGCAAGAATGACCCCAAGAATCCCATGGGCCTCAACACTCAGGGTGCTGGCGGAGTTCAGATCGCCGACGTCAGCGTCGATATCGAAACCGGTATCGTCAAGATGAACAAGATGGTCGCTGTCGCCGATTGCGGTCTTGTCATCAATCCGAAGACGGCTGAAAGCCAGGTCTATGGCGGCATCATCATGAACATCTGTGGCGCGCTGATGGAAGAGCGCGTGATGGATGAAACACTCGGCCGCGTTCTTAACGCCGACATGGAATTCTACAAGCTGGCCGGCATCAAAGATATTGGCGAGATTGTAGTCCACATGGACGTCCATCCCGACAACGACAAGCGTGGGGTGATTGGGCTTGGCGAACCTTCGGCGATCTCGACGATCGCTGCGATTTCGAATGCTGTCGCCAACGCTATCGGCGTGCGTGTTCCGCGCGTACCACTCAGCCCCGATCACGTCCTCAATACTCTCTACGGCAAGAACATGGAAAGGAGCCGCGCGTAATGAACAACTTTGCTTACGTCAACGCAATGTCTCTCAAGGAGGCGACGGCCGCACTTGGATCTTCCTGGTCTGAAGCCAGTGTTCTCGCCGGAGGGACCGACATCCTCGGCCTCATGAAGGATTACCTCACGAGCCCCGCTCGCCTCGTGAATATCAAGAACATCAAAGAGCTGGGCGGGATTTCAAAGTCCGGTGGCGGGCTTCGCATTGGCGCTACCGTTACTTTCGATGCACTGGTCAGCAGTGTGCTGGTACGTCAGATGTTCCCAAGTCTGACGACGGCGGCGATGGGTGTCACGAGTCCGCAGATCCGTAACATGGGTACGGTTGGCGGCGATCTCTGCCAGCGTCCACGCTGCTGGTATTTCCGTCTTGGGCATGGGGTTCTCGGCCTAAAAGACGGTAAAAGCCTGGTCACCGATGGCGAAAACAAGTATCACGCTATCTTCCCTGATGGCGCTGCTCATTTCGTTAGCGCTTCGAGCCTGGGCCCGGCGCTGGTTGCTCTTGGCGCCAAGGTGAAACTGGTGAGTGCATCCGGCAGCCGTGAGGTCGATGCTGCCAAGTTCTTCGTTGCTCCACAATCGAGCGATGCCCGTGAGATTGCGCTGCTTCCGAATGAGATTCTAACCGAGATCCAAATTCCTGAGGCTGGTAAGAATGCTACCTACGAAGTACGCCAGAAGGATGCGCTCGACTGGCCTCTGGCCACCGCCAGTGTCCACCTTACGATGAAGGGCAATGCCGTTTCTGCTGCCAACATCGTGCTTGGCCACGTTGGGCCAACGCCTTATCATGCAGCAGGGGCCGGGAAGGCATTGATTGGCAAGACGATTACTGCGGACCTTGCAATGGCTGCCGGTGATGCCGCCGTTCAGGGTGCCAGGCCGCTCAGCCAGAATGCCTATAAGATCCAGCTTGCCCGTATTGCAGTCAAGCGAGCTTTGCTTGAGGCAGCCGGCATTCAGGCTTAAGGAGTCACGCAATGGAGCTACCCGGAATTGTTCGTCTCGATCGCGATGACGACCGTTGCGCCAAGCTTCGCTGGAAGGGCATGTTCATTGAGGCGGAATGGGATCCCACCGTTCCGCACTCGAATGATCGCCTCTTCTGGTGCCACAATACGCAGAAGTGTCTCGGGCCGGATTCGAAGGCCGTCGATGAGTACGATTGCAACGAGACACGCAAGTGTTATCAGCCGTTATAGAATTAGATTGAGGATTGTATCGATGAAAACGCTTCTTGGCTTTGCTCTTGCACTTTCCATCGCCTCGGCTGCTACGCTGCCGACCGCGAAAATTTCTGGCTCCTATATCGAAGCGCGCAATGCTGACGTCTATACCGGCGCCTGCTATGCGAATTCTGAAATCAACCTTGTCGGCGATCTGGCTGTGATGGGCTGGAAGATCGATGAAGGGTCCATCGACGGTGTGTCCCTCAAGGGCCTAGGCGTTGTTGGTGTGATTCGGGCTACGACTACCCTTGGCGATATTGCCAATCCGGTCAATCCGACGAAGAGTGTACTGATTGTTGATCAGAAAGCGACTGCGATCCAACGCGCGGCACTGATCAAGTTTGCCAAGCGCATGGGTGGCGATCTTT
>JAYSVS010000082.1:0-51665 GCA_043718395.1 Acidobacteriota bacterium
ATTAGTAGTTGTCCTTCGTCCACCCTCTCTTCTTCGGTGGGTTGTCAAGAGGACATTTCTACTTTGCTCTATAGGACATTACTACTTTGCTGTGTCAGGAATGGCCCATTATTGTGGCAAGTTTGGCTGTTTTATTGCGAGCAGACAAGATGCCAAAGAGCTGGCCCGGCGTTGTTTTGGACTGTCCGTCATTGCGTCAAATTCCGCATTCGCGAAACGGAGTTGTAGGGATGGCTGCGGTGAAGAAGTGAACATGCAGTTTGGTGGGCCTAATCTGATTGTTGGGACGGTTTTGTTGATAGTAAAGGAAATAGAAAGTTTCGCGGGGCGTCAACAAGGGCTGGACTTTATGGTGCAGAAGACGGTTGCCCCTGGAAGTTGGATAAACACACGATTGACCCGAAAAAGGATTGAGTCCACAATATGGTCATGATCGAAGTGAATGTCCATGAGGCGAAAACTCAGCTTTCGCGGCTACTCGACCAGGCGATGGCTGGTGAGGAAGTCATCATCATGCGCTCTGGGCGACGGCTGGTTCGATTGACTCCTGTGGAGAGCGCCCCTGCGCGGAGGGTTTTGGGTACGGCCAAGAGCGACTTTGTTGTGCCTGACAATTTCGACGATCCGCTGCCTGAGGAAGTGCTGGCGGAATTCGAACGATGAAGATCCTTCTGGACACACACGTGTTTTTGTGGGCGATTACGGATGCGCCGAAGCTATCGGTCCAGCAGCGGGACTCGTTTCTCGATGAAGCCAACGACCTGCACTTGAGCGTGGCGAGCCTTTGGGAAATGCTGATCAAGGCAGGGCTGGGTAAATTGCCGCTACCAGAACCGCCGGCCGAATATGTATTGAAACAAATGGAGAAGAACCGGATCGTGTTGTTGCCAATCCGGATCGCGCACTTGGCGGAGTTGCAGAAGCTACCTTCTCTGCACCGGGATCCGTTTGACCGTATGCTGGTCGCGCAGGCGAGGGCGGAAAAGATGCGAATGCTCTCGGTGGATGAGCGGATGCGCGAGTACGGCGTCGAGGTTATTTAGACTGAAGCTTAGGCCGTGGGAGTGCAAGCGCATGGTTGTTAAGTGAAGAAAGTTGAGTGCCTCAAATAGACCTGTCCCTTTGCGTTTTTCGGAAAATATGGACTGACGCCGAGGGTGTAGTAGAAGTTGGCTCTGTTTTGCAGTTTCCTCAGCGGAAAACACAAGAAATGCCAATAAAATCCGCAGTGACGCGGCAGGCTGACCACTCGGCGAGTCAGGCTGTCCGCTTGGCGTCCACTTGGCCACTTGGCAAAATGCGAAAGGCGGATTTTAGCTGGCCGAAGCCTTGGCTTTCAATTTGTCGCGCATCATCTTAATCTCGTCGTGAGCCTTCTTTACGTGCTCCGCTTGCTGCTGCACTAATGCTGTGGCATCGCCCAACTCATTAGTGGCTAAAGCTTCAGCGTATTTGGCGACCGCGTAGTCTTCTCCGCGCTCACATTCTTCCAGTACAGCCAGATTATCTCTAGTCGACAGGGTGGACTTTAGATTGATCCAGCCGCGGTGGACAGCCGCCGCCATCGAACCGTCTTCTACAGCGACTTTACCTTGTTGCACTACGAGTCTTTTGAGCTTTTCAGCAAATTCGTGCCGCTCTCGCGAGTACTGCATGAACGTATGTTTGAGGCTGGCATCGCTGCAATCTCGAGCCGCGGCGGCGAACCCATTCTCGCCGTCTTTAATCGTCTCAATGAGGTCGTTCAAGGTACTGGCCTTTTTGTCGCCTGTCGCTTCGTGCGTTGGTTGCATAAAGCCTTCTTTCCGCCTTGGATTGGCAAAACTCAATGGTGCAATTGGCCTTCCAATTGCAGATTGGAAGCCATGATGAATCCAAACCCAAGGGGCCTAGGCCCAAACTCCGCCGGTCAATCCGGCGATACGCAAGGAATATCGAGCCTTGCTGGATCTTCCTCTGAAAGCGTGGAAGAACTGATGGAAGAAGGACAACACAGGGAAGCTGGCATTCTTGAGGGAATAGAGAACTCCTTAGAAGGGGACGATGATCCTTACGTTCTTCCGTCAAAGGAATTTCCCGAAGATGATATCCCCCTCGAAGAAGAGGATGAAGATGATGACGTTAACGATGACGAAAAAGAAGAAACTGACGATGGGCCGCCACGGAAAGTTTAAGACAGGGCGACGAGACGGTCCACGCTGTTCCCCTCTCTGGTGGCATGTGCTGAAGAGGCGCAGTCAGACGGGGCGGCTCGGCTCGGAGCGGATGCATCGATTAGCCCAAGCCTGGCTGCCAAATCCTCGCGTGCTGCACCCGTACCCGGAGCTTCGCTTTGACGCCAGAATCCAAGGTAGGAGCCGTATGCGTGAGTAGCGCCCGTACGGATCTGTGCGGGGGGCGGTTAGCGATGATCGTCCCTACCGCGACACATTCCAAAACGTTGAGCAAAAGCGGGGGAGGGGTTTGGGTCGGATCAGGAGTCTGTCGACTTTGCGTCAACTTTGCGATGTGGAAAGAAAAAGGCTTCACCTTCCTAGGCTGCGGCAACGAAACCGCCATGCTGTTTGAGCGTGCAACCGCCGTTATCAAAGGCATTGCCGCAGCCCTTGGTCCGGTCTACATTTGGGGGACTGGCAAAAATCAGTCCAACGAGTTCAAGAAGTAAGCCTTGACTGCCGCCTGAGCCCCGTCCTTGATGATTATGCGAGCAATAGACTTGTTTACTTCCGCTGCCCGGGCGGCCTGCTTGGCGATGAAATCCATCGTGGTTGGGGAGAGCAAATCGCTGGAAAGTTTTGTTGCAACTATTGATGGAAGTTCTGACTTCGGATGCGGGTAAGGATATTGACCATTTGGATTCCCGGCTTTTCGAGCGTGAATGCTTACCACTTTGAGAAGACGATCGGCGATTTCAGAATCGCCCGTTGCGCCCATGCCGCGAAAAGCCGCCGAGAGCAGGTCAATCCGATGCTCGCTCAGGGATTCAGCAAATGGGCTTTGCCATTTCATCGATCCCAACCAGTTGTCATGTTCCAAGATTTCTACATAAAAACGGCGAGCGCGCAATCTGATTGCCTCGTCCTGGACGGAAACAGCGAGCACCCCAATCATTTCAATCGCTTCGAGCTTAGCTCGGAAAATTGCGGGACTAGCCACGACCTCATCATCAGTCGGACCTTCTCCGCGAACTACGAAGAATTCCAGCCAATCAATGGCATCCCCACAACCGAGGATCCCCTGAGCACGAATTGCGTACTCCCAATGCTTGGAGTCCGCAATTGAATTCTCAAGTTTAAGCAAAAAGGAGCAGCCACTTCTTCGCGCCCCAATCGGCTGCAGAAATTTGGATGCGGAATCGTAGGTCAACCCAACCTCAGGACCTCGGCAAGCAAATACGCCAAAGCTATCAGAAGAATTTGGTACGGGACAAAGAGGAGCAGGATCAGGAGTGAATGCGGCTGCGGGAACAAACGCGACTTGATCTTGCGCTAGAAGCTGCCCAACGGCAAGGGCCGTTATTGACAATACGAGGATTAGAAGCGCAAATCCGGGCGCCTGTACCACTTGCGGTGGCCTTCCAGATGATTTGAACATTTAGTCTACCCTTGAAAATAACATAAACAGCATTAATACTATCGGCCCAATTGAGCTGGTTCAGTACTACCAGGGGAGAACAATCGAAGCCCCCAAGCCAAGCCGGCTCGAAGCAGACCGCGCCAAGAGGCCTGGCTCCAAATCACATCCGCAGGACTGA
Source organism: Acidobacteriota bacterium (assembly GCA_043718395.1). Lineage (GTDB taxonomy): Bacteria > Acidobacteriota > Terriglobia > Bryobacterales > Bryobacteraceae > Bryobacter. The sequence goes on from JAYSVS010000082.1 coordinate 3,755, forward strand.
TGCCGACAACAAATACTCTTCCATTACCAAACGGCCTAGTCCAAACCAGTGGTTCGCCTTTGAATCTTACGAATGACAAGTTATCCTTGCTAAAATCAGAAAACCGAAGCGGTTGGAGTTTCGCATCTGAGTTCAGTTGGCCTTTTTTGAACTCGAAACTCATCCAATTAGAAGCTATGTTCAAATTCGAATTCACCGTAAGATCCATGCCTTTCAGTTCCAGGCTACACCCGAGCAAATCACGAAGATTCGGATTCCGAACCGCATCCAGCAAACTTTCACGGAACACGATGAGCGAATTGCCGCGTCGAACATAGTCGACAAGCTTGCTAGAGTTTGCAGGGGGCAGTTGCGCCAGTTCTTTGCCGCCAGTCAGAACAACCGCATAGTAATCCTCCACATTCTTCAGCTCCCTTTGTTCCATGCTCTGAAGATAAGGAGCAAGAGATTGTGTTTCTTCGATTTGAAAATTGAACGACTGTCGCACTTCATCTTGGATAGTTGCAGTCGAGCCAATGCTCGGGGAGCCACCAACAAACAAAAGCTTGCTGCTCTTGGCCATGTCTCTGCGAGCGAACAGCAATCCATGACGATTACTGAACACATCGCACTCCTCCCTGTTGAGGGATCTATTCTCGAAAGTCGACTCGTTATTGATTGCGCAACTCATAATCGCGCATGGGTCCCGTTGAACACATTCTTTCGCTTTGTCATTCTCGACCTTGAACCTGTGCTGCAACCCCATTGCATGACCTAACTCATGAGCCCAAACGGCAGCATTGGCCTCCGAAGTCACGGCAAGCCAGCCAGAATTGATGTTTGAGCAGCCGAGAATATTCGGTGGATTCCGGTTTTGGTCTGTCTTGCAATGTCGAATCGCATCCACAATCCAGATGTTGATTGGGAGCAAGTTCACTTGCTTGGAGAAATAATCCCAGTCCGAAATGAGCGTAGAGAAGTGTTGCGCAAATCCCATTGAAGCCGCTGACCCGGCTACTTTCAGTTTTAGAATCGGACAGCGAATATCGCCATTACAATGGAGTTCCTCGAGCAACTTGTTCACTTCAGAAAGTTTCTTTTCGACCTTTTCAAGGTCGGCCTTGCTGGGTTCGCTTCGCTTCAAGAAAGCAACCGTAATATCCAGAGAGGCCGTGGGGCCGCCCTGTGCATCCGCTATAACTTGAGAGATTAGGACGAAAAGTGGAAGGCAAAATCTGCTCAGGGCAATCATGGCGAAAAGTATCACTAAAGATTAACATGCCTGTAAATTATTCGTATCAACATAAAAATGGGTTATTCAATGAATGCTTGCGCGCCATTCGCTTCTCGATCCAACCGTAGTCCAGACCAGTCAGACGTCGCATTGCTCGAGCAAAACAGCCCGAATCGCCTAGAAACAGATCATTGGGAACCCTCGACTAAGATGGGCCAACCAACCGATGATCTCGCCACTTCGTTCAAACACCCTTTGAAACGGCACATTCGCCAAGCGGGCCAAGTGGACAGCCGCGTCACTGTGCATTTTATTGGCGTTTTTAGCTATTTTTCCGCGAATCAACCACGGACCATCCATAACGCGACTTCCGCGCCCACCACTCCGGAGCCGCAGCTAACTCTTTGATATGAAAACTCTTATCCGACTTCCAATTGGCAGCTACTTTTTCAAACTGCCTTCCCGCTGCATCCCAAATTTTCCGAAAAACGCAGAGGGACAGGTCAATTTCAAGCCCTTTTCAGCGCCCCATGAACCAAGTCATCGCCAAATTATCAGCCTGGCGCGGCCCTATGCCTTGTATTGGCTTTTTTGAACGATTTTCCCAAGACCCTGCCGGCTTGAAACGATATGTCCCTTCATATCAGCTACGTCGAAAAGTGGCTAACCATTCAAATGTAAAAAACTTGGCCCGGAATTGTGCAGCCACTTGCACTCTCAATCCTTCAATCGGAAATACCTCAAATTTTCCAAAAAACACAAAGAAGGGGCAACTTCAAGTCCGCAGCCCATTGCCAAAACCAACCAAGCTCCGCAACGGTAGGCTCGCAATCGAATTGGCCGCACCTTCAACTACAACAACCTCTGCCGGCTTCCAGCCGCCACCCACCCGGAAGCTGGCACGATAACCTACGATCACGATGCCCGCGGCAAGCTGATCAGCCGCAACTCAGCCGGCAACTCCCTCTATCCTCAAAGTTAAGACTTTTGCGGTTCGCATGTATTTTTAAATTTGTTTCGCCGCTAACCCATTGATACCGAAAACCGGGGCCACAGCCAAATCAGAAAGCCCGCCTCCACCCTTGCTAGCTTCTTCATGGGAGAAAATCACATAACCGAAGAAAGACAGCTACCAATGACCCATCGGTCGTGGAAATATGCTTCGAGAAAACCATGTCGAAATCGAAACCATACTGACGTTGAGTTAGCCGGGCACAACAATAATCTGGCACCAGAATAGAAAAAGAACAAACGAACCCAAATCCAACTCCCCCGGGACAGTCCAAAACAACGCCGGGCTAGCTCTTTGACATCCTGCCTGCTCGTAATAAAACAGCCAGCGCTCGAGCTCTATCCACTGACGGTCCATGTAGCAATCAATAGACCGTCAGTGGGCCAAACTTACCATTGACGGCGCGTTTCAGTAGGATTACTCTTTGATGGAGGTATCACGTGGTCCTTCTGTTATTCGGTCCGCCAGGTTGCGGCAAAGGAACCCAATCCCCCCTCTTGCGGGACCGATTGGGCATCCCCGCGATTTCAACGGGCGATATGTTAAGGCGAGAATGCGACAAACATTCCGATACCGGCAATGTCATCGATAGCCTTCTGGCCGCAGGCTCCCTTGTGCCCGATGCGATGGTCAACCACTTACTCGAAGTCCGTCTCGCCGAAGCAGATTGCCGCGATGGCTTTCTGATCGATGGCTACCCGCGCACCGTCGAACAAGCTTCCCATCTGCACCAGATCCTCGAAGGCCTTGGCTTCGCCGCACCCACGCTGGTTCATATGGACGTACCTGACCCGGTTCTGATTGGACGCCTGAGCGCTCGCTGGAGCTGCCGAAACTGTGGTGCCATCTACAACCTGCTCAGCAAGCCGCCTCTTAGGCAAGGTCGCTGCGACCTCGACAACAAGCCGCTTTGCCAGCGTAGCGATGATACAGTCGAGACGGCGCACCGGCGACTCGCCGCTTATAAAGCCGTCACCGACCCCGTCCTCGGCTTCTACCAGATTGGCGGCACTGGCCAGGTGATCCACGTCAACGCACACCAGTCACCCGATTCTGTCTTTGAGGAAATCAAGATGGCCCTTGAAGCTGAAGTTTTCAGCCACGTGCGGCTGCGCTCGTAACTACGAACCAAGAACTTCGCTGATCAGATCCGCGACAAAATCAAAGCCGGCTTCGGCGGCCACCTCGATACCGCTTTCGGCAACAGTCTCAAGCAAACCGGAGCCTTCCACCTTTGATTGCAAATCTCTGGCGATCCCGGTAGCTGTCTCAAGTTTTTGCTGTATTTCGTCCATTAGCGCACCTTGAATTGAAATACGGTGGAAGACTTGTAAGTGTTCCCGGGCCGCAGTATTGTAGTCGGGAAATTGGGCTGATTGGGCGAATCCGGGAAGTGCTGCGTCTCAAGACAGAAGGCATGGCGCTTCTCAAGTTTCACTCCACCCTTGCCCACAATCGTTCCATCAAGGAAATTGGCAGTATAGAGCTGAACTCCGGGTTCTGTCGTCAGCACTTCCATGATTCGCCCCGAAGCCGTGTCATAGACTTCAACCACAAGCTGCGGCGTGGCCGTGATGCCCTTATCAAAAACAAAGTTGTGGTCATAGCCACCACCCATCTTCAACTGCTCGTCTTTCTGCTCGATCCGCGAGCCCATCGGCGTCGGCTTGGTGAAGTCAAAAGGAGTGCCCGCCACTGCCTTCAACTCGCCTGTTGGAATTAGATCCTTGTCTACTGGCGTAAACTTGCTTGCGTTCACCTTCAGCACATGCCCCATCACATGCTTGGTTGCAGCCCCGCCCAGGTTGAAATACGAGTGGTTCGTGAGATTCACCACCGTTGGCTTGCTTGTTGTCGCCGTGTAGTCTATATGGAGCGCGTTGTTATCGCTCAAGGTATAGACAACCTTCACCCGCAACTCACCTGGGAAGCCTTCTTCCCCATCCTTGCTCACAAGCTCAAGCGTCAAGGCATTCCCCGACTGCCGCGCCGCCCAGAACTTCTTGTCAAACCCAGCCAGCCCGCCATGCAATGAGTTTGGCCCGTTGTTCGCCGCCAGCTTATGAGTTTTGCCATCAATCGAGAATTGGGCCTTCCCGATGCGGTTGCCGTAGCGGCCAACCAGCGCGCCGAAATAAGGATGCTCCTTCTTGGCGATATAGTCTTCAGGCTTATCAAAGCCAATCACCACATCCTCCAGTTTTCCAGCCCGGTCCGGCACTTTGAGCGACATCAGAATGCCGCCATAGTTGGTAATTGTCGCCTCCATCCCCGCCTTGTTTTTCAAGGTAAAAGTCTTTGGGTCTTCAGCCAGCACACTGGCAACAAACAAGAGGGAAAGTAGAGCGGTTTTCATCGTTCCGACTCTATCAAAAACGGCTAGAAGCTGCGCTCGCTTCGCTTGATCACGAAGCTAACGCCAGTAAAGACGACACCGAATAAAAGCAGGATGCCGAAAGGAACCCAGAAGTCTTCACCCCAGGTCAGCTTTGGGGCAATCTCCCAGCGGTCATTCGGTGAGCTTAGAAAGCGATATTCATTGCCTGTTGAGGTTGTCCCCCTGTCGTACGTACCTTGCCATGGGCCGATTCCGCCGTGCAAAGATTGACCTTTCCAGCTAAACTCGATTCGATCATAGGGATGCTCCACTAAAGCAGCCAGCGCCTTTGGAGTGATCTCCACATTAGGGATTGGCTTCGAAGTATCGAATGGAGCCAGTACGCCTGCTTTTTGCGCAACCACCGGCTTCCAGGTGTTGATTTTTTGGAACATCCCCCAGCCGAACGCGATCGAGCCAAGCAATGGCATCAGCCCGAAGGCAAGAAAGACAGTCCACATGCCAAAGCCTTTCATAAAATGCAAACGCGAATGAGGCTTCGAGTCTATGTTTACGGCGACAACGATAGCAAGCGCAGTGATGCCCGAGAAGAAGAATCCAATGAGCCAGGCGATTCCCTTGCCGATCTCGGGATTTGACTCCATCTGGTCAAGGCGAATCTCCCTTGCGTTTCCACGAAGGATGCCGATGCTGTGTTTACGCCCGGGGCTCCAGCGCTCCAACTCATCGAGAGCTTCTTCCGGGTAGACGGCACGGCCGGGATCCCCAACCCAGCTGAATGTTCTGCCGGAGGCGTCATCAGCCCTGAGGTCAACGCTGAGGGTGTAGAGGGGTTCTTCATAGGAATCGGATTCAGACCGCCCCCAGTCAATCTTCAGCTTGCTGGCAACCACCGACACCTGGACAACGCGCGTCCGGTAGGCAGCCCAGAAATCAGCGAGGCTATTCCAGAGGCAGAGCGCAGCGAAAAGAATGAAGGGAATGCTGGCGAGACGTTTCATTAAAAGGTCCGATCAAGTTTTAAAGCTTCACGCAGTTTCCAATAATATTCGTTTCGATCTACTTCCGCCACACCGAACTGGTTGAGATGAGGAGTCCAGTATTGAACGTCAAGGAGTTGAAATCCCTTCTCGCGCAGGCGGGCAACCAAGCTGGCTAGGGCAACCTTGGACATGTCGCGCACAGTATGAAACTTCGATTCGGCAAAGAAAGCTCCACCGAGATGAATTCCGTAAGTGCCGCCGGCGAGCTTGCCGTCGACCCAGACTTCGACAGAGTGAGCATGGCCTGCATAGTGGAGTTGAGAATAGACTTCGATGAAGCGCTTGGTGATCCAGGTTTCTCCTGGGTCTGCTTCGCTGCGGCTCGCGCAGGCCAGCATCACTGCTTCAAAGGCGGTATCGAAGGTGACCGTAAAGCGTTTCTGCTTGAGGGTTCTGGTAAGGCTGCTTGAGGCATGAAAATCTTCAAGAGGCAAGATGCCCCGGCGCTCTGGCAAGTGCCAGGAGTAAACCGCTGCATCCATGTAGCCCATCGGAAAGATTCCTTTGCGATAACCTTCAAGAACCTCGCGCGGATCGAGATGTTCCGTTACGCGAATTACGTCCACTGATTTAGTCTATGAGGTTTGTGATGGCAAATAAGATCCGCTGGGGAGTTCTTGGAAATGCAAAGATCGCCCGGGAGAAAGTGATCCCGGCGATGCAACGCGGCACCTATTCTGAGGTCGTGGCAATGGCGTCTCGTAATGTGGAGAAGGCGAAGCCGGTTTGCGAGACGCTCGGAATCAGCACCTTACATGCTTCCTACGAAGACCTTCTAGCTGACCCTGACATCGATGCGATCTACAATCCGTTGCCTAACGATCTGCACGTCCCTTGGTCTGTGAAAGCGGCTGCCGCTGGTAAGCATGTACTTTGCGAAAAGCCGGTTGGCTTGACTGCGGCAGAGGCAGAGCAATTGATAGCGGCCCGTGACAAGTATGGAGTCAAGATTGGCGAAGCCTTCATGGCCAGGACACATCCTCAATGGTTGAGGGCCAAGGAGATTGTCGATTCGGGTGCGATCGGAGATTTACGCCTGATGACCTGCACATTCAGCTATTTCAACCGGGATGCAGCCAATATCCGCAATAACGCGGCGATGGGTGGAGGGGCACTGATGGATATCGGTTGCTATCCGGTGACTCTGTCTCGAATGATCTTTGGATCAGAGCCGCTGCGTGTGGTTTCCAGTGTAGAGCGTGACCCGGATTTTGGAACGGATCGTCTGACCAGCGCGATCCTTGACTACCCGCAAGGCCAATGTGTGTTCAGTTGCTCGACTCAGTTGAATCCTTATCAGCGAGTGATTATTTTTGGCACCAAAGGGCGAGTTGAGATCGAGATTCCGTTCAATGCGCCGCCAGATAAACCGACAAGAATTCTGGTTGAGCCCGGTGGAGTTGAGGAATTTCCAATATGCGATCAATATACGATACAGGGGGATCTCTTCAGCCGGGCAATTCTCGAAGATGGCCCCGTGCCGGTGTCCATTGAAGATGCTTTAGGGAACATGCTGGCAATCGAATCCGTATTCAAAGGAACTCATGGAACTGCGAATCTCAAATCTCTCTAAAACGTACTCGAATGGCGTGAAGGCTCTCGACGATGTCTGCCTGTCAGTACCGCAAGGAATGTACGGATTGCTTGGCCAAAACGGCGCAGGTAAATCTACGCTCATGCGAACGATCGCGACACTTCAAGATGCAGATTCGGGTTCTGTGACACTGGGCGAAATCGATGTCTTGAAGGACAAAGATGCAGTCAGGCAGCGGCTGGGATACTTGCCCCAAGATTTCGGCGTCTACCCGAGGATTTCGGCATCCGGCATGTTGGACCATCTCACATTGCTCAAAGGGGTGACCAACGGCGGCGAGCGCAAGGCCCTGGTTGAGGCCATGCTGCAAAAAGTGAATCTCTTTGAGCATCGCAAGAAGGCACTGTCCAGCTACTCCGGCGGCATGCGGCAGCGTTTCGGCATTGCCCAGGCCTTGATCGGCAACCCAAAGCTTTTGATCGTCGACGAGCCCACGGCGGGCCTTGATCCCGGGGAGCGCAACCGTTTCTATAACCTGCTTGCAGAGGTAGGAGAGAGCGTAATCGTGATCCTGTCGACTCACATTGTCGAGGACGTTCTTGAGCTATGCAGCAAGATGGCGATCATTCACAAAGGGAGGGTGCTCTATGAAGGTGGCCCGGACGCAGCGGTTGAGTCGCTGGCCGGCAAGATCTACAGCCGTAAAATTGCCAAATCTGAACTGAAGGATTATGAGACTCAATACAAAGTGATCTCGAACAAGATGGTGGCAGGGAGGCCGTTAATTCACGTCTATAGCGACACAGCACTAGACGAAGGCTTTGTCCTGGCTCAGCCTGGACTCGAAGACGTGTTCTTTTCCAAGATCAACGAGATCAACTAGGAGCTCTCTATGTTTACCAGTCTCTTGGCATTCGAAGTTCGCTATTGGTTCCGCAGCATGATGGTGTGGGTCTTCTTCTTCGTGATTGGAGCGATGATCTTTGGCGCAACCAGCAGCGACCAAATCGTTGTTGGTGCCGCTGTATCAAATACCTACCGCAACGCGCCCTTTGTCATCCAGACTTACTATGCGTTGATTGGTATCTTTACGATGTTGATGGCAACGGCCTTTGTAAACTCTGCTGCGGCAAGGGATTTCCAGTACAACACGCATCAGATGGTCTTCACCACGCCGCTCAAGAAGTTTCCCTTTTTGATGGGGCGATTCATCGGCTCTGCTCTGATTTCAGTGATCCCTATGATGGGTGTTTCTGCTGGCGTTATCCTGGCCGCCTATATGCCATGGATTGATGCCGAGAGATGGCGGACGATCTCATGGGAAGCGCATCTTGCATCGATTGCGACCTTCGCGATTCCGAACACGTTTTTCGTGGCCGCAATCGTGTTCTGCATTGCTTCGTTGACCCGAAGCACAATGACCTCGTTTCTTGGCATGCTGGTGCTGTTGGTAGCCTACGCGGTGTCTGATGTGTTCACTGAGGACATCGACAACGAAACTCTGTCTGCGATGCTAGATCCCTTCGGAATACGGCCATTTTCCTTGATGACGAAGTACTGGACGGTCAGTGAGCGCAACACAAAGGCGCTGTGGTGGGAAGGCCTCATGTTATGGAACCGGCTCTTGTGGATGGGAGTTGGCATCGCGATTCTTGCGTTTACCTACTTCCGCTTCAGCTTTGCCGAGCGAAACAAGAAGGGTACGGCAGTACCCGAGAGCCAAGGAAAGATCGTGAATGTCGAGATGCCGGCAGTCCACTACCGGCCAGGGAATCAGAGTGCCTGGCAGCAGTTGACCGGGCTCTTCCGTTTTGAGTTCTTCGGCCTGATCAAGACCACGTCGTTTGTTGTCTTACTATCTGCAGCTTTGCTCAATACGGTGCCGTCGATTATCTTCTCGGCGAAGGAAGGCTATGGCAACTCGACACAACCAGTGACATACTTCATCCTCGAAGTGATTCAGGGCTCTCTCTATGCGTTCTCCATGGCGATGATCACCTACTATGCCGGGCTGCTGGTTTGGAGAGAACGCGATGCACGTATGGACGAGATTGAAGACGTCACCCCCTCGGTGAGCTGGGTGCGCTACGTTGCCAAGCTGGGTGCGCTGCTGGGTGTGATGGCAATCTTGCAAGGGCTGATGATGATTACAGGGGTAGCGACACAGACATGGCTTGGATACCACCGCTACCAGTTGGACCTCTATTTGAGGGAGCTCTTTGTTTATGACTTCTCGTGGTTTGTCCTGATCACTGTATTGGCTTTCTTTGTTCACGTCTTATGCCCGAACAAGTATGTGGGCTACTTTGCCTTCATCATCTTCGTGGTAGCGCAGGGCTTCATTTGGCGTCCTCTCGATGTCGGGACGAGAATGGTGCGCTTTGGGTCTCGCCCGTCCTACACGTATTCAGATCTATACGGGATGGCTCCGTACCTCGATGGCTGGTGGTGGTTCACGGCCTATTGGGGCGTTTTCGCGCTTCTGTTGGCTGCCCTAACGGTCGCTTGGTGGCCGCGCGCCAAGGAAGCGGCAAGGAAGCGATTGCCTGCAGCGGTGATCGCAATTGCCGCCTGCTTTGCCGCGATTGCCGGTTGGCTTTACTACAACACCCAAGTGCTCAATAGCGTGATCGGCCCCAAGACCGCGCTGAACATGCGTGCCGACTACGAGAAGACTTACAAGAAGTATCAGGGAATCGCGCAGCCCCGAATTTTGAGCGTGCGCTACGACATCGATATCTATCCCGAGAAACGCAGCCTGATTCTGCGAGGCGATCAAGTGATCGAGAACAAGACCGACAAGCCAATCGTGGATCTTCACATCGCGGTCGACCGGGATTTTGAAACCGTAGTTGATGTCGAAGGCGCCAGGCTTAGCATGGACGACAAGCGGCTCTTTTACCGCATTTACAAGTTGGACCCGCCTATGCAACCCGGTGAGAAGCGTCATATGAAGTACACCGTGAAGCGCGAGCCTAAGGGCATTGAAGATGAAGTGCGCGTGATGCAGATTGTGCAGAACGGCACCTTCTTCAACAGTGGAATTGTGCCGCAGATCGGCTATCAACCGGGCGGCGAACTCGATGAGCGTAATGAGCGCAAGAAGCGCGGGCTACCGGAGAAAGATCTGATGCCAAAGCTTGAGAGGAACTGCACCGCAAACTGCATGAACACCTACATCAGCAACAACTCAGATTGGGTGAGTGTAGAAAGCGTAGTGAGTACCTCACCAGACCAAATCGCAATTGCACCGGGCAGTCTGGTGCGGGAATGGAATGAAGGCGGGCGGCGGTATTTCCACTACAAGCTGGACAAGGATTCGCTGAACTTCTACAGCTTTATGAGCGCCCGCTACCAGGTAGAGCGCAAGACATTCAACGGCGTCCAGATGGAGGTTTACTATCATCCGGAGCACATCTGGAATGTGCCGAAGATGATGTCGGCGATGGAGCGCAGCATCGACTACTACACGAAGAACTTCGGCCCATACATGCACAGGCAAACCCGGATTATCGAGTTCCCGCGCGTGGCGAGTTTTGCGCAGGCTTTTCCCGGCACAATGCCGTATTCGGAGTCGATCGGTTTCGTTGCCAAGCTGGACAAGCCGGATGACATCGACATGGTGAACTACGTGGTAGCTCATGAGATGGGACACCAGTGGTGGGCGCATCAAGTGGTGGGAGCCAACATGCAGGGCGCAACTGCGCTGAGCGAAATGCTGGCGCAGTATTCCGCGTTGATGGTGATGGAGCATCAGTACGGCCGAAACATGATGCGCAAATTTATGGAGTATGAGGTAGACCGCTACCTGAGTGCACGCGGTCGTGAGTTACTCAAAGAGCAGCCACTGATTCGTGTTGAGGCACAGCAAGGCTACATCCATTACCGGAAGGCGAGTGCAGTGATTTATTACCTCAAAGAGATGATCGGCGAAGAGAGCGTCAACCGCGCCTTGCGCAAGGTGATCGCAAAATACGCCTACGCTCAGCCGCCGTATCCGACGGCGCATGTGTTGGTGGATGCATTTCGCGAAGAGACTCCCGCAAACCTGCAATATCTGATCCGCGATCTATTTGAAGAGATCACGCTCTTCGGCAACCGGACGCTTGAAGCGAAGGCCACCAAGCGCGCCGACGGCAAGTATGAAGTGACGATTGATATCGAGACCAGGAAGTTCTATGCCGATGCCAAGGGGGTCGAGACGGAGGCCCCGCTGAATGACTTCATCGAGATTGGGGCATTCGCCAAACCCGGTAAAGATCAGCGCTACGGCAAGGTTCTCTACCGTGAGAAGGTTCAGATGAAATCGGGCAAGGCTCAATACAAGTTTGTAGTTGACGAAGAACCAGAGAAGGCTGGAGTCGATCCGCTGCGATTGTTGATTGACCGTGTCCCGGGCGACAACATGAAGAAGGTGACCATCGCCTAGAACTGGAACATCAAAGTCACGTTCATGAGAGGCTGGCCTCCGAGCGACGCCGTGCGCGGGTCGTCCTGCAGTTTGCCGAAGGTTGCAGGATTGCGGAAGTCCACAGTTGTAGTGGGTCCGGAGAAATTGAAAGTCTTGAACGCATTCTGCATATCCCAGCGGAATTGCGCTCTCACTTTCTCTTTGATCATGAAGTTCTTCTGGGCTGAAATCTGCGCCCAGGCCATGCTGGGGCCAGTCAGGATGTTGCGGCCGGCATTGCCGATCTGATAAGCGTCGGGGTAGGCGAAGGCAGACTGATCGATTACAGCTGGACGATTGTTCAAGACGAAGCGATCAGGACCACCGTTATTCCATTTGCTGAAATCGTAGTCAGGGGTGCCGACCAGATTCGGACGGCGTGCGCCAGAGAAGCCGGGCCAGTAGTTGTTGGGGCTATTGGCAAAGCTGAAGTTCAGCGGGTTGCCAGTCTCCATCGTTTGGATGGTCGAAATTTCCCACCCTCCAAAGAGCGCATCTTTAAAACCACCGCCGCTCATCCACTTCTTGCCTTTGCCAATGGGCAGTTCGTAGTTTGCGGTAGCGATAAAGCGATGGGTTCGATCATAGCCGGCGCGAGCCTTTTCTAATCGACGATTCTGAATGGGGGCAACGCCGCCACCCGAATTATCTGTATCGGCGCTGTTTATGGCCTTGGACATCGTATAGAAGGTGTTCAGGTAGAAGCCAGAGGACATGCGCTTTTCAAGTTTGATCGTTCCTGAGTGGAAGGTGGAATGACCAAAGTTGGAACGCATGGTGATGTTGCCAAACTGCGGATAGGGGCGAAGGTTTTGAGCTGAGGCCAAAGCAGTGTCGCGCTGTGCGGGAGTAGATGAAGCCATGAAGTCGTTACCGAAGCTGTTCACTTCCCAACGTTCGATCAGCCCTACGCCGCCTGATGCCTGATAGCTGCCTTCGATGAGGTAATTGCGGGCAAATTCATGCTGGATGCTGAGGTTCCAGTTCATGACATAGGGATTGCGCAAATTCGGGTCCCACTGGCTGACGTTTCGGCCACTGAAGTTCGTGCCGAGGAAGGGGCTGGTGCCATTGACGATCACTGGTGAGCCCGGCTTGATGCCCCTGCTGATCTGGTAGATCGGAGTCGGATCACCCGGGAGCGGCTGCTGTACAGCGGTGCCAACGTATTCGTCATATTGATCGCGGCCCGTGGGGAATTTGACGTCTACCGTGTAGAAGCCAATGCCACCGCGGAAGACCCACTTCTGGGACGGGTGCCAAGCGAGGCCGAGGCGCGGGTTGAAGTTGTTGCTATCCCGTTTGTTCAATCCTGATTTAGGATGGGTCAGGCCACCCTTGCGGCCCGTGAGCGTATCAGTGGCGTTGGGATCGAATTGGCTCATTGCGCCGTATTTCGTGTTGAATGGATCTTCGTTGGAATAGCGCAAGCCAATATTTGCAGTAAGTGTTGGAGTGATCTTCCAGTCATCCTGGAAGTAGAAGCTGTGGATAGAGGAGCGAGGTAGCCAACTGGTTAGCTCAGAACGGAATGTGGCGGAAGTTACGTAGCCACTCAGGAAGCCGGCAAAGGGGCTGCCGGTGTTTGGAACGGCATTGCCTGCGGGTTGCAATCCAGTGGTGGACCCGGAGAAATCAAAAATGACCGGGTTGGATAGAGTGGCCGAATTCAATCGGAAGCGAAGCAGGTCGTAGCCCATCTTGAAGGCATGCGTGCCTCTAATGATCGACAAGTCATCGCGGAAGGAAACGGTTTCGTTCGCAAAGCGGCTGGGGGTTGCACCGCTGAGGCCGTACATGGTGTTCGGCGAATTACGATCACCACTGCCAAAGGCGGGCATCAGATCAGGATTCACATTTGGAATGCCAAGCTTGGATGCCCAATCCTCCTGGAATGAGGGGACAATCGTTTGCCCAGCCCGGCGATAGTAGCCCACGCGGGCATCATTCACCACGGTGGGAGAAACGATGTAGGTCTTACCGAAAGACATGTTCTGACTACGGCTGGGGTTTCGGTTGCCGGACGATCCATCAAAGACGCCGCGATCCGGTCGAATATTCCAGGGCCGTTGCAGACCGGGCAGGAACTTGTTGTCCGTCCAGGAATAGTAAATTTTGAACTTGGAGCTGAACTGATGATCCATGCGGAGGTTCATGTCATTTTGATAGACCTGAGCAAGTTCATCGGCGAGATAGTTGCCTGTTGCGCCGGTGGAATTGAAGGCACCAGCTCTGTTTGGCTGCTGCCAGGGATCGAATTCGAGAACCTTGCGAGCAACTGGGTCGATGCGGCTGAGAGGAATGCGATTGCCTGCGAATTGGTCGCGCAGCCAGACACCGTTGACTTGACGTGTGGTGGCGGGATCGAAAATCTGATTGGCTCCCGCAAAAGTGAAATCACCCTGGCGCATGCCGAGGCTAGGCACCGAAGCATCCACTTGAGCCACCTTCTTTTCGTGCAGACGCTGGAAGCCAAAGAAGAAGAATGTCTTGTTACGGCCGTCGTAAATTTTCGGAATCATCACAGGGCCGGAGATGTTAGCATCGGGCATCATGAAAAAGCCTGGAACGCCGTTGGGCCTTCCGGTTGAGGGCTGTGAAGACCGTAGCCGGTCAAAAAACAATCGGTGTTGCATATTGCGAGTGCGGCCAAACCAGGACCCCATAGCGTGAAGCTCATTCGTTCCGCTCTTTTTCACGGCGCTGATAACGCCGCCTGCGGAGTGGCCATATTCTGCTGGTGGCAATGTGGTGATCACCTTTACTTCGGCCACCGAATTTAACATTGGACGGCTGGTCTCGGTGCCACTATTTTGATCGTTGCCGTTTACGCCGTCTTCAAAGAGGCCGATGGCACCAGCGCGCTGCCCCGCCAGGTGATAAGCGCCAAGGCTGCCCCCGAAGGCATAGCCACCAGTAGTCATACCGGGCACAATGTTCATCGTTGAATTCACGAAGCGTTGGTAGAGCGGCAGGTCGTAGAGCACTTGGCCCGTAACTACAGTGCCAGTTGTGGAGGTTTCTGTCTCGAGTAAGGGAGAAGCAGAAGTGACTTCTACAGTTTCTGTGAGGCTTCCGACCTGTAGCGCCACGTCTACGGCGAGCGTGTCGCCTGTACGCAGGTCCACTGTCTCGGTCATCTTTTTGAAGCCCGCCCCTTCAAAGACAACCTTGTACTGACCTGGTTGCAGAGAAAGGACACGATAGATCCCTTCATTGTTTGTGATGCCGTTGGCAGTGATGTTAGTGGCCACTTGAACTATGAGCACTTTCACATTCGGGACAACGGAACCACTGGAATCAGTTGCTCTGCCGGTAATCGTGGAAGTGCCGATCTGCGCCCACATTGGCGTGAGAAGCGAGGCGAGTACTGCAAACAAGGCTAGTTTCTTTGTCATACACGGTCCTTTTAACTGGAGCTGGAAATCAGATTTACAACTTGAAGCTGCCATGAAGTATATACACATTCGCTGCATGATTGTATTGCCTGATCCACCGCTAACAGCATTTACGGCTACTCTTCTCTTATGTGGTTTGGCGGCCATTGCTCTGGAGGTTAGTACATGATGGTGCGGCGTGGCGTCGTTATTGGTGCCGGATATTTTAGCGACTTCCATCTCGATGCCTGGCAGCGACTGCCTGGCGCGGAGATCGTTTGCGTCTGCGATTTGGACGAAGCCAAAGCTGGTGCGGCAGCGGCGAAATATGGCGTTGCGAAGATTTCAACAGATCCGCAAGCGGCAATCGCAGCGTATGGAATCGATTTCATCGATATCGCGACGCCTCCGCCTGGAAGAATTGAACTTGTTGAAGCGGTAGTGGGCAAGGGCTTACCGGTGATCTGCCAGAAGCCACTCGCCGCTGATTTTGATACGGCGAAACGAATTCTAGACATCGGCGCTGCTTCGCCTGCGCTATTTATGGTGCACGAGAACTTCCGATTCCAACCCTGGTATCGCGAGATCAAACGGTTGCTGGATGACGGCAGCATTGGCAAGCTGCATTTCATCACGATGAACTCACGCATGGGCGACGGGTGGGGAGTAGAAGCTTATCTTGGCCGTCAACCCTATTTCCGCACGATGCCTCGCCTGCTGGTGCATGAGACAGGCATTCACTTTGTCGATACCTTTCGTTATCTTGCCGGCGAGATCGTGGAGTGCTCGGCAAGTCTGCGGCGTCTCAATCCAGTCATCGCTGGCGAAGATGCAGGACGGTTGAGTTTCCGCTTCCGCAGTGGTGCCGAGGCGGTCTGGGATGCAAACCGTTACAACGAATCGCTAAGCAAGGATTTTCGATACACATTTGGAGAACTGCAGGTCGAGGCCGAAGGCGGAAGCATCTGGCTTGGCTTCGACGGATCGATCCGCATCAAGAAACTCGGGCAGCCTGTCTATCTGCACGAATATGCGCACACTCATCTGGGCTTCGGCGGCGATTGTGTTTATGCTTGCCAGCAGCACTTTCTCGACGTTCTCGACGGCAAGGCAGTGTGCGAAACCTCTCCACATGACTACGAGAAGTCGCTGCGCGTAGTAGAGGCACTTTATGAATCCGCGCGGAAAAAGCGGCCCGTTTCATGCTCCCGGTCCAGGCGGGTGATCGACTTAAGTCTGCCTGTTTCCAACTCGCTTCGAGGCGCGAACATAGCACGTGCCAAGACAATCGAATTTGACGGATGGAATGCAACGACACTTACGCTTTACTCTCATGCGGGAACGCATATGGATGCGCCCCGTCACTTCTTGCCTGATGGCGCGAGCCTCGATCAACAGGATCTCGCTGCTTGCTGCGGACCCGCGCGGATTGTCAATCTAGCACCTGCGCAGCCGAGGCAATTGTTGACGATAGAGGATGTCGAGTCCCGTCTCGGCAGGATCTATCCTGGAGACAGGCTGCTTTTCAGAACCGATTGGTGCAAGCGAGTTGGCACTACCGAGTATCGCGACGAATTACCCCGGATCTCGATCGAACTTGCGCACTGGCTGGTTGACAGGCAGGTCGCCCTCATCGGAGTAGAGCCTCCATCGGTGGCCGACGTAAACAATATGGGCGAACTCACCGAAGTACATCAGGCTTTGTTTCGAGGTGGCGTTGTCATCGTGGAGGGCCTCGCAAACCTGGACCAGCTCACGCAGGCAGAGGTTGAGTTTATTGCCTTGCCGCTTCAGATTCTCGAAGGCGATGGATGCCCGGTTCGGGCTATTGCAATTGAAGAGGTGAGCTGATGTTGAACTGGAGAGTAGATGCAAACGGAACGAGAAATTCGAGAACAGATGGCGCTGCATGGCAAGTCCCTTTATAATCGCGGACTCACGCCGGGCAGCTCTGGCAATATCAGCGTGAGGTTACCGGATGGAATGTTGATCACTCCCACCAACTCGTGTCTGGGCAGGCTCGACCCAGACTCGATCTCGCGACTGGACTCGAACGGCAATCTCCTGTCGGGCAAGCCGCCTTCGAAAGAACTCTTCCTGCACCGCGCTTATTACGATTCCCGATCAATGGAGACGGCGGTGGTTCACCTGCACTCAACCTGGTCTGTCGCAGTCAGCTGTTTGGCTGACATCGACCCCGAGAATGTTTTACCTGCGATCACAGCCTATTACGTGATGCGTGTGGGACGGCTGCCGCTGATTCCGTATTTTGCACCGGGCAACAAAGACCTTGCGGCCGCCGTAGCAGAAGCTTCGCGTTCGGCTAAGGGTGTACTGCTGGCCAACCACGGGCCCGTAGTTGGTGGTGCCGACCTGGACACTGCGGTTTACGCGGCTGAAGAACTGGAGGAGACGGCGAAGCTGCACATGATACTGAGGTCGTTGCCAGCACGATTTCTCACAACGGCCCAGCAATCGGAATTGCACCGGCTCTTTCCGTCTTAGCAGCTCGATATTTGCTGCCAGATATACTGAAGAGAATGCTTACTGACGGTCCGTCCGAGACTCCTGCCTCGTCTGGAAAGACCCCCTCCAACTTCATCCGCGACATCATAATTCAGGACATTGAGAACGAAAAGAACGGTGGGCGCGTGCACACCCGCTTTCCTCCAGAGCCCAACGGCTACCTACACATTGGCCACGCCAAGTCGATTTGTCTGAATTTCGACCTGGCGAAAGAATTTGGTGGCAAATGCAATCTCCGTTTCGACGACACTAACCCCTCCAAAGAAGAAACTGAATACGTTGACAGCATCATCAACGACGTTCGCTGGCTAGGCTTCGATTGGGAAGGCCGGATATTCTACGCTTCCGACTATTTCGAGCAGCTTTTCCAGTGGGCTGTTCAACTGATCAAGCAGGGGCAAGCCTTCGTTTGCGACCTCAACGCCGAACAAATTCGCGAGACGCGGGGCACGACCACTGAGCCAGGCACTGAAAGCCCCTATCGCAACCGTTCTGTTGAAGAGAATCTGGATCTATTCCATCGCATGCGCGCTGGTGAGTTCCCCGATGGCTCCCGCACACTGCGATCCAAAATCGACATGGCGTCGCCGAACTTCAACATGCGCGACCCAGTCATGTACCGCATCCTCCGCGCCGAGCATCACCGCACCGGCAATGATTGGCTGATCTACCCGATGTACGACTACGCTCACGGAGAGTGCGACTCCATTGAAGGCATCACTCATTCGATCTGCACTCTTGAGTTTGAAGACCATCGGCCGCTATACGATTGGTACGTCGCGAGTCTGGGGATTCACCGCCCGCAGCAGATCGAATTTGATCGCCTGAACATCACTAACACGATGCTGAGCAAGCGCAAGCTTTTGTTGCTGGTGCAAAAGGGATACGTCTCGGGCTGGGATGACCCCCGCATGCCCACACTCTCTGGCATTCGCCGCCGTGGTTACACTCCAGAAGCGATTCGCGCCTTTTGCGGCTCCATCGGCGTGTCGAAATCCAATGGCGTCATTGAACTGGCTCTGCTCGAACATCACATTCGCGAAGATCTAAACAAACGCGCCCGTCGCGTCATGGCTGTGATCGATCCGATCAAGGTCGTAATCGACAACTACCCAGATGGCAAGACCGAAGAACATTCAGCCCCCAACCACCCTGATGATCCCGGTGCGGGCAACCGCGCTGTCCCATTCTCAAGAGTGCTGTACATTGAGCGCGATGACTTTCGTGAAGTGCCACCACCCAAGTATCACCGCCTCTTCCCAGGGCAGGAAGTTCGCCTCCGCTACGCCTACTTCATCAAGTGCGTAAGTGTAGAGAAAGACGAAAACGGCGAGGTCACAGTCGTTCACTGCACCTACGATCCGGCCAGCCGCGGCGGTGACTCTCCCGACGGCCGCAAGGTCAAATCGACAATCCACTGGGTATCGGCCGAACACGCGCTCGACTTTGAAGCCCGTCTCTACGAGAGTCTCCTGCTCGAAGACGCTCCTCAATCGGACGACATCTCCGCCCAGCTCAATCCCGTTTCTCTAGTAGTGAAGACCGGTGCCAAGATCGAGCCGAGCGTAAAGGGTGCTGCGTCCAACACACACTTTCAGTTCGAACGAGTCGGCTACTTCAATGTAGATCTTGATTCGACGGACGAAAAACTGGTCTGCAATCGTACAGTCCAACTCCGCGATGCCTGGGCGAAGATCGAAAAGAAGGCCAAGTGATCAGAAGCCTGCCAAGCGGGATTCGGTGTCGCCGAAAGCCTTGAGTGTGACACCCATCCGGTCCATGATTCCCAGGTAGAGGCTGCACAACTTTCGGTTATCGTCGCCCGACTCGAAGTAGTCGAGCGCTCTGCCTGTCATCAGTTTTCCGCCCAAACCACCGAGCGTTAGCACTGGCACCTTCTTGTTGTCGTGCTTGGTGCCAGACCACATGTTCGACAGGAAGAGCAAACAGCAGTTGTCGAGCACAGTGCCCTCACCTTCCTGCATCGCGTCGAGTCGCTGCGCGAGATAAGCCAATTGACTCACCTGGAAGTGCACAATCTTCTGGTAGTCTGCCTCGGTGTCGTAATGGGAGGCGCCGTGGTGCTGCCTGCTGACGCCAAGAAACGGATAGTAAAGCGCAGACAGGTCACGGGCCAACAGCAGCGAAGCAACACGAGTCTTGTCAGTCTGAAACCCGAGGGCGACAATGTCACACATCAGGCGAATGTGATCGCGAATGTCTTCGGGCAGGCCATCCTGGGGACGCCTCATCGTGAAGAGAGGCCGTCCCGCATCGCGAGCCCGTTCTTCGGCCTTCTGTTTATCCGTGCGCATCCGCTCAATGCTGCGTTCGACGTCGCGGACGCTGGCGAGATACTCGTCAAGCTTCAGCTTGTCGGTAGAGCTGATCTTGCTGCTCAAGGTCAGGGCATGGTCTTTCACCCGGTCGAGTACGCTAGTGTTGCGAAGCCTGCCACCGTTCTCAAAGAGGCCGTCGAAGGCCAACGAGGGATACATTTCGTTGGGCACTGGCGAATCGCTATTCTGCCAGGAAATGTGTGAGCTATAGGCGTTGGAAAAATTTGTCTCGTGAAAGCCAGTCATGGCCCGTTCACAGGCCAACACCATACTGGCTTGGGGTGTCTCCTGCCCGATCTGGTTGGCCAGCACCTGGTCGATGGTGATGCCGCCCTGGATGATCGAGCCTTTACGGATCGGCACGCCAGACAAGAGATTGCCGGTCATCGCCGGATGAATCCCCTGCCCGGTGGCCGCCTTGTTGAAGAGACCGTCGATGACGTTGAGCTTTGCCTTGAGCGGTTCAAGCGGTGCCAGGGATTCGCTCAGTTCCATGCTGCGGCCTGTGCCTTTGGCCCACCAACGTCCGGGGCTGATGCCGGTACCCATGAAGAGCACGGCAAAGCGCTGAGGCAGGGGTGGCGTAGGGGCAGCGGATAGGGAGTCCAGCAATGGCAAAGCCATGGTGACGCCCGTGCCTCGGAGAAACACTCTTCGGGATAGCGGATTCATCTTGCTCACCTTTCCTTCTCGCTGCCGCGCCTGTTGAGAAACTGGCGGCTCGTAACAATACCCTCGATCACGGTTTCAAGACAGCAACCGTCCTTGCCCAGCTTAGTATTGATTTCCTGAATCAGGGGATTGTCCGTGATCGCAAGACTGCGCCCCAGAGCATAGGCCAAAAGTCTGCCGGTGAAGCCGCGCATAAAATCGTCTTTGCGGTACTTCTGAATGTACTGCCGGATTCCCGGCAAGCCCTCTCCTTCGAAGCCCTTCGGGAAGGTGGCGCGAGCATCTACCGTGCGCCCACCAAAGTCATGAGTTCGGATTTGGCCGACCGGGTCAAAGCCTTCAAAGGCCAATCCGAAAGAGTCAAATCGGGCATGACAGGAGGCACAACCCGGGTTGGCCCGGTGATTCTCCAGCATCTGCCTCAAGGGTAGATCCATCTTGGCTTCATCCGCTGGCAACTCGGGCACCTGCGGCGGTGGCGGTGGAATCTGGTCTCCTAATATATTCTTCGCTACCCAGAAGCCACGCTTCACCGGGCTGGTGCGCAGGCCCGGCGCGTTCCTGGTCAAAAACGCGGCCATGGGCAAGAGCCCGCCCCGGCCATAACGGTCAGCGTCCTGGACTCGAGTCCAGACGCTGTTGTCGCCGCCCGTCGCGGGCATACCATAATGACGGGCGAGAACAGGATTCACAAAGGTATCGCGAGAGAAGAGCAGATCGAGGATCGAACGGTTGCGACGAAACACATCTAGAAGAAAGCGAACCGGTTCCTCAAACATCGACTCTCTCAAAGAGTCGCTGAAGGCAGGAAAGCGTGCGCGGTCCACCGTGCTGATCTGTTCGAAGTCACGAATCTCCAGCCAGTTGGTTCCGAATTCGACGGCCAGTGCCCGGCTACGCGGGTCTTGCAACATACGTCGTGCCTGGGATTTGATTACTGCCGGTTCGTGCAACTTGCCGGCGGCGGCGTGCCGATGCAGTTCTGCGTCGGGCATACTTGACCACAGAAAATAACTGAGCCTGCTGGCCAGATCGAAATCCGTCAGCGGCTGAACTCCTCCGCTGCCTTTGACCAGGTCCGCGCGGTAAGAGAAGTTGGGAGACATCAGCACAAGAACAATCGCCTCGCGAATCGCGCCCTCATGATCGAGTGAATAGCGCTCCCGTGCGTCACCATAGAAGGACATCAAATCAGCGCGATCCGCCTCTGACAAAGGCCGCCGGTAGGCGCGGGCAGCGAAATCGAGGAGTGCCTGCAAATGGCTTGGCTCAGCGGCGCGCCGGGCTTGTTGCACCCAGCGGATGCCCTCGTTTGCTTTGTCGAAGAAGTCTTTGATCGCCTGAATCGCGACGTTGCTGCCGTCTTTCGCAAATTTTAAATAGCCAGCTTCGAGCTTCCTGAGTTTTTCTTGCGAGATGATCTGCTCCACTTCAATATCGCCAACCTCGGGCTCACCGTCTTTGAAATCGTCTCGAGTCCCGCGGGTGCCCAGCTTGGCGAATTCGACGTAGGTACGAATGTTGATGGAAGCGACGAAGTCCATCTCGCGCCACATCTGGTCGAGTCGCTCCTGCTGCTTCTGGTCGAGCAGCAATTCATAGAGCGGCCGGTCGTCGCGGAAGTAGCCCATCACGTTGTGGTACCCCGCGCTCAGATAGCGGCCCTCATCTTTGCCCGTATTGAAGTAGTTTCGGCCACGTGATTCCTTGTAGAACATGTCGGGAAAGACACTGCAAAATCGACCCCACGCCGCCTCATAGCGTGCACGTTGACCAGCCGGAACAAAGAGATCAGGATCGCCCGATTCATTTTGCACGAGAACCGTCTTGCCGGGCCCAAACGGGTTTTCCCATTCAGGCTCGACCACATTGGCCTGGTTGAAGGCAGGCTCACCTTCAACTTGCAATTGCCTGGGATCAAATTTGCGACGATGTGTCGCGTATTGTGTATTTTTCCAAATCAAGAGCGGTTGCCAGGCAGTACCAATGGAGCCCGCCGTAATATTGATGAAGCGTGGCTCGACTTTTTTGCGAAGCCTGGTGATGTAGGAGCGCATCTCCTCAAAGCCGGCCCGGGCGATGGCCGGTTGCCCAGCCTTCGGCACCGGCAAGACACGCCACAGCGCTTGCAGCTTAACCAGCGGACCGGCCACCTCGGGGCTCTCCAAGGTCCGCCAGATCGTCTCAAGATACTTGGCGCTAACGCCGGATTGCATCGCGAGGACGGCCAGGCTGACGTTAGCTTGCCCAAGTACTGACCGATGCCGGAAGCGCCAGGCGGCTTGGAAATAGTCGACGTAGTCGATGTTTTGCTTGTGGTAAAAGTCGATGATCTGATGGACGGCGAACTTGTCGCGATCTGTTTCTGCCGGCATGGGATGAGGGGCGAAGGCAAATCCCACTTCCTGCAAGTAAAGGTGTGACGCCACTTCACGAGCAGCGGCCAGATATTTCTTCAGAAGGGTGGGCGACATGCTTAGCGTTTCGCCCGAATTATCGAAGCCCGCCGTGTTGGCCGGATCAATAGGAAACTTGCGAGTAGGGCGAATGTCGACTCCCGTTAGATCGCGAACCGTGTAGTTGTATTCGACATTGCTGAGACGCCGCGCGAGCACGACACCTGGGTCTCCGGCATTGCGGCGTGTTTCGTGTTCGCGAACTGAGTGGAACCAATTGAGGGCAGCGCGGCGCTGCTGCGGCTTCGGTTGTAGCGCTCCCCTTGGCGGCATCTCTTCTGCTTCGAGACGCTCCAGGATTTGGCTCCAACGGAGGCCGTCCTGCATGATGGCAGCCATCGTGGTGAATCCACTCAGATCCAACTGTGCAGCGGGCCGATTCTGCCCGTGGCAACTGATGCAATAGGTCTCCAGGAAAGGCCGGACGCTCCGAGTGAAGCTGCTTTCCAATGCGGCACTCTTTGTGTCTTGGCCCCAGGCGACGCCCGCAAGGACAACAAAGAAGGCAGCCCAATGGGTGGCCAATCCAATCTGACTCCTTCGCAGCAGCATGACTCGATTATGGTGCGGGGCGGAAGTGACGTCAACGCCCAGCACGCGATCAAACTCCAGCAGATCAGATAGAATGAGGCGCATATGCCAAGCAGATTGGTCGTGCTAATTGCTTGCACCTTTCCGGCCCTCGCAACTGATGGCGACGAGTTCTTCGAAGCGAAAATTCGTCCGCTTCTGGCAACACACTGCCACGCATGTCATACAGGCAGCGGGTTGGGGAACCTGCGCCTTGATTCTCGTGAGGGCATTCTTAGCGGCGGCAAGTCCGGCAAGGTTGTTGTTGAAGGCAAGCCAGAACTCAGCCTCCTCGTCGAAGCCGTGAAGCGCACTCATGTGCGGCTCAAAATGCCACCGGTTGGCGCACTCAGCGCCGAAGAGGTAGCCAACCTTGAGAATTGGATCCGCATAGGTCTCCCCTGGCCTGAGAAGCAACAACACGTCGAAGTTGCGACAGCAAAGATCTCGATAGAACAAAAAGCCTTCTGGTCGTTCCAGCCGATCCAACCGGCAACAAACAGGTTGATCGACAGCTTTATCAACGCAAAGCTGAATGCTGCCCAAATTGCGGCAGCCAAACCTGCCGACCCTCGCACCTGGCTACGGCGCTTGACGATCAGCCTTACGGGTTTGCCACCCACGCCTGAAGCGGCTGACGAGTTCGCCCAAAAACCGGATCGAGGCAATGCCATTGACCGCCTGCTCAACTCCCCTCAATATGGCGAACGCTGGGCCAGACACTGGCTCGACCTTGCCCGGTACTCCGACGGCGAACTGGCAGCAAGCACTGATACACCGCTACCCAATGCCTGGCGCTACCGGGATTGGGTCATTGAATCCTTCAATAACGACCTGCCGTACAACACCTTTGCTAAAGCACAAATAACAGAGACGAAGCACCAGATGGCCGGCCTCGGCTTTCAGGCCCTGGGCTCCGGCGCGAACGATCAGCTGGATGTGACGACAAAGGTTTTTCTTGGCCTCACCGTGGGCTGCGCACAGTGCCACGATCACAAGTACGATCCGATTCCGACCAAAGACTACTACTCGTTGCTGGGCGTCTTCAAGAGCACTCAGCCGAACCAATACGCGCTCGTTGAGAAAGTGGAAGTTGAGCGCTACAAGGCCAGAAAGAAAAAGGTCGACGACCTCAAGGAAATTCTCAGCGATTACTTAACCGAGCAGACCAGACACCTCACCGACCTGCTCGCCCGTGATACGGCCAAATACCTGGTCGCTGTCTGGAGCAACAAATCGGAAGGTCTCGACGAAGAAACCTTCAAGCGCTGGAAGATGTACCTCGCTGACGACAGCAAAGAGCACCCCTACCTGAACGGTTGGTATGAGTTGCTCAAGACACAGCCGCAAGCGGCTCAAGTAACGGCAGAGGCGGAAAAATATCAGAACTTTGTCCTCGAATTGCTTGATGAGGCCAAGGAAGTTGAAGACAAAAACTACGTTGCTTTTGGCGGACGCAAAGGGCAAAAGAACGAGAATACGCGCCAGTACACGAACATCGTTTCGTTGCCGGTTTTAAAGTTCTACCAGTGGCGCGAACTGGCCTACAAACCTTATTCGACCGACGGATTCAAAGCGCCCGGTGGTGTCTATTTCTATGACGCAAAACAAATTGATCGATTTTTGGGCGGTTTCGCCAAGACCTTCGTCGAAAAGCTCGGCGCAGAGATTAAGGCCGCGGAAGCAGATCTGCCAGCCATGTACCCCTTCTTGCATTCCGTGAAGGATGCCGACAAGCCAGCAGACATCAACGTCGCCTTGCGTGGCGATCCGAAGACACCTGGCGAAATCGCCCCACGACGCTTTCTGCAGGCTCTTTGCCCGGACGAACCAAAGCTTTTCCTCGAAGGCAGCGGTCGCGCGCAACTGGCTGAGGCCATCGTCAACCATCCTCTTACCGCACGCGTGATTGTGAATCGCGTTTGGCAATATCACTTCGGAAAAGGCATTGTTCGCTCAGCATCCAACTTCGGACGCATGGGAGAAAGGCCGAGCCACCCCGAACTACTGGAAGAACTGACAGCCCGCTTTATTGCCAACGGTTGGAGCCTGAAGAAACTTCATCGCGAAATTTTGCTGAGCGATACTTATGCGCGCGCCACAGGAACCAATGTTGATGCAGACCCGGACAACAGGCTTCTGGCCCACTTCCCACTCCAGCATCGTCTCGATATGGAAGTGTTGCGGGACTCAGTGCTGAGTGTAAGTGGCCAGCTTGACTCCAAAGTTGGCGGAGAATCCACCAATATTTCTGACCAAAACAACCGCCGGTCGCTCTATCTCACGGTCAGCCGGACACGCCTTGATCCGGCAATGGCCTTGTTCGATTTCCCGGATGCCAACGGATCCAACGACGAGCGTGCCATCACTGCGGGCCCATTGCAAGGGCTTTACTGGTTGAACAGTGCCTTTATTACGAAACAGGCCGAGGCCCTGGACAAGCGCCTCAAGACAGAAGTGCAGGGCGACGATGCGGCGCGCATCGGGCGCGCTTACAAACTGCTTTACGCGCGCCTGCCAGATGCTGCCGAAATGAAATTGGGCGTAGACTATATCTCAAGCGCGGGTCCAAATGCATGGCCAAAATACTTGCAGGCACTGCTTGGCACCAGTGAATTCTCGAGCGTGAACTGACATGACTCCAAGACGCAAATTCCTCGAAACTCTCGGCGGCGGCTTCGGCCTCAGCGCTTTGCAGGGCATGCTTCAAGCTGACCCGGACAGGAAGCCGCACTTCACACCAAAGGCCAAGCACGTCATCTTTCTGTTTCTGAATGGCGGCATGTCGCAGGTGGATACTTTCGACCACAAGCCCGCACTTGCCAAATACGATGGGCAGCCGATGCCTGGACCGAAGATCCGCACTGATCGCGCCAGCGGCACCCTGATGCGCAGCCCGTGGGAATTCAAACGCTATGGCCAATCGGGCCTTGAAGTGAGTGAGATCTTTCCGCAGATCGCTCAGCGAATTGATGATTTTTGTGTGATCCGCTCAATGCATACCGACAACGGTAACCATGGGCCATCGCTTCAATTGATGAACTGCGGGCACCAGCTTCCGGGTCGTCCGTCGATGGGCTCCTGGGTGACTTATGGCCTGGGCACGGACAACAAAAATCTCCCCGGATTTATCGTGCTCTGCCCCGGTTTTCCTGTACTCGGCTCATCGCTCTGGAGCGCCGGCTACATGCCCTCCAGCTACCAGGGCGTTCATATTCATAACGAAGCCGTCGAGCCAGAGAAGCTCATCAGTCACCTGCGCAACGCCCAGTTGAGTATCGAAGAACAGAAGCAGCAACTGGGCCTGCTCGAACAGTTGAACCGGCACTACATCCAGCGGGTTGGAGAGCAGCCGCAATTGGAAGGCGTAGTTCAATCGATGGAGTCCGCCTTTCGTTTGCAGACAGAAGCTGGCAATCTGTTTGACATCCGCAGGGAATCGGAAAAGGTTCGCGCCCGCTACGATATCTCCGACTTCGGACGTGGCTGCCTGATGTCGCTGCGCCTTGTGGAGAGCGGCGTTCGAATGGTGCAGATTTACTTTGGCAATTTCCAGCCCTGGGATCATCATGACGACATCCGCATCCACGCCAAACTTGCACGTCAGGCTGACGGACCTATAGCGGCGCTGGTTGACGACCTCAAGGCTCGCGGACTCTTTGACGAAACGCTGATCGTGATCGCTGGAGAATTCGGCCGTACGCCGATGATCCAAAATTCCGGCCTTGAAAAACTCGGCTGTGGCCGTGATCACAATCCGCCTGCGTTTAGCGTGCTCCTGGCAGGCGGAGGCATCAAGGGCGGCCTCGCCTACGGTGCAACCGACGATTTCGGATTCAAGGCAGTAGAGAACAAGGTTCACGTCCACGACCTCCACGCAACCATCCTTCATCAACTTGGCTTTGATCACACGAAGCTGACTTATCGATACGCCGGACGCGACTTCCGGCTCACTGACGTGCATGGCGAAGTCGTCAAAGCCGTAATCGCCTAGTGATCATTTTCGATTAGCAACAGGTCCTATCCAGTTGCGGGTCTGGAGGAGAGAATGGTCTATCGGTTGGAAGGTCAGGTAGAAAACAGTCGACGGCAAGCCACAACTCTCACTGAATCATGCAGTTATGGAAGGAAACAGCGTCTAAGTGCCAGGAGAAGATCTGTCGGGGTGTCTATCACTTTTCCTTGACGCCCTGCTCGCAACCGCTGTACACTCGAATCAGGACACTTTCGGTCCGCAATCCTTTATGCTCAAGCTCACCAAGAAAGCCGACTACAGCCTGATTGCTCTCCGCCATCTCGCCATCGCTGGTGAGCGGGCCGCCAGCGCCAAAGAAATCGGCGACACCTATCACATCCCTCTCCCGATCCTCTCCAAGGTCCTCCAGAAGCTAGGCAAGGCCGGCTTCCTCCTTAGCGTCCAAGGCACCAACGGCGGCTACAAACTCGCCCGCGACCCCAATCTCATCAGCGTTCTTGAAGTGATCCGCGTCGTTGACGGCCCCGTCATCCTCACCGCCTGCTTCACTCATGACAAGTGCGACCAATCCGGCCAGTGCACCGTAAAAGAACCGCTTAGAAAAGTACACGAAGGCATCCTGCGGCTCCTCGAGGGCATCACAATAACAGCCCTGACAAAAGACGATCCGCTGCCACAGGGAAACCCACCCCCCGGAGCAGTCTTCGGCGGCGGTCAACTGACCCAAATCTTGCCGAGCTAGTCAAAACAAGGAACAGTTTCTAATTATGAAGTTACCGATCTACCTGGACAATCACGCAACTACCCAATGCGATCCCCGCGTGGTCGAAACGATGCTCCCCTATTTTTCTGAGAGCTTCGGCAATGCTGCCAGCCGCAACCACAGCTTTGGTTGGATCGCTGAAGAAGGGGTTGAAACCGCCCGCAAACAAATCGCAGACCTCATCGGTGCCAACACTAAAGAAATCGTCTTCACCTCTGGAGCCACTGAGTCGAACAACCTCGCCATTAAGGGCGTAGCCGAAATGTACGCCGAGCGCGGCAACCACATCATCACCGTCGCCACCGAACACAAGGCCATCCTCGACACCTGCAAGCACCTTGAAAAGCAAGGCATCCGCGTCACCTATCTGCCCCTGCAGGGCGACGGCCTGGTTGACCTCGACATGCTCCGCGACGCAATCACCGATAAGACGATCCTCGTCAGCATCATGTACGCCAACAACGAAATCGGCGTCATCCAGGACGTCTCTGAAATCGGCAAAATTTGCAAAGAGCGCGGCGTCCTCTTCCACACCGACGGCGTTCAGTCCGTAGGCAAGATCCCCGTCAACGTCATCAAGGACAATATCGACATCATGAGCCTCACCGCTCACAAGATGTATGGTCCGAAAGGCGTCGGCGCGCTCTACGTCCGTCGCCGCAACCCACGTGTTCAGATCTCCGCCCAGATGGACGGCGGCGGCCATGAGCGCGGCATGCGCTCCGGCACCCTCAATGTCCCAGGCATCGTCGGCTTCGGTAAGGCTGCCGAGCTCTGCAACCAACTGATGGAAACCGAAATGGCCAAGCACCGTATTATGCGCGACCGCTTGAAGGCCACCCTCGAGAACGCCCTCGAAGAAACCTATATCAACGGCTCGATGACCAGCCGGCTGCCCCACAACCTCAACATGAGCTTCGCCTATGTCGAAGGGGAATCGCTCCTTATGGGCATCAACGACATTGCTGTCTCTTCAGGCTCTGCCTGCACCTCTGCCACCCTCGAGCCCAGCTACGTGCTCAAGGCCCTCGGCCTGGGTGACGACCTCGCCCATACCTCGATCCGCTTCGGCATCGGCCGCTTCAACACCGACGAAGAGATCGATTATGTGGCCAACAAAATGATCGAAGTGGTCAACAAACTCCGCGAACTCTCACCCCTCTGGGAAATGTTCAAAGATGGCGTCGACCTGTCCAAAGTCGAATGGACCGCGCACTAAATTCATAGGATTCTCAGGAGAACTCAAACATGGCATATTCCGAAAAAGTTGTTGATCACTACTCAAACCCGCGCAACGTCGGTTCGATGGACAAGAACGACCCCAACGTCGGCACCGGCATGGTCGGTGCTCCCGAATGTGGTGACGTCATGAAGCTCCAGATCAAAGTCGACCCGATCTCAGGAATCATCAAGGACGCCAAGTTCAAGACTTTCGGCTGCGGCTCAGCCATCGCTTCTTCTTCCCTCGCCACCGAATGGCTCAAGGGTAAGACTGTCGATCAGGCCATGGAAATCAAGAACACCGAGATCGTCACCGAGCTCGCTCTTCCTCCGGTCAAGGTACACTGCTCGGTCCTTGCTGAAGACGCCATCAAGGCCGCCATCAACGACTACAAGAAAAAGGCTGTTCCCACGCCCGCTCACGCATAAATGGAAACCGCAGAACTCAAGATCGACGTCACCCCAAAGGCGGTCGCAAAGATCCGCCAAGCCTTCGCTAAACAAGGCGTGTCTGGCGGCCTGCGTCTTGGTGTCCTCGGTGGCGGGTGTTCTGGCCTGAGCTACCAATTTAAGTTCGACACCAAGGCACGTGCGACAGACCACGTTTTCGATTACGACGACGTCAAGGTCTTCATCGATCCCAAGTCCATGGTCTTCTTGAAGGGCATGATCCTCGACTACAAAGAGAGCCTGATGCAAAGCGGCTTTGAATTCATCAATCCGAACGCCACCAAAAGTTGCGGTTGCGGCACTTCTTTCTCTAGCTAACTAATGGATTACTATCGCGTTCTGGGTATCGACCCCAAGTTGCAGCTCAATCTCAATGAGCTGCAACAACTGTTTTATGGCCGGAGTCGAGAGCTTCACCCTGATCGTTTCGCGCGCGCCGAACCTCGCGTCCGCGAAGCCGCACTTCAGGAAAGCTCAACCCTCAACGACGCCTATCGCACCCTCCGCGACCCGCTCCAGCGAGCCGAATATTTCCTCAAACACCGCGGCTTTATCATTGGCGAACAGGGCACTAAAGAAGTGCCCCCGGAGCTTCTCGAAGAAGTCTTTGAGCTGAACATGGCCCTTGAAGAACTCAAAGACGGAGACCAATCCGCCCGCCCGCAACTAGCCACTGCGCGTGATCATTTTGCCGCTCTTCTCGCGCAGTCTGACACTGAACTCGAGCAACTCTTCGCCGCGCACGACACCACTCCCGGCGAGGAGATCCTCAGGCAAATCCGCGGCTTGCTCAATCGCCGCCGCTACATTCAAAATCTCCTTAGGGACGTTAATGGGTACCTTTCAAATTGACTTCGGCGACGCCGCCCAACCAGAGCGCATCATCGGCATTGATCTTGGCACCACCAACAGCCTTGTTGCCTTTATGAGCCTCACCGGGCCGGAAATCATCGCCGCCCCAGACGGCACGCGCCTTGTCCCGAGCGTAGTAGCTCTTCTCGAAGATGGCTCTCTCATCGCCGGTAGCGCCGCCAAAGCCCGACTCGCCCAACACCCTGGCGAGACTCTTTACTCCACCAAGCGCTTCATGGACCGTGCCGCATCTCCGCTCAAGATCGGCAACCGCGAAATCACCCCGCCCGAGGCCGGTGCCCGCATCCTGCTAGAGCTCAAAAACAACGCCGAAGCTTTCTTTGGCGAGTCCATCACCAAGGCCGTCGTCACCGTCCCCGCATACTTCAACGACGCCCAACGCCAGGCCACCAAGGACGCTGGCCGCATCGCCGGTCTGGACATTCTGCGCCTGGTAAACGAACCCACCGCCGCCGCCCTCGCCTACGGCCTCGACACGCGCAACTCCGGCACCATCGCAGTCTACGATTTCGGAGGAGGCACCTTCGATATCTCGATCCTCAAGATTCAGGACGGCCTCTTCGAAGTCCTCGCCACCAACGGCGACACCCACCTCGGCGGCGACGACATCGACCAGCTCCTGATCCAGATCGCCCTCGAAGACATTGCCACCGAATGGGGCGCACCGATCAACGAAGACACTGCGGCAGTAGAAACGCTCCGCCAGGCCGTCATCAAAGCCAAAGAGCAACTCAGCTTCGCCCTCTTCACCAACATCGACCTTGAATACCAGGGGAAGCGCTACCAGCGTGAGATCACCCGCGACCTGCTTGATCGCCTTATCGCACCATTGATCGAGCGTACTCTGACCCCCTGCCGCCTCTGCCTCGCCGACGCCAAACTCTCCTACGAAAATATCGACGAAGTGGTTCTGGTCGGAGGCTCAACGCGTATCCCCATGGTCCGCAAAGCAGTTGAGAGTCTCTTCCGATCCAAGCCCCACACGGAACTCAACCCCGACGAAGTCGTCGCTCTCGGTGCCGCTATCCAGGCCGGTATCCTCTCAGGAGAAGTTAAGGACACCCTCCTCCTCGACGTTACTCCACTGTCGCTGGGCCTAGAAACCATGGGCGGCGTAGTTACTAAGCTGATCCACCGCAACTCCACCATCCCGGCCAGCGAAACGGAACACTTCACCACTGCCGTCGACGGCCAGACCAACGTCCTGATCCACGTCCTGCAGGGCGAGCGCGAACTCGTAAAAGACTGCCGCTCCCTGGCCCGCTTCGAGCTTACTGGCATCGAACCTGTCCCCGCCGGACTCGCTCGCATCGAAGTCAAATTCCTGATTGATGCCAATGGAATTTTGAACGTCTCAGCTAAAGACACCCGCACGGGTAAGGAGCAAAGTGTCGAAGTCAAACCCAGCTATGGCCTCACCGACGAGCAGGTTGAAGCGATGATCCTCGAATCACTCACTAACGCCGAAAGCGACATCCGCGAACGCCAGGTCCGCGAGGCCCGTGTCGAATCAGACCGCATTCTCGGTGCCCTCGAAAGCGCCAAACAAAGCGAGGCCTGGTTTGAGCTACCCGAAGAAGACAAAGCCGCCATCCAGACTGCCCACAACGAGCTTCTCCTCGCCTATCATGGAGACGACCATCGCCTCATTCAGGCACACATGGACAAGCTCGACAAGGCAAGTTTGAAGTTAGCCGAAAACATGATGAACTCCGCCGTCCGCGGCGCCCTTAAGGGAACCAAAATATGACCATTAAGCTCACCTGGGACAAGGCCGAAGACATTGGCATTGAACTCTACGAAGCCTTCCCTGACACAGACCCGCTTCAGGTCCGGTTTACCGACCTCCACAAGATGGTGATCGAACTCCCCGGCTTTGCCGACGACCCCCTCAAATCGAATGAGCCCAAACTGGAAGCCATCCAGATGGCCTGGTATGAAGAATACAAGGAAGGCCAGGAATAGACCTCCAGTTCATCTTCGCTGTCATTAACATCATCATTAGTGACATCATCCTCGCGGGTGACAATGCTGTTGTCATCGCGATGGCCGTTCGTTCGCTGCCCCCGAAAGAACGCCGCCTCGGCTCGATGCTGGGTGCGGGCCTCGCCGTAGCCCTCCGCATTGTCCTCACCTTTTTCGTCGCCCAGATCATGAATCTCGCCTGGCTCCATTTGGTCGGCGGCATTCTCATCCTGTGGATCGCAGTCAAGGTTCTGATCGATTCTGAACCCGAAAGCGCAGATCACGTAAAGCCAGCCAGCGGCCTCATGAGCGCCATGTGGATCATCCTTGTCGCCGACATCACCATGTCGCTGGACAATGTACTTGCGGTAGCCGGAGCCTCGCACGGCAACCTCTGGCTGCTGATCTTCGGCCTCGGCCTGAGCATCCCGCTAGTAGTTGGGGCCAGCGGCATCCTCTCGAAGCTAATGGACAAGTACCCGATCATCGCCTACCTGGGCTCAGCGGTGCTAGGCCGGGTAGGCGCTCAAATGATCCTCGAAGAGAAGATGGTCGAGAACGCGCTCCACCTGAGTCAATACGCCCAATGGGCCATCCAGCTCGCCGCCGCCATAGCCGTAGTAGCCTTAGCTAAACTCATCCTCCACCGCCGTTCCAACGGCCTTAGGAGCTCCGGCTAGCGGGTCTTCAGCGATTGCCCTGGCCAGTTGGTCACTGGATTCTTTAGCCCGTTTGACGAAGGCTTTTTGGGCTGCTTCATAGCGGGTTTGAAGGCGTAATGAGTAGCCTAGATGGAGGTCTTGAGCGCGTGCAGGAAATGATCGAGGGCTTCTTTTTCTTCCTTTGTGCTGGCCTGCTTTGGAGAGTGAGGAAGGATTAGCTGGTCTTTGAGTATGATGGTCAGGCGAGGGTGAAAGGAGATGCATGAAAATACGGCAATTGGGTAAGAGCGGTCTTGAGGTTTCCGCTATCGGCCTCGGGTGTATGGGGATGAGCTTTGGCTACGGCCCGGCGCAAGACACTCAGGAGATGATTGCGTTGATGCGGGCGGCGGTGGAGAGGGGCGTTACCTTCTTTGATACTGCTGAGGTATATGGCCCGTTTATCAATGAAGAGCTTGTGGGTGAGGCGCTTGCGCCATTTCGAGGACAGGTGGTGATTGCTACCAAGTTTGGATTCAAGCTCGATCCCCAGACGGGCAAGCAGGTGGGGCTTGATAGCCGACCTTCGCATATCAGGGAAGTTGTCGAAGCTTCGCTAAAGCGTCTTCGGGTGGAATCGATCGATTTGCTTTATCAGCACCGGGTTGACCCCGAGGTACCGATTGAGGATGTTGCTGGGACAGTGAAGGAGTTGATGCAAGCAGGCAAGGTGAAGCACTTTGGGCTTTCTGAGGCAGGGGTGCGAACGATCCGGCGGGCCCACGCAGTGCAGCCAGTTACCGCGCTCCAGAGTGAGTATTCAATTTGGTGGAGGGAGCCGGAGGCGGAGATCCTGCCAGTACTTGAAGAGCTTGGGGTTGGGTTTGTTCCATTTAGCCCGCTTGGGCGGGGTTTTCTTACCGGGATGATAGACGAGAATACGAGCTTTGATAGTTCGGACATGCGCAATAATGTGCCTCGTTTTGCCCCGGAGGCACGGGCGGCGAACCGCTCCGTTGTAGATCTTCTTAGCAGGATAGCTGCCAGTAAGGGTGCTACACCAGCTCAGATTGCACTCGCTTGGTTGTTGGCTCAGAAGCCATGGATCGTGCCGATTCCGGGGACGACGAAGCTGCACCGGTTGGAAGAGAACCTGGGGAGCGTGGCGGTTGAGTTGAGTAATGAAGACCTGGCGGCGATCAATGAGGCCGCATCAATGATCACAGTGCAGGGGGCACGGTACTCGGAAGGTGCGCAAAAGATGATCGACCGCTAACAAAGTCCCGGCTTTAGAATTCGAGCCGGAGGCCCATGACCATGGTTCGATTGCCGTTCTTGGCAGTGATTACGCCGAAGGTGGACGACGTGATTCCAGTTGCAGGGCCTGCGGGGTTGGGATGGTTGAGCATGTTGTAGAACTCGGCGCGGAACTGAAGCCGCATTCGTTCTTTGATTGGCTGCCAGCGGCTCAGGACACTGTCGAAACTGAAAGTTCCCGGGTTGCGAAGGCTGGGCTCCGTACGCGAGCCGGAGCCGAAGGAGTAGGCGGCGGGGTTGGTGAAAGAGGTGGTGTCGAACCAACGATCAAGACTGCGGCCTTCTGTCAGCATTCCGCTTGAAGAGCGATTGGCATAGCAGCCCAGTCCAGAAACGCCGGGCATGGTACATGCGGCACCGATAGCGATGGGAGTGCCGGTCTGGGCGGCGAGAATGCCGCTGACCTGCCAGTTGCCAAGGATCATGCCACCGATCCCTTTTGAGAGGAATTGCTTGCCCCGGCCGAAAGGAAGCTCGTAGACCCAGTTGGTGACCAGACGTCTGCTGACATCAGCGGCGGAAATGGATCGGGAGAGGCCGAGGTCGTAAGGGTTGATGAAGTTGGCCCCACCGACAAATCGCTCATTGACGTTGTCGATCAATTTCGCGCCCGTGAATGAGACTTGAAACATCAGCCCCTTTGAGAAGGATCGTTCTGCGCGTAGCGTGAAGCCATGATAGATCGAATCGCCCACGGCGGCCCGGATCTGATTGATGCTGCCCGCGTATTGCTGGTAAGGCACGAGCAGGATCCCCTGCCGTACGGTGGCGGTGCTCATTGTTCCGATAGTGATCTTGCCGAAGAAGGGGTTGGGCACAAGGTTGTTGAGTTGTGAGCCACGCGAGAGCGCGCTTGGGTCAGTGGCGTTGCGATTGTAGTTGTTCCAGATGCGCATCCCCCGGCTGCCGATGTAGGCGGCTTCGACGAGGAAATTGGAGCCGATGCTGCGTTGTAGATTGGCGTTCCACATGTGATTGGTAGGTGTTTGCCAATCGGGCCAGATGGCACTGATTCCGGCACCAACCAGAGAGTTGGGGTAAGGCCTGAGACCATTTACGAAAGGATTGGCGAGTGAAGCTCCAGCAATCGGGGTGTTTGGGGCGGCTGGGGGCTGGCCGAAGAATACGCCGGTGCTGACTGAGGAACCGCTGCCGAGATCGCCGGGGCTTTGACCAACGCCGCCGCTGCCTGGGGCATAGAAGATTCCGTAGCCGGCACGAAAGACAGTCTGAGGGAGGAAGGTCCAGGCAAGGCCAACTCTAGGTGCCCAGTTGTAGTTTGGATTGCTTGGATAGCGTTTGCTGGCAGTGGTGGTTGTCAGTACTCCGGAGCGCCCGGTAACTGGCTCGATGCCATCCGGATCGAAGTAGGCGAGCTGGTTGTAGCGCTCTTTGAAGGGGGTTTGATATTCGAAGCGAAGGCCGAGGTTGATGGTGAGGTTGCGGAAGACCTTATAGTCGTCCTGCAAATACCAGTTGTAGCTTGGCTGCAAGAGAGCGAGAGACGGCCCTACGGTGAAGCTACCGCCATCGGGCACGCCGAGCAAGGCGCTGGCGAGGCCATAGCCACCAGTAGCCGAGGGAGTGGCCGGGTCTGGACCCTGAGTGAATGCCCTGCCGTAGCCGAAATTGCCGGAGGGCCAATCGGGGCGGAAGGTATTGAAGCTACAGATCAGGTAGTCGAAGCCTGTTTTGACTGCGTGGGAGCCTTTGATCCAGGTGAAGTGCGCCTGGAATTCGGGAGTCGTCTCAGCGCTGACGTTGAGCGACGCACGGTCGGGGCCGACGGCAGTGAAGTCCGTGATGTTGAAGCGCGGGAAGAGGGCGTCGCCAGAGGCATCCTTCAGGTACTTCGGGAGGCCGAGCGTGGTGATGTCGAAACCGCGACTGAGTGGAGTAAGCTTGGAGACCGAGCGAGTGTAGCCTGCGCGGAATTCACCGATCAGGTTGGGCCGAAAGGTGTGAGTATCACTGATTGCGAGAGTGTGAGCCAGGCTATTCTGGTTGCCGCCGCCGTTGGTGCCTTCTCCAGGAAAGGCGATGTTGGTGAAGGGGCTTGTGCGGGGTGTGACCTGATAGCCGAAGCGGAAGAACAACTTATTGCGCTCACCTAAATTCTGGTCTGCGCGGCCAAACCATCGGTCGGTCTTGACGATGTTAGAGAAGTTTTGCGACCAGTTGGACTGAATGGTGGGAGAGATCTCGAGAGTTGGCTTTGGGTAGTAGGCAAGTACCTTTTGCATGATCGGATCAAAGCGAGAAATCGGCACTCGATTATCCGGGAATGGCTGGCGGCCGAAGCCACTCGCTCTCGTCGAGTCAGCAACGGTAGTGAGCGGATCATAAACGCGGATGAGAGCTCCTGCGGTGGTCAGGGTCTGAGAGAAATCGCCGCCCAGTTGTCTTGCTGTAGGCACGTTAGCAGTAGGGGTGCTGACGCCGTGATCGTTGGTCTGTTCCCAATTAAAGAAGAAGAACGTTTTGTTGCGACCGTCATAAATGCGTGGGAGCGCGAGCGGCCCTGAAAGTGTGAAGCCGTAGTCGTTGCGACGCTGTCTTCCACGTGGCAGATTAGTGCGGTTGTTAGCCCAGCTGTTGGCGTTGAGCTTGTCGTTTCGAAGATAGTTATAGGCGCTGCCATGCAGTGTGTTGCTGCCAGAACGGCCTGCAGCCACAATCACACCACCGGCGGAGCGGCCATATTCGGCAGAGAAGCTGTTGGTGATGAAGCGCACTTCGGCGACGGCTTCTTGCGGAGGTGTGTAGGCATTGTCGAGAGTGGAGTTGTTTCGGGTTTCCTGCCCGTCAAAGAGGATGGCGGAAGTGTTGGAGCGCCCCCCGCTCACAATTGGCCCTGTGCCGGCATTGCCCACAGCGATTACACCAGGTGAAAGGGTAAGCAACGCATAGGGGCTGCGACCGGTGGGCAGCTCAATGATCTGCCTTGCGCTGGCAACGTAGCCCAGAGATGAACTGACCTGTTCGACGCCGAGGGCATTGGCCGTTACCGTGATTACTTCGCTTACGCTTCCAGGCCGGAGCACAGAGTCAATCGTGGTAATCTGGCCCACCAGGACTGGAACGTCGGATATTTTGGCTGTTGAGAAGCCAGAGGCCTCCATCGCCATGTTGTACGTGCCTGCCGGAAGATATGGGATTTTGTAGAATCCGTCATCGCTGCTTTCGACTCGGGCGACCGTGCCGGTGGCCTGGTTGGTGGCAGAGATGCGCACCTTCGCCATCTTGGCACCGCTAAAGTCTGTTACGGCCCCAGAGATGCCGCCTCTTTCAGCCTGGGAAAAACAAGCCAAAGCACTCGCCAAGGAAATCGCAGAAAGGCGCAATAGGGCACTGGATTTGATGAACATATTCAATCTTTCTGTCGACCAAGAGAGTGGAGATCTAATCGCTGAACGAGTTTATCTCAGATAGCCGCCTAGGATAACGTTACTTCTGGTTTGTAACGCAGGCGCAACCAGCTTGATTTCACCGGCTTGCTGCCAACTAGGGTTTGTGAAAATACCAAACGATGTCTGGGCGGGCTCCTGATAACAGTTCGCTGCTTGGGGTGACATTCAGCACGTGATGGCCGTGACCCGAGGCAATCGATCCCAGGATCATTCCAGTCTTGCGATCAAGCTTCACTTGCCAGCCGTCAGACTCGTTGGACTCGTTATTCATTTGAGTTCCAATCCATAGATTGCCTGCGGTGAAGTTCACGCTGGTGACTCTGCCGAGATGGTTCCACTCGCCGAGGTATTTGCCATCGAGATCAAATCGCTGCAGCCTCGCGTTGAGTCGATCTGCCACATAGATGGTGCCCTGATTGTCGATGGCAATCGAATGGGGTTGCCGGAACTGGCCCGGACCATTTCCGGGGCTGCCCCATTGCTTTACGAGAGCTCCTTTCGCGCTGTATTCGAGGATACGGGCGTTGCCGTAACCATCGGATACAAAAAGACGGCCATTGGGGCCGAAGGCGATGTCGGTGGTTCCGATGGCACCCGTTCTTCCGGCCGGCTGGCCGCCGACAGAGAGCTCCATCAGCTTCTCACCCTTCGGAGTGAACTTGTAAATCATAGAGCTTGAGGAATCTACCGTCCAGACGTTGCCCTGCGGATCGATGCGAATGGTATGCGGGATTTTGAAGAGGCCTTTGCCCCAGGAGCGGAGGATCTTGCCGCCGCGATCCACTACCAGAATTGGATCGGCTTTCTCGCTGCGCTGCAGGACGTAGATGTCGCCTTTGACATCCATCGCTACTGAGGACGGATAGCCGAGTTCCCAGTCTGTGGCTGGTGCCTGAATCTTGATTTGAGATCGTTCGAGCGCAAGTTTGGGTGCTGCCTGTACCAAAGCCCGCAGGTCTGGCCGGAAGCTCTTTGCACAGCGGAATCCGATTGTGGGACTGCGCTCGCCATGGCGGGCCCAGCTTCGATAGGAGGAGGCAAGGAAGGTGTCGGGCGTGTCAAACCAGGAGCCACCGCGGAGGACACGATAAAGGCCTTCCGCTGGACCTTGCGGATCTTGTTCAGAGGCGACCTCGTAATAGGTGCGGCCGTACCAGTCAGCGGTCCACTCCCAGACGTTGCCGATCATATCGTGCAGGCCGAAGTAGTTCTTTGGCTTGGTGCCAACGTCTTGCGCACCTTTGTCGAGGCCGAAGACGGCGAGGCCCGGAGAGGGTGGAGCGCTGCCCCAAGGATAGGTAAGGCCTTCGGCCGTGCCTCGGGCGGCACGCTCCCATTCTGCTTCGGTTGGGAGCCGCTTCCCTTCCC
This sequence comes from Acidobacteriota bacterium, assembly GCA_043718395.1. Lineage (GTDB taxonomy): Bacteria > Acidobacteriota > Terriglobia > Bryobacterales > Bryobacteraceae > Bryobacter. The sequence goes on from JAYSVS010000082.1 coordinate 43,269, forward strand.
AGGCGCAGAATGCCGCGCCATCGTCCCAACTGACATTGTGGACAGGACGCTGCGCCATGCCTTTGGGGATCACTCCGCCGCTCCAGTGGTAGGGAGGTTTGCGCCGGGCCGCCTTGACGAAGACGGCATAGCGCTGGTTGGTCACCTCGTAGACATCCAAGTAGAAGGGAGAGAGGGTGATCTTTCGAACGGGTGTGTCGTCGGCCAGCACTGTTGGATACCAGACCAATTTTGTATCCGGCCAGTCATAGGTGCGCCCGCGGGAGAAGTCCCCGCCAGGAATAAAGGCCATCCCTGGTTCTGCACCAAACGAAGACAATTGGCTGAGCAGCAACAGTGAAAAGAGACCTGGATTCGACATGGAAGGCTAGCCGTATATGCCGGAGAGGTCGTCCGTCGGAATGGTGCCATTGGCACCAAGGGGATCGACGTAAAAGTAGGTTCTGCCTGAAGGCGTGTTGCCAAGGCCCTTGCCCCAGTCGATGCCCAAGGCAGAGTAGATAGTGGAGATGACGTTCTCAATGCGTGGCTGTGCTTTGTGCTTCCAGCCGGTATCGACGCAGGCTCTGCCATCGCTGTCTGAGGCACCAAGGACGAGCCCACCCTTAACACCAGCTCCAGCGAACATAGCTGGGAAGACATACTTGTGATGGTCACGGCCAGCCATGTGGTTCAGTGGCCCTGGAGTGCGTCCGAATTCGCTCATCATCACAACAAGAGTTTCATCAAGGAGCATCTTGCCGGGACTCGCCTTGGAGGGAGTGGTGGCGAGGTCTTCGATGAGACTGGCAGCGGCGGGGTCGAAGTCTGAGATCAGTTTGTAATGGTTGTCTGGATTGGACTTGTCCCAGATGTGCTTGTGGTGGTCCCAGCCGTGCTGACAGATGTGGATGTATCTGGTGCCGGCGTCCTGAGCGAGAACGTTACGAGTAAGTGCGCTGGCGATGCCGACGCCGGTATTGCCGTAGCGCTTTTTGTCCTGGTCAGTCAGGCGGAATGTTGGGGGCCAACGTGAGTCTGTGAGCAGGCGTTTGGCGGTTTCACTATAGCCTTCAAAAGCTCCAACGTCGCGTCCGTAGCCATCCATGCGGCCGCGCACTTCCCGCAGGCGGCTGAGCACGCGCCAGCGTTCTTCAATTAGTTCGACCGCTTTCTGATCGAGAGACATTCCGGTGAGGGCGGCTTGAGCATTAAGATCAAAAACGGCGAAACGAGGGTGAAGGAATCCTGTGGCCAGAGCCCCAACCTGATTGGTTTCGAGGTTGAAAGACATGTAGGTGGGGAAGGTGTCAGAATTTCTGCGGAAGCTCTCAAGCTCTGAAGCAACCACCGAGCCGACCGATGGGATCTCACGGGCGAAGGCAACATTGAGCTGGCGCCCGGCCTGGAGGTAGTATTGACCGCGCAGATGGACTTCTTCGTGATTGACGAAGGAGCGCTGAATGGCCACACGGTTCATCACCTTTTCCAGGCGGGGAAACATGTTGACCGGGAAGTAGATTCCTGTGTCGAGTTTTCGAACCTGGAAGTCTTTGGGAGTGGCGATGTTGTCTTTGAAATCGAAAGTGTCGAGATGGCTGATGGCACCGGAAATTTCAAAGAAGATGACGTTGCGGGCGTTGCCTCGAGGAGTGGTCTTGCGTGAGGAGTCTGCGGCATGGAGCATAAGAGGCCCGAAACTATCGATGGACGCACCAGCCAAACCCAGACCGCCGTATTTCAGCAGTTCGCGGCGGGTGGGAATCAAATCACTGACTATTCTGGGGGGATTCATGTTTGGCACCTCTCAGAAGTTGTAAAGAAACTCAACCAGATTCAACAGTGCCCACTCTACGTTTTGAGCGCCATCCACACGGTTCTTGTCGAGGATGGAGACAGCGTAGGCCTTCTCTGCCGGAAGTGGCTGGCGAGACAGAGTAGAAAGGAAAAGTTCTTCGACCACCTTGCCGTTGTCTGGATAGGTGTCGAGCAAGCGCTGCACACGGCTGTCTTTGGCGGCAAGCACGCGGTCATTGACGACGGGTGAGCGCATGAGCATGATGGGCTGCAGGGGTGATGCCTGCGAAGGCCGGTTGGAAGTGGCCCGATTGGACTGACCGAAGGCTGCCATGAAGCTCTTGAGATCGCCTTGAGCTTTAGGCATGGCGGATTGCATGGCCATACTTACGGTGGTAGTGGCGGGCTCTTCATCTGCAGCAACAATGGCTTTTCTGACAATCGCGCCACTGAAATTGCCAGGCCGGCCGGTGGCGATGGTGATGGAATCGTGTAGCTCCTCAGCGCTCAACATGCGGGCAAACTTTCGAGAATAGTAACTCGTGTAGCTATCCTTCCAATCGCCGGGGAAGCGGGCAGAGAGTTGATAGGCGCTTGAATTGCAGATGAGGCGGAAGAGCGAATGGAGGCTGTGATTGTTCTTTCGAAAGTAGGCAGCGAGCTGGTTGAGCAATTCCGGATTCGAGGGCTGAAGCTGCCATCCTTCCGGAAGCTTCTTCGGATCCTGACGGTCGAGATCGAACTCGTCAACTGGTTCGACGATGCCAACGTTCATGAGTTTTGCCCAATACATATTGACGGTGGCACGGGCGAACTGGGGGTTGCTGGTGATCATGCGGGCAAGTTCTTCACGTGGTTCGGCCCCGGGGCGAGGCACTTCATCGGTGAAGAGGAACTTTGGGGTGCCCGGCCCGCCCATACGCTTGATTCTCAACATGGACTCGGCCCTGGTGTCGTAGCCCCGGGCGAGGTCATCCACTACGGAGTGGCCCATGGTAGCTTCTGTGCGTTCGACGTGAGGAATGTAGCGCGTTTTACCAAGAAAACCCGCCTGCTGATAGAAGTCTGAGCGCTTCTGCCTGGTCAGGTAGACGTTGACCTTCTCAAGGTGAGCTGCGCCGTCGTGGCAAGAAACACAGGAGAGATTGACTCCCATGAACACTCTGCCGTAGAGAATCGTGAGCTCGTCATGAGTGTCCGACTGGTGGATCTTCCTGGTGTCGTTGGGGCCCTCTTCCTGGCCGGGCTTGCCCTCGACATGTTCGCGGACGATGGGATTTACCGCTGCGACAACGAAGTTGCTCTTGGCCGAACTGGTGATCAGTGAGCGGGCAAAGTCGTCGTATGGCCGATCTGCGGCGAGGCTCTCTTTGATTGTGTAGTGGAGCAGATTGATGCCGCGTCCCATCTTGCCGTTGGCGCGGATGAGGTCCATGTAGAAATAAGCCCACTTGTCCACAAAGGCCGGGCTGCCGATCAGTTTGTCGATCAGCTTTGTTCGCTTGCCGGGTGAGGTATCGGCAAGGAAAGCGCGGAGGTCTTCGGCTGTGGGGATGCGGCCGGTGAGGTCGAGCGTAATGCGGCGGAAGAATTCCTGGTCTGTCGAGAGAGGGGCGTGAGGTATGCCGTCTTTCTGCATTCTGGCGAAAACGAGGTCGTCGATGAAACTCTTGTGAGGAAGTTTCGTGGAAGAGGCTGGGACACCTGAGAGTGCTCCAACCAGACGTTCGGTTCTGGTACCAGCATCGATTGGCTTCGGACCGTTGAAGATCGACGTGTGCACATCAGAAGAAATTTTCGTTGCGTCTGCTGGCTCCTGCGCGCTTGCGGGTGCCAGACAAAGAATTGCGCCCAGGACGGGGACAATGGCTAGACGAGACACGGGTTCTCTCCTTCGCGCTTCACAGTACTTGCGAAAAGTATATATCAAACGGGCCACTTACCCGGGCTTGACCTCTAATCTAAGAGATCTCTCCGGGTGGGCCGATATCAATGGGTTGGTCTTCGCTGACGTCGGCAACTCCTGAGATGCCGCGCAATTTATCTACGATTTTGGGGTCACAAAGCCCGGTGACGGATCCGATTACGTCCAAGACCTGTTCTACCTCAAAACCGGAAGTTTTGAGATCTTTAACCACCTGGCGGACCGGACGATCGCCTGAAAGTGTGATTATCATTGCCTGCTTTTTTTTGGTTGCCATCAGAAACTCCTTGGCGGTTAAAGCTAACTCAAGCATAGCTTCCTGGAGCCCCCAGGAGGGGGCGTAAGGCGCTGGTTGGCACCTTACGCGAGGGCGCGGAATGGATCAGGGTGCCTGAACCAGGCCCTTTCCGACGTCGCTGGCCGGAAATGGAAGAGGTTTGGCGGTGGCAAGCAGTTTTGCACGCAGTGCAACACCGCGGAGGGCTGGACTCGATTGTGCCCAGAGAGCGGCGCATCCAGCCACGTGAGGCGCGGCCATACTAGTTCCACTGATTGTTTTGTGGAGCACAGGCCGGGGCCAGGAGGAAAATATGTTCACGCCAGGCCCGGCGATATCGATCTTGCCGCCATTAGAAAAAACGGCGACCTTGAGGGCGATATCGAGTGCGGCGACGGACATGATGGTTGGCGAGTTCGCCGGGGCACCAGCGGGCTGGATGTTTCCCGGGCGATTGCTGGCATTGCCGGCAGCGGCAATGATGAGGCAGCCGTTCACGAGAGCGGCAGCTCCGGCATTGGTGTAAGCGGGCTGAACGGGGATCTGTGCTCCAAGCGACATGGAGATGACTTGACACTTGTTGGCGATGGCCCAGTTCATACCGGCGAGAACGCTGGCCTGGCTACCGGAGCCGGAATTGCTCAGCACTTTGCCGATGAAGATCTGTGAGCGGAAGGCGACGCCGTAGCGGGGGATGGCCCCGGCAGGCGATTTTGGACCGGTAGCGGTGCCGGTACAGTGCGTACCGTGACCGTGGAGATCCTGTACGGTTTGTCCGGCGATGAAAGATTTGGTGACGAAAGAACGTCCAACAAATTCCGGATGGCCCATATCGAAACCTGTATCGAGAATTGCAACTCTGATTCCGGTGCCATCGCGCAGGCTTGGCGGAACCTTACAGGCCTTGATTCCCCAGGTGACACCGAGCACAGTGGGATCAACTTCTGCTTCTTCGGCGTCCTGTTCAGTGGTGCCCAAATCGCGGGCAATCATTTGAGCGGTGTGAAGGACGCCTTTCATGTAGTCTTCGGCGTTGATGCCGTCGGCGAACATGAAGTATTCGGGATCGATCGACTCATAGGGGCTGTCTGCGACAATCTCGGACGCAGCATTGAAGCTGTGAGCCGCCGCCGCTTCGCCACCGATCAGGGCTACGCCAATTTCAGGGAAGACTATGCCGTCAGCGCCGACAGCATCTTCGAAATTGACAGCCTGATTTTTGAAGTCGCGGGCATTGGCCAGGCTTAGGCCAGAGGTCGATTCCATTTCTTTGATGGCGGCGTCAGTAGCGCCTTCCTTGAAAGTCAGAAGGAATCTTCCGGTGGTTTCGAGGTCGCCACCTCTTTCGATTGCGGCCAGCATCAAACTGTCCGCGTCGGCCGATACATTCAGAACCGTCGCACTGGTGGTTGAGGTTCCGCGTTTTACATTTTTGGTTGCCATATTCATTGCCTTTCTTGTTTTTACGTTTCCAATGACGAACTGAAGCTTTCACTCTGATTGAAGCCAGCTTCTGCCAGTCAACTGTGTAAGCGCAGCGAAACGCATAAGTGTGACAACAATTGTGCGAATCTAAGCAAGAATAGTTGCCGCGCCTCAGAAAGCGAAAGACTACTATTTTGTCCGCAGAAAAAGAGTTTGAATGCATCTTAGTATCACGCTGCTTCTTGGACTATGGCTTGCAAGCTGCACCCAGACAAGGGAAGTGCCCGTTACAAGGTTCTCGCCCAAGCCTGAGGATGATCGATGGATGAAAGGCACAGTAATGCTGCAAGCGATTTCGGTCACTTCAAACGGCGCAGCGCTCAATCTTGACGGAATGCTGCCTACACCTTGTCACGAACTTCGTGTCTCAGAAGGTCGCAGCCTGGATGCGCAGGGTTTTGTATTGTTTGAAGTCTGGTCGGTGAGCGATCCGAGTCAAACCTGCGCACAAATGATGCAAGCGTTTTCAGCTCAATTGCCGGTCAAGCCGGGATCGAAAATCAAGGTGAACGGTCAGACCATAAAGAGCTAGCTTAGGGTGCCTGGACGAGCCCGGCGCCAACATCGGAAGCAGGGAATGGCAAGCGTTTTGCTGTCTGAAAGAGTTTGGCTCTGAGTGAGGCACCACGTAGGGAAGGGCTGGTCTGTGCCCAGAGCGCGGCACAACCAGCGGCATATGCGGCTGCAGAACTAGTGCCGCTCCAGATCTTGTGCAATTCCGGCCTACGGAAAGACGAGTAAATATCAATTCCAGGTGCGGCCAAATCGATTTTGCCGCCAGCTGAAAATGGGGCAACCTTGAGGGTTTTAGTGAGTGCGCCCACGGAAACAATCGTCGAAGAGTTCGCTGGTGCAGCCGCCGGCGCGATTGTTGTCGGCCGATTGCTGCCATGGCCAGCGGGCGCAATGATCAGACAGCCGTTTGCCAGCGCGGCAGAGCCCGCAGCAGTGTAAGCAGGCTGGACAGGAATTGCAGCACCCAAGGCGACCAGTATCACTGTGCATCGATTTGCAATTGCCCAATTGATGCCTGCGAGGACTCCCGATTGAGCTCCAGAACCCGAGTTGCTAAGCACTTTTGCTACAAAAATTTGCGATTGGAATGCGATTCCATACCGCGGTACGGCACCGGCAGGTGCCTTGGGGCCGCAGGCAGACCCGGCCATGTGAGTTCCGTGACCGTTGAGATCCTGGATGGTCTGGCCAGGGACAAATGATTTGGTGACGAAAGTACGTCCGGCGAATTCCGGATGGCCTAAATCAAAACCGGTATCGAGGATAGCTACTTTAATTCCATTGCCGCTGCGCGAACTGGCCGAAGCCTTACATGCAGTGACACCCCAGGCTTCCCCCAAAACTTCCGGCGTCAAAGAGTCAGATTCGGTGGGCTGTGATCCGGCCAGATCACGAGCGATCATCCCTGCTGTATTGACGACCCCCTTCAGATAACTCCCGGTATCGATTCCTTGAGGGAACATGAAGTATTCCGGGTTGATCGAATGAATCGGACTCTCTTCGGCGATGGCAGCAGCCGGGGTCATTTCCGATACAGCTGCTGCTTCGCCACCCAAAAGAAGCACACCAATCTCGGAGAACAGCAAGCCATCGGCACCACCCGCTTGTTCAAAAAGCGTCATCTGATTGTTGAAGTCCCGGGTATCGGCGATCTTGAGACTTGCATTCGACTTCAAGAGATTGACACCGGCCTGTGTGGCACCATCCTTGAATGTTAAGAGGAAACGTCCTGTCAGTGAGGCGTCGCCACCTTGTTCTAGAGCACTCAGCAAAAGACTCTCTGTATCTGCTGAAACGGATTTTAGGTTCTTTGTAGCCATTTTATGCAGCCCTACCTTTGATGGATTGATCGACTATTTCTGTTAGCGCGAAATTGAGGCGAGGCGCGCCAAATTGGGAAAAAGATTTATGAGTCGAGGCGGCCGTGCCGGCTGCGAGCCAGCATTTTGTAAGCACTACGTTCTTTAGCATGCTGGTCATACCAGGTTGCCAAGCCTTGGCGCGTGTCGCGGGTCAGACGGGAGTAGGTTGCAGCTACTTGCAAGGAGGGCCGGCGCTGGCTTCTTGAAATCAAAATTGCTTGAGCGACAAGCTGGCCCTGGCTAAAGTGGATTGGTTCATCCAGCTTCTTAAGAATCAGATTGACGGGGGTAGAATACCAATCTGTCTCCACTAGTCCGCTTTGGACTTCGAAGTTCCATGGACGGTTGATCAAAGGCAAGAAGAGAGTGTCCACCTGATCTGGAGTGCGCCAGATATAGGGCAGATGAAGCTTGAACAAGTCCTGTTGGTCTGGGCGGTCGAAAAAGCTGATCCCGGGCTCGAGGAGATTGTCGTAACGAGGAATGTCGGTGAAAGAATATGCGTTGCGAGCGAAACAGCAGACGGGATTATCTTCCACGTAAAAGGTCCAACCGGAATCGGCTGATGCGCTTGGAATCGGAGAGCGGAAAGCACAGCAGCCTTCCGGGACCTGCCCTGGAGGACAGTGGCCAAACCGGATGGGCGAAGGGATCAAAAATCCCAGACTGTTGGCTGCCGTAAAGGGAAGGCACTGTTCCTGCACGCCGTAGCCGGGAGGGATGAGCTCGCGGGTTCGTGCCGATGCGGGCCGAGGCAATTCGACGTTGGGAACCAACGGCACAATCTGAAGCTCTATGCCTTCGACACTCATTTCAGTTGCGATATTAACAGAGATGACTCTGAAGGAACTCGACGTTGGTAGCGTTTTCCGATCCTACAGCCATGGCTTGACCGCATTAACTTCCGCGCGCGAAGGTTCTTGTCTCGAATATTGCATCGATTCGCAGCAGAGGCTTATGCACCGAAACTACAACTTGAGCCATGAGGTTAAGGGATATTTATTGCAGGAATCTTTGCCTGGCTGACGGCAGCGTTGAATGCAGCGACGTCTTCTTTT
>JAYSVS010000083.1:0-19518 GCA_043718395.1 Acidobacteriota bacterium
ATGCGATAAATCCCAGGGGTTTGGGGACAGAGTCCCCATCCGCAGGGGTGACAAAGTCGCTGAGCAGTTAACCTGACAGAATCGCTGAGCAACAACATATCGAATCGAAGCAGCCGATGCGCACCGATGCCATTTTTCAGCTTCATTCGATGACCAAGCCGGTGGTGGCCATGGCCGCGATGATGCTGGCTGAAGAAGGCAAACTGTCGATTCTCGATCCAGTTGAAAAGCACTTGCCGGAGTTTCGCGGATTGCGATTGCTCGAAGGCAGCACTCTCAGGAAGCCAGCCCGCTTGATTACCGTTCGTGACTTGATGACCCATACCTCGGGAATGGTCTTGAACCCTCCTGCGGGAATTGGCGAGCTACACGGGGCGCTCCACAAGACTCTGGCTGAAGTGGTGCTGATCTACTCACAGACGCCCATCGAATTCGAACCAGGATCCAGGTGGCAATACAGTAACGCAGGTATCGCGACGCTGGCGCGAATCGTCGAAGTGCTTGGCGGGATGCCCTTTGAGAAATTCCTCGAGACTCGGATCTTCACTCCGCTCGGCATGAAAGACACCTACATCTATCCTCCTAAAGAGAAGTGGAATCGCATGCCTACGGCATACATTCTCAAAGACGGCAAGCCGCTCAAATACACATCCGATCCACTGGGCGAAGGCGCGATGAAGTTTCGTGATGGGGCAAAATACCCTCTCCCCGAAGGCGGACTCTATTCAACGGCAAGTGATCTTTACTTGCTCTACCAGATGCTGCTCAATGGCGGCCAGCTCAATGGTCAGCGTATTCTGTCACGGCATTCGATCGAGACGATGACCAAAGTGCACACTGGGACCCTCTCTACAAGCGGATCCGGCATGGGGTACGGACTCGCTTGGGCAGTAGCTCGTGACTCTGCCGCAGCGCCGCTCTCTGAAGGCACTTACGGTCACGGAGGCCGATATGGCACTTATTGCTTCATAGATCCCAAGCGCGACATGATTGGCATCTTCATGATCCATCGCGAGGGCGGATCTGAAGAGCGAAACGCATTCGTCAATATGGCTTACGGTGCGATTCTCGACTAGCCGTTGGCGAAGGGGCTGCGCTTGATCGCGTATTCAAGCGCTTCCTTTGGCACTTCGTATTTCGAGAGCGCCTTGTTGCCCAGGTAGCCAAGGTCTTTGATTCCGATTGCGCTGGTGTAGAAGGCATCGACGGTCATCTTGCGAGCCCAGTCAAAGAATCGCGCACCGACGGCAAGCTCGTGTTCCCGCTTCACCGTGTAGTTGCTGAATTCCTTGTAAACAGGTGCCTTCTGATAGACCAGTTCTTCGCTGCGGCGTTCTGCTTCGCTGCGGCCGGCTTCTACTAACAGGTCCAGCATTGCAGTTTGCTGCTCGGGCTTAGCCGCGGCAAAACGAGAGTTGTAGCGCTTGCGCATCTCGGCATCCATCCAGGCCAGGCCCCCGTGAAAGAGATCCGCCAGTGTTTCGTTCTGGCTTGCCAGTGTGTCGATAAACTCCGGTGCACCGGCATCTTTAGCGCTGCCGGAGATTTTGTCGGCCGGTACGATCAACTCTGCCAGACGTTCGAGAGTCTTAAACTCGGCAGCAGTGAATTCCTTCAGCTTGTAGGTGCCGGTCTTGGCCTTCTCGGCTGTTGTCTCTGAGTGAACATGTTGCGCCGCGTCAAGCTCAAGCGTGCCCGAAGCCGTGATGGCCAGCGCGATGCCACGCACCAAGGCGCGGCGGTCCATTGATTCGGGGGCTACGAAATTAGACATTTCCTTTTTTCATCTCCTCTGCCAGGTAGTCACAAGCGCGCCAAGCCAGCGCATTAATGGTAAGCGTTGGGTTCTTATCCGGGTTAGAGACGAAGCTGCCACCATCCATCACAAACAGGTTCCGCATTTCGTGTGCCTGGCAATAGCCGTTCAGCACGGAGTTCTTCATCGAGGTACCCATGCGCGCACCACCCACTTCGTGGATGATCGTGCCCGGCACAGAGATGCCATTCGATTCGCGTTGCGAAGCGCTTAGACCCGATACGCGGCCACCCATTGCGGTGATGATCTCGGTGAAGGTCTTCTCCATATGGCGGGCTTGCTTCCATTCGTAATCGGTCCACTTGAAGTGGAAGCGAAGAACAGGAATTCCCCACTTGTCGACCACATTCGGGTCAAGCTCGCAATAGGAGTGGATGTTCGGGATCATTTCGCCACGACCGGCAAAACCAATGCTGGCACCGTAGCCCTCGCGAATCTTAGTCTTCATATCGGCACCATAACCAAGGCGCTGTGCTGCTCCATGATAGGAACCAATGCCGGGAAGACTATAGCCCCCGCCAATCTCGATGTGATAGCCACGCGGGAAGTCCAGCTTCTGGTGTTTATCCCAGAGCCACCACGGCATAAAGAGATGTGCGCCGCCGTTGCCATCGGTGTTGTATTGCGGCATGCCTTCAAGCGACGGCACATAGCCAGAGAGCCCGAAGCCAACCGTATCCATCAGGTAGCGGCCCAGCAGGCCAGACCCATTGGCAAGACCATTCGGAAACTCCGTCGTCTTTGAGTTCAGAAGGATGCGAGTCGATTCACAAGCGCTGGCAGCAAGAACAACTGCCTTGGCGCGGATGGTCTTTTCGGTGCGTGTGCGTTTGTCGATATACAAGACACCCGTAGCCTTGCCGTTATTGTCAGTCAGTACCTCACGCACCATCGCCATGTCGAATACCTGCAAGCGGCCGGTCTTCATCGCCGGAAAGACTTGAACTTGCGAGGAGCTGTAGGCAGAAGCCGTCTGGCAACCGCGTCCGCACTGGCCACAGTAATGGCAAGGAGCGCGACCGTTAGTCGGCTTGTGGATCACTGCACGCCGATTGGGGATACAGGTGATGTTTAGTTTGTCGCAAGCCTTCTTAACCAGCACTTCGTGGACACGAGGCGGCGGCGCTGGCTGGAACTTGCCGTCCGGGCAAGAGGGGACGTTCTCAATCGAACCACAGACCCCAATGAACTCTTCGGCCTTATCGTAATAAGGTGAGATGTCCTGGTAAGAGACAGGCCAATTCGTGCCCAAGCCATCTTTGTCATAAGGGCGAAAATCGTACTCAGCAAAGCGGAATGACATGCGGCCATAATGATTGGTACGTCCACCAATGATCCGCGAGCGGAACCATTGGAACTGGCTGCCTTCACCTACTGTGTAGGGCTCACCCTCAAGCTGCCAGCCGCCGCTGGTGGTCGCAAAGAATCCGAAGGGCTTGCCCTTGCCAAAGTAAGCCTTGCCACCTTCTTCTGCGCCGCGATGATCATACTCGTAGGGCATCTTGTGCTCAAGAAATTCTTTGTAAGGATTCAGCATCGGCCCAGCCTCAAGCAGTGCAACTTTCAGCCCCTTTGCCGTCAGAACATGAACCGCAGTTCCTCCGCCGGCCCCCGACCCCACCACGACAACGTCATAAACTTCCTGGCTCCGCGGATTCTGTTGCATAACCCTCAATTCAATCACAAATTATTGTTGGCTGGCGGTGCTTGCAAATATTCCTCATGCCGCATGTTCCGTCGCGCTTTACTTGTCTTCTTCCATGCTCGCAAGCCGGACGGCAAGTTCCAATGCTTTCTCGAAACTCCCCGCCCCGGCAACCCCTTTGCCCGCGATGTCAAAGGCCGTACCATGATCGACTGACGTCCTGATAATCGGCAAACCCAAGGCCACATTCACTCCACCCTCAAAGTCGAGAAGCTTCAAGGGAATGTGGCCTTGGTCGTGATACATGCAGACGATGGCGTCATAGCGCTTTCTCCGCACTGCCAGGTAGAAAAGCGTATCTGGAGGGAAAGGCCCATCGACAGGCATCCCCTGTGATTGCGCCCACTCCACTGCCGGGCGGATCTCTTCGATTTCCTCGAGTCCGAAAAGACCATGCTCGCCAGCGTGCGGGTTCAATCCGGCGACGGCCACCCGTGGGTTGGGCATCAGTTTCGCAACAGCGGCGCAGGTCAGGCTCAGAATCGTCTGGATGCGAGCTTGCTTGGTTCGCTGAATGGCTTCTAATAGTGAGCAATGAGTTGTGACGTGAGTGACGATTAATGCGTCCGACACCAGCATGATTGTCACATCTTCAACGCCACAAACTGCACCAATCAATTCGGTGTGACCAACAAAACCCGGGTCACTCATCTGCGTGGCCTCCTTGTTCATTGGCAGCGTCACCATCGCCGCGATCTCGCCTGCCAGAGCGTGTTTTGCCGCCGAGATCACGTATTCGCGAGCAGCGCGTCCTGATGCAGCGCTCAGTAGCCCGGGTGTTATTTGGCTGCTGGAGATCAGGTCATGGTCAATCACATTCAGGGCATTGGGGGAAAAGTCCCCGGGGTGCGCTATCGCTCGTAATGGAACGCCGTAATTCAACGAATGATTGTAATGAGTGAGGGCAGAGAGATCACCATAGGCGACCACTGGCACGCGAACACGGCCTTCCTGAAATGCCTTCAACAGCACTTCCGGGCCAATCCCACTCGAATCTCCAACCGTGACGCCAAACACTTTGTTCATAGCTTTGCTTTCAATTGTTCCAGCAGATCGGCACTTCCAAAGCCACCCGCTTTCGTGATCCAGTATCTTCCTTGTGATTTTGAAACGGGCACTCCAGCTAGGATCTCGCCGCAGGAAACGAAGTCCGAGGCTCCAAGCGCCTCGTGGATTCCGAAGGCTGTGTCGCCGCCAAATACGATGATCGCCTCAAAAGGCAGCTTTGTCAGGAGCGCTTTGACTTGCGTGCCGCTACGGGTGGCCCGGTCGAGGCCTTGCTCATAGCCTTCATATTTGAATTCAACCCAGCTCTTGTTGAAGTGATGATTGGACATCTGCCTGATCGAAGCCGGGTGCAAGCTTCCATTGACTATCAGGCAGCGCATAGCCGGGGGCAAGTCGAGTTTTCTTGAGGCGGGCGAAAGTTCCGCTGCCAGTGCACCCGCGATCGCGGACGGGCCAGCGACGATTACATTCGCGCTTTCTGCAAGAATTTGCCTCGCGGCCTCACCGATATCGTCGTCTGTTTCGCCGTCCATTATGGTCGCCGCCAGACCGCCAAGAAGGGACCTGATCGAACTGGTGTGAACCGGATTCAGCAGGTCGGAGCCGATTGGAGTTTGATGAACAGGAATGCCATCCACCAGCAGTTCGCCGTCGCGCACCGTTCTTCCCATAGCAGGGTAGGCGGGCACGAATACAATCTTCCAATCCGGAAAGACTTCCGCCAAAGCATTCAGTTCGGCACCAATATTTCCTCGCAGTGTCGAGTCAGTCTTTTTGTAGATCAGGCGAGGAGACTGCTCGCTTGCCCTGGCGGCAAGAGCTTTAATTCGAGCGGCCGCTGCCGCCCCCGGCATGTGGCGCGTCTCCGTGTCGAAGACGACAACTCCAGCAGTCAGTGCATTGAGCCTGGTTGTGACGCAAGTTTCCATGCCCGCAGCCGCAAATTTGGCACCGGCTTCCAGCGCTCCGGTAAGGTCGTCTGCAATCGCGAATATCGAAGTAGAGCCCAAGTGATTCCTTCCAGACTACAAGACTGGATCAAGTCCGCCTTGCGCTGACGCTCGATCTGCAACAGAATTGTGAGGAAATGAAGTTACGCCTCAGTCTGATCCTTGGCATGGCAATCTGCTCGCCAGCGCAGGATAGTTTCGAGCGGGATTTGAAGCCGCTCCTTACGCAGTATTGCCTGGGCTGCCATTCCACCGTCAAGCATCTGGGCGACCTGGACCTGGAGCGCTTCACTTCCAGAGGCGAAATCTTAAAGCATTCCAAAGACTGGCAGCGTGTTGTGGAACAGGTCTCCCTTGGGGAGATGCCGCCGAAGGGGATGCCGCAACCGTCAACTGCTGAGCGTGCACGATTGCTTGATTGGGTTCGTTCGGCATTGCGCCAGGCGGCGCTTGCCCGCGCTGGAGACCCTGGGCCCGTGGTCTTGCGGCGTCTCAACAACGCGGAATACACTTACTCGATTCGCGATCTCACAGGTGTTGCAACGCTTGAGCCAGCCAGGGAGTTTCCCGCTGACGGGGCAGCTGGAGAAGGGTTTACCAACACCGGTAACTCGCTGGTCATGTCTCCTTCTCTAGTTACCAAGTACCTTGATGCCGCCAAGCAGATTGCGAATCATGCAGTGCTACTTCCAGACGGCATCCGGTTTTCTCCATCCACCTCACGGCGTGACTGGACTGATGAGATCCTTACCGAAATCCGCACTTTCTACCAACAATTCACTGAAGCTGGCGGAGCCGAGACTGTGACCCAGCAGGGCATAGCGCTGGATAAGAATCGTGGGGGCACCTTGCCGCTTAAGAAGTATCTGGATGCCTCTCTCGCCGTGAGGGCAGGTAAGAGTATTGAGACTGTGGCTCGCGCCAAAGGGCTGAAGGCGAAATATCTAAGCCTGCTCGTGCAACTCATGACCTCTCCTAAGCCTTCGCCCCTTCTTGAAGAGATCCGCGAGCGATGGCGCTCAGGCGACGTCTTGGCCGTTGCGCAAAAGATCGAGCAATGGCAACAGACACTCTGGAAGTTCAGCAGTGTCGGTCACATTGGCAAGGTCGATGGCCCGATGGCTTGGATGGAGCCAGTCACCCCGATTGTGAATCGTCAGGAGTTTCGCACCAAATTATCCGCACCCGAAGGCAGCAATGTAGTGAAGCTCTTTCTGGCTGCGGGGGATGCTGGCGACGGAAGTTCTGGCGACGCGGTGATCTGGCAGGAACCTCGCATCACGATTCCGGGCCGGCCTCCTGTCCGATTGCGCGACATACGTGCACTGGCTGGAGCACTCGCTGAGCAACGACAACTCATTTCTGCTGCTACTGAGCAAACACTGAATGCTGCGGCTGGGCTTGATTCAGATGCTGTCGATCCTGTTGCTCGAAAGGCTTGGTTCGATTATCTGGGGCTTGGCAAAAACAATGCGCTGAAGCTGGACTACCTCTCAAGCAAAATCGAGAAGTCGGGAACATACACGTTCATCCAAGGGTGGGGAGGCGGCAAGACGCCATCGCTGTTTGCGAATTCCTCTGACCAGCCTGTGCGCATCCCAGGCAACATGAAGCCGCATGCTGTTGCGATGCTGCCGACATCGACACACTACGCTGCTACTGGCTGGCTCAGCCCAATCGCGGGAGCTTTGCGAATCGATGGGACGATTACTCCGGCGCACGCTGAGTGTGGCAATGGGGTGGTCTGGTCACTTGAATTACGGCGTGGCGGAACGCGCCAGCGTTTGGCAGAAGGCAAAGCCCGCGGGGCTGGGTCGTCAGTGCGGGTAGGTCCATTTGAGAAAGTCTCGATACGTCCAGGCGACCTTGTATCGATTCTCATTGGCCCCAATGACGGCAACGCCGCTTGTGACCTTATGGATGTGGAACTCAACTTGTCCTCTGGTGGCAACGATTGGTCGTTGTCTCGCGATGTGTCCAACACGATACTGTCAGCCAATCCTCACGCCGACGGGGCTGGCCGTGAGGGCATCTGGCATTTCTATTCTGAGCCAGTCAGTGGTTCAGGCAGCGGCACTGTGATTCCTGCAGGGTCGCTGCTGGCGCGTTGGCAGTCAGCCGAAGAGCCTAAAGAAAAGCGGGCGCTCGCACAAGCTCTGCAAAGACTTCTGACTACTGCTGCACCTCCGGCAAATACTGCTGATGGAGCTTTGTTCCGCCAACTCACTTCGCTTGCCGGGCCTTTGTTTTCTGAAGTCACGGTGGGCTCTTCATCCTCAAAATGGGGTCTCGATCCTGCCCTCTTCGACGGGGACAACCTGCGAGCGAGAGCACCTTCGATAATTGAGTTTCAACTGCCCGCGGACCTCGTTGCCGATGCTGAGTTCACTGTCGCTGCATTCCTGGATCCGGTTGCAGGGGCCGAAGGCAGTGTGCAGTTCCAAGTCCTCGAGTCGCCGCCTCTTGCGGTCGCCGGTTTGAGGCCTGGCGGCACCTCAGTACGCACGGCTGATGGTACCTGGACTTCGAATAATCAGAAGGTCGCATTCGCGATGCCTGTCGTCGTAAACGATGGCAGTGAGGCACTTCGCCGAATCGAAAGTACTTTTGACGAATTTCGCCAGGCCTTTCCAGCTTCGCTTTGCTACAGCAAGATTGTTCCGGTAGATGAAGTGGTGACGCTCACCCTTTATCATCGTGAAGATCAGCATCTGGTGCGCCTGTTACTCAGCGATTCTGAGAAAGCAAAGCTGGATCGGCTTTGGGCTCAACTCTACTTTGTGAGCAGAGCGCCGCTGATGCAGGTCGATGTCTTTGAACAGCTCTGGCAGTATGCGACGCAGGATGCGGATCCCAGCAAGTTCGAGCCACTGCGCAAGCCCATCAATGAGCGGGCTGCTGCATTCAGGAACGAGATGGTTGCCGCCGAACCCAAACACCTCGCCGCCGTGATCGACTTCGCCAACCGTGCTTATCGCCGTCCCATCAGCGTCCTTGAACGCAATGAGTTGCGATCTCTCTATGTAAGATTGCGCCAACAGGAATTGCCCCATGAAGATGGATTGCGACTGGTGCTGGCGCGAGTCCTGGTTTCGCCCGCTTATCTCTACCGAACAGAAAAAGCGGCCCCCGGCAAGCTGCAAGGTCCCGTTAGCGATTGGGAACTCGCCAGCCGTCTGAGCTACTTCCTCTGGTCTTCGCAACCCGATACGGAGCTTCGCGCGGCTGCTGCCGCCGGGAAGCTGGATCTTGCTGCTCAAGCCAGACGGATGTTGAAGGGCCCACGAGCGCGACGCCTAGCCACAGAGTTTGGTGCGTCATGGCTGCACATCCGCGACTTCGATACGCTCGATGAGAAGAGCGAGCGTCACTTCCCAACATTTAAGGCGTTGCGAGGAGATATGTATGAGGAATCCATTCAATTCCTTTCAGATTTCTTCAGAGCGAACCGCCCTGTCTTGAGTCTCCTCAATGCCGACCACACTTTCTTGAATGAGACGCTGGCAAAACACTATGGCATCGAAACAGTGCAAGGGCCGGAATGGCGCCGCGTGGATGGCATGAAGGCCCGCTCGCGGGGCGGTGTCCTTGGATTTTCAACGACATTGGCCAAGCAGTCTGGCGCTTCACGTACCAGCCCAATCTTGCGGGGCAACTGGGTAGCTGAAGTCTTGTTGGGCGACAAGCTGCCGCGACCGCCGAAGGACGTTCCGCAGCTACCCGGGGACGAGGCCAACCTCGTACTCACGATGCGTGAGCTGACAGAGAAGCACACCTCGGACGCGCGCTGCGCTACCTGTCACAAGCGTATCGATCCTTACGGCTATGCCCTGGAAGAATTCGACGCGATTGGCCGCCGCCGCGACAAGGATCTGGGAGGCCGTCCGATCCACACCAAAACCAAAGTATTGGATGGCACGGAGATCGAAGGGCTAGACGGTTTGCGTCAATATTTGTTGACCAAGGGGCGCAGTGCTTTTGTCCGCCAGTTCAGCCGCAAGCTGCTTGGCTATGCTCTTGGCCGCGCTGTTCAACTCTCTGATGAACCTTTGCTCGATCAGCTCACGGCTGCCGACTACCCGGTGGGCACCGTAGTTGAGATGATTGTGAAAAGCCGCCAATTTCGAGAGATTCGCGGGCGCGACGCTCCGCCGGAGGAATAAACACCATGATAAAGCATTCATTTTCAAGACGCCGTATGCTGCGCGGCCTGGGTGTGTCGATGGCCTTGCCTTGGCTGGAGTCTCTTCCCGTCTGGGGAGATGAAAAACCTAAGAGCGAAGCACCCGTGCGGCTTGGCGTTCTCTTCTCTGGCAATGGGTTTCATAGCAAGGAGTGGTGGGCTAAAGGCGAAGGCAAGCAGATGGAGCTGGGCCAGGTGCTCAAGCCACTTCAGGGCTTGGAGCACAAGATGCTCTTCGTGCGTGGCCTCTTCAATGCAGAAGCACTCAAGGGCAACATCCACAGTTCGCAGACAGGCAATTTGCTTTCTGGTGCTCCACTGGCTTCTGGCGGCGAGATCCGATCCGGCACCAGCATCGATCAACTGCTGGCGCAGCGCTACGGTAGCTCTACTAAAGTCTCAAGCCTGGTTCTGGGCTGCGAGAAATCGAACCCATCGGTACACAAGAATTACTCGATGCTCTACAGCTCGCACATCTCGTGGAGCTCGCCCACCAGCCCAACACCCCTGGAGCTTTACCCCGCGCTCGCTTTTGACCGGCTCTTCAAGGATGAAGCGAGCAAGGCCGATCAAAGCGTGCTTGATGCGGTGCTTACTGATGCCAGACGCCTGCGTCGCGATATCAGCACGGGCGATCAACGCAAACTGGACGAGTATCTGGATTCTGTTCGTGACGTGGAGCAGCGCATTGCCAATGCTGGTAAGCGCGGCCAGTTGCAGGGTTGGCGGCCCACCCTTGATAAGCCCAACATGGTGCGCCCTGCGGACGGCATCCCGCAGGATATTGCCGAGCACATGCGCCTGATGGCCGACATCGTCGTGCTTGGGTTTCAAACCGATACCACCCGCATCTCGACCCTGAAGCTGAATAACGACCATAGCTCGTTGCGCTTTCCCAACCTCGGCGTCGATTACATGATTCACCACCTGCTTTCGCATTCCGATACGGCAGACTGGCTTAAAGTAAACCAGTTCTTCATGGAGCAGCTCGCCTATTTGGCCAGGAAGCTCGATGCGATTCAGGAAGGCCCCCGGACGCTGCTTGATAACTCGATGCTGCTCTTCTGCTCAAGTATGCTCACGGGGAATCACGAGGCCCGCCAACTGCCGGTCATTGTCCTGGGCGGAGGTGGCGGACGCATTCGAGGCGGCCGTGTTCTTGACTATAGTGAGAAGCCAGATCGCCAGATGTGCCGACTCTACTTGTCTCTGATGGACAAGATGGATGTTCGCATGAAGCAATTTGGCGACGCTACTCAACCCCTCGACGAAGTCTGATTGATATCCTTACTGGTTCATGCCTCAAAAAAGAGAAATCTCCGCTGACAAATTTGCCTTTGGTTGCCACCGCTTTGGTTTCGGGCCAGTTCCGGGTGGTGGATTCGTCGATGTTGAGAAGCACGTGATCCCGCTTGTGAAGATTGCTTGGGAATCTGGCATTCGTACTTTCGATTCTGCCGTCCTCTATCGCGCCACACTCCAACTCGGCCAGGCACTCGAGGCTCTGAGCATCGATCCAAACCAGATCCGCTTCCAGACCAAGTGCCTGCGCTATCTGGGGCTGGCAATGGATTCTGCTGTCGAGCATCAACCAGAAGCCCTGCTGCAAGGTATTCCGCGCCGCTATCATGGCCTAACCGACAAATGGGATTGCTCCGCCAAGGGAGTAGAACAGCAGGTCTGCCGCGAGCGTATCGAATACGGCGGCGACAAGCTCTACGGAGTTGCCCTCCACGATTCGCCGGATATGGAGAAGCAGGTTGGCCTCAATTGGGAAACAGACGTGCGTCCCGCGGTTGCCTATCTGAAGACTGCCAAGAGCGCTGGTTTTGTTGAGCGAATTGGTCTTGGTATCAAAGATCCGGCCTTTGTTCACCGCTTTCTCGCCGAAGAACCTGGTGCGCTTGACTACGCCGGCCTCACCTTCTGCCCATCGATTCTGGGGCAACTCATGAAGATCATTGATGCCGGCAACACGCACGCTTTTGAGGTCACCCTGATGGGGATCAACTACGGGCAAGCATTCACGCTAACCGAAGACCCTCTTACGGCTCCTCCTTTTCTCTACAACTACGAAGTAGCCAATGCGCAAGAACGCGCCTTGATGTCGCGCTATTTCAAGATTTGCGGATCAACCCCCTTGCTTCACTTGGCTGCTGCTGTTGCCGGGCTTCTGGTTGTACACTTCCCCAAGACGATGACGCAGATCGTGACGTCAACGATGACTCCAAGCCGCTTGGTTGAGACGATGCGCCTGGTGCGTGAAGCAGAAGTGCCAGCGCCAGTTTGGGCCGAACTTAAAGCGGCAGAACTGATCCCGCGCGACTTCCCAACCAGCTAGGCCGCCACTGTGGTTCTTGAAGACAATCACTACATCTTTCGCCTTCGAGAATCTTGCCTCGCGCAGCCGGAATGGAACCGTCATCAGATCGCCGCGCTAGACCACGAAATCGCTTTGGCCTCTAAGGCCAGCAGCATTTCTGAGTATCTGGCCAAGAGCCTGGACATTCTGGAGTTGGCCCGCGCCGGCGCACTCGACCGGGCCTTCAATCTGGCTCAGATCGCCGACCGGTATGACGACCCGTGGCTCGCCTCTGGTGCCCGTATCGAGTACTTGCACGCTGCGGAAGGTGAAGATCATGTTGCCCTGCAAGCTGCCATTCTCAATGGCCAGGCAGCGGCTACTTTGCTGCGGCAGCAATCTACTGCCGTTAGCACTTCCATTGACCGGCTCTTTGCCGGTCTGTTGAAATTCCATACGAGTCATCTGGATGCAGATGCTCTCTTGCTTGAGATCAAAGTTTGCATTGAGACACTCATGCGACTCGACCCGGAATTCTTCGATCACCCCCGCTATCGACGCCGTCTGCCCTGGCCCTGGGATACTCCGCGCCAATGGCTGTCCGGGCTAAGGGCTTCAGATGCCGAAGAATTGCCCTCACTCCCTGCGAGCCATTTGCTCGAAGTAAATTTCGCCCATTCCCGCTGGCTTGACCGGCTATCGGCGCGTATCTCTTTCTCCCCTGTTTGCTCCCCTCTTGCGTTGGCCAAGTCGCCATCTTTCGCTGATATCTATCTGGAGCGCCAATCTGTGTGGCCTGACCCCGATCTTGCTCGGCTTGCACAAGAGGCAAAGATTGCGATTGATTCCGCCTCGACGCCGATTGCCCGCGAGGCCATTACCGAAGACTGCCGCACCCGTTTTCAGATTGAATCCACCCGAAACTCTCTCCTGCTCTCATCTCTGATTGCCCCGCTTCGCGCAATCGCAACGCATGGCTGGATGCGGGATGACCAAAGCCAGGCAGCGATTTCAAAGGCCAGCCACACAGTGTTTGCGCTTACCGGTTACCGCCCTGAAGAGATTGCGCAATTGCCCAGGGTGAAGCATCATCTTGAGCACAACCTCTGGCCTCGCCTCGAAATGGACAACGAGGGTCTTGGCGCAATGCAAGGTGAGGCCGGCTTCGATCTGCTTCAGCATGCGCTGGCTTGGCAAGAGGTTGGCGGTCGCGTTGCCTTCTTCGCATAATGATTCGTGATAACCTTCGGCGGAGGAGGAATCGATCATTATGGCAACACATACGCTCGACCTGCAGAACGCCAGGACTCTTACTGTTACTCCCGCCGAAGACCACGACCTTGTGGAAATTCGCGGTGCCGAAGGCCAGCTTGAGCTTAGGGTGAAGCTAACTCCAGACGGCCCAATCCTTCAAATGGAAAGCGTAAGGATTTCTCTGAAAGCTGCAGAATCGGTAAATGTCCAGTGCAAGAATTTTGAAGTCCGGGCGACAGAAAGTGTTGACCTGCATTCCGACTCCACAATGCAGTTGAGTGGCCAAGCCGACGTCCGCGTCAATGCCAATGGCGATGTCATCGTTAAGGGCGAGAAGATATACCTGAACTAATATGCCTCCTGCAGCTCGAATGACCGATAACGTGATGCATGACTGGCCGCATTGTCATGCGCCGATCCACCCCCCGGCACCCGTCCCGACTCCCCTGCCGCATCCGCCCATCCCGATCCAAATCATGATTGCGACCGTGCCCACCGTGCTCATCAATAACCTGCCTGCGGCGGTTGTCACCAGTCAGACCCTACCTTGCATCATGCCAGGCTGCGTGCCTGGCGGGCCTGGGATGATCGCCATTGGCTCATCATCGGTATTCACAAGCAGCCTGCCCGCTGCGAGATTGGGAGATATGGTGAGCTTCCCCACCTGCGTCGGGCCCATCCCGTGCCCAACGGGCAAGATCATTCCGCCCTGTTCAATCAACGTCATCATTGGCGGATAGTGCGCTGTGTTTCGTCATCACTTTGAACAGCTACGCCCCGTCTGCCCGCTATGCCGCTTAAGCCGGGGGGTGGAGAGCCCTCTCGCTATTGGGCAGATTGCAAGGGAAGAGAATGGGGAAATTCTCGAGGGCTCGCTGATTTGCAGCAACCGCAGTTGTCAGCGTGAGCACCCGGTTATCGATGGCATCCCCGTCGTGCTGACCGATGCTTCATCCTGGCTCAATAACCAGATTCTGGGTGTGCTGAGGCGAGAGGACTTGAGCGATTTCACGGAATCGCTGCTCGGGGATCTTGCCGGATCCTCTTCTGCCCTTGATCGTGACCGTGGCAACAATGCAATCTACGCCCACTCCCATTGGGCCCAGGACAATCCAAGTTATCTATCTTTGTTTGAAGCTGCGCTGCAGCTCTTGACGAGCCCTCCGGGTGGCGTCTGGATCGATATCGGCTGCTCTCTTGGACGAGGCTCTTTTGAACTGGCCAAAGCAACCGGCACTCTGGTTGTTGGGCTCGACCTCAACTTTTCAATGCTTCGCATGGCGCAGCGAATCAGGCGCAGCGGCCAAGTGAGCTATCACTCACGGCGCGTCGGTTTGGTCTTTGACAGCCACCAACATGATCTCTCCGGCTACCCCGTGGATCAGGTCAGTTTCTGGTGCTCTGATGTTGCAATTCTGCCCTTTGCCGCACATACTTTCGACGGTGCGCTTTGCATGAACATGCTCGATTGCGTCGCTTCCCCGCTGGGGCTCTTGTTTGAGCTTGGACGCGTCGCCAAGCCTTCGTCGGAGTCAATCCTATGTACTCCCTTTGATTGGGCAGCCGACGCTACAGCGCCGGCTGCCTGGATCGGCGGGCACTCCCAGCGTTCCACCCCTCATCAAGGTTCGTCGCTCGCGGAGTTGAAGCGCTTTCTGTCTGCCGGAAACGAAGCCGGTGTCGACACCGGGCTCGTTATCGAAGCGGACCGAGACCATATAACTTGGCGGCTTCAAACTCACGAGCGCTCCACAACCGAGTACGATGTCTACTGCGCCCGTCTTCGCCGCAAGCCCTAACCGTTGCGTGCCACAACGTAGGCGTGATCTGCTACTGCTGTCGATACAGGTGCGCTCCAACGCTCTCGCTCCCGTTTCACTCGCAATTCAGTGAACTTGTCATAGACTTCGTCGATATCGGATTGCGATAGATCGGGCAGGCTCAGAATCGTCTCGCGATGGTTTGCCGCGCGGCTCATATAGTCTGCTGGCAGATAACCTTGGTCCCGGCAGGTTTGAAACAAATGCGTGCCTGGGTATGGATAAAAGACAAAGAAGCCAAAGTCGAAGCTGCAGAGTTCTTCGGCTAACTCGTAGGTCTCGGTCAGTTCTTGTTTGGTCTCACCAGGCAGCCCCAGCATGTAGTTTGCGATTACAAAGATACCGGCCTCGCGCGTCCATCGAAAGACATCGCGAAATCTCTGGTTAGTCACTGGCCGCTTCATCACCTCACGGCGAACCCTCTCACTACCGCTCTCTACTCCATAAGTAATCTGCTGGCAGCCGGCGTCAGCCAGCATCTTGAGCATCGGCTCACTAACAGTTTCTACACGCGCATGAAGGCAGAAGGGAACCCGGAATTCCTCTTTGTACAGGCGGCAAAATTCTTTCACCCACGGGTGATGAATGGTGAAAGTATCATCGAGAAAAATTACGTACCCGAGCAAGCCCTGGTCTCGCAACCCGCGCAATTCACGGAATAAATTCTCGTGCGAACGCCGGCGGCCATACTCTCCATTACCCTCATAAAGTTCATTAAACATGCGTGCGCCGCAGTAAGTGCAAGGGAACGGACAACCGCGCTGGGTTGTAACCTGAACCGTGCCGCGCGGTTCCTGCAGCATATCGCGCGCCGCAAAGGGCAGTCGATCCAGCGGCTCAACTGGCGGGCGCAGCACAGGTCGAAACCCTCCACGCACCCAGATGTTGGCGATCCCGTGCGCAGACTTCTTCGCCTCAAGGGCATTGACCAGATCAAGAAGTGCCTCCTCGCATTCGCCAAGCCCGGCATAATCAAAGCCGGGCGCGGCCAGCACTCCTTCAGGTGAAAATGTGGCGTGCAGGCCACCTGCCACCACAGGCACGTCCAGATGCTGGCGAATCATGCCTACCAGGTGTTTGGCCCGAAGCCACTGGCGCGTGGTCATTGAAACCCCAATGAGCCCGGGTTTTGATTCGGTGATCAGGCGCAAGACTTCTTGGTCAGGCATTTCGATCAAGGCGCGAATCAGGATGACTTCATGGCCATGCTCACGCAAAAAGGCTGCAAGAAAAGCCGGCCCCAATGAAGCCATGGCCCATTGACTCTCGGTGTCCACTTCGAGAAATACAACTCGCATGCTCGCAAGATTAACATGCACATCAATTTATAGGAGAGTACAACAGGAATGGAAGAAACATTATTCTGGTCACACCTCACCTCAGTGCCTGGACCAACAAAATGATCGAGCGCCAAAGGCGAAGCACTTGAGCGTTTCGTCCTCACTGGCACCTGGCAACCATAAGATCCAAGACCAATCGTTGCCTACGCGGCCCAACGGCTTAAGTCTTGATCTTGTACAAACGGTGCGCGTTCCCCCAGGTCACCTTGGTGAGCACACCAGCATCCAGATGCTTGTGCAAAATGCCCAGCGTCTCCCGCGCCACACACTTGCCCTGCATCCGCTTGGCAACACTGGACCCCAATCCGTCCCCACGGCCATTGCTGCAACCGCAATCGCTGCCAAACATCAATTTGTTCTGGTGACGTTTCAGAAAGCCCGCAGTGAACTCTTCATCTCGCGACAGAGCATTGTTACCAGAATTTGCCGAAGTATCGCCATACATATTCTCAAAGTCGCTGAGCAACCGGTCAGTAACTCCACCCTTCTTCACCGGTCCAACCGGATAGGCTGCCTCTTCGTGATAATCAGCACTCACATTGGCCCAAAACGCATCGGCGTGGCCTACAAACTTGGTCTTCGGATAAGCCTGTAACATCGCTGCGAAATTCTTGAAGCCCGTTGACCACTTCCCTTCCCCTTCAAAGTGATCTACTTCCTGAAAGTGAACCAGGATCGGCACCCCAAGCTCTCCAGCCAACGCATAAGCCCGGCGTAATTCCGGCCCATCCGCCGCAACATGATACTTGACCTCGCCAATCGCAAGAGCTCCTCTCTTGACGGCCGCAGTCAACACCTGCTCCGCATCCGGCTTGGTGATATCGGCTGCCACAGACCAGACAAATTTCTCCGGGTATTTGGCAACCACGGCAGCAGCAGCATCCCCAGCCCGCGCCTGTGTCAACAGCACAGCCTTGTCTACTCCGCACCCATCCATATGCACCAGATTCGCGTCTTTTTCCATCCGCAAATCCTGCCGCCAGTGCAGGTGTATATCAATTACCTTCGACTTCCACTTCGGCGCCTCACTCGATTGACCAAAACACGCTGCACCTGCCAAAGCCAAAAACTTTCGTCGTGAATTCATACCCCAAAGTCTATCGAAGTCACTGCCTCCGCAACGGCGAACCCAAGCGCCAAATGTTGATCCGAATCAAGATGCACGCCATCTACTTTGCTGGTCCGCGCCACAGTGTTGGCATCAAAAAACGCGCAGCCCAAATCTTGAGCCACCTGCTGCAGTGTTTCTGCCAACCCGGCACAGCGAAGTTCTGCCCCTTCAAACTTCGGCATCATCGCAACCTCCGCCTTGCGCAATGCGGGCGGAGCAACAATTAAGATCGCAGGAGCAACCATCCCTGGTTCAACCGGGGCCCGCCGCATTTCCTGTACAATCGCCGCCACACCCTGCCCCGCGGTCCAGGCAGTATTGAATGGGGTTGAGAATTGAAAGTCATTCGTGCCCAGCATCACAACTGCAAGCGCCAGAGGTGAATAGACTTCCATCCGCGTACCCAGCCCCGCCAATCCATTACGCCCTGGCTTGAACGGATCTTCCCAAACCGTCCGCCTCCCATTGAGGCAATCTTCAATCACCCGCACCTTCTTGCCAGCAGCCAGAAGAGCATTCTCCATCACCCCAGGCCATCGCTCCTCAAAAGCCAGCCTCTTCCGTGTACCAGGGACAATCCCCCAACTCAGCGAATCTCCGAAGACAAGAATGCTCTGCATATCGTTTACCAACTTCCCACAACTTGCGATTACTTCGCTGGCGGTAGCAACACCAACAAGTCTGTCTTCCGGAAATCCCGGTCCAGAGTAAGCAACACGCAATCTTGCTCCTTTGCCAAAGCATAGGCAAAGCAATCCCCAGGATTCAGAGGAAACTTCATTCGAGCCTCTGCCGCAATTTCCGCCTGCCCAACACTCGGCGCAACAAACCGGATCGGCAGAGCGGAAATCTCGTCTCGAAGCTGCAGGGCCAGTTTAGGCTGCCTATCAGAAATCAGAATGAGCACTTCTGCGTAATTCACAGTGCTCATCAGCAACTCTGCCGCATGACTCTGGAGTTGCCCCACACACCATTGGACGGTGGGGACAATCACCTTTTCGAAGAGAGCTGGCAGCAGATTTACCTGACCGATTAGCACGAGGTAATTGAGCGGCCCTGTGTCTGCGACGACAATTCTCATTGCTTGAAAACTCTCATTATCTTAAAGCCCGAGAGCTTTTAGGGCCTCGCGTTCACTCTCAAAATCCTGGAGAGTGTAGTCGTCAAAGATGCCGTGACGCTTCAAGAAGCCATCGATCTCGTAGCTGGTTTCGAGGCCGAGCCACCGTCGTAAGTCTGGCTTGGTGAGATGGCCCAAGCGATACTCATCGGCCGCGAGGGCTTCCTGTGCCATGGACGAAAGACTACTTCCCCTTGTGCTGAGTCGTTGAGCAAGATCATCAGGAACCTGGATGGTGAGTTGCATTTAATGGAAGTGCCCTTCTATTCCAAGGTAGCGTAATTGCGGTTTGCTAAGTGGCAGGCAAGAGAGAGCCAGCAGCGGATATGGATTACGGACAAAGGCAGTCCCCTTTCTCCCTTCTGTCCCCTTTCTCCTCTTTTTCTTTTCTCCCTTTCTTCGCCTTGTCCCCTTTCGCCTTGTCCCCTTTCGCCTTTCGGTCCCTTTCGCTCTTCTTCTCGCTCCACTTCCGGTTCGACGCCCGCCCACTCAATCCATGTATCGCCACTTTGTCCCCATCCGTCTTCAGCTTCCGTAGTGGACTGCGGTAGAAAAATGAGACAGTAGCATTCGGGGACACTTTCATCGAAGGGAGACGAGAGTGGAAAAAACCGCAGGTCGGCCGTGGACAAAGTACAGCCCGGAGTTCAAGCGAGACGCAGTGGATCGCTTGTTAAAGGGCGAGAGCGGCTCAGTGATCGCACGGGAACTGAATATCCGAAGGAAATTTCTGTATGCCTGGAGAAACGCAGGGTTTGGCTCAACGGGTGTTTTGAAGGTACCCGAGATCGCCAGCAAAGTGGATCCTGTGCAGCAACAGCTCGCCAAGAAACAGCAGAGAATCGAGGAACTGGAGCGGCTGGCTGGGCAACAGGCCGCGCAACTGGATTTTTTCGCCGCAGCCTTGCG
>JAYSVS010000084.1:0-19505 GCA_043718395.1 Acidobacteriota bacterium
ACTTTGAAGCGGAGAGCGGCTTTGGGTTCAGCCTTGCGTTTTTCGCCATCGAAGGCAGCGGGGTTGATGCCCCAGGCGATGTGGGCCAGAGATGCCGGGTCTTTCATGTCGATGTAGGACTTGAGGCCGCGAGGGTCAGGCCCAGCGTCAGGGCGGCGGGCTCTAGCGGGTGCGTACTGGTTCGGGAAGTCAACGCAGCTTGTGAGAACGAGGGTGAGGAGGAGGACGAGTTGCTTAGGCATTTTTGTCCTTGGCGTAACAGAGATGGTTCATGGGGCAGGTGTGGCATTTGGGGCTGCGGGCCGTACAGTGGCCGCGGCCGTGGTGGATGAGCTGATGGCTGAATGAGATCCAGCGGGATTGGGGGAGGATCTGGATCAGGTCTTTTTCGATGTTTACGGGATCGATCTTCCTGGTGAGGTCGAGACGCTGGGTGATGCGGGAGACGTGGGTGTCGACGACAACTCCACTGGCGATGTTGAAGCAGGTGCCGAGGACGACATTGGCGGTTTTGCGGGCAGCCCCGGGTACGGTGAGGAGGTCTTCGATGTTGGTGGGGATTTCGCCTTTGAAGACAGTGACGATGCGTTGGGCAGCACCGATGATGTTTTTGGCTTTGTTGTTGTAAAAGCCGGTGGAGTAGACGTCTTTGCCCATCTCCTCGGGCGTGGCGGCGGCGAAGTCTTCGATGGCGGGGTATTTGGCGAAGAGGGCGGGGGTGACTTTGTTGACGCGCTCGTCAGTACATTGAGCGCTGAGGATGGTGGCGACGAGAAGTTCCCAGGGGTTGGTGTGGTGGAGGGCGCAGGTGACGTTGGGATACATGTTGTCGAAGACGGCCAGGATCTGGTTCAGGCGGGCCTGCTTTTCGGCCTTGGTTCGGGGCCGTATGGGAGTTGGCATGAGAAACTAGCAGCATAACATCGGCATACTTTCCTTACGCATTAGTGCTGCTTTCGTCGGTCTGGCTACTTGGGTTGCCAGGGGACTGGCTGCTGGACGACTACTCGTTGCTGGGGATGGAGTTCCCTTCCCTGCTACGGCCCCGGCCACTTAGCTATTTCACGTTCTGGTTGAACTTTGAGTGGTCTGGGGCGGTACCCTGGGCTTTTCGGTTGACCAACATTATGTTGCATGCCGTTGCCGCGCAGTTCTGTTACAGGGCGCTGCGACGCTTATTGGGTGATGAGCGGGCCTTCTTTGCGGCCGCGATGTTTGCAGTGAATCCGTTGCAGGCCGATGCGGTGCTTTATGTTTTTAGCCGTCCGGTTGTGTTGATGGGATTGTTGCTTTGGGTGGCTTTAGACCGGTGGCTAGCTGGCAAACATTGGTGGGCTGTTTTGTTTTATTCGCTGGCGTTGCTGGCTAAAGAGGAAGCAATTGCTTTTCCGCTGTTCCTGGTTGCTTTGCATTTTTCGATTTCAAAAAATGCAAAGGAGTGGCGGCCGATTGGGGTAATGCTTGGATTGGCGATTGTGGCTTTGGGCGGGGTAATTTATGCAACCAGGAGTTTGGCTGGATCTGGGGCCGGGGTGCAGGCGGGTGTGGGTTGGTTGAGTTATCTCGCGACACAGCCGGTGGTGATTGGGCGTTATTTGAAACAGTTGGTGTGGCCATCGTTTACCGGGATGCGGTGGATGGTGGATGTGGCACCGGAGTGGTGTTTGGTGTTGTGGTTCATGCCTGTGGTGGGTTTGTATTTGGCCAGGCGGCACTATAAGCGGGCCGGGTGGGCGTTCTGGTTGGTGGGGGCTCTGTTGTTCTTATCGCCCACTTCGAGCGTGTTTCCGATTGCAGATCTGGCGGCTTCACGGCGGATGTACTTGCCACTGGCGATGCTGGCAGCGGCGGTGCCAGCTTTTCGATGGCAGTTGGTATTGGTTCTTGTTTATGCGGGGCTGTCTGGGCATTGGGCTTATTCGATTTATCGTGAGCCGAAGGTGTTGTGGAGGATGACGATGGAGCGGCAGCCAACGAATGTAGGGGCTCTGTTGCAGTACACGAAGTATGTTGCGCCGGAAGAGGCGTTGCATGCTTTGATGAGTGCTCCGGCGTTACAAGATGCGGGTTATCAGACGGAGTTGGGGCGAGTGTATCTGGAATTGAGAAAGCCCGCAGATGCGCTGGGGGCTTTTGGTAAAGCATTGGCGATTGAGCCGGGTGTGGCATCGCATGTCTATAACCGGGGAGTGGCGCTGGCGGCGCTGGGGCAGCGAGAGGCGGCGGAGATGGATTTCAAGAGGGCTCTTGAGATTGACCCGTCGCACAAGTCGGCGCGCGAGGCTATGGGGTTGAGGTGAACTCAACTACGGGCTCGAGGAAGAGCCAGTCTGGCATATCAAGGGATTTGCGCTTTTGCATGAAAGAGGTGACCACGACTTCTTTTGCGCCATAAGCAGGTACGGCTGAGATGGTGAATTTAAAGGTGCAGGCGGGCTCGTCTGCTTCAGCGCCCTTTACCTTGAGGGTGATCACACCTTCGATGTCGGATAGGTCAGCAGCACCATGGTTGACAGCAAGGAATTGAACCTGGAGTTTCTTGTTTGCTTCGTTGATTCGGAAGCCCGTGAGCTCAAGGAATTTGGCGTATGGATTTCCGGCGGCCTTTTGTTTGGCCGCAGCCGCTGCAGCGGGAGTGGGTGCATTGCGGCTGGACCGGGAGTAGGAGATCACGCCCCAGGCGACAAGGCCCACGGCAGCGAAGGCAAGGATCGCAGCCAGCCAGCCGGGGATGCTGCGTTTGTGATCGTCCGCGCCAACATAGTAAATCTGCTGAGCGGGCGGAGCAGGAGGCAGTGGGTCAGGGGCCTGCGGAGGCGGAGGAGGCACGTACTGCGGCTGCGGTGGGGCTGGCGGCACATATTGCGGCTGGGGCGGGGCCACCGTTACGGGCACAGGCGGGAGCGGCTGAGAGGGTCCGGTTTGAGCGCAAAAAGGACATTCGTTGTAGGAAGGGCCGACTTCTCTTCCACACTTGGGGCAGATCCAGGTAAACATTGTTTGTGTAATCCAAAGTGTATCGCTCTCGACGTCATAAATTGGAGGGAGAGCATGCGATTCCTAAGACGTCCACGAACGAATAGCCGTTCCATTGCAGTTTTTTGCGGAGCCTTTCATCCTCCGACGATGGCGCATTTGAAACTGGCGCAGGCTGCGCGTGAACTTGTGGATGAAGTCCTGTGGGTGATGCCGGAAGCTTTTCCGCACAAGGCCTACGAGGGGGTGGCGTTGCCGGAACGTCTGCGGATGGTATTGGAAAGCACGGTGGATGCGGTGGGGCTGGCAAAAGAGAGTTTGTTCTTTTCGATTGCAGCCGAGGCGGCGGAAAGTTTGCCGGCGATACAGATTCGACTGTTAATTGGGGAAGACGGAGCAAGGCGGATTCTTGAATGGGACTACGGACTTGGGAAATTGGAGCATGAGGAATATCTTGAATCGAACCTGAAGCGGTACCCGATTCTGACAGCGCAGAGGCAGGAGACGTGGGAGTTGCCACAGAGGCTTGAGAGATACTTTTCGTGGCTGGAAGTGGAAGCGGCAATGAGAGCGGTTTCATCGACTGAGGTGAGAAAGAGGATCGCGCAGGGCGGAGACTGGGAGGCGCTGGTGCCGGAGGCAATTCGCCGGCATGTGAGGCGGCTCTATGGTTCGACAGGGATGGTGAGCGGCCAGTAGGGCGGAACCAGGGTTAGGGGCTTGCGGCGGCCTTCTCCGAAATCGAGGGTCAGCTTGCCTTGCTGAAGGACGAGCTTAATTGCTTCTGCGTCGGGTTCGGCAAGTGTGAGTTTGGCCTCGCCTTCCAGGGATTCACCCCAATCGGCATCAAGCGAAAGGATCTTGATTGCGCCCGCCAGAGTGGCAGTAGTTTTGTCTACGGGCCAGCCGGCGATGCTCCCATCAAGCTGATAAGAAATCTCGGGTTGCCAGAGGTCGGTCTTCATGTTGCCTTCTAGACGGATGGAGCCGGGCTGATTGAGTAGTGAAAACTCAGAGGGCAGGATTGTGGAATCCAACTTTTGGCCACGCCATGAGAATTTGAGCTTCAGAGGGTGAAACGAACCGCTCGCGAATTCGAGTTCCTTAAAGAGGAGTTGGCCGGAGACGTTGCGGGTGCGAAGCCAATCGGGCATGCTGGGGCGACGCAAGCGAATTTTTTCAAGCAGGCCGGCTGGTGGACGCTGGGCGGATTGAAGCAGGCGGCTGAGACTGGCGACAGAAGCTTCACCAATGATGAGATTCAATTCAGCGGGCCGAGGACTATCTGGGACATAGGAAACTTCGCCTTCGAGATCGACCGACTCCCACTCTGCTCTCATGCGGCGGATTGCGATGCGGTTAGGGTCGAAATCGATGGAGGCGGTGGAGATTTCCAGCGGGGCCGGGATGCCATCGAGATCGATGCTGATGTTTCGCACGCCGAGGCGGCCACTCCAGCGGCCCGGGTCTGATTCTTCGGTTCGTTGGTATTGTACGTTGCCCTGCCAACTGCCGCCTTGTGCCCGGGAAAGGAGGGGAAGACTGGAAGCCTGCAGGAGGAGACCGAGGCCAGATTTGAGGCCTTTGATGCTGAGGAGTTGAGTGGCAACGTCGAGACGGAGTGCGCCGCTGCGGGCGTTCCAGTCTGCACTCATAATGGCGGTTTGGGATTCTCCAACGCGGATCTCAGAAGGGGCCAGGATCCAACGGGAACCTTCGACGACAACGACGGCGGAAGGAGTCATGAGCCTTGGTTGGTCTGCGACTTCCACAACGGCTTCCGTAAAGCGGACCATGCCCTTGGCAGGAACTTCTTCGGGACTAGGCCAGGCGTAGCCAATGACCCCGTTGAAGTTGCCTTTGCCCGTAAGGCCAGCGGGGAGTTTGGCATTGGCTTCGCGGCCGAGATCGATGAGCCTGGCAAGCTCGACATCGCGAAGCTGAAGCAGGAGAGCGCCTTTGGGAGACTGCAGGAAATCGCGAGCCCGCATGCGGACGCGAACCAGATTGTCGCCAACTGTATCGAGGGCGAAGCGCTGGCCGGGGAGATCGAGCGAACCGGCCAGAGCGAGCGTGTTGCTCCTGCCGGCAAAGGGAAGAAAGCTTTGAGGAGCGACGCCCTCAAATTGCAGGCTGGCATCGATGGCTGCTTTGTTCCAGGGGCCTTTCAACCGGCCCTTGCCAGAGATCTTACCCGCAAAATCGACACCGCGAGCGCCGAAGAAGAAGTTGAAAGCGTGGATGGAACTGGGCTGTAGCTCCAGGTCGAAATCGAGATCGGGAACCTTGGAAGGCGGGGCGTGGACTTCGCCCTGGAAGGAGAATTTGCCGAAGCCCTGAGCACCGCGATCTGTCCGGGCGGGCTCAGCAGAGAAGAAGATCTTAATGTCAGCCTGAGAGGTGGGGGCGCTAATGTCGACGAGAGCATTAGTAAGGTAGAAAGCGCTCTTGGCATTACCCTGTTTGAAATTAAGGCGTCCACTGCGGACTTCAACTTCAGGAGGACGAAGGTTGCTGGAGACGAGGCTCTGTATATTCCAGCCGGTGGGGCTGCGCATGATGTTAACGCTGGGTTCAGTGAGGCGGATGCGCGATGCTTCGAGACGGCCAGACAGGAGAGCGAGAAAGCTGGGCTGGACTTCGAGTACGGTTACGTAAGCGAAGGGTTCGAGTGAAAAGGAGGGGTCTTCGCTGATGGTGACATCGTCAGCCAGGATGGCAGGTGTAGGAAAAATGCGAAAGCGAGTTTCGCCCTGGATCCGAACCTGGCGGGAAAGCGCGAGCTGGAGTGAGTTCTGCAGAGTTTGTTTGACAAAGCCTGCACTGAAAAATGGCAGGGCAAGAGCGATGAAAAGGAATAGAGCGGCACCGAGCCAGAGCTTGCGTTTCATGCGCCGGCCTGCCAGCGGGCGAGTATGCGTTGGTAGTCTTGCGGATTGTTGCAGTCATCGGCGACGCCGGGATCATTGACATCAATGCAGGTAGCAGAAAATTGGCTGAGGACCTGCTTGGCGCTGGCTGTGGGTGGGGCGTTTCTTAGCGCACTGATGGCGGGTTGGCGGATGAGGATTGGGTGGCCGCTACGACCTTCAAAGCGGGGCTTGACAAGAGGTTGATCCGGAACGTTGAAGAGGGCGTCGATGGAGTTACGATCCACTGAAGCGAAGTCTACCGGGCTGAAGAGAATGGCATCAGCGTCATTGGTTGCGGCAAGGCCTTTGCGGAGGCTTGAAAACATGCCTTCGGCATGATTCTCGTTGTAGAGGATGTAGCTAGCGAGGTGGGGCAAGGTGCTTAGAATCTCTCTGTGATGAGCGCCTGTGACTAGAATTATCTGGTTGCAGAATTGGCTAAAGAGCTGAATAAGGCGTTCGGCCATTGTGGAGGACCCAAGGTGCAGGAGCGCTTTTGGCCGGCCCATCCGGGACGAAGCACCGCCTGCGAGGACGATGCCAGAAATCATTTTAGGACGGCCGCGCTTTCAGTGCTGGAGAAAATGCCTTTGGCAAGAGCTTTCCATTTTGGATCGGCTCCGCGGCGGACAGCAATCATTTCTGCGGCCACGCTAACAGCGATTTCTTCAGGCGTGATGGCACCGATCTCGAGGCCCATCGGCGCGTGGATGCGATCAAAGCTTTCGCGGCTGACGCCTTCTTTTTCGAATTCCTTGATGACGGCGATGACCTTACGGCGGGAACCAATCATGGATATGTAGCGAGCTTCGGTGGTGATGGCCCATCGAAGAACGCGCATATCATCGCGATGCCCCCGGGTGACGATGATGATGTAGCTTGAGGAGTTGATGTTGAGGCTGGAGAAGGCTTCTTCGTATTCAACGGCCAGGACTTCGTCGACATCGGGGAACCGCTCGCAGTTGGCGAAACTTTCGCGGTTGTCTATGACAGAAACACCGAAGCCGGCCAAGGCGGAGACTTTAGCCAAGCTTTTTGAAATGTGGCCGGCACCGAAGATGAAGGCGTGGGGTTGAGGAACAATTGCTTCGATAAAGACATTCAGTTGGCCGCCGCAGATGAGGCCGTTATCGTAGGCGGCGTCCTGGCCGAGGTTGAAGTTGAGGTGGCGAGGTTTTTCAGTATCAATCACTTCGCGGGCGGCATTCCAGACTTCGGCTTCGACACAACCGCCGCCGATGGTGCCAATGAAACTACCATCTTCGCGAACAAGAATTTTGGCGCTTTCATAGCTGGGGATCGAACCGTTGACCTCAACTATCGTTGCCAGAGCGCACTTCTGACCAGCTTTGCGGAGACGAACAATTTCTGAGAACAAATCCATGCCATTCTGATTTTAGCTCTCAACCGCACAAACCTGTGAAGCCACAAGCATTCATCTTCGATATGGACGGTGTCATCGTCGATTCCATGCCTTTCCATGAAAGGGCGTGGGAGGTGTATCTCGAGAGGCAGGGCCGCAATGCGGCGACGCTGAATTCCCGGATGCACGGCAAACATAATGACGAATTGTTGCGCGATGCGTTTGGCTCCGAATTGACGCTGGCTGATATTCAAAGAATGGGCTCGGAAAAAGAAGCCTTGTATCGAGAATTGATTGGTGCGGAACTGGATGCACATCTGGTGGTTGGCGTGCGCCAGTTTCTGGCCGGGACCAATGCGATGCGTAAAGCAGTGGCATCCAATGCTGAAGCGGCGAATGTCGACTTCGTTTTGGACCGGGCGGGAATTCGAGATTTCTTTGAGCACGCTCTTAATGGACAAATGGTGAAATTCGGAAAACCACATCCGGAGATTTATCTAAAGTCGGCCGAACTGTTGCAGGTAAAACCTGAAGCTTGTATAGTTTTTGAGGATTCCCAGACAGGGATAGATGCGGCTCTTGCCGCCGGAATGACAGTGGTGGCGATTAATTCTCACCGGACATCGCTGGTTGGACAAGCAGTAGAAGCCGATCACTTCCTGGACACCCGGCTACAACGATGGCTCAAAGAACAAGTCTAAAACTCGCCATATTTTGTTGCCTTGTCCAAAGTGCATTTGGACAAAGCGCAACTGGTGAGGTACTGCCCTACCGTTTGGTGAAGCTGACAGAAGCCGCAGAGCGCCTGGCACCGGACTATCGGCCGAAGTTGTTGGGCGAGGCAGTAAGAGTGCAAGGATTGGTGCAAGCAGCGGTGCTTGATGCGCCTGATGCCAGTTACTTACCGCTACTGGATGCAGAGACAAAAAGTTCAGGCCTGATGCTGGTATTTTCTGGTGACAATCAGTCGAAGAAGCCAGGCGCATCTGAGATGGCGGTAGGGGCACTCGTAGAGGCTTCGGGGATTGTTAGTCTGCATGCGGGACAGGCGGTATTGAAACCGAGTGAGTGGAGGGTGATTGGAAAAGGCAGCCTGCCAGCACCGCTGGTATTGACGCCAGAGAAGGCGGCTAGCTTTCAGTATGAGGGGATGCTGGTACAGGTTGAGGGTGAAGTTAGAGAGTTCAGGGAGGGTTCGAAGGGAGATCTGCTGGACTTCACCATAGAGGGTCAATCGATCCGTGTATTCCTGCCATTGATGAATGAGACGAAGGATCATCCCTTGTCCACATACCAGCGGGGAGACCGTATCCGGGCGAAGGGATTGGTGAGCCAGTTCTGTTTGCGACCGCCGTTTAATCAGTTCTTTCAACTTCTGGTGGCTAGCCCAAATGACATCGAGTTGATACAGAGCAGACCGGCATTACCACCTCAAATTGTGCCGGCAGCGGTGCTGGTGGTTTTGCTTGCGATTTTGGGTGCCTGGTATTTACAACAAAGGGCGAAGCGGCAGAATGGTGTAATCCAGAGGATGCTGCAGGCGAGCGAAGAACTCTATGGAGTAGGGACGGCGCGCGAAGTGGCAGAGATTCTGAGAAGCAGACTGCTTGAGTTAGTGCCGGCTGAGAGCGTGAGTACGTATCATTACGATTCAACACGAAAGATTTTGGAGCGGATCCCTGATCAGAGCAGTTCGGCATTGCATTCCTTCCACATTGATGAGTGCGCGACAGCTCTCGAAAGCGGTATCGCTCAGGCTGTGAAGAACAAAACTCTCCTGCAAATTGTGGATACGAATTCAGCGAATCTCACAAAGGGTAAGCAAGAGGAATCGAAGTCACTGCTGGTGATTCCGATGAAGAACCGGAACGAGGCTAAGGGCGCGCTGGTGATCACGGGGCCAGCGGGAAGATTGATGTTGATCGAAGCACTACAGCCGGCTGCTCAGCACCTGGCCAACGACGCCTGTCAGTATTTTGATGGGCTTGAGCAAGTGGCTTTGCGGGAGCAGGTGCATAGAAGCGAGAAACTGGCAGTGGCAGGACAGTTGATTCACGGAGTGATCACTGAGCTAAACGCGCCGCTGGAGAAGATTCGGGAACTGACGTCGGCGTTGTCGGAAACAGAAGCGGCGGCAATTCATGAGCAGGTGAAAAAAGCGAGCGATACAGTGAAGCGGATCGTGGCCGTAGCGCGAGCCGAACAGATCGATGCCAGACCCGTTGATCTACGCTTTTTGTTTCAGAGATTGATGGCAGAAATGGAAGATAGCCTGCAATCGGCAAATATCGAGAGCGAAGTGGATCTGGGGCCAGATAGCCTTTTTGTACTGGGGTCGCAAGATCAGTTGACGCGGGTATTCGAGAATTTGTTTGTGCATGCCAAGGCAGCGGCAACTTCTTCGCTGGAGCATTTATTTGAATTAAATCTGAGCCGGATTGGGCGCAGTGCGATGATCGAAGTTGAGTTTTCGGGTCCATTTGGAGAGGGAGAAGGACCAGACTTTAGCGGCTCGGCCTTGGGACTGGCAATTACGCGGGGGCTACTGCAATCGTATGGGGGCGAGGTTCGCTTCACAACGATCCGAGCGGGGCGCTATCGCTATGATGTGGAACTGCCTTCGTTGAATTCAAACTCATCGGAGGACCTTGCCACGGCGCTGCAATTTGCGCCGCCAAGAGGAACACTCACGGCTTTGCTCGTAGAGCCGGAGATACAGTCACAACGCCGGATGCTCTCGATCTTTGGTGAGTTGAATCACCGGCTGATTCCTGTAAGCAATATTGAGGAGGCGGTGGACCTGACTGAGAAAATGCGGTTTGACATTGTGTTTGCAAGTGCAAGCCCAGAGGGCGGGACATGGGCTGAACTGTTTCAAAGAGTACACCACAGGACTCCATACTTTGCATTGTTGAGCGAAAGCGCTGATGAGCAAAATACAGAATTGCTCGATGGGTCTTCCTCTTCGATGCTTCGCAAGCCGGTAGAAGAGTCGGCTATTGTGGGCCTTCTCGAGAAGCTACGCGGCTAGCTAGCGGATAGGCGCGGTGTGATGGTAGTCCGGGAAATTGGGGACTTTGGGTGCAGTCAACGGCGTTTTTTCGAGGGCAGCCAGGGCAAGACTGACGGCCTTTTCGAGCTGGGGGTCGTGTCCGGCGGCGACGGATTTTGGATCCAGCTCGACTTCAACATCAGGTGCGACGCCACGATTTTCGACCTCCCATTCGCCGGCAGGGCTGAAGAAGCCGAAGCTGGGCGAGGTGACAGTGCCTCCATCCATCAAGAGAGGAATTTGGCCGATGCCGACGAGGCCGCCCCAGGTGCGCTTTCCGACAAGTGTGCCGAGCTTGGCCTGGCGAAAAAGCCAAGGCATGGCGTCTCCGCCGGAGCCAGCGAATTCGTTGACGATCATAACTTTGGGGCCCTGGATCGAGCCGGCAGGCGTCTTGTAGACATCGCCGTAGCGGGGCTTCCAGTAACTCATCAAGGGGCGCTTTAAGACTTCGATGACATAGTCTGCAACCTGGCCGCCGCCATTGAAACGTTCGTCAAGCACAAGGCCCTGGCGGTCGGTTTGAGCAAAGAAGTAGCGGTTGAAGCTGGTGAGGCCGCCGAGGCCAGTATCGGGCATGTAGGCATAGGCGAGTTTGCCGTTGCTGAGCTGATCGACTTTGCGGCGGTTGTCTTCGATCCAGGAGAGATTGCGAAGGGCGGCTTCGGAGGCGACAGGAACAACGGTGACTTCACGTGGGTTGGAACCGGTGGCATCGGAGGCAAGCTTGAGGGTGATGCTTCGGTTGGCGGTGGCTTCGAGCAGTTGCGAGATATCGGTTGAGGCGCTGAGGTCTTCGCCGTTAATACTCAGGATGAAATCGCCTTGCTGCACTTTGAGGCCGGGTTGCACGAGGGGTGAACGCAGTTGGGGGTTCCAGCTCTCGCCCGAGTAGATGCGCTTGAGCCGGTAGCGGCCAGCGG
Organism: Acidobacteriota bacterium; assembly: GCA_043718395.1. Classification (GTDB taxonomy): domain Bacteria; phylum Acidobacteriota; class Terriglobia; order Bryobacterales; family Bryobacteraceae; genus Bryobacter. Next base: position 11,227 of record JAYSVS010000084.1, read on the forward strand.
AGATCTCGTAGTCTGCGCCAAGAAGGCCGCCAGGGATGCGCTTGGGGTTAGGAATGTTGCCGCCACCACCGCGCATATGGCCGACGTTGAACTCGCCAAGCATCTCCTGGAAGATGTAATTGAGATCGGCGCGCGAGGAGATGCCTTTCACATATTGCGCGAAGGTTTGTTCGGATTCCTGGATGTTGACGCCGTGGAATTTCGAATCGTAGAAGTAAGCGCTTTGGATGCGCCAGACTTCGCGGAACATCTGTTGCCATTCGGCCATCGGTTCGATACGGACCTGCAGGTTGGCAAGCTTGAGAGCGCCGTCGCCGGGTTTCATGGGTGTGGCTGTGGCAACGATGGCGTAGTTTTGCCGCTGGGGAGTCTCACCAGGGGGGACGCTCATGCCGAGGAGGATTTTTTCGCCATCGGCGGAGACGGAATAGTTACTTACGCTTTGGGCGAAGGTTTCTAGTTTCTTGCTCTTGACATCGAATTTATGGAGGGTGCGGCCAAGGCCTGCGCCTGCCCGGCCGGAGGCTCTGCTCTCTGACAGAAAGAGGATGCCTGCTTTGCCCGCGACGAGGCCGCCGAAGGTGCGGGCGGGTATGGGAAGGGCAACAATACGGCTGGCAATGCCATCAAGATCGACGCGCGTTGGTTTGGCAGAGGTTGCAGTTGGTGCGGGACGTACTGGAGTGCGTTCAGCAATAGGCTTTTCTTCGTCGCTTTCTGGAGCTACGGGAGATGGAGACTCGTTGCTGAGGACAACTGCATAAATGCTGCGGGTAGTTGAGAAGGCATCACTGCTCATGTCCAGACCGCTGATGGAAGTGCCGAAGTCGGTGCTGGCGGCGAAGTAGAGATATTGGCCATCGCGATCAAAGGCAGGGGAGCGTGCGTCGCTCATTCCATCGGTCACCTGAGTTGTCTTCTCTGAATCGAGTGAGTAGAGAAAGACAGCGTGCATGCGGTTGGCTAGAGCCGGCGTGAAGGCGAGCCACATGGAATCGGGCGACCAGGCGAGGTCCGCATTGTTGTCGGAGATACGGTCGGTGTGGATCTTTGTGACTTTGCCGGTGGCAATTTCGGCGTACCAGAAATTTAGTCTGTTGTCGTGAAAGGCGATGTATTTGCTGTTGGGGGACCACTGCGGGTTGCGGTAGTAGGCGGGTTCCTTGGAGATGAAGATCTTCCTGGCTTCGCCGACGCCCGTTTGGGGCTTAATGTGGAGGGCATAGGGACCATCCTGATCGGAGAAGTAGGCGATGCTTTGACCATCGGGGGACCATTCCGGGGAGCGCTCCATCACACCCGGAGTGTTGGTGAGATTGCGAGTATCGCCCTTGGAGACAGGAACGGTAAGGATCTCACCATGGACCTCGACGACGGCGCGGACGCCAGCAGCAGAAATTCCAATGTTGCGGATTTCGTTTGAGACATCGCTGAAGCGGGGACGCACTTCGGGCATGTCTCCGGCGATATCGATTTTGACGATGGTGTCTTTGCCGGTCTTGACGTCGTAGATGTGGATGTCGCCGAACTGGTCGTAGACGATTGCACCAGGGCCGGCTTTGGCTGAGTTGATGTCGTAGCTAGTGTTTTTGACGAGATCGGTTACGGCTTTGGAGGATGGGTCGTAGCGGTAGAGGCTGGCTTTGCCGTTGCGGTCAGAGAGGAAGTAAACCTTGTCGCCGAGCCACATGGGGTCAAAATCCTGGGAATCGGTGCGGGGGATCTTGACCGTATCGAGTGTGGCCATGTTGGCAAGCCAGATGTAGCTGGCGCGGCCGCCACGGTAGCGCTTCCAGGCGGTGTAGTTGGAAAAGCCGCCACCGACGCCGAGCGGGGCATATGCAAAGGCTTTGCCGTCGGGCGAATGGGCACCAGAATAGGCCATCGGAAGGGGCATCACTTCGGGAAGGCCGCCATCGGGCGAGACAGTGAAGAGTTTGGTGAAGCGGGAGAATGAGTCGCGACTGGAGCGGAAGAGGATGCGCTTGCCGTCGGGAGTCCAGCCGACGGCGTTGTCGGCATCGGGGTGGAAGGTGATTCGCTTGGGCGTGCCGCCAGAAACTGGAACCGTATAGACATCGACGTTGCCGTCGTATTCGCCAGTGAAGGCGACGGTCAGGCCGTCGGGTGAGAAGACGGGTTCTGACTCCGTGCCGACGCCGGAGGTGATGCGGACGGCGGTGCCGCCGGTGCGGGCGACGGTCCAAAGGTCGCCCGCGTAGGAGAAAGCGATGTGGGTTTGGCTAAGAGTGGGGCGCTGGAGGAGCTGGCGGCCTTCGGCGGCGGTGAGGAGGGAAGCGGACAGAAGGGCGAGGAGAAACTTCATGCAAGTTAGCGTAGCAAGTTTGACAAATTCAATTGGAGAACGGATTTACGATTCTCACACCAGCATGCTTGAAATCAGCACCGTTTCGGGTAGCCAGCGCCAAACCATGAACGATCGCCGTTGCTGCTATGAGGCTATCCTTGATAGGCATGGCCTTCCCTCTTGTTCGAAGGTAAGCTAGCAGCTCTGCCCATCTAAGGCTGGTATCCGCATCCCAGGGAAGGCACTTCAGTCGCATAATGCCTTCGTCAAACCAACGTTCGAGCGCCGTTCGCTTTTTCCCCTTTGGGAGGATTAAAATCCCGAATCGAAGTTCGCCAATAATGATGGGATCTACAGCAATGTTTCGCTCATTAGCGCGAAGCCAAGCGATGACACGGGGATCAGGCATGGGCTTGGTTGGCTCACTCAAAATGTTCGCGTCCACCAGATATTTCAAAGCGAATCGGTAGATTCAGAGTCAATTGGGATGAAGAAACCCTTGTGCGGGCAGGAGAGCAGCCAATCGATGCTGCCCTGGTTTTGCGGAGGAGCACGCATAACAAGACGATAGTCGCCGCGGTCGAGACGCTCTACATCAAATTCCTGGCCGGACTCGATTTGGTCCATTTGACGATACTCGGCAGGCAGCACGATCTGGCCTTTGGAGGATACCGTTGTCTTCATAACAGTAAGATAGCGCCTTACTTTCGTTCGCGTCAAGTATTGGGAAGGATGTCAGCGCTGCGGAGGGCCGATAGACATATCAGTGCGGAGTCAGAGCGGCGCTGGTAGATGGGGATTCGCCTGAGCGTGGCCGGGCCAGGACGGTGTCGTAGAACCAGCGGCCTAGATAGAAGCTGCAGCCGATGGCTACGGCTACTACCGCATTGATCAATAACGTAGCCAGGGCGGTGGATAGGAAAGCAGCAGAATCGACAGGACGCATACGTGTCAGGCGGCCCCAGGTGCCCCATTCGAGCAGACAGATGCCCACATAGGCAGTTACGCCGGCGAGGGCAGGAAGAGGGATGTGGCCAACCATTTCTGAACCTAGCCCGAGAAAGGCAAGAAGCATACCGGCGTGGACGAGATTCGAGATTCGACTAGAACCGCCGCAGCGGACGTTGGCAAGCGAGCGGGCGGGGATGCCGACGCTCATGGGGGCGGCGAAGATGCCGCAGACGACGTTCGCGATGCCGTAGGCGCCGAGTTCGCCATCGGCGTCTGAAGGACGCATGGGGCGATGGCGGCCGCGGAAGTGTTCAACGACTCGTGAAGTGATCAGGAGGTTGATGCTGGAAACGACCGCGAGACCGAAGCCTTCGTTGACGAGGGCGAAAACTTCCTGAGGGCTCCAGGTGAAGCCCATGAATGGCGGGATGTCGAGATCGAGTTGGCCTAACTCTTTTTCATGCATGCCAAAGATGACGGATACGCCGATGGCCGCAATCACGCCTAGAAGGGGAGCCGGGAGCTTGTTATTGATGCGGGCAAACAGGAAAGCTCCGCCAATGACGATGATGCCGAGGATGAGCGGGGCCCAGTGAGTTGTACCGATATAGAGGAAGACCATCTTGAGCTGCGAAGGAATGGCCGACGGCCATGTGACGTCTTTGGGGATCTGGAGGCCAAGAATCGTGCGGAGCTGGTTGATGACCATCATGGCTCCGATGCCGCAAGAGAAACCAGAGACAACAGTTTGAGGAATTTTAGAAATGTGGCGGCCCAGCTTGAGCACGCTAAAGATCATCATGAAGACGGCGGCGACCAGGGTTACTTTGGCGCAACCTGCGAGACCCTGTTGCTGGACGGCAGAGACCATGAAGGGGAGAGTGACGGTAGAGGTGCCGCCAATCAGGACAGGATTGCGACCGAGGAGTGCTGTAAGGGGAGCGGAGATCAGGGAAGTAAAGAGCCCGTAGATTGGAGGGATGCCCATGAGGGTGGCCATAGCAAGGCCGTAGGGCAAGGCGATCAATGCTGCAATGGCACCACCGAAGATATCGCCACCAAAGTGTTTCCAGGAGTAATCGATCTTAGGGAGTTTCAAGGGCGTCCTAAAAGAAAAGCAACTGAGTTAATTGTAGAGGGCGGGAGCGGACGCGGCAGCCGCCCTCTATCGGAACATATACGACAACACTAAGCCTTGGCGGTTGCCATGACCTTTTCGTGAGCAACCTTCCACTTGGCCATTTCCTCGGGGAGCCCGATGGAAACGCGGACCAGGGTGGGCATTGAGGGCCAGGCGCGGCCGACGAGAACCTTTTCCTTTACCATGCCTTCGATGTAGGTGCGAGCAGGCATCTTCACGTCGATCATGAACTTGTTGGAGACCGAGGGGATGAAGGTGTAGCCCTTTGATGTACACCAGTTCAAGGTGTCATTGCGGGTGCCTGCGATGATGGCGCGGCGCTTCTCAACCAGGCCCTTGGCGCGGAGAGAAGCAGCGGCACCGACCATGCCGGTGACAGGGAGTGCACCCGCTGTGTAAGGCATAAGCTTCTTGAGCAGGTCGGGGCGGGCAATGGCCGCACCAGCGCGGAGACCAGCCATACCGAAGATCTTCGAGAAGGTGCGGAGGATGACAACGTCCTTATCCTGCTGCACGAAGTCGGAACCGAAATCGGCACCGGTGAGATGCAGGTAGGCTTCGTCGAGGATGACAACCGAGCCGGCAGGCTTGTTCTTGATGAGCCATTCGATGTCGCTCTTGGGAGTCAAAGTGCCAGTGGGGTTGTTGGGGTTGCAGACATAGAACGCGCCAGCATTGGGGTCTGCAGCGAGCATAGCCTTGACGTCATGCTTGTAGCCGTTGGCGGCATCGAGCTTGACCTTGCTGACCTTGGCGCCAACGAACTGAGCAGCGCGGGCTGCAGCTTCATAATCCGGGTCTGCGGTAACGAGGCCACGTTCCTTCGAGGTGAAGGCTATGACGGAGTAATGCAGGGGCGCGGAGGAACCGGCGAATGGCTGAACGTAGTCCGGCTTGACTCCGTCGATGTCGGCTTGAACCTTGGCAAAGTCGAGCATCTTTTCGTACATGTAGCGACCGCCGCCCTTGATGACGGCATACATGGCTTCTGCGGCTTCCGGGCAAGGACCAAGGGGGTTTTCGTTGGCGTTGATGCGGACGGCGTCTGCCGGAACATCCGTTCGCATGGAGAGTTGAGCCAGGGCGGCTTCATTGTAAAAGGGGAGGGCTGCGCCGCCGGCGACAAGCGCGGAGATGCGGCCAAAATTGCGACGGCTGACACCGCGCTTGATGAGATCCTGTTGGGCTTCAGAGCTTAAGAGCGACATATGTTTTCGATCTGTTCCTTTCGAGCTTTACAAATGGGTTGTATACATTATAAGTGCCGATCTCGCCGGACGAGCCATTTTCTTGACGCTCCGGTGAACTTTTCGGCCGGAATCACACATCCCGTTACGAAGGCGGTATTCCTTTTCCGCCGGATCGATACCGGTTGCGTTGGGGCGTTGACGAGCAGCACCGAATGGGCTGTTGAGGTTGTCGTTAGCGAAGAACTGGGTGGGGAAACCTGAGGAGAAAGTGCTGACTGCGTTGACACTCCAGCCGCCGAGAAGGAGATTGGGAACATATCCGGCGCCACCCATCAGGGCGCGACCCTTGCCGATGGGGAGGTCGTAGGTGACCGAGTTGGTGAGGCGCTGAGGGGCGTTTGCGTAGCTAAGGCCACGTTCAGCCGCCAAGTCGTACACGTTCTGAGGACCGGCGTTACCGGCGTTCTGGTTGTTGCCCGCACCGCCACCAGCATTGTCCATATTCTTGGACCAGGTGTATGCAGTGAGGAAGTTCAAGCCGTGGCTGTAACGCTTCTGGGCCTTGACGGTGAAGGCGTCATAGCTCCCCTGGACATAAGAATCATTCAGGAAAGTCACGCCAGTGAATTGGGGAAAGGGCCGGAGCGTTTGCTGCCGCTCGATATTGGCAGCGCCGAGGGCATTGGAACCACCCTTGCCAAAATATGGATTCGGAACGGCAGATCGTAGGGCGGCTGCGCCGAGACCAAAGTTAGAAGGGTTTAGCTGATTGACGTTGAGTCCAGCAGCGGTGAAGCTGATGTTATTCGAGCGGCTCCCCGAGTAACCAGCAGTGACCACGGTACCGAAGCCGACTTCACGCTGGATATCGAATGAGAACTGCTGCACACGTCCGCTGGTGGCGGCAGGTGAGTAAACACTAACGGTCTTACCGATACCGGTGAGATCGCCGAGGCGATTACCTACGGGCTTGTCGAGGCCGTTCGGGAAAGGGTTGCTCAGATTGATTTGAGGAATCCCGGCGACATCGGGATTGGGTGCAGTGCTCGCAGTGATGCCTTCGCTGTTGAAGGGTGAACCAAGACCGAAAGCAGGAGCCCAGAAGATCCCGTATCCGCCACGAATGGTAGTCTTGGCATCGATCTGGTATGCAACACCGACTCGGGGCGAGAACTTGTTCATCATGAAGTTGCTGGTTTGAGTTGGGGCACCGTTGACACCAGAGAAGCGGAACACGCCAGGTGAGGCGAAGCCGCTGGTTGTCTGGATGGGATTGGCAGCAGAGCGATCAAATGTAGTGATCAGGTTGTTGTTTGTTTCCTGAAGACCGCTTTCCCGCTCCCAGCGCAGACCGAGGTTGAGGGTGAGGTTCTTGCTGACGCGGAAGTCGTCCTGAATAAAGAGGCCTTTGTAGTCGGCATAGTTGAAGAGCTTCGTAGCTACGAAACCGGTAGCAGCGGCGGGGGCACCGAGCAACAGGCTGGCAATATCCGCACCGCCCGTACCACCGTTAGCAGCAGAGCGGGTGAATGCGTTGTTAAAGGTGAAGGCACCGGCACTGTTCTGGAGATCGATACCGTCGACATGAAGACGGCGGATATCCATACCTGCCTTGATACTGTGCTTGCCAATGAAATTGGCGACTTGAGCGCTGAAGTTCTTGGAATGATGCACAAAATTGAAGTTGTTGTTCGTACCAAGGCTATAGGCGTTTTGCATTGCAACGTTGGGGAAGACTGGTGAAGAGACGTCTCGGATAAAGCCAGGCGAGAAACTGAGGCTGGCGAGATTGAAGTTCTGGCTGGTCTGGGTGCCAATGTTCGGGAAGCGGTTGAAGCCATAACGAACGCTGACCACAGTTGTCGCGTTGGGAGTAAAGGTGTTATTCCAAGCCGTTGCGTCGACCACACGAGTGAGGAACCACTGACTGGGCGAGCTGATGTTGCGGAAGTTGTTTTCGCCCGGTTCAGAGGAACTGTAGTTCATGTAGCTCAGACCGGCGCGCCACCAGGAGAATACTGTGTGGTCGAGCTTGGCGAATTTCTGGTCGGCCTTGGAAGGGAGAGTGCTGGCGGCAGTGACGTTGGCAGCACCGAAGGCACCTACGGTGCGGGTAGGCAGTGCGTAGGTGGCGGCGATGTTACGACCGACATTATCAATGCGGTTTGCGGGGATGATATTCCCTGGGAAGGCGGTGCGTAGGCCACCGACAGTGGACCGAGGATCGTAAATAATGGTGGCAGGGCGACCGGAGAAATCGCCGATTCGCTCAGCGGCGCTGGGCGTGTATGCGTCGAGGGTTGCGGCTTGGGTGTCGCGGTAACCTTCAAAGCCGACGTTGAAGAAGGTCTTGTTCTTGCCGTCGTAAATCTTCGGGATCCAGACCCTGCCGCCGAAGCTTCCGGCGTAGGTGCGATTGGGCTGTTCCTGCCGCTTGATGTTGTTGCGGTTGTTAAAGAAGTTGTTGCCCATCCATTCGGTGTTGCGCATGTATCCGATGAGGGCACAGTGGTAGTTGTTGCCACCGCTCTTGAGTAGAGTGTTGAACATACCGCCACCGGTGCGGCCCATTTCCGCATCGTAGGTTGAATACTGCACCTTGACTTCTTCTACTGCTTCGAGCGATGGGATAATTACCGCGCGATTGGCGAAGTCGGTGATCGGGATCCCGTCGACGAGATAGCTGTTG
>JAYSVS010000085.1:0-51382 GCA_043718395.1 Acidobacteriota bacterium
CTGAAAGCACAAAGGAGTTCGAGGCATGCCCCGAACTCCTTCACGACTAATCTTGAGATGTACTGACCCTTAAGCCTTTGGGGGGTGGGTCGGGTCTGCCGGGGGCGGAGTCGGGGTGGTCTCTTCCTTCAGGGCGTTCTTGAAGTTCTTGATTCCTTCTCCCATACCTTTGGCTAATTCTGGCAGCTTGCGTCCGCCAAACAGCAGCAGAGCAACTCCGAGAATCAACATCAGTTCCATCGGTCCTAGATTCGGCATATTTCGTTCCTTCTTTCCTAGTATGGCAAATTTGCCGGACCTCAGTAAGCCAACAGCCTTTCGCCTTCGCGAACCAAGTCCTCAACCTGCGGGAGAATTGCATCCTCCAGCGAGGGGTGATAAGCAACCCAGGTATCTTTTGCGGCGACTCTGGCAACGGGTGCATCGAGATGACAGAACAGTTCGTCTGAGATCCTTGCTGCGATTTCCGATCCAAAGCCCCAACTCAAGACATCTTCGTGGGCAATCAACACACGGCTTGTACGCCGCACACTTTCAGCAATTGCAGTCCAATCATACGGTGAGAGGCTACGAAGATCAATGACTTCGATCGACTTGCCTGGATTTCGTTTTTCAAGCAACTGCGCTGCATCGAGCGTTTTTTTGACCAGCGCCCCGTAACAGAGGATTGTCAGATGCTGGCCAGACCTTACCGTATTGGCTTTCCCAAACGGGATTGTGAAATTTTCACCGGGGTGCGGACTACGGTTATAGGGCTCCCGGTAAAGTTTCTTATGTTCCAGAAATAGCACAGGATCATCGCCACGGAGCGCGGTACGCAATAATCCGCACGCATCTAATGCGTTTGATGGGAAAACAACGCGGATTCCGGGGATGTGAGTAAAGACCGATTCACCGCACTGGCTGTGATAAATGGCACCGCCCGTGAGGTAGCCGCCGATGGGGACACGAATGACGGCAGGACACGACCAGGCACCGTTGCTGCGCCAGCGCATGGTGGCCAACTCGTCGCGGATTTGCATCATGGCGGGCCAGATATAGTCGAAGAACTGGATCTCGCCTACAGGCTTGAGACCCCGCAGGCTGAGACCGATGGAACGGCCGACGATGCCAGCTTCGGCGATGGGAGTGTTGAAGACACGGTTTGAACCGAATTCGCGCTGGAGGCCCCAGGTGGTCTTGAAGACTCCGCCCTTGCCTTTGACATCGGCGAGGACATCTTCACGGCTGCAGTCCGCTACATCTTCACCGAAGACGAGAATGCGATCATCGCGGCGCATCTCTTCTGCAAGGGTCTGGTTGATGGTGTCGACCATCGTGCGTGGTTCGCCACGGAATTCAGGTTCAGTCTGAAAGTGATCGCCACAAATATCGATATCGGGTGAATAAAGATTTTGATAGACGGAATCGATGGCTGGAGGGGGATGAAGGAGAGCGAGATCGGCAGCTTGCTGCACTTCAAGGTCGCACTCGGACATCAAGCCTTTGAGATCGGCCTCGCTGAAGAGGCCTTCTTCGACCAGCTCGCGGAAGAGCCGCTCAATTGGATCGAGCTCGGCCTCGCGGGCACGCTCAGCAGTGGACTTGTAGAAACGTTCGTCATCGCTCAGGGAATGCGAGTAGGGCCGGATGACTTTGGCGTGAACAAGGACGGGGCCAAGGCCTTCACGGCAGTGGGCCACCGCTTCGGACATGGTTTGGAAGCTGGCGCGGAAGTCGAGGCCGTCTGTTTCGAGGCGCAAGAGGCCAGGGAAGCCACTGAGGAGCTTTGAGATGCTGCCGCCGGGGGTCTGGTGTTCAACTGGCACGCTGATGGCGTAGCCGTTGTCCTGGATCAAGAAGACAACCGGATAACGATGGAGGCAGGCAAGGTTGATCGCCTCCCAGAACTCGCCTTCACTGGTGGCGCCTTCTCCGCTGGATACGAGGGTGACTTCCTCGGGGTTGGTTTTCAGATAACGGGTGGCGTGAGCGCAACCGATGGCGTGAAGATATTGGGTGCCAGTGGGTGAGCTGCCGCTGATAATGTGGAGGTCAGTTGAGGACCAGTGGCTGGGCATTTGCCGGCCACCGCTCATTGTGTCGGCAGCGGCTCCCACGGCCTGAAGGAACATTTGTTCGGGCGTAATACCGAGGGTGAGCGCGATCGCGCGATCCCGGTAGTAGAGGTGGAACCAATCGAAACCGGGTTCGCAGGCCATTGCCGCGGCGACTTGAATCGCTTCGTGCCCAGCCGCGCTGACCTGGAAATAGATCTTGTTTTGGCGCTTGAGAAGAATTTCCCGGTCGTCAATGCGACGACTGAGATACATAAAACGAAAGGCGCGAAGTAGTTCGTTCGCCGCCAGTACTTCTGACTGAGTCTGGAACGGCGGCCCGAGGCGGGGCTCCGATCGATAGGCTTGCATCCTTACGTGCTTTCTCCCCTGTTAGTTTACTCGAAACAAAGGGCGCAGTCTGCCGTGCTTTATGCAGTTTCGTGATGAAGAATGAAGAAGCCGGTTTCGATGAACTCGGGCGTGGTGCGATTCCAAACCACTTTTGCCCGGCCGGTTGTGCCCGGGAGTGTGAAGCTGCATTCCTGACCCGAGCGCAAATCTGAATTGGCATGGCGGACGCAGAAGCCTGCCGCTGAGATGTCAATCAGGCGTGCTTCAAATGAGACCTGATAGTCTTGGCTGAGGTGCAGGGTTACCGTACCGTTTGCTTTCAGCCGGGACTCGGTGCGGCGGTCTTCCCAGTTGACTTTTTGCTGGGGCTTGACAGAGATCATGCCAGCCTCCTTTGACACTGCGCGGTAGCTGCAACTGTCAGCCCGTAGTTGCGAATTTTGCGGGCCAGCGTGTTGCGCGAGATGCCAAGAGAATCAGCAGCACGCTGGCGGTGCCCGCCGGAATCTTCAAGAGCCCTGCGGATCATTGCCAGCTCAAGCCCGGCAATTCCGTAATCGCGAGGTTTATGATCGACAGCAGCCAGCGAGCGAAGCGAAAAGACGATGTCGTCGGCGTGGAGTAGCGGGCCCTTTGCCATCAGTGCCGAGCGCAGCACGGTATTGCGCAATTCGCGGACGTTGCCGGGCCAGAGATAGGCGTAGAGAGCCATCATGGCGTCTGAAGCAAAGCGTAGTTCGGGATTCTGCTGAGCCAGAAAGTGGCTGGCAAGAGCCTCGATATCTTCTGGTCTTTCTCGCAGTGGAGGCACGGTCAGAGCGACTTGACCGATTCTGTAGAAGAGATCGTGGCGGAAAGCGCCGCTTTGAATCGAGTCATGAAGAGGTGCGTTAGTGGCGGCAATGATACGGACATCGGCGTGGGTTTGTTTGACGGCACCGAGGCGATAGAAAGAGCCGGTGTCAAGGACGCGCAGGAGTTTGGCTTGAAGCCGGGGATCAAGGACGCCGATTTCGTCGAGGAAAAGACTGCCGCCGTGGGCCAGCTCAAGAAGGCCTTGCTTGACGGCATAGGCACCGGAGAAAGCGCCGCGTTCGTGGCCGAAGAGCTCTGATTCAACGAGGCCGTCTGGCAAAGCAGCACAAGACAGATCGACAAATGGTTTGAGTCTGCGCGGAGAGAAGTGATGGACGGCGCGAGCGATGATTTCCTTGCCGCTGCCAGATTCGCCCATCAACAGGATAGAAGCGCCCGACTGAGCTGCTTTACGCACCTGCTGCAACAGCTCTCGCATTCGCGGAGAGGCGAGGATCGCATCGACACCCAGAAATTGATGTTTTTCCACCATAAAATTGCGCAAATAGCGCTATTAGATGTTACGGTCGGTGGGGCCAAACAAGCATGAGTAATTGACCTGAATCATGATGGCGAAACACCTTAGTCCTTCTCAGGATGAATACCAATTCGGAAAAAACGCGCGAATTTCATGAGGAAATTCATATGGTGCCCTGTAGTACTAAAGATTGCAGAAGCTCATGCCGATCACTGTCGTTAGTAAGAGCGAGTCCAGAATTGGATTTGCCACACACCTTTATGCATGCCTTGAGTCTACCCGCGCGAATTTACGTAATCCTGATTGTGCTGATCGGGTCTGCTGTGGCCGGGGCGAGTCTACTTCGCTGGGAATCAACAGACCACATCCGCTTTGCCTGCTTTTTGCTGGTTGGTCTTGGTGCCGCTTGCTTGAGAGTGGGATTGAACAAGGCAAATGGCGCGTCGATGCCAATCAACATTCTCTTTGTCCTGATCGGCGTTATGGAGTTGAGCCTGCCGGAAACGATTTTGATTGCGTGCACGACTACAGCAATTCAATGTTTGCAAGTGATGCGCGGGTCGAGCCGCAACTTTCTTGCGGGATTCAATGTTGCGAGTATTTCGACGGCCACCTGGATCGCTCACCTTGTTTATCATCACCCGAGTTTGCAAAATGATGTGGCAGGTACGCCGATCCGGTTGATTCTAGCGGCTGGGCTTTTCTATGTGTTCAATACGTTTCCTGTAGCGGCGGTAATTTCGCTTACTGAGCGCAAGAGTTTGAGACGGATATGGAAAGAGCGCTACATTTGGAGTCTTAATTTCTATTTGGTGGGAACTGCTGCTGCCGGGCTGTTCAGCATAGTCAACGCATACCTCGCGTGGGGCTATTCGATGTTGGTGCTGGTCTTCTTTTATCTGGTCTACAAGGTGTATTCGATGCATCTGGCGCGTATCGATAAAGAAATGCACCATTCCGATCAGATGGCCGAGTTGCATTTAAGAACGATTGAAGCGCTGGCCCTGGCCATCGAATCAAAGGACGAAACGACTCATGAGCACTTGCAACGGGTGCAGGTGTACGCCCTTGAGGTTGGCCGGGATCTGGGCATGGACGACGAGCAACTCGAGGCTCTGCGCGCGGCGGCGATTTTGCATGATATCGGCAAGCTGGCTGTGCCTGAGCACATCATTTCCAAGCCGGGTAAGTTGACTCCAGAAGAGTTTGAAAAGATGAAGATCCATCCGGTGGTGGGTGCGGAGATTCTAGAGCGGGTGCAATTTCCATACGACGTTTCGCCGCTTGTGTTGGCACACCACGAGAAATGGGATGGCAGTGGCTATCCGTATGGGACCAAGGGGCTTGATATTCCATTGGGGGCGAGGATACTGAGTGCGGTTGACTGTCTGGATGCACTCGCAAGCGACCGTCAGTACCGGCGAGCCTTGCCGCTCAACGAAGCGATGGCTGTGGTGGAGCGTGAGAGCGGAATCAGCTTTGATCCCCGGATCGTCGAAGTTCTGAAGAAGCGCTATGTTGAGCTGGAAGAAATGGCTAAAGCAGCGATCCGCAGCGTTAAGCCGGCGGCAAAGCTTTCCAAGCAGGTGAAGATCGAGAATGGCCTAGCGCCGGCGAATGGTTTCGAGCAAATGAAGAAGTCGATCCAGGCGATTGCCAGTGGCAACCCTGGCGATTTTATCCACCAGATTGCATCGGCCCGCCAGGAAGTGCAGCAGCTCTTTGAAATTTCACAAGACATTGGCCGTTCACTCACCCTTGATGAAATGCTAAGCATCCTTGCGCTGCGTGTGAAACGCATGGTGCCCTACGACTCAATGGCGGTTTACATCCGTCGTATTGACAATCTGGTTCCGTCGTATGTTTGTGGAGAGAATTTTCGACTCTTCTCGGCGCTTGAGATTCCGATGGGGCAGGGCCTGAGCGGCTGGGTAGCAGAGAACAATAAGCCAATCGTGAATGGAAACCCAAGCGTGGAGCCAGGGTACCTGAATGATCCGGCCAAGTTCAGCACACTCCGCAGCGCACTGGCAGTGCCGCTTGAAGGAAAGCAGACTGTGGTTGGAGTATTGGCTCTCTATCGATCTGACAAGGATGCTTTTTCGAGGGATAACCTGCGAGTGATGCTGGCGATCGCCTCAAAGGTGGGAATGACGATCGATCACTTACTTCGCCTGGAAGCTGCGGAGAGTACAGCGACAACCGACTTCCTGACGGAGCTACCGAATGCGCGGAGCCTGTTTGTTCATCTCGATGCCGAGTTGGCCAGGCAGTCACGCAAAGGCGAATCACTGACAGTGCTTGTGACCGACCTCGATGGCTTTAAGGCGGTAAATGACCGGTTTGGGCATCTTGAGGGGAATCGTCTACTAAAGGCAGTCGCACAGACGTTAAAGGCAAATTGCCGCGAGTACGACTATGTGGCGCGTATGGGTGGCGATGAGTTTGTGTTGGTATTGCCAGGGCTAAAGCGAGAAGATCTAATGTCTCGAACAGGGCGAATCGGGTCCATGATCACGGATACGGCTCGTCAGATCATTGGCGAAGATATTGTTGGCATCAGCATCGGTGCGGTGCATGCGCCCGATGATGGCAACGATGCTGAGACGCTTCTGGCCGAGGCGGACCGCCGTATGTATCAAATGAAGGAAGATCGCAAAGAAGCCGCCAAGGCGCGTCAATTGTTGAATTTACCTCGCAAGGATTTCAGTTGGCGGACGACTTCTGAAGAAATTTCGCAGCGATAACCACCGTATGGCCGCTGGGTGCAGCAAGGCCGAGGGAGTAGGCGGCGGTCACGTCTTCTTGCCCGGGGCGTCTTCCTGCTCGGTCTTTTCAACGAGCCTTTCGACGGGTACCGAAAAGACTGCTGGCTTGCCGAGGCGGTCGGACTGGAAGTAGACTCGCTGGGAGTTGGGCGAAAAAATGGGCGCGACGGTTGAGGGGTCTGAGGCTTTGTGCTCACAAAGGGCGAGTTCACGGCGGGTGATTCGGAGCATGATCAGGATGAAGGGTTGGGCCTTTGATCCTGAGGCCCCGACGAAGACGCTGGAGTCGGCGTTGCGCCCGAAGTGAACAAATTGGCTGGTCTTGCCGACAAGGCTCTCCTTGTCTGTGTCGAGAGAATACTCGAAAAGTGAATTTGGGATGCCCAGCCCCAAGTTGAACTTGAGGTAAAGGATGCTGCGACCGTCGGGATTCCAGGCGGCGGGACCGAGCTGGCCTTCGAGCGGAAGCCGCCTGGGCTTGGTGCCAGGTGCGATTGGCACGAGGTGGATGGACTTGTCGGCAGCGCGGAAGAAGATCTGACCAGACTTTGAGATGGCAGCTTGTTCGCAACCGGACTGGATCTCCGCTACCACACGGGTGGCAGATTTCAGGGCTGAAGCGGTGGGCACAAGAACGAGCTTGTTGTTGTCGACAATGGCTATGTTTGCACCATCTTCGGATAAAGAGATGCCTTTGCGGTAGGCCTCGCGGGAATCGGCCTTGTAGAGCTCGCGAGGCTTGCCACCGCCAAGGCTCGCGACGACAAGTTGGGCACCGTCGGCGAAGTAAAGAGACTTGTCGTCAGGGGAGAGCGCGAGGGATTTCGGGTCCATTGCAGCGGCGCTGGTGATGATGCGGGTTGCGCCGCCTTTGACGTCGAGGCGTAGGGCCTGAATGCCGCTGGTGGTCTCGGTGGAGTAGACGATGAAGCCGTTGCGGGATGAGACAGAACGGTTGTAGTGGTGAGGAAGAAAGCTCGAATTTGCAGGGTCGGACAATGCGAGTACTTCCGCTTCGGTGGAAGGGTCGAGGAATCGCCGGATTGGTGTGAATTGTGCCGGAGCCGCAGCGGCGGCGGCCAAAGTCAGGGCAAAGTTTCGGCGGGTCACGCTCATCTACAGGATACGATGCCTGCCAGGGGTATCTGGATACACGTGATATCCTTTTGGGTCTTATGATGTCTGGCGTTTATCCGATCCTTGTTACAACCTTTCATGAAGACGGTTCACTTGATGTTGCGAGCCAGTTACGGCTTGTCGATTTTCTGCTGCAGCAGGGGGCTCATGGCCTTGGGCTCTTTGGCAATGCGAGCGAAGGTTATGCCCTTGAGGCGAGCGAACGCGTTGAGTTGATGCAGGCGATCGCGAAGCATGTTGCGGGGCGTGTACCGCTGGTGGCTTCTAGCGGGGCGACCGGTACGCGGAGTGCCGTTGAGTTGTCCAAACAATTGGCCGGACTGGGCGCGGATGCGCTGATGGTGCTGCCGCCATTCTTTCTGAAGACGGATGGCGAGGGCTTGATGCACTACTTTGGTGAGATCAGCAAAGGAGCCGGGATCCCGGTCATGGTGCAGGATGCTCCGCTGTTGACGCAGGTAATCATGCCGCCGCCGCTGCTGGCGCGGATGGCTCGTGAGATTGAGCAGGTAAAGCTGGCCAAGGTGGAAGCGCCGCCGACAGCGCCAAAGATCACGCAGACGGTGGCGGCGGCTGGTGATTTGCTAGTGGTGTTTGGCGGGTTGAACGCGCAGTTCTTTATCGAAGAATATGATCGTGGGGCCCGGGGCACGATGCCAGGGAGTGATTGCATTCGACCGCTGGTTGAAATTTGGGATGCGCTCGAAAGAAGCGACAAGGACACGGCGTGGGCTGTGTTTACGCGAATTTTGCCGTTGCTCCGGTTTGAGTTACAGCCTGGGATGGGCGTTAGCGCGATGAAGCATAATCTGGTGGCGCAGGGTGTGATTGCCTCGGCGGCGGTGCGGCATCCGACTTCGTCACTGGATGCGGTGAGCCTGGCGGAACTGAAGAATGTGCGCGAGAGAATCTAGATGGAACGCCGCTGGTGGATTGCGGCGCTTCTGTTCGTGTCGGTGATCATCAACTACATTGATCGCCAATGCTTGAGCGTGCTTGCGCCGGTAATCACCAAGGAACTCGGCCTGACCCCTACGGGCTATGCCAATATCCTGAATGTGTTTCAGTTGGCCTATACCGGGATGTACATCGGTAGTGGTTTTCTAGTGGATCGCTGGGGAGCCCGCCTGAGCCTGGCTGTGTTTATGGCTTGGTGGAGCGTAGCAAATGCGCTGCATGGATTTGCAACCAGCGCATTTAGTCTGGGGGCTTTTCGGTTTCTTCTCGGGCTCGGTGAGCCTGGGAATTTCATGGCGGGGTTCCGGGCAATCAGCGAGTGCTTTCACAAGGAGGAGCGGGCGCTGGCCAACGGGTTGCTCAATGCGGGGTCGAGTGTGGGGGCGATGATTGCGCCGTTTCTCGTGACCTGGCTGTATTTGCAATTGAGCTGGCGTGGGGCGTTTGTGATCTGTGGTGTTTTGGGTGTGTTGTGGATTGTGCCCTGGTTGATTCTGTACCGGCCGCTGGAGCCGGTGGCCGTGCTTGCCGCAAAGCCCGGGGCTTGGCGCGAATACATGAAATTGCCTCAGAGCTGGGGCTTGTTTGGATCGCGATTCCTGAGTGACCCGGTGTGGTGGTTCTATCTTTTCTGGCTGCCGAAATATCTGGTGGATGCGCGCGGGTTTACGCTGCAGGAGATGGCTCTGGTGGCGTGGATGCCCTATCTCAGTGCGGATCTAGGCGCTATGTTCGGCGGCTGGATGAGCGGGGCGCTAATCGCGCGCGGATGGGATGTGCTGGCGGCCCGAAAGGCAGTGATGCTGCCGGCGGCATTGGTGATGCCGGTAAGTCTGATAGTCCCAACTACCCCGTCTAATACGATTGCGATTGCGGCGATTTGTCTTGTGACCTTCGCACACATGGTTTGGAAGACGAATCTGGCGACGGTGACCAACGATCTCTACCCGGTTCAGGTTGTGGGTAGCGTGAGTGGCATGTTTGCTTTTGGCAATGGTCTTGGAGGATTGCTCTTCACGGCACTTACGGGCTGGTTGGTGCAGTATTCGGGCTACTACTGGGTATTTGCCTTTATGGGCGTGTTACACCCGCTTGCGTTTATGGTTTTTCGCGGTCTCGTTCGCGGGGAGCTGCGCATCGCGCGCCTGGATGGCGCTCATTAAGCTGGCCTGGGCACGGAGAATGTGAGTGCGGAGAGCCTCTTCGAGTCTGGGCAGCGACTTGCCTTCGAGAGCACTGACGATGGCTTCGTGTTCGATCTGTTCCTGAGTGAGACGGGCAATGAGGGCAGGTAGAGTTGGACCCTCGGTGGCATGGACTCGGGCGATCTGGATGTGAGCGTTGAGGCTCTCATAGAGTTCGCGGAGTTTCTTTGAGCCAGCGATGTCGAAGAGAGCGAAGTGGAATTCGAGGTTGCTTGCTTCGTGCTGCTTCAGTGATTCGGGGCTACGGACTGGCTTGGCCAGGGCGGCGAGAAGGGTCTTCATCCGCGCTGCTGCTTGTTGGTTCCAGAGAGAGATGGCGCGCTTGCCGGCTAGCAGTTCGAGGGCTAGGCGAATCTCGAATGTATCGCTTAGGTCCTGTTCTGAGATAGAGGCGACATAAGTGCCAGACCGGGGATGAATCTCAACCAGACCTTCGACGGCGAGTTGCTGAAGGGCATGGCGTACAGGTGTGAGGCTGACGTCAAGTTGTTGGCAAAGTTCGTCGGCCATGAGGCGTTGGCCCGGAATGAAAAGCCGTGCGAGGATAGCGGCGCGGAGCGACTCATAGACTTCGTCAGTGGCGCGTTTTTTTCTGAGAGGCGTTAGAGCCATGTGGACAGGTTAACAGAAATCTGAAATAATTTAATTTCAAGATTCTGTGCGAATTTCAAAAGTAGAAGCATTTCCGGTACGGTTGGCTCGAGATCACGGGCAGGCGCAGGGTAGTGCCGGGAGCCCGCACCGTCTGGCGGGCGGGCAGGGGAACTATCGCTGGAGTGCTCACTATCCGGCATTGTATAGCACCGGGTTTGAGACTTGTCTGGTAAGGGTGACGCTGTCCGATGGGTTGGTGGGATGGGGAGAAGCCCAGGCACCTCTTGCGCCCGAGGTTGCGGCGCAAATTGTAAAGAGCCTGCTGGCAGTGGCTGTTGAGGGGGAAGAGTACAGTGCGGATGCCGCTTGCATCGGCGGGTTGTGGCAGCGGATGTATTCGACGATGCGGGTGCGGGGGCAAGTGGGCGGATTCATGCTGGACGCGATAGCGGGTGTTGATCTGGCGTTATGGGATTTGGCTACACAGGTTTTGGAGAAGCCTTTGCGGAGCTTGCTTTCGGAGAGCCCGAAGGAGGAGGTGCCCGCCTATGTGAGTGGCACGCCGGGGCGAAGTGTAGGTGAGCGATTGGCCTTTGCCGGGCATTGGTATGCGCGAGGTTTTCGAGTGTTCAAGCTGTATTTTGAGAGTGACTGGGATCTGCTGCTAGAGCAGATTGACCGGATGCAGGAAGCCTTTGACGAGATCGAAGTTGCGGTGGATGCGCTGTGGCATTTACCCGAGGGGCGGGAGATTGAGTGCGCGCTGGAGTTGGCCGAGCGGCGGGTGCTGTGGCTGGAGTGCCCTCTGTTGCCGGAGGATTTGAAAGGGCACGTAGAACTGGTGCATGAGAGTGGAGTGCGTCTTGCGCTGGGGGAGAGCTACCGCACGCGGTATGAGGCGGAGCCGTTTTTCGAGAAGGAGATTCTGACTTACTGGCAGCCGGATTTGGGGCGGAGCGGGATCAGTGAAACGATGGAATTGGGCCGGATGGCGAAGCGGGCGGGGGTTGCGATTGTGCCGCATGTTTCAATCGCGATGCCGCCACAGCTGAATGCGGCAATTGAAGTTTGCGCGGCTATGATGAATTCGCCGATGTGTGAATTCAATCCGAGCGTGATGGAGATGGCGAACCGGTTTGTAGAGAAGCCCGGATTTGCCGTCGATAGCGGGTGCTATGTTTCGATGGCAGTCCGGGCCCGGTTAGACGATTTCGCTGTTTAGTGAGCGCTCTTGACATGCTCTTTGAGCAGATCCTGGCCCCAGTCGTTTTTAAGGTCGCGCCACATTGCGTGGATGTGGTTGGCTCCATTCTGGGTGCAGTCGTATTCGATGAGGAACTCAGGAGTGGCGACACGGTAGTAGTGGGGGCCGCCTTTGGCGGTGACGCCGGCCCAGGCAAAGTAAGCCTGGTTGGCGAGGCGAGCGAATTGTGCGCGGCGGGTGGAGGCGATTTCTTCGGGGAAGTTGTTGGCATATTCTTCCACCAATGCCTTCAACATTTCCTTCTGCTTGGCGTTGAGCTTTGTCGAGGCAAGGCCGTTGGGTTGGCCCTTGAGGGCGGCGACGCGGTCGGCTGAAGTAAGGATGTCGTCGGGAGCCTTTTCGTTGACCAGGGCGGCCTTCATCTGATCGGGAGTCAGGGCGGAGACGAGTTCGCGGCCGAGGTCTTCTTCGCGGGGTAGAGCGCGGAGGCCCTTGCGTGGGCCTTCTTTGACTTCAGCGGGGTTAGAGCCGAAGAAGGTGGGGCTGACAGCTACCTTACCGTTGACGAAGGAGAAATGGAGGCTGATGTGGTGGCCTTCAAAGCGGAAGCCCCAGGTGCCTTTCTCCGACGGGGTGCCAAAGACAGAGACGAAGTACTTGTCTGAATTGCGGCGGCCGGTCGTGTCTTTTTCCTGGATGCGGAGGACGTCGTCGAGGCTCATGATCGTGCTGGCCTTGATGGCTCCTTGCTGCGAGAGGCCGGCTGTGATCATGGCGTGAGCAAGGTGGCGCTGCGGAGCGGTGAGTTCCACAAAGGGGACGCCCTTGCGGGGACGGCCGTAGCGCTTTGCTAAGTCTTCTGCCGGGATGAAGTGGAAGAAGTAGCGTTCTTCATCATCGAACTTGAAGGTTGCCTTGGCTGTCTGTTCTTCATTGAGCGAAGAGAGAAAGGCGGTTGCGGCATCTGAGAGCTGGTTTTGGACGGTCATGCGCATGTACGCGGTGCCGAGGAGCGCCAGGCAGGACATGGCTAGGGAGAGTCGAATGATCGTGGATCGCACGAACCAGAGTCTATCAAAACTTAATTATTAGAAGGGGAGATCAGGACGCTTTTCTTCTTTTTTTGAAGCAGCAAGGATAGTTTGGGATTTCAGGTAGGGGTAGGGGTTGATGGGTGAGCCAGAGATTCTGACTTCGTAATGTAGATGTGGTGAGGTAGAACGACCGGTTTTTCCTGAGAAGGCCACAATTTCCCCACGAGCAATTCGTTGGCCGACGATGACGTTAAAGCGCGAGAGGTGGCCGTAATAGGTCTCAAGTCCATTACCGTGATCCACTACCAGCAGCCGGCCGTAACCGGAATTCATATCAGCGAACTTGATTTGGCCGCCAGCAGTGGCGATGACGGGGGTCCCAACCGGTACAGAAATATCAATGCCGCTATGGAAGCTACCGTGGCCGTTAAAGGGGTCCAGGCGCTGGCCATAGAAACTGGTGAGCCGGCCTTGGACAGGCCAAAGGCTGGGAGCATCTTCGAATAAATTACGGGGACGAATGGGACTGGAAGTGTTGAAGGCGTTGCGGAAAGTAGTGGTGAAGGTAGTGTTGCGGAGAAAATTGTAGTCTTCGATTGAATCGTGGAGGGTAGGGGTAAGCTTGGCTTCGAGGCTAAGGGGCTCTTTTGCTTCCAACTCGCGTTTGATTCCGTATGCGATGGTGATTTCGCTGGCGAGAACCTGGAGGGTGGCTAGCTGCTGCTTGCCCGATTCGTTCTCTTTTTGCAGACGGAGATAGCGCTGACGTATAGTATCAATTTCCGCTCGTAAAGTGTTGTAATTGCTTACTTTCCAGAACATTCTCGCGTAGGATGCGGCAACGCCAGCAAGGGAAACCGTGCCGAGGAGGGCAAGGGCGAGAACTCCGTACAGGACGCTGTAGGGCACATGAATGCGCCTTAAGCGGCCGTGCAAAGAATGGGCGACGACGAGAATGAAATACGGTTGCTGCACTTGAACAAAACCAACAAGTCAGGCAGCGGCCCCTCCGGAAAGGCTTTGAGGACGATACCCGATCAATTCAAGTTCCCCGATCTGGTGCCGGGTTTTGTGAACTAAAAGCTTAGGCTAGCAGCGGGAGGCGGGGGTGTCAACCCGGGTGGTGATAGGTGAAGTTGCTCAGCGATTCTGTCACCCCTTAACTGCTCAGCGATTCCGTCACCCCTGCCGAAAGAAAAGAGTGACATTGAGCCAAGAACAATTGCAGCGAGTGAAGGTGATCGAGAATGCCTTAGCCGGGAAAATCACAGTTGGGGAAGTTGCGGAGCATCTGAATTTAAGTGAGCGGCAAATCCAGCGGCTCAAGGGAGCCTGTGATCCTGAAGACAGCCAATGGGTTTATCACGGGAATCGAAGCAGGGCACCTTCAAACGTCCTGAAGACGGAGACGCGGCAAAGCATCGAGGATCTGGCGCGTGGTAAATACGCGGGGTTCAACGATACGCGTTTACACGAGAAGTTGACCAAGGTAGAAGAGCTCACGGTAAGCCTGGCTAGCGTGCAGCGTGGCTGCGCGTGAACAACGACGGCATAACCACCGACGATCAAGTACTTAACGCCATGGGCATTGAATGCGGATAAAAGGTCGTTGTAGTCTTGGTACATCAGGATCCAACTTCCAACCCTTGATCGCGTAAGCGGCTTGGAGCATTTTTTCTACCGCGTCAAAGCGTTCATGCACAGGTTGACTTTGGAAGTAGCGGAACTCGTCTGATTTGGTATCGTCGCAGCGGGTGTACCGTCGAGCGGTCTTGTCCATGTGCTTTTTTTTGTAGCATGCGAGCGTTTGTTTCAGCAAGAAAGTGCTCTTCAGGTAAGCAATCAATGTACAGTAGATAAGATACACTGTACATATGGCAATGCAAGCGACCGAATTGCGGAAAAAGTTGTTTCAAGTTCTGGAGGAAGTGTCTCAGGGGGCGACTGTCGATGTCACCTACAAAGGGGCGTTCTTGAGGATTGTTCCTGCGGAGCGGAGTTCGCGATTGGGGCGTTTGGTGGAGCGGGATCTTGGGTTGGAGGTTGGTCCAAGGGATTCGGGCTGGAGTGCGGAGGCGACTGCGGAATGGGAGGCCGAGATGAACCTGTTTTTCGGCCAGCCCAAGGCGAAAGGATAGGGGCGGATTGTGAGTCTGGTCTACCTCGATACGCATATCGTGGTTTGGCTTTATGAAGGTCGTATCAAGCGACTGAGTCAGGAGGCGCGCCGGAACATTGAGCGCGCCGGTACGCTGCTGGTTTCGCCAATGGTGGAATTGGAACTCAGCTATTTGTTCCGCCGGGGGAAGGTAAGTTCCGCGCACGTAATCCGGGATCTGGCCGGACGGATCGGACTTGGGGTATGCGATCTTCCTTTTTCGGCTGTGACAAACGAGGCATTGCAAATTAGTTGGACTGAGGATGTTTTCGACCGTCTGATTGTGGCACAGGCGATGGTTCGCAATTCGAAGCTGGTGAGTGCGGACGAGGTGATTTTGGAGAGGTATGCTGAGGCGATCTGGTAGCTGCCGGGGTTGAGTCTTATGTACCGAAATGCTCGTCGAGTTTGGCTAGTTCATCCAAAAGGTGGTTCATGCTGACGCCCTGGGCAGACGTTAGCTGACGCAAGCGGGCGTTCTTTTCGTCTGCGAGTCGAAGGGTGAGTGTGCTCATTGGATTTCCACCATTATTTCCGCTGGGATCCGGTAATGGCTTGTTCTAAAAGCGTTTTAATGACGGCTTGGCGGCTGATGTTGAGGCGGGCAGCACGGCTGTCGAGTTCTCGCAGCATCCCTTGGGTTAGATCGACGTTGACTCGCTGAATGGGGCGGACCACCTTGAATTTGTTGGTGAAGTGAAGAGACACGTCTTCGCCCCGGGTGGCCATTTCGGCGATCTGGTCGGCGGTGATATTTGTTTTAGGTGTTCTCGGCATAAAGTTTCTGCTCCATCGTTGTGGATTTCCACGCCGTGATCAGATGAATGTATTCGCCGATGGCGTCGCTACGAACCTCGAAAATGACCGAATAGAGGTCGCCCCGGCTCCAACCGATGGCACGGTATTGCAGTGGATCATCGCTCTTTTGGTCGACGATATAAATTTGGTCGAAAATTTCAGCAGCCTGATCCAAGCTGATTCCATGCCTGGCCAGGACGGTTTTGCTTTTGCCTGGATGGAATCGACAACGCTTGAATTTGTATAACAGATATACCATTGCTTGTCGAAGTTTTGAAGCCATGTCGGCTATTTGGGGAGGAACGTGGTCCAGTCGGTGAGGAGTGAGGGCCTGGACAGACCGCTGCCGCCGATGAGCTCCATGACGAGGGCTTTGTCTTCGACGCCGAAGATGGTGACGATGTTGGGGTGGTTGAGAGAGGCGAGGACCTGGGCTTCGCGGGTGAAGCGGGCGAGACGGTCTGGGTAGGCGGCGAAGGTGTAGGGGAGGACTTTGATGGCGACTTCGCGGTTGAGCTTGGTGTAGGTGGCGCGATAGACGGCACCCATGCCGCCTTCCCCTAGTTTTGCTGTGATCCGGCAATGACCGATGGATTCGCTGAGCATCTTCTCTAGTAGCGTCGATGGTAACCGAAGGCCGCCAAACGAGATAGAGCGACTAGTCGTGCTCGAATAAGACTTTTGCAAGTTGAGATTGGCGGATGATGCTTAGGAGAGTGCCGCGCCGGACAAGGTCGTGGAGCGGGACTGGGACCGTGATGGTGGTTGCTTCAGTACGCTTCTGCATGATGCGATGGCTGCCGCGCTGGCGGGCGGCAACGAATCCGTGCTCTTCGAGAATCCGGCAAAGCTCGGTGCCGGAAAGCACACGAAGTTTACCCAACAGGTACCTCGACCTGCGTCACAAAGACCTCGCTGTGAAATCGGCGAGAGACTTCCGAGGGGGAGGCTGTTTCGAAGAAGAGCGTGAGGGCTTCAATCAGGTTGGCGCGAGCTTCTTCGATCGTCATTCCCTGACTGGCAATGTCGAGTTCCGGGCACAGGGCGACGAAGCCATCGTCCTCGCGTTCAATGATTGCGGTCATTTTGCGGGCCAAGCTCATGGACTCAGTTTACACGGGCGGTTGTGGCTATTTGGGGAGGAGGGTGGTCCAGTCGGTGAGGACCTGAGTATAGAGCTTATCTTTTTCGTCTGTGTCAACGACGAGTAACCGATTGCCATCGCGAGATGCCGCACCCAACCGGGATCCGACACGAGCATGAGTAGTCCAGGGAAAGAGGGTCTTCGGTTCTCCCAGGGTGCGGTCTGGAGAGAATGGAATTGATACAAGATTCCCGTTTGACTTGGCGTATAGTGTGCGGTTGTCCGGGCTAAAGAAGAAACAGGAGAGCGATCCGATTCCAACCTTAAGGCGTTTGGGCGGATCCTGTGAAGGGGAAGTGGCTTGGGTCAGTATTTCATCGATACCCGCTGAGTTGACTATCGAATTGCCATCCGGGGAGAACTCCGCAGTGGCAGATCCGGATTCCAATTTGCCTAGTTCTTCCCAGTTTCTTGGGACTTTCGCATCAAGATCCAAGCGTTGGATTTGCCGATTGAAAATGGAAAGCAAGTAACGTCCATCGGCTGAAAAGCCCAGCTTCCTCATGGTGCCGCCTATCACTAAATCCTGTCTTTGCCAGAGTAATTCCTTCTTTTGAGTCAGGTCAAAGGATTGGCGCCAAATCTCCGTGGTTCCTGCGGAAGTGGAGGTATATACAATAGATTTCCCGTCTGGGGCCCAAACGGGGAGAAATTCTTGATTGGGTGAGTTTGAAATCCTTTGCCCTACGCCTGTTTTAGTATCGAAAAGCCAAATGTGCCATGTAGGCTCAAGGAGAGCTACAGCGATTTTGGATTCATCCGGGGAGAGGGCAATGGAGACGATGCTACGGCCTTCCGCCATTCTCCCGAGCAAGTTGCCGTTACGATCTTTCCAACTAAGCCGCCAAACGGGCAAGGCCGCCAACGCGTAATCGAAGGTCATGACGCCACCATTGCCAATAGAGAAAAGGGCACGCTTCGGATTTCTTGCCAGTCCTTGAATGAGCTGCACGGGCTCCGAGAGAAGGTCCCCTGAGGTTGCATCCACAGGCGCGACAAAGAGCGTGGTGGTGGTTCTGAGCTCGGGATCGCTGGCCATATAGATGATGTGCCAGTTGCCGGTGGCAGGGTGTTTGGCGAAACCTACCTTGCGAGGGGAGTCCAGGAAAGGGTCAAAGGACGAGGTGCTGAGTCGAGACCGAAAGACACTTGTGTCTCGCCCGACCTCCAGGAGGAAGGTGAAGCCGTCTCCGGCCGGAAGAAACACAGGCTCACGTGGCGGGTTGCCTGGTTTGAATTCCAGTGGCAGATCTCGTAAAGCCGACGAGCGAAGGTCCAACGCGGTCAGTTTGCCGTCTTTTGCGATGAGAATGGTGCCGTCTTTTGTGCCACCTCGCCAAGCGGCGCCTCTAAAATCCTTCACCGGGATGAGATCTCGCGCCGGCGAGCCGTTCAGCGAAACGATACATAATCGATCGGAAGAGACGAAACCGATTGCTGTGGAATCTTCTGACCAGAAGTAAGAATCCAACGAAGTGGATTCGGTGCCGGCGAGCTTGAGCCAATTGGGGTTGTCCAGGCGGCGAACATAGAGAAATCCCCCAGTGTCCAGCCTCTGCGAGAGGAGCCAGTTGCCATCTGGACTCACGAGGGCAGCCTTATAGTCTTCGCCCAGATTGAAATACACTGCGCGTGGGGGAGTAGGGGTAGATCGGGGCCAGAAGGCTGTAACTGCCAAGGCGAGGAACAGGACGCCAGCGACGGACATCCAGAGGGTTGGGCGGGAGGTGGGAGTTACGGTTGTTTTGGCTTGCGGGTTGGCGAGGTGGTCTTCGATTGCGATACGGGCTTCGCTGATGTCTTTGTAGCGGTGCTTGAGGTTGCGGTCGAGGCAGCGGGCGAGGAGTTGCTGGATTGGTGGCGGGGCTTGGGGGATTGCGAAGTCGATGGGGTCTTTGAGGACGGAGGCCAGGGTGTGGGAGACGGTTTCGCCGTGGAAGAGTCTCTTGCCGGTGAGGAGTTCGTGGAGGACGACGCCGAAGGCCCAGATGTCGGCTCGCTTGTCGACGGTCTTGCCAGCAGCTTGCTCGGGAGACATGTAGCCTGCGGTGCCCATGATGAGGCCGGCCTGGGTGGCTCTGATCGTCATTGTGGGGGAGTCGGCTGAGGTTGCGGTTGCTGCGGAGTCTGTGGCTTTGGCGAGGCCGAAGTCGAGGAGCTTGACGATGCCGTCTGGGGTGACTTTGATGTTGGCGGGTTTGAGGTCGCGGTGGATGATGCCTTTGTCGTGGGCGGCCTCTAAGCCTTCGGCGATTTGTCTGGCTATGTTCAGTGCTTCGGTGAGGGGGAGAGGGCCTGCGAGGTCGTTGCCCTCGACCAGCTCCATGACGAGGGCTTTGTCTTCGACGCCGAAGATAGTGGCGATGTTGGGATGGTTGAGGGAGGCGAGGACCTGGGCTTCGCGGGTGAAGCGGGCGAGGCGGTCCGGGTCGGCGGCGAAGGTGTCGGGGAGGACTTTGATCGCGACTTCGCGGTTGAGCTTGGTGTCGATGGCTCGGTAGACGGCGCCCATGCCGCCTTCGCCTAATTTAGCTGTGATTCGGTAATGACCGATGGTTTCGCCGAGCATCTTCTCTTGTAGCGTCGATGGTAACAGAGAGGTGATGAATAGAGGGAGCGCTTTGATCGGGGAAGATTCGACGGTGGTAGTGTTGAGTTATGAGCACGGCCAGTTTGGACGGCCTTTTAGACCCGTTGGCTTCTTCACTGGATCTTTCAGCGCTGCGGCAGATTGTTGAGTTTCAAATTTCTGCCGACGTGCAGGCGCGCGTCGACTATCTGGCGAGACGCGCGAACGACGGAGAGATTACGCCCGACGAGGACGCGGAATATGAATCGTTGATCGACGGCGCGGAATCGATCACGATTTTAAAGTTGAAAGCCTAGCGCCGTTTGGCTGCGTGAGCTCCGAATCTGTCCGAGAGAGAGTACGCATTCGTGCCGGGGATCGCTGCGAGTACTGCCAGCTCCATCAACAATACAGCGAGTTTGCTCACCATGTGGAGCACCTTATTGCCCGCCAGCACGTTGCGTCCAACAATCTTGAGAATTTAGCCTTGGCCTGCCACTTTTGCAATCGCAAGAAGGGTCCGAACCTTGCCGGGATCGATCCAGTCACCGGCGAGATCACTGTGCTTTTCCATCCGCGCAGAGACTCCTGGAGTGATCATTTCCGATGGAAGGGACCGTTCATCGAAGGGCTCTCTGCGGCGGGACGGGCGACCGTTAGCGTGCTTGCGTTGAATGACAACAAACGAATGAGGTTGCGTTTACAGCTATTCGAAGAAGGACTGCTGATCTGAGTGGGGAGGAGCGAGGGGGAGTAATGCCGTGGGGTCGTTGCCTTCGACTAGTTCCATGAGGAGTGCGGCTGTCGAGCTCGCGCAACATGCCTTGCGTCAGATCTACGTTGACTCGCTGAATGGCGCGGACCATTTTGAATTTGTTGGTGAAGTGAAGAGAAACGTCTTCTCCCCGAGTGGCCATTTCGGCGATCTAGTCGGCGGTGATGGTTGGTTTAGGTGTTTTCGGCATCGGCTGGGCGGAATTGACAACGGATGGCTCTGCACAACAGATATAGCATCGCTTGCTCAAATTCGCCAGGCATCGTCTCGATTCGCAGGAGCACGCCAATAATCGAGCTAAGTTAGGAGGGTGAGTGCTTTGAAGAAGACTGAAGAGTTGCCGTTGTTATCGACGACGCCTGTTGCGTGGGGGGCTAGTGCCCTGGCGGACCCGATTGCTTTGTTGATTGACCATGCGTTTCTGGAGATGAAGGCGGCGCTCAATGCGATGGACTTGCTGACGCGGTGGCCGAATGAGTGGACTCCGGGTTGGGTGGAGGCGATGACGAGTGTGGCCAAGGATGAGACTTCGCATCTGGCTCAGGTGACGCGGTTGCTGATTCGCAGGGGTGGCAAGATGGAGCGGGGGCATAAGAGTTATTACGCTTCTGATTTGCGGAGACTGGTGAGGAACGGAAAGACTAGCGAGACGCTGGACCGGCTGCTGGTTTCTGGGTTGATTGAGGCGCGGTCTTGCGAGCGGTTTGCTGTGTTGGCCAGCGTGGCTGAGGATGCTGAGCTGGGGGCTTTTTATAAGGCCTTGCATTCATCGGAGATGGGGCACTATAAGGTGTTTTTGAAGATGGCGCACAAGGTGGCACCTAAGGATGAGGTGGAGGCGCGGTGGCAGGTGTTGCTGGCGGCGGAGGCGAAGATTATTGAGGCGCAGCCGCCGGGGTGCCGGATTCATTCGGGGTTTCACGATGTATCTGTGTCGCAAGCCAGTTGAGGCTCGGTAGTCTTAATGGGCCGGAAAAAAGCAGATTAAACTGGCGGCATGAAGATTCTTGAAGCGTTTCCTTACTTGCGAGTGTCGTCTACTACGGAGGCGATTGATTTTTATGGGCGGGCGTTTGGAGCTGTGGAGAAGTTTCGATTGACCGAGCCGAGTGGGCGCGTGGGTCATGCCGAGATTTTGATCGGGGAGA
Organism: Acidobacteriota bacterium; assembly: GCA_043718395.1. GTDB lineage: Bacteria > Acidobacteriota > Terriglobia > Bryobacterales > Bryobacteraceae > Bryobacter. The sequence goes on from JAYSVS010000085.1 coordinate 21,215, forward strand.
CGGTGGTAATGCTGTCGGATGAGTTTCCCGAGTATGGGATTCGTGGGCCGCTGAGTTTGGGCGGGACTACTTTTGGGATGCACCTGCATGTGGACAACGCCGATGAGGCTCATGCTCTTGCGATTGAGGCCGGAGCTACTGAGGTGATGGCACCAACGGATCAGTTTTACGGAGAGCGGAGTTCAAAAGTTCGTGACCCGTTTGGTCATGAGTGGTTGCTCGGTCACGAAATCGAAAAGGTGACGCCGGAGGAAATGCAGCGGCGTTATACGGAGATGATGACAACGGATTGATTTACGCCTAGCGGCAGGAAGCGGATGGAAAATCTTAATGGCATGGTCGTGGACAGTTGGAAAGCTCTTTGGCATTGATCTCAAGATTCATACGACCTTTTTGCTGATTCTGGCCTGGGTGGGCTATGGGCATTGGCAGAAGGGAGAAGGGATCGCCGGGGTCGCGTCCGGGGTACTTTTCATGCTGGCGCTGTTCGGCTGCGTGGTGTTGCATGAGTTGGGTCATGCACTGGCGGCGCGGCGGTATGGAATCGGGACAAAGGATATTACGCTGCTTCCGATCGGCGGGGTGGCGCGGTTGGACCGGATGCCGGAGGATCCGAAGGAAGAAATGGTTGTCGCCCTTGCGGGCCCGGCAGTGAATGTGGTGATCGCAGCCCTTTTGTTTTTGTGGTTGCAGATAGCGGGAGGATGGCAGGCCGTGGGAAATCTAGGCGTTGCCACGGGGCCAGTGGTGGAGCGGTTGATGGTGGTGAATCTGTTTCTGGTGGGATTCAATTTGCTGCCTGCATTTCCCATGGACGGGGGGCGGGTATTGCGAGCATTTCTGGCGACGCGGACCGACCATGTTTCGGCAACGCAGACGGCGGCAAAGGTAGGGCAGGGGATGGCGTTGCTGTTTGGGTTTTTAGGATTGTTCTTCAATCCGTTTCTGATGTTTATAGCGCTGTTTGTATGGATTGGGGCGGGGCAAGAGGCCGAGTCAGTGCAAGTGAATGCCGTGCTGGGCAAGGCGGCGGTGGATCGGGCGATGTTGACTGAGTTTCGAACCATTGAGCTTGAGGATTCGCTGGATAAAGCAGTGGAATTGATTCTTTCAGGATCTCAGCATGATTTCCCGGTGGTGGATGGGGATCATGTGGTGGGGGTGTTGAGGCGGGAGGACTTGTTTGCTGCTCTAGCGTTGCGGGAACCCAAGACCGTAGGGGATGTGATGCGGAAAGATGTGCCAGTGGTGGACTCAAACGAAATGCTGGAGGACGCGTTTAAGAAGCTGCAGGGAAGCGAAATCGGCACGCTGCCTGTGATGGACGCAGGGCGGCTGGTGGGAATAGTGACGACCGAAAATATGGCCGAGTATTTGATGATTGAGGCCGCGCGGAAGGCGGCCGGTGTCAGGCGTTAACGGCTTCGCGCTGGGCGGCCTAAGCGTTCTTGCGGAGTTCCTTGATCATTGCCTCTCGCATCACTTGGTTCAACCGAGTCTGATAGCCTTTGCCTTTTTGGCGAAGCCATGCGACGACGTCTGAATCCAGTCTTACGGTTAACTGCTGTTTGACTGGACGATAGAAGGGGTTGCGTACCGCGTTCTTGAAGAAGGCCGGAGTGAGTTCTGGGATGTCTGAGAGGTCGATTTCGCTATCCGGGCGAAGTGCTAGCGCTTGCAGTCGTTTTTTGCGTGCGGGAGTAAGGGGATTAGAACTCAAGGTTCTTTGCACGATTCGCTTCATAAAGTCGCTTTTCCTTTCGTGTGGCCTGCCACCTTTGCTCGCCAGAAGGATCGACGCGGTCTTGACGACGTAACGCATAGGGATCTTCAAAAACGAAGATCGCATCATCGAAAGCGATGACGTGCTTTTCAGATTTAGTTGTGCCTTTGACGGATCCCAATCGAACCGTATCATCGTTCCGAACTATAGCGCCAAATATGTAGCTACATATTTGGCGTTACCTGATCTAGACGCCGACGGCTTCGCGCTCGGCGGAGTAGGTCTTCTCCACGTAGTCGTTGAGCATGACGATGAACTCTTCTACGATGTGGTCGCCCCGCAAAGTGCGGAAGAGTTTGGAGTCAACATAGACAGGGGCGACGGGTTCTTCAAAGGTGCCAGGCAGAGAGATGCCAATGTTGGCGTGCTTCGATTCTCCTGGGCCATTGACGATGCAGCCCATCACCGCTACTTTCATCATTTCAACACCCGGGTAGAGGGGCTTCCAGGTGGGCATTTGCTCGCGCAGGTAGCGCTGGATCTGATCGGCCATGTCCTGGAAATAGGTTGACGTAGTGCGGCCACAACCGGGGCAAGCAACCACTTGCGGTGTAAACGTGCGGATCTCAAGAGCTTGCAGGATCTGCTGGCAGACGAGAACTTCCTCGGTGCGGTCCCCGTTAGGAAGCGGGGTGAGTGAGGCGCGGATGGTGTCGCCAATGCCTTCCTGAAGGAGGACACTGAGGGCCGCGGCGGTGTAGCTGACACCTTTAGAGCCGAGGCCGGCTTCGGTGAGGCCGAGGTGGAGCGGATAGTCGCAACGGGCAGCCAGCTTGCGGTTGACAAGGATCAGATCCTGCACGCCGCTGACTTTGGCGCTGAGGAGAATCTTGTTGTGGGCCAGGCCGTGGCGTTCGGCTGCAGCAGCGGCCTGGAGCGCGCTTTCGACGATGGCGTTAAGGGTGACTTCGCGGGCGTCGAGGGGCTGCGGTAACTTGGCATTCTCGTCCATCATGCGGGTGAGGAGTGCGGCGTCGAGCGAACCCCAATTGACGCCGATGCGGACGGGACGGTCGAATTCAATCGCGCATTCAATCATGGTGCGGAAGTTGTCGTCCGTCTTGCGGCCGATGTTCACGTTGCCGGGGTTGATGCGGTACTTCGACAGGGCGCGGGCGCAGTCTGGATACTTACGGAGAAGAAGGTGGCCGTTGTAATGGAAATCTCCTGCCAAAGGAACTGAAACATTATGCAGCATCAGAGTGTCTTTGATTTTGGGAACAGCTGCGGCGGCTGCGTCGGTGTTGACCGTAATACGGACGACTTCCGAGCCTGCTTTGGCGAGTTCCATGACCTGCTTTGCGGTGGATGTAACATCCTCCGTATCTGTATTAGTCATGGATTGAACCATGATCGGATTGGAACCACCAACTTTGACGCCACCGATATCAACAACAGTGCTCTTGCGACGGACAACAGACATTGAACTCTCCTGAAACTCTAATTTTATCAGTCAGAGTCTGGAAATGGAGCTAAACTATTTTTAGTAAGAAATTGCCGCGTCCCCGACCACGCAGCGAACCCATTGAGCGATATTACCTCCCCGTTCGAGATCTTTCCTAGACGTAGCGCAAAGTAGCAGGAAGCAGATCGATATGACAGTGTCAGGCAAATCAGTACTCCTCGCCGGGATCGAACCCGTACTCGCCGGGGAACTTCATCAATACTTGAGGTCCCGAGGGATCGAAGTACACGAGAGTTCGAGTCTCGAATCCCAAAACCCTGAATCGCAAAAATTTGACCTGGTGTTCTGCGAAACACGCCACCCCGGATTGCTTAAGCTCTTGCATGCAGTGAGCAGCCCAGTGGTGGTAGTGAGCCGGGTTCCAGAAGTCAATGATTGGCTGGACGCAATGGACGCCGGTGCGGCAGACTATTGTGCAGCGCCGTTTGAGCGCCAGCAACTAGACTGGATTCTGGAATCGAACCTGGGCGCTCAAGAGCCCTCGGCCGCAACTGCTGCCTAGCAGATACAATACATAGTTTCCGTAGATGTACGGGAAAGGAAACTATGGATCAACAAAAGCCAATCACTCGAAGAAGCGTTTCGCTAGCGCTAAGCACGGCGTTTACAACCTCAATTTTTACTGGCCAGGTGAAGGGGGCAAACGACCGCGTTGCCGTCGGCTTCATCGGCCTTGGAGCCATGGGATCTGGCAACCTTGGCTACTCGATGAAAGTGCCGGGCTTGCAGCCTGCCGCGCTTTGCGATGTTTATCAGCCGCATCTGGAGCGGGCTGAAGCTTCAGCTCGCCGTGGCGGTTATGAGATCAAGGGCACCGAAGACTTCCGCAAGATCCTTGCTGACAAGTCGATCGATGCGGTTTGTATCTCGACTCCCGACCATTGGCATCCCTATATGACAGTCGAGGCCTGCAAGGCTGGCAAGGATGTTTATGTGGAGAAGCCTGCTGCGGTTTATGTCGACGAAGGCGTGAAGATGGTAGAAGCAGCGCGCAAGTATAAGCGGATCGTGCAGGCAGGTACAATGCAGCGCTCGGGTGGTTATTTCAAGAAGGCTGCGGAGCTTGTGAAGAGTGGCATTCTGGGTGACGTTACTTTTGTCCACACCTGGCAGTCCGGGACGACGCCGAAGGAGGGCTGGGGCAATCCGGCTGACTCTACACCGCCTCCGGGTTTGAATTGGGATATGTGGCTGGGCCCCGCGCCGAAGGTTCCGTTTAACGAGAACCGCTGGGGGGTTACCAAGGCCACCTTCCCGACCTTCCGCTACTTCTGGGATTATGCGGGTGGGGCGATGACCGACTGGGGCGTGCATTTGCTCGACCCGGTGCATCAATGCTTCAACGAAGTTATGCCTACGTCGATTTCGGCGATGGGCAACAAGCTGCATGTTACTGACAACCGGGATACGCCAGATACCTTGCTTGCGACTTTTGAGTATCCAGAATTTATTGCCAGCTACGAGAGCCGGACGGCAAACCCGATGCCGATGTTTGGGCAGGGTGCGGCGACAGCGATCCATGGCACTGAGGCGACGCTGATCGTGAATCGAAGTGGTTGCTGGCTGGTGCCGAATGCGAAGTCTACGGTCGAAGCGCAAACCTTCGAAAAAGACGATGTAATGCGGCAGATGAATGTACCGCACTGGGAGAACTGGCTGGCTTGCATCAAGAGCCGCGAGAAGCCACAGAGCGAGATTGAGACTTGCGTGCGTTCTTCGACGACTTGTATTCTCGCGAATCTTTCGATGCGCTTCAAGACGCGTCTTGATTGGGATGAGAAGAACTGGACGGTGAAGCAGAATGAGGTGAAGCCTTATTTGAAGGCGAAGTACCGGGCACCCTGGAAGCTGGAAGTCTAGGCGCGCGCTTTTAACAGGTGTTTGCTGATGCGGCCCACGGTGTCTACCCAGATGCCGTGGGCCGGGTCTTTTAGGTAGCTGGCGAGTTGCTTGAGGGCCTCGACGTCGGTGGTTTGTGGGGCGGACTTGCCGATCTCGTGGCCGGCAAAGACAACCCAGCGGCCGTCTTTGGCGGCCTTCGCGAGGATGGCCTTCATGGCGGGGAAGTCGATGCCATCGAAGTGGGTTCCCATGAGTTGCGAGAGGTCGCAGATTTGCGGGTAGTTGGGCATCTCGTCGAGGTAGCCTCGGCCTGACTCAAATTTGTCTGCAATGAGGGGGACGTAGCTTTTGACTGTCTTGCCGCGACCGACGAATTTCTGACCGCAGGGGTAGGCGAAGTGGCGCGGCTTGACGTCGAGGGTGGCTTCGATTTCCCGGTTCGCGTTGTCGATGTCTTGCGACATTTCTACGAGCGTGAAGTCTTCAAGGGCACGGGTGAAGCGGTAGTTGCCGGTGCAGGCGTGGGCGGTGGAGTGGTTGCCGATCTCGTGGCCCTGGCGGATCATTTCCTTCCAGCCGTCGACCCGCTTTTTCATGGCGGGGAGGGAGAGATAGAAGGTGCCTTTGAGATCGAGGCTTTCGAGGAGTTTGAGGCCCGTATCGATTTGAGAGAGGCGGGCGTCGTCCCAGGTTAGGGAGACGGCGAGGCGTTTGTTGTTGGGCCAGGAGAAAGGGCTGGACTGGGCGGATGCGGCGAATGCGGTGGCGGCGAGGAATGCGCGGCGATTGAGCATTGGAGTTATGCTATTACAAAAATTAGAGTCTTGGCATGGATAGCAAAAAAGCTATAATGCAAGTGATAGATGGAATGGACCGTTGAAACGATAGGTCCGGTTGTGGACGCTGAAATCGAAGCGCTGCCCGCTGACATGCGAGCCAAGCTGGTCTTTATTTCAGACCTGATTGAGACGATGGGGTTGGCCCAAGTGCGGGAACCTTATGTAAAGCACATCCGCGGAAGTTTGTGGGAAATGCGGATGACAGGAAAGGATGGGATTTCGCGAGCACTTTACGTAACTGCCGTTGGAAAGCGTGTGCTGATTGTTCGCGTGTTTGTAAAGAAAACACAGAAGACCCCGGAGCAAGAAATTGAGCTGGCGCTGAAGAGATTAAAGGAGAGGATGCAATGAGCCGAATTCGTGATCTGCACCAAAAATGGATGCTGGAAGAGGATTACCGTACAGCCTATGCAGCGCTGGAGCCCGAGTTTGAACTGGCGCAAGCAATGATTGCCGCACGGGTTGCGGCTGGCTTAAGTCAAGAGCAACTGGCGCAACGCATGCAGACTACGCAATCGGTGATCGCGCGACTGGAGGGTGGCAAGTCTCAGCCCTCAACACAAACGTTGAAGCGGCTGGCGGCCGCAACTGGAATGAAGCTGACAATCCGTTTTGAACCGGCGGCCTAATCGAGGACGCGCAGTTCAATCTTCGAGCCGTCTGCCCCGCCCAGATAAACTCGCTGGGTGGCCTTTACAAAGTCAGAGTTGCGGGCCTTGGGGATGTCTAAAAACTTCTGCGGATTGCGATCCGTCAGCGGGAACCAGGAGCTTTGCACTTGCACCATAATGCGGTGTCCACGGCGGAAAGTGTGGGCTACGTCGGGCATTTCAAAGGTGATGTGCACCGGTTGACCTGGAGTGAAGGGCACGGGCTTCTCGATGCTCTGGCGGTACTTGCCACGGAAGGGTTCGCCACGCACGAGTTGCTGGTAACCTCCCATTTTGACTGCGGTAGCCGGAACGAGTTCCGGGTAGTCGCCCGGATAGACATCAATCAGCTTCACCACAAAATCGGAATCCGTGCCGCTGGTCGATACTTTCAGGTCGACGCCGATCGGCCCCATCACTGTCACATCTTTATCGAGGGCTTCGGTTTTGAAGACAAGGACATCGGGCCGGGCGGCGGCGAACCGTTGGTCTTCGGTCATGTAGGTGTTGTTAACTGCGACCGTAACGGTGTTGATGTAGGGGACAGGCTTGGCCGGGTCTGAGATGTATTCTTCGTTGGTTGCCGCAGTTGGAGCCTGGTTGCTGAGCTTGCCTTCGGGGGCGAAGTGGAAGGTTTTGTTTGCAGACTTGGGTGGAGGCCAGGCGTCGTATCTGCGCCACTGATTCACACCGGTTTCAAAGATCCAGGCCTTGGCCATATTGCCGTCACCTTTGGCCTTGAGGAAGTGCATGAAGAAGGGGAACTCGATTTTCTCGCGATAGAAAAGTCCGGTCTTTGAACCAAAGGTGACATTGCCTAAGCGATCCCCATCGCCGCGAGCAAAGCCGCCGTGATTCCAGGGGCCCATGACGAGCATGTTCTTGTTCTGTGGCCCTGCTTTTTCGATTTCCTTGAAGGTGCGTAGTGGCCCGATGGGGTCTTCGGTATCGTACCAGCCGCCTACCGTTAACACGGCGGGTTTGGTGGCTTTGTAGTGACGCCAGATGGAGCGGGACTTCCAGAACTCATCGTAAGTGCTGTGGTCCATGTGCTCGGTCCAAAACGGTTGTGTGCGCTTGAAGTATATCTCTTCTGCATTGGCCAGCGAACCCAGATTCAGGTAGAACTCATATCCGTCGGGAGTGCCGAAGTCGAAGGCGGGGCCGGGCGGTGGAGGTGGTGCGGGGTCGCCTGCGCGTTGCTTAAAGTTCGAATAGAAACGGAAGCGGTGCGCCAGCATGAAGGCACCGTTGTGGTAGCTGTCGTCATTGAGGTAATAGTCAGAGACAGGGGCTTGGGGCGAGACAGCGACCAGCGCAGGGTGGCTATCGATCAGCGCAGCGCTGGCAAAGAAGCCGGGTTGCGAGATACCCCAGATGCCGGCCTTGCCGTTGTTGCCGGGGATGTTCTTGATGAGCCATTCGATGGTGTCGTGGGCGTCGCTGGATTCATCGATATCCTTAGGGCCTTGTTTGTTGGTCTTGAAGGGGCGCGTGAGAGTGAAGTTGCCTTCGCTCATGTTGCGGCCCCGCACGTCCTGGTAGACAAAGATAAATTTCTCGCGCGAGAAAAGTTGCGAGGGGCCGAGGTTGACCGGGTATTTGTCGATACCGTAAGGGGCAACGCTGTAGGGCGTGCGCTGGAGGAGGATGGGGTAGGTCTTGCCGTCGGTAAGGGCGTCTTTAGGCAGGTAGACGCTGGCGAAGAGTTTGACGCCGTCGCGCATCGGAATCTTGTGATCGTACTTGGAGTAGTTCTCGCGGATGAAGGGATCGGCCGGTGGAGGGGCTTGTTGCGCCAGGATGGGTAAAACGTAGAGAGCAGCCAACAATCGCATAGATGTGATTCTAGCGAGCGTCGTTGACCAGGTGTTGGGCGGCTTCTGGCCAATGGGCGAATTGGAAGTCAAAACCGGCGTTGATGAGGCGTGTTGGAATGACTCGCCGTGACTTGAGGATGAGCTCACTTTCGGTGCGGAGGAAGAATGCGCCGAATTCGATCATCCACTTTTTTGCAGGGAGTCCAATCGATTGTCCCCAGGCTTTGCGGAGCTCACTCATGAATTCGCAGTTGGGCAGCGGGTAGGGGGAGCAGAGGTTGATCGGGCCGTCGAGTTCCGGGTGTTCAATCAGGAAGTCGATGGCCCGTGTGAAGTCTCGATGGTGGATCCATGAAACGTATTGGCCGCCGCTGCCTGCTGCGCCGCCTAGCCCTAAGCGGACGAGCCTGGAGAGAACGCTGAAGACGCTGCCGGGGTCTGGACTCATAGTCATTGCTGAGCGTAGGGCGACTTTGCGTGTGCCAGGTGTGTTGGCTGCAAAGAAAGTTTCTTCCCACTGGGTGGCAACGTCGATCGAGAAGCGCCAGGTGAATGGGGCGTTGGGTTCTTTGCCGCCGAGCTCGCCTGAGATGTCGTCCTGAGGATGGTCGTAGGCGTGGCGGTAGATTGTGGCAGTAGAGGCGTTGAGCCAGAGGCTGGGCGGGGTCTTGGCGCGTGCGATGCATTCACCGATCACTCGCGTAGAATCGATGCGGGAGCGGAGGATTTGGGCGCGGTTGGATTCGGTGTAGCGGCAATCGACACTGCGGCCGGCGAGGTTGATGACGACATCGGCGGAATCGAGGAGGTATGCCCAGGTGCCGGCAGATGCTCCGTCCCAGGGGAGGCTGCGCCAGGGCATGGTTTGCGGGTAGCGCGAGAGGACGGTGACTTCGTGGCCTTGGGCGTGGAGGCGGCGGGCTAAGATTGTGCCGACTTGGCCGGAGCCGCCGGGGATGAGAAAGCGCATTTGAGCTCTAATGCGTTTCTGTCTGGAATGGGTTTTTCACTTGCAAGTTGCCAAATTTCCGGTTGGTTTGGAAGTCTTCGCTCCAGAGAATTGTGGCACCGGACTGAATGGCGCTGTTGAGAAGCAACGCATCCCACCAAGAAATTTTAGCGTTTCTCTGCAAGACGATGGAGTGCAGGATTTCCGCGTGAGTGGGCCGATGGACCTTCCAGTGACTGAAGTCGGAAACGATTTCCTGCAACTCCTCAGGTTTGAATTTGAGCTTTCGAATACCCACGGAAACAAACTCAACCAGCACTTGAGTGCTCAGCGCACCGCTGTTGGATTCGTCCAGACGAAGGAGGAGATCAACGGCTTTGGAGTGTTTCATCCCGTCGGCTGTATCGTGAGCGTAAATCAGGATGTTTGTGTCGACGAACTCAACGTTCATAGATTTCGTCGCGGGTCCAGGTAATTCCTCGACCATTGGTTCGATCCTTTGCATTCTTCATGCGGTCAATCATACGGGCGCGGGCGGCCTCTCTGCCGCTGGGTGCTTCCATCATTTGCCGGATTGCTTCGGCCGCAAGCGCAGTCATGGACTGGTTGCGCTCTGCTGCGAAGACCTTAAAATCCTTAAGCAGTGCTTCGGGTAGGCTCAGCGTTACATTGCGGTGGCTAACTTGCTTCACATAAATCAGTGTATCACGTATTTGCGTGATCAAAAAGTGAAGCGCATCTGAAGTTCGAGACGCCGGTTATTGGCTGATTCTGAGAAAGTGGTTCCCGTTGTGAGAGGTGAACCCGCCGGCTGATTGGCCTGGCCGAAGATTGGCGAAGCAAGGTTGCCGATGATCGGGCCGGGGTTGTTGCGGTTGAGGATGTTGCGGATCGAAAGGCCTAGTGTGGCGTTGTATTTGCGTGGGGTCTTGGCACCACCAGTGGCTGAGCCGCTGGCGAAGACTCCCGAGGTGTCGCCGCGGCGCTCGCCTCCTCCAGGAATGTTGGTGGGTGCTTCGCGGCCTTCGCCGAGTCCGAAAGAGAAGGTGCGAGTGAGGCGGAGATTGAGGAGGATGATGTTGGGGCCACGGCCGTAGTTACGTCCTATGGTCGTTGTGCCTGGTGTTGGGTTTGGATCGAGGAGGCCGTACTTTTGGGTTGCGATCACGCCCGGCCTGGTTGGGTCTGCCGTGATCGACGGGCGGCCGTTGAAGAGGGTCGTGAGATAAAGGTCCTGGCCGACGGTGATGTCGTAGGGAGAGCCGGATTCAGCAGTTAAGAGTGGGTTCAAGCGGATACCCAGCCAGGAGACGATGGTGCCGCCAAGGCTGACGCGTTGACGGATGTCGGTTGCAGCCGGGCCGTATTCGCCGCTGTCGGTTGCTGGGTTGGCAGGGAAGGTTCCGATGCCGTCAGTGTTGGATCTGGCGCGATTCCAGACGTGTGATCCGAAGATCGAGAGCTTGCTTGAGATGCGCGAGTTGAGGCTGGTGATCCATTGGCGCTGGCGGTAGATGCCAGTAGATTCGGCCTGAAAGACCGGGCCGGTGAGGACTCTGGATCGCAGGAGGCGCTCGCCTTGCGCGTTGGCATAAGTGAAGGAGATTGTGGTGCCGGGGCGGAGCTCTCGATCATAGCCGATGGCGGTTTGCCAGATGCGGAGGGAGTTGAGATCGTTACTGAGGCGCTGGATGATCTGGGGGGCTCTTGCTGCGGCGAGTTGAGCCGGAGTGGGGAGGTTGGGGTAGAAGCTGGGGTTCGCTATGACGTATTGCTGCTGCAGGATGCCGTTGTAGCGGCTGGCGTTGAGGGTGTTGTTTAAGCCGAAGCGATCATAGAAGATTCCAGTGGCGGCTCGGAGAACACTCTTTGGTTTTGACTTGGTGCGGCCAGGAGCCCAGGCGAGGGCTATTCGGGGTGCAAAGTTGGTGGGGTCGCCGAGATTGGTTTGGGCCTCATAGCGGAGGCCATAGCCGAGGGTGAGATTCGGGCGGATGCGCCAGTCGTCGCCAATGAATATCGCGGCGTCGATTTGAGTTGCCGAGAGTGCAGGTTGACCTGCGTTTAGCGTGAACTGGGTTGGTGTTGCGCGGCGGTATTGATCAAGTGAACTAGGGCCGCCAAAGGTGAAGGTGCCGTTGAAGTTGTTGAAGACCTGTGTGTCTGCTGATTCACCTCGCAAGCGAATCCCGAAGCGCAAGGTGTGGCGGCCCCGGCTGATGGAAGTGTAGTTCTGTAACTCGAAACTGTTGCGCGCGTCAGACGAGGTGCCCAGGATGGAGCCGCCGCCGTTGAAAGCTCCCAGCACTTGAATTGCCGGGGTGGCGCTATTGGGCAGGTTTGAAGAGGCGAGGCGGAAGAACTGGGCGCGAGTTTCGTTGACCGTGTTGGGGCCGGCGATCCAGGTGCCGGTAAGTTGGGCTGTGTTAGAGGCGCTCTTGGCAAAGACACCTCGTTCGGGGAGATTGAAGCTGCCCACTCCAGAATTGCTTACGCTCGCTTCGAGATAGGTGTAGCGAGCGGTGAGGGTGAAGTTGGGGGTGGCTTGCCAGTCGGCTCGCGGCGAGACTGATAGGCGTTTTTGCGGGATGCGCAGAACGTCGGTGTATGGGTTGATGATCTCGAGCGTGACCGGGTTGAGGATTGCGCCGGAGATCACAGCGCCGTTGTCGATATCGTCGCGGCGGACGTCAACGAAGAAGGAAGATTTCCTGCTGAGTGGGCCGCCGAAGTTGCCACCGTATTCGTGAAGGTTGAAGGGGGCTTTCCGGGCAGCGTAAGGATTGCGGGTGTTGAGGACTGCGTCGGCGAAGTTGTAGTAGATTGCGCCTTTAAATTTCTCTGAACCCGGTTTGGTGAAGACTTCGATGGTGCCGAAGCCGACGCGGTCATTCTCCGGGCCGAAGGGGTTTTGATTGATGCGGATTTCCCGGATCGCGTCTTTGGATGGGAGTTGGCCGCCGCTGAAGCCGTCGATGAAGATCGCGCCGCCGTTGGGGCCGGCGGAAGGGCCTGCCAGAGCCATCAGGTCTGAGATGAGGTCTTCTGGTTTGTCTCCCAGCATGTCGAGATCTTCGCCGCGCAGGACCAGCGCGGCAGGGTTGTTGCGTGTGTCGGCGGCGACGGCGTTGGCTGCGGATTCTTCGACGTTTACGCTTTGCGTGATGACGCTGACTTTGAGTTCGATGTCAAGCGTGAGTGGAGTTGTCTCGAGGGTGAAGAGGATGGGCGTGGGGAGCGAGAGTTGGGGCGCAGTTGCGGCCAATGAGTAGCGGCCTACGGGGAGATCGGCAAAAGAATATTCGCCCTTTCCGTTGGATCGCGTGGATCGCTTGACTGGGCCCGCAATGGCTACGCGCGCCCCGGATACCGGTGCGGAGGAGGGATCGGTGATGCGGCCTCGAATCTCAGTTGCTTGTGCGACCGCCGCAACAAAAGTAAACGCGGCCAAGGCCATTTGAGCACTCACTGGTCCTGATTATAGCTTGGAGAGAAGCGGAGGTTGAACTTCACATCGAGGGCACTCGAAGCGCTCTATATTTGTGAGAAATCCGAGTTAAAACGCTTGCCCGATGCTAAAAAACGGTCGGCCCAATGACTCGCCGGGCTTCCGGTCCAGCTTGATTCCGTAATCTAATCGCAGCAGAAAGTAAGGCGTGCGGATTCGAATGCCGAATCCCGCCGCCTTGCGCACTTGCCACGGACGGAGGTCCCCAATGCGATCATAAACGTTGCCAATATCGACAAACCCCACTCCGTCGAAAATCCCTTTGACGGGAAACCGCATCTCGGTATTGAGAATAAAAAGCGAATCTCCGCCCGTAGGCGAAATTCCATCAAATAGCCTTGGGCCCACCCCGTCCTGATTGAACCCGCGGATTGTCGTTCCGCCGCCTGCAAAGAACCGTTCGCCCAGACTGACTCGATTGCTCTCGCCACGTCCCGAGATCAAATCCTGACCGTTCAATCCTGCCGCTAAACCAACGCGCACTCCCGTGGCCAGTATGAGCCTGCTCTTTCTCACGCCTTTCTGCATAGGCAACATTTGCGGTTTGTCGAAAGCGAAATAACGGAAATATTGGCCAAAGTACTTGGCGAAATTCAACTCGCTGCCAGAGAACGCAGGCGCGTATTCCACCGCGTGCGACGTCAGAGACCCGCGTGTCGCATCCAGCAGGTCATCCCGCGTATCGCGCGAAAGAGCTGCAGTGAATGGAGCAACCCGTAGCGTTGCGTCAAAGATCGGGTCGGGGCCACGGTCATAAGTCCGGGTCTGCTCCCAGCGATACCCGTAATTCAAAATCCAGGCCTTCTTGAGTCGCGCCTCTTGCAAAACAGAAAAGCCCACTCGGTCCGTATTGAAGCCAACCCGAACCTCGCGGCGTAAAAACGAAGATCCTGTGGTCCTGAGCGGGAATCGCTTCAGCAACGGCTGCGTGAAGAAAACGCGGGCTTCCTGCAGATCTGCGTCGTACCGCATCCTTAAACCCAGTGTGCGGGCGGACCCGAGCGAGTTCCGGTTCGAGAAATCCGCAATTCCCCCCGGCCCCCGATCCGTGTCGAAGTATCCACCGTAATTAAACTGGAAGGGCCGCACCTCACGGACATTCACGTCGAGTGGCACAAGCTTCTTGCCTCCGGCCACATCGAGCGGATGCCGCTGGATGTCGATCAATGAGTAGGCCCCAGTGGTATAAAGATTTCTCCTCGAGCGGCCCAGCAATGCCAGGTCCAGCGGATCGCCAGTCTTCAGCTCAAGCTGGCTTCGAACCAGCTTCGGCGAGGTATCAAGATTGCCTTCCACCTTCACTTCGCCCACAATGCTCTGCGGTCCTTCAGCGATCTGAAATGTGACGTCAACCAGCCCGGTCTCAGGATGACGGTTTAGCGAGTGGGTCACTTCCACATCGTTGTAGCCCTTCCGCCCGTACAACTCACGCAGGTTCGCGAGACTTTCTTCCCTCAGCTCAGCGCCGTAATCATCCCATTTCTCAAGGGCCACAGCCGGCAATAATTGCTCGGATGGATATACCTGATTGCCGGCAAATTCAATACTTCCAACTTTGTAGTGCGGGCCCTCGGCAATGGGATATACAATTTGGGCTGCGCGCGATGCTGAGTCGAGAAGGAGCTCAGGCTTCGCAACCTTAACATCGAGAAACCCGCGTTCCCGATACGTCTTGGTGATCAAATCGATAGCCGGCTCTGGCCTCGATAGCGCCGCCAGCGTTAGCTTCTGATCCCGCAGCAATTTCCTCAGCTCTGATTCTTCAATACCGGCAGCGCCTGCAAATACAAGCTTGGCTTCGTTGTATTTTTCCCCCGTCTGGATATCAAAAACAACCCGCTTCTGGTTCGCCTCCGGCAGCTGAATGGAGTATTCGATCTGAGACTTCAAATACCCCCGGCCGGCCAAATCTTCCTTCAATCGCTCCACCGCTTCGCTTGCCCGCTGTGCATCAAAAACACCGTCGCGCCAATGCTCACGGATATTCTTCTGCATCCCCCCGCTCACCGGAAAACCCTCGTACACGAAGTCCACTTTGGGTCCCGGCTCGACGCTCAATTCAAGATCGACAACTCCTTCGCGCGTATTTCGATTCAAACGCACCCTCGCTTCCAGATGTCCCTCATCGGCATGATGCCGGCTCACCCGCTCTACCCCTTTGCGGATCTTAAAGAAGTCATAGGTCTTCCCCTCACGCGCCGCTAGCAACTTCCGCAATTGCTCCTTTGTGAAGATCTGTTGGCCAATCAAATCCACCTGGCCAATCCGCTTGTGCTCCCGCTCCGCCGTGGTGGTTGGCTCAGGTGGTCTTCCTCCAAATTCCTGGCGCTTGGAAAAATCAAGCCGGTACGAATTGTCCGTCTGCTTCAAAGCCCGCGTTCGAAACCGCTTCGAGATGTCATACTGGCCCACCAGGATTTGATCGCCCGAATCCGTCAGATTCATGGAATAGATCAGGCTCAATTGCCGGGTAAAATTCTGTCCCACCGTCAACCGCGCCGAAGGGTCAGACTCGTTGGCAATCAGATTCGGCTCAATTCTCACTTGCGACAAACCCGTAGCCTGCTCAATGCCGCGCCCAAGCGAACCGCCCACCCGTCCGGTCAGGTACGAAAGCACCTGTTCCTTGGCCACATCCGTTTCCCGCCCCTGTAGCTCATCCAGCGTCCTGCCGGTCAACAGCACCGCGGCAATGTCCGGTTCCGGCAATGGCGGATCCGATTTGAGCGTAGTCTCGCGCTCCTTGCCCTCACCCTGCACCGACAGCGTGACATCGTAACCCGATGCCTGCGTTCGCGCCACGATATCAAACGATGGCTCAATCTTGTTCTCGTCGTTGAAGGTGAGCACGCCTCGATCCACAAGATAGGTGCGCTCATTCAGATTTAGACTTCCTCCCTCGTCAATGTTCACCCGGCCCACCAGTCCAGGTTGATAATAGGTCCCAGTCAATCGCGCATCAATCGTAATCTCAGCCTTTGCCAGATTGTTATCGACAACAAGCGGGTTCTCCGTGTCAATCTTGATTCCGTAATCCAGCCGCTCGAGCAGCGGCAACCGTTCCTCAGCCACATCCGACGGCGTCGATGCCGAATTCAGTGCATTCAGTAACCCCTGATCCAGGTTCAACGTGTCCGTGTAGCTACCGTCGATAATGTTCACGTCACCGCCCAACAGAATCCGGCTTCCCGCCGACCGCATCGTCAGAGTCGCATTGGAAAGGGTCTTGAAATTGGCCGGGACATCCAGATACACACCATTCATGGCCAAGCTCAGATTCAGGTTCTCAACCTCTGAGCCGCGTAAAGAAAATCCGCCAGATCCTTCAACCGTTCCTCCATTCAACCCTCCTGTCAGCCGGTTCAGGCGAACCTGGTTCTTTGCCAGATCGATCCGCAGATTCAATTGCTCAGCCTGCACTTTCGGATTGGTCATGCTGATAAATCCGTTTGCCACTTCAACCGATCCAGCCGCCTCAGGCGCGCCTAGCGTCCCACCCAGCGTAAGCGCAACCGTCGTCGCGCCTTGCGCGCGAACCGTTTCTGTAAAGGCTGCCAGCAGCCCCAGATCAATATTCGAATCCAGCCGCAAGGCCAATGCCTGTCTCCCGGTCAGTTCCGCACTGCCCGACACAAGCACCTTCGACGAGTCAGGCCCCAGCAGCGTAAATCGCTCCACACTCACTTTCCCCGCATCCACCTTCAACAAAGACTCACCCTCCTGCGCCAACCGGTACTTGCCCGCATCGAGACTGAACTCTTCAAACCTGATTTCTCCCCGCAATGCGGCCAGTTCTGGCTTGGCCGCTTCCACTTTAGCCGTAAACGAACTACGCCCCGCGACATTTTCGGGCACACCCTCGATCTGAGAAAAGTCCAAGCCCTTCACCGAAAATTCCGCGCTTGCCGGCCCGCCCTTCTTCGCTACTTCAAATGGCAACTCTCCCGCCACTAGCCCCAATGGCAGATCGCCCTTGCCGGCAATTGTCGCGTTGGCCCACCGGGCGTCCAGCGTCTCAATTCGCAAATTACCTTCTGCCAATACCGCCCGTGCGTTCGCCCCGCTTACGGGTGTAACCTTCGCACTGGAATAGAATCCATCCTTCAAATCAAGCTCGATCCTCGGATCCAAGGAATATCTGCCCGCATCGAATTTGCTCCCGATTGTGCCTGTGAGCTTCAGTTGGCCCGATGCCTTTTCCTCTGGTTCCGCTGCCGCTCGAAACGCCTTCTGCGCGGCCTCCACATCCACTGCCCCATCCACCTGCAAGCCTCCCGGCACACTCCCCTCCAGTGTCAATCTTGCCCCTGGCCCCGACACGGTTACCGGCTTCAAGCTAAGCTGCCCCGCCCGCACCGTGGCCTCAAGCGGGCTCTCCAGCTTGAGCGCCTGGCCCTGTATCTCCAGCGCCGCAGCGCTTGCTTGCAATGTTGCATTGGCCTGCTGCCACTTCTCCATCTCGCCATCCGCCTTCAGCACGGCACTTACTGAGCCCTTAAAATCAGCAGGCACCCATTTTCGAAGCGACTCCGCTTCAGTCCCTTTCGCTTCCGCGCTCATTGTAAACGGATACGGAGCCACCGTCGTAGTTTGCGCCACAATGCTCAGATTCTGCTTCATCGCCGACGCCTTCACTTCGAGTGACTTGCCGTTCAAGTCTGCGGCCAGTTCAACCGGCCCAAGATCGTTCACATCCCCTTTTAGTCGCGCTAGCACAACAGGCTGATCTACTGTTCCTTGTCCCTGCACCTCGAGCGACGCAACCCGCCCCTGCGCCAACTGAAAGCCTTCGCTACGCAAAGAGGCTGTGAACTGCCGGCTATCGAACGCATAGGTGCCTTGCCCTGTTGCCCGTTCCTGGGCATTCTTCTCAATCAATAAATCGGGCACCGCTGCCCCATTCTTGTCAAACCGCGCCGTCGCGCTCACCCGCCCCAGTTGCTCGCCATATGCCGCCGCGTTATCCACGGACAGTCGCGCATCCCCTGCCGGTTTGCCCACAGTCCCCCGCAAGTCGGCATTCAGATTCAAAACTCCACTCACCGGCACTTCCGCTTTGCCCAGCACCTTCAACACATCATCAATCCGCGCGTTCACCACTTCTGCCTGTAAATCTAAAGCAGCCGAATCCCCACCAAGGCCCACTACGCCGCGTGCCGCTAGCGTCTGTCCACCCCACTGCACAATAGCGGAATCCAGCTCCACTCGTTGCCGGTTGGCCCTTCCCTCAGACCTTACCGAAATGCCGGTCAGCGTATCAGCCGTCAAGGCCGGAGCAGCCAGCGCAAATTCCGCCTGCGGCTTGTTTACCGTACCGCTTAAGATGAGGTCGAGAGCGGCCGCGCCCGCCAACGGCAATTCCATATAAGGCTGCGCGGCAACATTCCCGGTCTTGGCCGACAACTGCCCACTCAGTTGATCGCCCACTCCAACCACAATCGTCCCACTGGCCTCTATCCCACTCAACATGACCCTGTCGATATTCACATACTTCTGTCCGCCCTTCCCCTGGCGCACCCGCACATCGCCTGCAACGGGATACACTCCCGCCGCCGCAGGCCGGTTGCCCACAAGTCGAATATTGGCATCCCCGCTCGCGGTCGCAAAATTCAGCGCCTCCCACTGCGCCCTCAAATTCCCGCTTGCTGTGCTGGCTAATCCTGCAACAAAATCATTCAATCGCAGCCGCTCGAATGTCCCCGCAAAACTGCTCATCCCACCGCCCAGAGCCACTTGAGCATCCCCACTCAAATTGCCCAAAGAGGATTTTACCGTTAGCCCTTTACCGGCCATTATTTTCTTTTGCCCGTCATAAGTGAAATCACCAGCCAGTTCAAGATTCCGGTACTTCTGCCAGGACCCGTCGCGGGCAATCAGGCTTGCACTCACCTCAGGAGAACTCACCGTCCCGCGAATCAAAACATCAGCCTCAACCCGCCCGCCTGCCTCGGCAAGAAACTGGTTTACTTCCCCCGAAATTCTAAACTTTCCATCCAGCCCCAACTTCTCAAAATCCAGAACATGCAACGACCCCTCCAAAGCAACCCCCGTGGATCTCAAGGCCAAGCGCTCAAGCTTCGCATCCTTCCGGCCCGCATCGAGCGTCGCTTTTAGCGATTGGAAGGCATAAATCCTGTTTCCATACTCCGCCAGCCCATCTTTCCTGGTGCCGAATTCCACTCGATGGCGCTTGGTGAGTCTGTTGCCCTCCACGCGAATATCCCATTGCGGCAACACTACTTTTAAACCGTCCCGGCGGTCCTCAACAATAATCGATCCGTCGTGGATCGCCGCGCGCTGCACCAGATACTCAAATGCTTCTCCCTGCGAACCCTTCGATTTCGGCAGGTTAGTCAACCCATTAGCATCAATTACGAGCCAGATCCGTGCCGAGCGAAGTTTCGCATCAGTCACCACAAAATGCCCCAGAATCAGATCTCGCATCGACAATTGAAAGTCGACAGATTCAATCTTTGCGAGCGGCGGCAGCGACGCCTCGGGCTGCATCACTACTCCATTGAGAGTTGCCTTCAGGTTGAGCAAATTGAAATCAAGCCCAGAGGCTTCAAAGCGAATACCCTGAGCCGCCAGTGCGCTCTGCAACCTCCCCAGCGCTATCCGTCTGGCTGGCGGCGTATGTACCAGAGCGATACCGCCGATGATTAAGCCACCAATGGTCAATCCGGCAATGCGTAAATACTTCAGACGCAAACTGGAATCCTCCGCCTCAGCGGCTCGCTCTTAAAAACGAGCGAACCTTCGATGCTTCGAGCGCATTCGGTTCCAGCTTGAGAAAGTTGTTAAAAGCGGTCACCATTTTGTCGGGCCGTTTCGTATTGCTGTAGGCGAGACCAGCATAGTAATACGCATAACCATTTTCAGGGTCCTTTTGAATCGCAGTCTCAAGGTCGGTTACACTTTCCCGGTACTGCTTCTTCAATACTTTCAACATGCCGCGATAAAAAGGCAGCTCGTCATGATCGCCTTTGGTCTCTGCCGCCGCCTCAATTGCCCTCTCCGCATCGCCGTATCTTTTTTCACCGGCATAAGCGGCCGCGAGCGCCAGCTGAACATCCGGCTCCGATGCTTTAGCACTTTCCAGCACGCCTATTGCGTCACCACTCTTCCCCTGGCGCACCAGCGACAATCCCAACACCCGCTTGGCATCCGCATTGTCGGGCTCAGCTTCTAGAAACGCACGCATTTCTTGCTCCGCCCCGATGTAATCCCGATTCCGGAACTTCTCCAATCCAGAATGCAGATCCGAACCCAGCATGCACCCAACCAAAATTAGAATCGCCACAATTTGAAACATCTGCGTGTTCTCCTGTCCTAATCAATAGACCACTCCGAACCCACACAAGTTTCTTTGAATAGATCGATTCCTTTAAAAACAGGCGCACTCCTCGAAGCTAAGGACATCAAATGGAAGATCCACGGCAAAGCGCGGGTGCCCTCCAAAGTCGACAGCGGAATACTCTACGTGCTCTCTGGCGGGTTGTCCTTTTGCCTACGCAGGGTTGGCCATAAGCCGGGACACGCAATTAGGGCGTCAATCCATGGAGGTTGAGCTATCTCGCCACTCTTGCATGTTCCCTGTCAAAGATGGAAGGCTCACAAAATCGCTGCGTGCGCTGCAGAGCGCATTGGCTTCTGATTGTGTTAGCACTTACATAGTGTTGATTTTGATTTCTTTGGCGATGTGGATGCAGTCGGCAACTTGCGACGCTCGTTGCGAGAAGTCGCGCGGCGTGGCGCTCGCCTCCAAAGGCGACTACCGCGCGGCCATCCTCCACTTCGCCGAGGCCTGCCGTCTAAATGCACGCGAGCCCGATGCCTGCTACTACTGGGGCAGGGCTCTGTATTCAAGCGATCGATTCGAAGAAGCCTTGGACGCATTCGACCTTGCACTTGTTTCCACCGATTGGAAAGTAGCAACCGCTCGCGGCCAGAGCCTCGATGCCCTAGGCCGTCCAGAGGCCGAAGGCGAACTGAAACGCGCCCTGACAAAGCGCTCGAAACTAAATTCCGCAGTGACCGAGCCCGATCCTCTCCTGGCTCTCGGATCTTTCCTCTACCGCGAGGGACGTAGCGGCGAAGCACTCAAGCTTCTGAAAGAAGCTCCCCCTCAATATCGCCGCGTTACTTCTTATCACTATCAACTGGGCCGGGCCTTGGCCCAACATCAGCGATGGGAGGAATCGGCTGAGGCATTGAAATCGGCTGTCGACATGGAACCCGGCTACAGCGAAGCCCATGCCCTCCTCGGCAGGGCTTACTATAGGCTCGGAAAAGCGGCGTTGGGTGCCGAGCATTCCCTCAAGGCCACTCAGGGTTCCGTAACGTCCAGATAATGGTCCACCGCGGGGAACTTGAGCGTTTGGATCTTGCCACTCGGCCATCGAATCGTAAGCGTCGGCACTCGCGTTGCGCGACCAAGTCCGAAGTGCACTGCAAGCTCGCTGGAACTGGCATAACCCACAGCACTCGACACGCGATTGGTCTGTTTGTGTCCATCCGAAGTCTGGATCTCAATGGTCGCCCCAATCGCACTCCTGTTGCTGCTTGTGCCTTTAAGCCGCAGGGAGAGCCAATGCTGACCCTGGCCAAAGCTGTTCTTCAGCACCAGCGGTGCCTCGCCAATTCGTGTAATCACAGCGTCGATCTGGCCGTCTCCGTCAAGGTCCCCAAAAGCGGCGCCACGATGACGGGCGGGATTTCCAACCGCTTGAGCCGCGAAGCTGCCATCTCCACGATTAATCATCAACAAGTTGCTCTGCTTCGATGCCCGGCCAGAGTACAACTCGGTGTTGTCCTGTACATCCGAGCATGCGGCGAAAAGATCCTTAAGCCCATCGTTATTAAAGTCGAAGATGCCATTGCTCCAGCCGCTCCATGCCAGTGTGGCTTTGCCTACCAGGCTTGCGTAGGTACGATCTGTGAACTGCAGCTTGCCAGCGTTGCGATAGAGCGGAAATGTCTCGTTGGTCAATGCGGTAAGGAAGAGATCGTCCCGCCCATCGTTATCCCAGTCCCGAAAGTCCGCACCCATGGTTGAAAGCGCTCGTCCATCATCGTTGAAGGCAACACCCGAAGGGCCCGCAATTTGGCTGAATCTCCCCTTCCCCAGATTGTGAAACAGGAAATTCGGTTCCGTATCGTTGGTAACAAAGATGTCGGGCAGATGGTCTCCGTCGATGTCGCCAAAGGCGAGTCCCATCCCTTTGCCAATCTGCGCGGCGACGCCGCTTTCCACTGAGACATCGGTAAAGGTCCCACCGCCATCGTTGCGATAAAGGGAGTTCGGCTGACCCTTGTATTCGCGAGGATGGCAGAAGGTCCGTATCGCTCCGCCACAGACGGGCTCAATCGCCGGATCCCACTTCACGTAATTCACCACAAACAGGTCGAGATCGCCATCGTTCTCCATATCGAACCACCCTGCTGCCACCGCCCAGGGCGTCGATCCGGGCTTACGCAGTTTGGCCTTCAGCGTGACATCCTCAAAGGTGCCATTGCCTCGATTGCGATACAGCAGGTTCCCCGCAACACCCGTAATAAATAGGTCCATATTGCCATCGTTATCGTAGTCCCCGGCAGCCACTCCAATATCGAATCCCACCCCGGCAACACCCGCCCTTTCGGAGACGTCCTCGAATTTGAAATTGCCGAGGTTTCGATAGAGCCGGTTCCAGTGGGCCGGGCTCGTTTTGGTCAGGGAAGGCTGTTCGCTCCCATTGACTAGATAGACGTCCAGCTTGCCATCGTTGTCGTAGTCAAGCAGCCCAACCCCTCCAACCATCGTCTCGATCAGGTGCTTGGCTGGAGTAGATCCAGCGTGAAGTCGCGCCAGGATCCCAGAGCCTGAGCTCAAATCCTCAAATGTTGCCGCACTCATCAAGAGCATCAGCAGAAGTCTCATAGCGACGATGGTACCCATACTTGGTGGACTTCGGCTTCAGCCGCCCCTGGAACGGCTTCCCACTTCCCACGCCCTTGTGATATGAATCACGTATTGCTGACAAGTTCAGACATCCAAGAGGGTCTACAAATGCTTCGTAGTTTTAGTGTCTTCCTAATGTCCAGCGCCATTCTGCTGGCACAGTTGAATCGCGCAACCATCACCGGTAATATCACCGATCCCGGCGGTGCCGCGATTCCCAATGCAAAAGTTTTCGCTCGCAATAGCGGCACCAATTCCGCTGTCGAAACTACCACCAACGCCGAAGGTCAGTTCTCCTTTCCTAACTTGCCCACGGGCAACTACGACATTTCGGCTGAGGCCGCCAGCTTCAAGCGCGCCGAACGCAAACAGATCGAGCTCAATGTCCGCGAGGTTCTGCGTGTGGATCTCCAACTGCAACTGGGCAGCGTAGCGGAAACCATTGAAGTATCGGGCGAATTACCACGCCTCCAAACCGATTCTCCCGAAGTCGGCACCAGCTTGAGTAGCGCACAGATGAAAGATCTGCCGATGTCCATTGCCGGCGGACGCAATGTCGAGAATTTTGCCTATGCCATCACTCCGGGCGTAAGCGGCAATTCCTGGACCTCCAACATCAACGGGTCCACCAGTTTCTCGAAGGAAACACTGCTCGATGGCGCGAGCGTCACAACCTATCTGCAAGGGCACTTTGGTGAATCCACTGTATCGATGGAATCCCTGCAGGAAATGCGCGTGCAAACCTCAGGCATCTCCGCCGAATATGGTCGCGCCCAGGCAGGCGTCTTCAACTACGTCATGAAGTCCGGCACGAACGAGATCCATGGTTCTGCTTATGGCATGTTGCGCAATGAAGCATTCAATGCCAACACCTTCGTCAACAACGCCCGCGGTCTTCGCAGGCCTTTAGATCGCCGCTTCAATTATGCGTTCTCATTCGGTGGACCGCTGGTTATTCCCAAGATTTATAACGGCAAAAATAAGACGTTCTTCTACACCACTTACGAGAAGTATCAGGAACGAATTCTTGGTTTCGGCGCACCGAGCACAACCCTGCCACAGCCCGAATGGCTCGATGGAAACTTCTCACGCCTTCTCGGTCCTGCCATTCCCCAGACGGACGCACTCGGCCGTCCCGTCCTTCGGGGCGCAATTTACGATCCCGCCACCATGCGTCAGTTGGAAAATGGCCGCTTCGTCGGCGAAATGTTCCCCGGCAACATCATCCCGGTCAGTCGCTTTTCTGCCGTTTCCCGTAACTTGTTGGGCTTAATTCGCGCGGGCTACCTACCCACCGAGCGTGGCCCAGATGGCCTCTTTCCTCTGGTCAACAACGGATTGCGGCCTGTGGCGGGCACTCCGCGTTTCGACCAGTTCCAGTTCTCTCAAAAGGGCGACCAAGTCCTGAACGACAAGCACCGGCTTTCAGGGTCTTTCTCTTTTACCCGCAGGCCAAGACTTTTGCTCGATCAGGCCCGCGCCTGGGACATAACCAAGGCTGATGGAGGCCCTCTTTCGAGCGCCCGTAACCAGGTCATCAAGTCTGAGCTCGTGCGCCTCGCCTGGGACTACAACGTCAATCCCACAATTCTCAACAATCTCACCGTCTCCTATAACCGCATGTTCAATCCCAACATTGGCTCCTACGTGGGAACGGATGGCGCTAAACAGCTAGGCATCCGGAACCTCAGCACATTCGGCTTCCCCAATGTCAACTACGGCGCGGGACCCTTTGTGCCCGTCTCGGCCATGGGCGATCCCCAAAACGACGTTCAGGCTTACATCGGCATGGGCTTGCTGAACACCACCAGCTTCTCTAAAGGCCGGCACTTTATGAAGGCCGGCATTGATTTCCGGCGCAACCATCAGAACCTGCGCCCCACCCAGGGCGGCACATTCAATTTCAATGCGCTCCACACTTCCATTCCTGGCGAAGCGTTTTCCGGCAGCCAGACCGGCTTTGGTTTTGCTTCGATGTTGCTTGGGCAGGTGGATTCTGCGGGACTCACTGACCCGGCCGGAATCGGAGGCCGTCGCAACTACTATTCAGCCTTCTTCATGGACGACTTCAAAGTCAATAAGCGCCTCACACTCAACCTGGGCGTGCGTTGGGAATATCAGGCACCTTTCACCGAAGTGGCCGATCGATACTCTTCCTTCTCTCTCACCAAGCGCGACCCGATCAGTGGCCTTCCGGGAGCTTATGAATTTGCCGGGAACTGCAGCCAATGTACCGGCCAGCGTTATTTTGGCGTCCGCAAGCCTTTTCGCGACATCGGTCCCCGCATCGGATTCGCCTATCAGGCTCCCTTCAAGTTTGTCCTGCGCGGGGCCTACGGCATCATGTTCGATGGCGATCTCTTTAATGGCTTCGGTGGCACGCCACTTGGCGGCTCAACTCGCATTCAGGCCGCCGGGGTTTGGAATCTCGCCGCCAACCCAACCACTCCCGCCGCAGGCATCTTCAATTGGGATGGCGGCCTGCCAGCCAATCTCTACAGCCCCCGATCGTTCAATGCTTCCTTTGCCAATCGCAACGCCCCGGGCATGATTGACCCCAGCTACGGCCGCACGCCTTACATTCAGCAATGGAACTTCAACATCCAGCGCGAAATTGCCCCCAAGCTCATCCTGGATGTCGGCTACGTGGGCAATAAGTCTACCGGGCTGCGCTACGGCCAGGCGCAGCGCCTGAACCAGCTAGACCCGGCACTGTTGCAACTCGGCACTCGCTTGGGCAACCGTGTCTCCAATGAGGCGGAAGCCGCAGCCAACGGAATTAAGTATCCCTTCCCCGGTTTCTCAGGGACCGTTGCAGGAGCTTTGCGTCCTTACCCGCAGGTTGTGGGAACGGCCGTCATTAACAACCATGGCGCCCCGCTCGGCTTCTCCACGTACCATTCTCTACAGATTGTGTTGAACCGGCAGTTCTCAAGAGGAATGCAAATCTACGCCAATTACACATGGTCTAAGAACATGACCAACCTCCAGAGTTCGCTCGAAGGCGATAATGCCGGGCGTCCGCTGGATACTTACAATTTGAAACTGGAAAAGGCTGTCTCCGCAGATGACCAGCCCCACCTCGCTAAAGTCGCGTTTAACTATGAGATTCCCATCGGTCGCAACCGGGCACTCGGCGGCAACATGTGGAAGCCCCTCGATTTCATCATCGGGGGCTGGGAACTCTCTGGCATCCTGAACTACTTCAGCGGAACACCGCTGAACTTCACCACCAGCACCTCTCCGCTTCCAGGCATCTGGAACGGTACTGCATTGCGTGCGAACGTCAAGCCGGGCGATCTCAAAAATGCCAGCTTCAATCGTGGCGATTACAACTTCGCAAACACCAATGACCCAATAAACACGTACCTCAACAAGAGCCAGTTCTCCGATCCCGCAGCGCTGACTCTCGGTAATGCTGCGCCTTACTACACGCAGATCCGAGGCTTCGGATCGATTAGTGAGCAGTTCAACTTGCAGAAGAATTTCCGCCTGGGGGAGAAGTACAAATTCCAGATGCGTGCCGACTTCCTAAACGCCTTCAACCGTCCCCAGTGGGGTGGCATCAATACCAACGTGACAAACCCGGCCTTTGGCCAGGTTACAAGCGTCACAGGCAACCGCCAGATCCAACTCGGT
The DNA here is from genome assembly GCA_043718395.1 of Acidobacteriota bacterium. Classification (GTDB taxonomy): domain Bacteria; phylum Acidobacteriota; class Terriglobia; order Bryobacterales; family Bryobacteraceae; genus Bryobacter. The sequence continues at coordinate 47,653 of JAYSVS010000085.1, forward strand.
GCCCGCTTCGATTTCTAAATTCCTGATTGTCGCCGCGTTGGCTTCTGTCTCGGCCAGCGCCCAACGCTGCGACACCTGCCACGCTGAAATCGTCAAGCGTTATTTACAAACACCTATGGCCCAAAGCGTCGGCGGCAGTCCACCTGCCTCCGGCGCGAACTTTCTGCACCCACAATCGTCTTCGACCCTGCACGTCGGCACCGCCAATGGGCGAATGACGCATAGCGTCACACGCGACGGTATCACCGCAAGCTACCCTGTTGAGCTTGCAATCGGTTCCGGCAGAGTCGGGCAAAGCTATGCCGTTCGGATCCATGGGGATTTGTTTCAATCGCCGATCTCCTGGTACAAGCAGGCGATGAGTTGGGGAATCTCGCCTGGCTTCGAGCGGGAAAGGCATCCAGACTTCGATCGTCCGATTACAAACTCCTGTCTCTTCTGTCATAGCACTCCCTCCAAATCCGGGCCAGCGGCAATCGGTTGTGAGCGATGTCATGGCGATGGGTCCAAACATGCCGCCTCGCCTTCCAAAGCCAACATAGTCCAGCCCGCCCGTCTTCCCCCAGCCAGGCGCGACGCCGTTTGTGAACAATGCCATTTGCAGGGCGTCGCCCGGGTCCTACAGCCCAACAAGCGTGAACCTGACTACGTGCCGGGCATGGCACTCGAAGAGGTCTTCTCAACTTTCGTTCAACCGGAGGCGGACTTCCGTGTCGTCAGTCATTCGGAACAACTCAGCCAAAGCGCTTGCGCCCGCGCAAGCGAGGGTAAGCTCTGGTGCGGTTCTTGTCACGACCCGCATCCCGTAAACGCCGCCTCAAGCCTCACTTACCAACAGCGCTGCGAATCCTGCCACCCTGGCGTCAAGGCAAAACACCAGGGTCCGGCAGAAGAATGTATGGGCTGCCACATGCCGCAACGGCCTGTCAGCGATGTTGCTCACACCACTTACACCGATCACAGAATCGCGAGGCGCCCCAACGCTGCCTCGTTACCGGGAACCATAATGCAACTCAAGGCATGGCGGCCTGCGGAAAACGGTGATCGGGCGCTCGCGCTTGCCTACTCCGCCCTGGGAAACCTGGAAGCTGCAAACTCATTGATGGCCAGGCTGCTTCCCCAGCGAAGCAAGGATGTGGAACTCTTGGTCTCGGCCGGTAGCATCGCCTTGGGCCTTAAGCAGCCAGTCCAGGCCCTGCGGCATTTCACAGCGGCCCGAGTGCAGGAACCAGGGCTTGCCGACCACTACTTCCGCGAAGGTCTGGCCCACGAGGCCAACCAGGCTATCCGCAAAGCGATGGATGCCTACCGCCAGGCCTTGAAACGCAACCCGGCGCATTTCGATGCGACCGCCCGCCTCGCTAGCATCGAGAGAAAGACTGGCGACTTGGCCGCCTATGGAAAGACGCTCAAAGCCTTCCTCAAAACCTCTCCGCAAAACATCTCGGTTCGAAAGCTCCTCGCCGACAAATAGAATGAACACGCCATGGTCAACACAAAAATATTTAAAATGGCATTCGCCAGCGTCTACCCGCACTACGTCACCAAGGTTGAGAAGAAGGGCCGCTCGAAAGAGCAGTTGCACGCCATCATCCACTGGCTCACGGGCTACGATGAAACAGCGCTTCAACAGCAAATCGAAAACAAAGTCGACTTCGAGACCTTCTTCGCTCGAGCCCCGCGGATCAACCCAAACGTTCCCAAAATCACCGGCGTAATCTGCGGCTATCGGGTGGAGGAGATCGAGGATAAACTCATGCAACAGATCCGTTATTTGGACAAACTGGTAGATGAATTGGCCAAGGGAAAGGCCATGGACAAGATCCTGAGAAAGTGACCAGCGATTCGGCCTTAGTCAATGCGCCACAAAAGCATATGATGTCCTTAGCAATCCGTTTGGTGCTCAATGCCGAAACCTAATCTCCCCAATTTCTCCCTTCCCGTGCGCATCGTGTTCGGGATCATTGCCGTCTGGCTCATATACTGGCTCCTCAAAACAACAGGAACCATCTAGCAATCTTCGGAAGGGATTATTGCGCTTCTCCTTTGTGTAAACAATGGGTTTGGTGATTTCTTTGTTCGCTGTCTATGCTGGTGACTGGTTTTATGGGGTGTTGTCGTGACGGTTTTGGCATAGACTATTCGCTAGAGGTGGACGCCAGTAGCCCGTATGATGCGGCACACCTGTTCCTTACCCATGTGGAGAGCCATCCTGGGTGCGGCTCCCCGCCCACAAGAGAAACGCTCTTTGAGGTAAGCAAGGACGGGAAGGTTCACCGGGTTCACGGCAAAAAGCTGTCCGAGTGGATTCTGGCTCGTCGTGAGGAGTGCAAGGGGCCGCGCGGGAAAGTCGTCGGAAAGTCGTCAGCCTGACGCGTCACTATGGAAAGTCGTCAGCCTGACGCGTCACTATGCATTTTATTGGCCTTTTTGCTGTTTTTCCTCGAATCAACCACCGGCCATCCATAAATAGACTCCCGCACCCAATATTCCAGATCCGCAGCTAACTCTCTCATACGAAGGCTCTTATCCGAATTCTGATTCGCCGCTGCCCATCTAAACGGCCTTCCCTCTGCATCCAAAATTTGCCAAAAAACGCAGAGGGACAGGTCAACTTCAAACCCCTTTCAGCGCCCAAGTGCAGCAATATTGGTAGAGCGGGAAAGCCTGTTTTCGAGCACATCGCAACCTGTCGCGGGTTCCCACCGAACGGCGCACTTACCCAGCACGCAAGCCGTTCGTCCACCCTCGCTTCTTATCCGAGAGCTTCAGTTCCCTCATTCAAGATCGCTAGATAGCCTGCATAAGCATAAAGGCGATCACGCTGCTTGCCTGTGATCTCATTTAAGATCCCCAGATTCTGCATGTGCTCCACAGCTCCAGCCACCGTCGGATACGAAACCCCAGTCGCGTCCACGGCCCTACGTATAGAAAAAATCGGATGCGTTTGTGTGTACTGATGGATACGCAGAACCGAAGCGGCTGGACGCCCAAGCGCTTCAATCTTTTTGCGGTCCGCCTCTAGCATCGCAATCATCCGTCGAGCGGCGCCAGCCGCCTGCTCGGCGGTATCCCGAACGCCCTGAAGAAAAAATTGAAGCCACGACTGCGAGTCTCCAGTGACGCGCACCCGTGTCAGATGATCGTAATAAGCTTGCCGGTTGGCCTTGAAAAAAAGACTCGGAAGGTCGACGAAGGTCGACAGCCTGATCCGTCCCAAAGCCCTCCTTCATTTTGCTCAATGTTTTGTCACTTTTTTGCTCTGACCCTTCCAAATCTCTTTGCTCCGATTTGCTGCCCGATTTCGCTCTCCATCATCGAGGCTCATCAAATCAAGCACTTAGTCGAAGCCTCTCCTTTCTCTGGTAACACAAGATTTCCGAGATTTCGGCCTGGGACGGGTCTACCTGCACCCGCAACCAAACAGCTCGCCATTACCTCGCCCCAATGTAAAGACGACTCTGGGCAAGGCGGCTTTGCAGGAGAAAGATCGATTCTAGGCAGCTTCTCGTCCTGAGAACGTAGCCTGAAGACCAACCTGCAGGCCCTCCCACAACCTTCTTCGTGTCGCGCTGCTTAGCTCTGGCCACCGTCACGGAGAGGGAGAGGCAAAGAGCTTGATTCTTGAACTTCTGTTGTTGCTCAGCGATTCTGTCAGGTTAACTGCTCAGCGACTTTGTCACCCCTGCGGATGGGGACTCTGTCCCCAAACCCCTGGGATTTATCGCAT
>JAYSVS010000086.1:0-51375 GCA_043718395.1 Acidobacteriota bacterium
GTGCGCCAAGAGCAGAGAGTGCGGTTGAGAATGATGTAAACATTTAGTTCTTTCTTGAATCCTGAGATTGTTTTTAGCTTGATGTCCAGACTAAGGGGCCGGTGTTTCAGGCTTGGGAGGGGTGTACAAGGCCACTAACTTTTTCATCTGATCGTTGATGCTCACCAACTGTTCAGTGCTGGAGAACTGGTTGAGCTGCGTGATGTACTGGATGCTGTCGGTCGGTTGTGTCGGATCCTGATTCTTGATCTGCGCAATCAGTAATTGCAGGAACATGTCTTTGTTGGCCAGATCGTTTCCATCCGTCGCGGATTCTTTCTTTGTATCCGCCGCTTCGGCGCGGCCCGCAAGATTCGAAGTATTGTAGGCGGAACTTTGGATACGGCCTATGTCTGTGCTGGAAATCATGAAATGCTCCTATTCTTCTTTGGTGATGAGCGGCTATGGCTCAAGTTGTTCATCGAATTCGTCCTGCCAGGCTCGTGTCTTTTTCTGGTTGGGTCTAGACTCGTTCTGCTCTCGAGCTTCTTGGCGGTCTGCCGGGGAATCGTCAAAAGTGAACTCCTGCGAGGAGGCGTTTGCGGTCTTGATGGGCTCGTGCGCTGACTCAAATTGGTTCGCGGCAGCCAAGAGAGTCTCTGCCCGCCTCCGACCCTCAAAGCCAAGCTCAGGCTGAGCGGTCGCAGCGGCTAGTTCGGGCGGGCGCGAGGTCCAGTTTTCGGTCTGGAGTTTGTCCAGTAGCGAGGGCATGGATTGCTCAATCTGCGCCTGGATTTCTGCATTGGGCGAATGAAACTGCAAGGTGAGATCGTTGTTGCGCTGATTAAAGACCAGATCGAGATGTCGCAATGGTGTTCCGGCAGAGGCGTTGGAACCTGTCAGCGGAATCCGGATCGAAATGGTTTTGGCTTCACGCGATGGAGGTGGGGCGCTTGGCGGCTCTGGAGCAAAGCTCGACCTGCTGCGCTGGGTCGCTGGTGGCGGTGCTGGAGCGCCGCCTGGATTCAGCACCGCCCGGTTGGACTCTGCCTGATGGATTGACTCAAATGAGGCTGTTGAAGGAGGTGGTGATGGCTGAGCTTGACTCGCCGGCTCCGGCTGCTGCGCCAACCATTGTTTGTCATATGGCTCGGCCTGGGGCGGATTGTCCAGGCTCGCAACCGCTTGCTTGGTATCTGATTCCTCCAGCTCTGGAGTAATCGATGGCCCTTGCAACTCAACAGGCTGAGTCTTTGGCAGAATCCGTTCGTTCACTTTTCGTTTGAGACTAACCGTTGTCTCCAGCGGCAAGGGGCCAGCGGGGTGCTCGCTGCTCATTTCGGAAACTACAGCAGAAGTACCCGTCCATGTGAGTCCCGGGCCGGCGAAGATTGCAGCGGAACTATTGGATTGCTGACCCATTGCCTGCGGTTGCCCTGAAACTATTCTTGAGTCCGCTCTCACTACAGCTTCAAGAGCATGACCCGAGCGATTCTTGTCAGCCATCAGGACAGAAGCAGGTAGGGTTTTGGACAGTTCAGAGGGAGACGCTTCCATTCCTTCACTTCGGAGCGCTCCTACAGTTGAGACCGCATCGCCCAAGCACGCATCGGGAACCTGAATCGAATCTGATCCTGTGCTGCTCGCTTTGTTCGAGGCAAGCCCGGCTGAACCACCGGCGAGACCCAAGATGTGCGCCGCCACAATCGACGCTCCTGCAACTGGCAGAGAACCATCTTCTCCAATGCCCGGGTTCTTGACTTCTCTTCCGGAAGAGTTACCATTCTGAAACCAGGCCGCATTCTGCGCCTCACTCTCTGCCGGCACAGGCAGTAGCTGTTGTTGAAGAATTGCCGCCCAAATGGCTAGCAGCGCAGTCACCCCACTGTCGACGGCGCTGCCAGGATCTTCAAGGCCCTCCATCAAGCTGGCAGACTCTGCCTTTGATGATCCATGCCTTGTATCGAAACTCTCTGACAGTGCGATCTGTGGCAGAAGAGTTTCGAGGCCTGGCATGGATTGCATCACGCAGAATTGCTTTGCACGCGCAATGCCAAAGGGCAGCAAGCCTTTGGTCACCCGATTGCTTTAACCTCAATCTGAAGCACCATGGACACAACCACCAGCATCCTCGCAAGCGGCCTGCGGGCCCGCGCAGAGAGCCTCGATATCGTGGCCAACAATCTCGCCAATACAAGCACCCCAGCCTTTAAATCCGAGCTCGAGCGCTATGCTCTGTATGGTGCTGATGAAGCCATAGCGGCCAATGGCGGCCTTGATTTTACTGGGCTCTCGCCAGACTTGCGCAAGTCCTGGATCAACTTCAGCCAAGGCATGCTCGAGCCCACCTCCCGCCCTCTCGATGTGGCCCTCGAAGGCAACGCCTACTTCGTCACAGAATCGCCAGATGGCAATTTGTTGACGCGTAACGGCAGTTTCCAAATCGGTACTGATGGTCAACTGCGAACTCGCGAGGGGTTCAAAGTGAAACTGACTCTTCCCGATGGCCAGCCGATTGCGCCCACCTTCCGCTTCGAGCCCACAAGAAACATCGACATCGACCGGCAGGGCGTGCTGCGGCAAGATAATATCGCTCTCGCCCGCATCGACCTGATGGAACCCTCCACTAGTGACCAACTTACAAAGTCAGGCAACTCCTACTTTGCCCTGAGCGAGACGGCGAGTCTGAAGCGCGCGGCTGGAGTTGAAGTCCATCAGGGGTGGCTTGAGAAGTCCAACATCGACCCAACAACGGGTAGCATTCAATTAGTCAAAATCTCACGCCAATTTGAGATGTTACAAAAGGCCCTCCAATTGCACGGGGAGATGGGGAAGCGGTCTACAGAAGAAGTGGGTCGTGTATAGGAACCAAGTATGATTCGAGCACTCTATAGCGCTGGCTCCGGAATGTCCGCCCAGCAACTCAACGTAGACAATATCGCCCACAACCTTGCTAACGCGAACACCTCGGGGTTCAAAGCCCGGCGTGCGCAGTTCCAGGATTTGATGTACCAGACGCTGGTGCAACCGGGCGCATCTGCCGGGGCGCAGACCAATATCCCCAGTGGCCTTCAACTTGGGCTGGGTACACGCACAGTGTCAAACGAGATCCTCTTTTCGCAGGGTGATTTTGCTATCACCAACAATCCGCTGGATCTTGTGATTCAGGGTAAAGGCTTCTTCCAGATCCGAAGACCCACGGGTGAGACTGCCTACTCACGCTCAGGGGGCTTCCATCTGGACAGGGACGGCAATATCGTGACCGGTGACGGCGACGCGCTCGAGCCCCAGATCACGCTGCCTGCCGAATCACAAGGCGTCACGATTGGCGCCGATGGCACCGTTAGCTATTCTTTGCCTGGCCAGGCTGCTACCCAGGTTGCCGGGCAAATCCAGATCGCGAATTTCGCCAATCCAGCAGGTTTGAACAGCGTCGGCAAGAACCTCTACATGCCGACGGATTCATCGGGCGAGCCCCAAATCGGTACTCCGGGCGGGCAGGAAGGCATGGGTGCCTTGTTGCAAGGCTACCTTGAGCAATCCAATGTCAGTGTCGTCAGTGAGTTCATCAACTTGATCGTGGCGCAACGCGCCTACGAAGCTAACTCGAAAATCGTGCGGGCCGCTGACGAGATGTATCAGCAAGCCAATAACGTGACACGCTAATGCTCGTGCTCCTTCTGAGTCTCTCCCTGGCCAATGAATTGGGTTGTCTCGTCATTGATCAGCCTCAAGTGACTGCGGAAACTCTCGCCACTCGTCTTCCCGCTTTCAGCCGTCTGCCTGCTGGCACAGTCCTCAGTGCTTCCCCCAATTTCGGTATGCGCCGGGATCTATCGTCGGCTACGCTTCGTGCCTGGGCTGTGAGCTACGGCGCGGATACTGGATCGCTCGATCCAATCTGCATCTATCGAAAGGCCGCCGCTGAGCAGGACATCTCCTGGGAGGCGGAACTGCGCGAAGCCCTGGACGGGCTCTTCGGCTTCAAGCCTGGCCCGGCAGAGATTGAGATCCTCGAACACACTGTAGCCCCTGGCCCATCGGGCAAATTGAGCCTCGAGAGAAACGGTCTGATTCTCGACACCCAGAGACAGCAGTACTTATGGCGAGGGAGGTTGATCGGGTCGGGTTCCTATGCCGCAGTGAGGATCCGCTTTGCCCTCCACCGGAATCTAAAGCGCCTGGTCACGGCACGCCCCTTAAGCGCCGGGAACCTACTGCGAGGCGAAGACATAATGAGCATAGAAGTGCTGTGGCGACCGGGCAGCCCCAAGACCGACATTCTCCTTGAGGCCCCCATCGGCAAAGCATTGCGCCGTTCGCTGCCCAAGGGCACAATACTTGAATCGTTTCACCTGATGGAGCCTCCCCTGATCCAGCAGGGCGACCCGGTAGAGCTCTTCAGCTCCGCAGGTGAAGCAACCATCCGAATCAGTGCGATTGCTCTAGGCAAGGCCCGGCTGGGCGATCCTATTTTAATTTCGACACTTGAAGGAAAGCGGCTCTTGCGTGCAATCGCTGTCGCCCCGGGCAAAGTCGAGATCCAAGCCGGAAGAGTTAAGAAAACCAGATGAAATTCACTCACTCGATATTACTCGCCGCACTCTACTTCAATTTATTGCTGATGGGACAAACTGCTCCCGGCTCTATCTATTCCGAATCGGGCCGCTACAGCGACCTTTCAAGCGACCTTAGAGCAAAGCGAGTTGGTGACACGATCACAATCGTCGTGTCAGACCGGCTGACTGCAAGCAGCCAGGGAGGTTCGGCCGCCTCCCGCAAGTCGTCGGCCAATTCAAGCGTCAGCAAGCTGCTCGGCCAACCCGCAGCTCTAGGTGCACTCGCCAATCTTGCCACGTTGAGTGGCAATACTACTTTGGACGGCTCGGGTTCTACGAGCCGCTCCAATGTCCTTACGACAACTGTGACCGGACGCGTCGTAGAAGTGCTGCCGAATGGAGACCTCGTAGTACAGGCAACCAAAGAAGTGGGGGTCAATTCGGAGAAACACCAGATCGCCATCCGCGGCATTGTGCGCTGGAACGACGTCTCACTCAACAATCAGGTCAGAAGTGATCGACTCGCCATGATGAGTATTCAACTCAATGGAAAAGGACTGGTCTCTGACGCGATCAGACGACCGAATATACTCTACCGAATACTCCTTGGAATCCTGCCCTTCTAATGAAAATACTCTTACTATTTCTGATCGCTGACTCTTTGCTGCCGGCTGTAGATTCAAAGCCCATTCGAGTACGAGAACTCGTCGCGCTTGAAGGGGCGCGGGACAATCAACTCCTTGGATACGGTCTGGTGGTGGGTCTCAACGGAACGGGCGACAAGCGTCAGACTTTCTTCTCCTCTCAAAGCCTGGCCAGCATGCTGGACCGGATGGGAGTGCAGGTCAACCCTACGGCAATGCTCGTACGCAACATAGCGGCAGTTATGGTCACTGCAACGCTGCCAGCTTACTCACAAAACGGAACGAAACTTGATGTCACCGTCGCAGCCATTGGCGATGCACAGAACCTCCAGGGTGGAATTCTCATCCAAACCTCTCTCCGCGGTGGCAACGGTAAAGTCTTCGCCGTGGCCCAGGGGCCACTGGTGACCGGGGGCTTTGTCGCCGGCGGACGCGGCAACCAGCAAACGACAAATCATCCGACCGTTGGCCGCGTCATCAACGGTGGAATCATCGAAGCAGACGCTCCATCGATTGCCCCAGGCCAGTCGCTCAAGCTGCAACTGCTCAAGGCGGACTTCACTACCGCCGCGCGCATCACTGCAGCCATTAACCGCAAGTTTCCGCGCATCGCAGGCAAAGAAGCCGTGGCCTCCGCTCCAAACCCAGGCCTGATCACCGTACAGACCCCAGAAGAATTTTCCGGTAAAGAAGTCGAATTCTATTCACAGATCGAAGACCTCGCCGTGCCGGTTGAACGTTTGGCCAAGGTAGTCATCAACGAGCGCACTGGAACTATTCTGATGGGCAAAGAAGTAAGCCTGCGACCTGTCTCGATCCTCCACGGCCCGCTCTCGATCGATATCTCAACTTCATTCGTGACCTCTCAGCCTGAACCGCTGAGCGCGGGTAAGACGGTGGTAATTCCGCAAGTTGGAGTGGGCGTGAAAGAAGACAAAGCGAAATCCATCTCGCTGGGCGCGGGCGCCAGTGTGGATGAGCTCGTCCAGGCGCTAAAGCAAATTGGATCGACAGCACGCGATGTCATCGCCATCTTGCAGGCACTCAAAAGCGCCGGAGCGCTCGATGCTGAATTGGAGGTCTTGTGAGGATCGTGACAACCACGTTGCTAAACGCACAACTCGAAAATACTGGGTCGAGCAATCGAGAGTCCAAGCCAGGGGCATCAAAAGAACTAAGCGCGGCTCTCGAAGATTTTGAAGCTATGTTTGCCGCCACTTTGTTGCGCACGGCCAGAGAAGACAATGGCAAGAGCTGGCTCGGTGGAGAATCGAGCGCCGGCGGAGACGGCATTATGGATTTCGCTGAACAGCACATTGCCAAAGCCATGGCCAAACAGGGCGCATTCGGAATTGGCAAAACACTCGCGAAATCATTAACCCGCTAGGTCAAAGCCAGATCTGGACGCCCCAAGCCCGGAATCACCAAACTCAGAAGTACCAATGGAGAGATCGGACTGCGCTGGAGTAATCTCACGCCAGGCAGAATGCAAATCCACCAACAACTGCTGTACTTCGATCAGCGGCTCTGCCATCTGCTGCGAATGGGCCTCAGTCAATTTTCCCAGCATATAGTCATAAAGTAGCCCCAAGCGGGCCGCAAAATCTCCACCCTTCTTGCGGTCGAGGCTTTCAACCAGTTCAGCCAGGATGCCTTGGGCTCTGGCGACAGACCGCCCGCGAGCCAGAATGTCGCCGCACTTCAAGAAAATTTGCGCCTGCTCTACGGCCTGAATTGCACCCTCGTAAAGGATACAGGTCAATTCCAGCGGTGTCGCTTGCTCCACCCGCTGTTGCTGGTAGTTCTGCTCTGTCTCTAAATAACCATTGGGCGAAACATATGTCGTCATTGCTTGTGAAATCCTTATCGGGCAACCCAGACGAATTTAGAGCTAAAAGAGAGTGCCATCAAAGCCCAGACAATTCCCGGTAATACCTGGCGCGGGCTACCGCGTCTTTGCCGGGAAACTGGTTGAGCACCTCGCCGCTATCGCGATCCACAATCTGAACAATATTCTGCCGGGTCTCGCGATCATAGGAGATGTTCAACCCTCGATTGGGGGATCTTAGTTCGGGAAGATCCAGCTCCTTGACTGCCGCCAAGACTGCCCGCCGGTCTGTGGCTTCCAAACGCGCCTCTACTCCCTTACCGGAAGACTCGGCCGCCACTGATCCAGTTGAAGTTCCAACAACGGATTCTACGCTCATGGTTCACCTAATCTAACAGCGTCAAGGCTCCCCAAGACAAGGCCTTAAGTGTTCAAACTCGCGCCCTATCAGGAGAAACATCAACTCTCTCTGTGTACCAAACGTATCGGAGAACTTAGGACAAACTTGAAGAAATTATGCGAGATTCAAAGTTTTGAGCAGGGTCCCCTGCTCTTTCTGAATCTTTTCCTGCAGCATCATCAGGGCATAAATCAATTGTTCTGGACGGGGAGGACATCCTGGAACGTATACATCTACGGGAATCACCTGATTTACCGGCACTAATGCATAATTGCTGAAAACCCCGGTTGAGGTCGCACATGCCCCCATCGAAATCACCCACTTTGGCTCAGGCATTTGCTGATACAGTTGCCGCGCGACCGGAGCCATCTTATTTGACAACCGGCCTGCAATGATCATCAGATCGGACTGCCTTGGAGAGCCCCGAAACACTTCTGCCCCAAACCGTGAGATGTCATAGCGAGATGCACTCATTGCCATCATCTCGATTGCGCAGCAGGCAAGGCCGAAAGTCATCGGCCAGATCGAATTCTTGCGCGCCCAGTTGATCGCACTATCTAGCGTCGTCGTGATGATGCCTTCACCTTCATTCGCGGAATACTCCTGATCCACACGGGTAAACAAATCCGCAGGTTCCAGGCCAAGATTAGTACGATTCTCCACCCTTCTATTATCCCATGGTTCTTAGAATAGAGAGGGAGCACTCTTGCCGAACGAACACGACCTTCAACCCGACTCACACACGCGCCTCGCCAGTCGACTTGGACTTGAACTGAACTACGAAACCATTTGGGGCCATCAGCGTCAGGTAGACGCGCCTACGGCAGACGCCATCATCCACTCTCTAACTGGACAAAACATCCATTTGGCCGACGACAAACAAATCGCCGCCTATCTCGACGCTGCCGACGCCGATCAATCCGCCAGGCTCATCCCCGCCGAAACACTTGTCGAAAGTGTAAGCGCACCACTCAAGGGCCTTTGCCCTCAACTCAATCCCGACGAGCTCAAGGGCCCCCTCACCCTGCACATCGAATGGGAGAACTCATCCCAAACCATTTGCGCGCTCAACGACCAGTGTCTTCAAACTCTGGCTACGGCAGGCTATCACTGGCTGACGCTATGGACCTCATGCCGCAGCGCACGCATTCGCTGGATCCTCGCGCCAGACCATTGCTACTTCCCCCCACTCAAACAGCCCGCCAATGGGATCAACTGTTTTCTTCCTTCGCTTCGCAGCAAGCGGAACTGGGGTGCAGGTGATCTCACAGACTTAGGCGAATTTGCCCGGTGCCTCGCCGATCATGCCCCGGTTGACTTTATCGCCCTCAACCCGCTGCACGCCATCCATAACCGCACGCCCTACAACACCAGCCCATATCTTCCACTCAGTATCTTCACACACAACCTTCTCTATCTCGACATCGAGAAGACCCCGGACTTTGCAAGCTCTTTTATCGCCAAAAAAATTGCCACAAGCCCAGAATTTCAGCTCCAACTGCAGGCTCTCCGCGATTCCACCTTTATCGAATACGAAAAGGTCGCTCGACTCAAGACCTTCTTCCTGTTGGTGCTCTACCGCGAATACATCCGCCACTCGCGAACTGAACTCGATCAATACCGCCTCGCCCGCGGACCCTGGCTCGACAATTATTGCGCTTACATGGCTTTTGACCGGTACTTTCATCGTCGCAACCCCGACGCCTGGCACTGGCACGATTGGCCGATTGAATTTCAGACTCCACACAGCGCAGCCAGTGTGTCGCTCCGCAAGAGACTCTCCCGCCAAATCGATTTTTACGCCTTTGTCGAGATGCGTCTCGAAGAGCAAATAGCCAACACTCAACAACACCTCCTCAAATGCGGTTACTCGCTTGGTCTCTATCATGACCTCGCTCTTGCAACAGACCGGGTGGGCGCCGACTACTGGGCTTATCAGGAGCTATTCGCTCCCGGTGTCCGTGTCGGTTCACCACCCGACGATTTTAACGAGAATGGTCAAGACTGGGGCTTCCCCGCTTTGCATCCGCAGCGACATGCCGATTCCGGCTACACCTACTTTGTGGAGTCCATCCGTTGTGCGGCCCGTCACGGCGGCACGATACGACTCGACCATGTTATGCGGCTCGCCCGTCTATATTGGATCCCCGATCACATGAGTGCTCGCGAAGGCGCTTACGTCCGCGATCATTTTGAAGATCTCCTGCGTATCCTCGCGCTGGAAAGTGAACGTGGCAGCTTCATCGTTGTCGGCGAAGACCTCGGCACTGTGCCAGACTACTTTCGCCAGGCCCTTGATGCATTCCGCATCCTCAGCTATCGGCTGATCCTGTTTGAGCGCAATGGCGACAACTTCAAGCCAGCTTCCAGCTTTCCTTCTGACGCGATCGCCTCCTTCACCACGCACGACTTATCCACCTTTGATGGCTGGTTGAGCGGTATCGACCTCGAGGCCCGCGTCAGCACCGGCCTACTGCCCCCAGCAGAACTCGCACCAGCTAAACAAGCCCGCATGCAGGCCATCACAAAGCTGCGCGAGGTATTCCACCTGACTCCAGAAGAAGCCAATCCTCAGGTCTTCTTTGCTGCTTTATGCCGATTTCTTGCGGCAACGCCTTCACGGCTCCGTCTCCTCAATCTTGAAGAACTCACGGGCGAAGCCGAACAGCAGAATCTCCCTGGTACCACGAGTGAAGCCCCCAATTGGCGGCGGCGCGTGACTAAGCCGCTTGAATCTCTTTTTACCGATCCGGGCTTTCGCCGCCGTTTAGAAATCTGGGCCGATTCTCTTGGCGGGGGGCCACAACAATGAGGGCAGTTATACAGCGTGTGCTATCGGCTAAGGTCAGCGTTGAAAACGAAGAGGTCGCCGTGATCGGTCCAGGCTTGCTTGTCTTCGCCGCAGTCGGGAAAGGAGACGCAGAAGCAGATGCCACGCTGATCGCCAATAAGTTATGCGATTTGAGAATTTTCGAAGACAGTGAAGGCAAGATGAATTTTAATGTCTCCCAACACGGTGGAGCAATTCTTCTCGTCAGTCAATTCACCCTCTTTGGAGATATGCGTAAGGGCAATCGTCCTTCATTTGATGCAGCTGAACTGCCGGCACCAGCGTTAAAGTTATTCAATCAACTCGTGGCCGCAGTCAGACTGCGCCAGGTTCCGGTTAGCACTGGGGTATTCCGTGCCCACATGAAGGTCGAATTGACAAATGACGGTCCTGTTACAATCTTGCTCGATTCAACGAAGTTATTCTGATATGATTTGCACAAGCAGTAACAAAAAATCAACAAGGAACAAATATGGCTCGTCCCTCTTCCCAAATGCAAGATCCCGCACTACTTGCGGCCGCGCTTGAAGGTCTCGAAATGCAGCGCAAGCGAATTGAAGACCAGATAGCAACCGTCCGCAGCATGCTCTCCGGCCGTAAGTCGGCCTCGTCGACATCCAGCACCTCCAGCGCTGCTGTCGCTTCATCTCCGCGCCGTAAGCGCGTCCTCAGTGAGGAAGCCCGTCTGCGCATCGCCGCCGCTCAAAAGAAACGTTGGGCTGCTTTCCGCAAGGGCAAGAAATCTGAATAGTACGTTTTACATTTGTTTTTCGACTATGATGCAGATGAAACGCTGAAGTAGAAACACTTGAGATAGCTGCACTCTGGAATCGAGATCACTTCACGGTGATCCAGAGATTGGCTCCTTTTTTCGAGTAGAGTCAGGTTTTTTCTGCTCTCCTGAGCAGCCTCTTTAATGATCGTCAGAAAATCATTTTCACTGACAGCTCGAGAACAGGAACAAGTAACAAATAACCCAAGAGGGGCCACCGCGCTTAGCGCTCTGAGATTCAGATCGAAATAAGCCCGCGTGGCCTCTTCTTTTTGCTTCACTTGTTTTGCAAATGCCGGCGGATCGGCGATGACACATTCATATTGCCTCCGCGCCTGCCCCAAACCCCGTAAAAACTGCTTCACATCACTCTGAATCGCTCGAACATTAGCCAGGTTATTCCGGCGGGCATTTTCTTCAATTCTCGAAACAGCGCTCTTCGACGATTCCACGGCATCCACTTTGTCCAATGCACGCGCCAGATGAAGAGCAAAGCCGCCGGAGGATGAATATAGGTCTAACGCACGCCCTGCAATTGCCAGCCTCTTTGCCCAAAGCTCAGCGGCAACGTAATTTTCCCGTTGATCGAGAAAGGCACCCGTTTTCGGGCCATGCAGTAAATCAGCTTCAAACTGAAGCGCATTCAATCGATAAATTGCCCTAGCTTTCTCTGCAACACCGTAAAACAACTCACGTACTTCGCCCACTTCGCGAACTACACAATCGATTCCACCTTCTTGCTCAAACTCCGCCCGCACTTTACTTACTATTGATTCCAGATACTCGTTATAGTTGCGAACATTACACTGCAAAGCTAATCCGTTTCCAAAGCGATCAATGGTCAGACCTGGAAGTCCATCGGCTTCACTAAAGACCAGCCGGTAGCCCGTACTGCCGTCCCGCACCACCCGCCTGCGCCACTGTAATGCAGATTCCAACCGCCCGACGATAAACTCAGCGTCAAGCGCTTGCTCGCGCCTCGAATAGAGCCGCACTGGCACGGGCGATGCCCCATCCACTAACGCGCTCCCGATCAAACGGCCCCGTTCATCCAGAAGCAGCACTGTCTCCAGTGACTCTGCAGTCAACTCAGCACCTACTTCGCCATGGTAGACCCAGACGTGTCCGCCCTCAAGACGCTGTGAGGTCTTGCGGCTCAGCTTCCAGCGCTTCACCTTCCCTGGCCTAGCAATGCGGCAATGCGCTGCTCAGTCGAAGGATGGGTAGAAAATAGTCTGGAGAGTACTCCCATTGCCGGCGGAAAGATATACATATGCGACATTGCCGGAGAAGCCTCCATGGGGATCCTCTTAGACCAGGAATCCAGCTTCTTCAACCCATTCACCAAGCCAACCGGCGAGCCTGTGTACTTCGCGGCTGCTGCATCTGCTGAATATTCGCGAGTTCTGGACACTGCCATCTGAATGAGAAGTGCAGCAACTGGGGCGAGAAAGATCATCAAAAGGTTTGTCGAAGGGCTATCGTCTTCACTGCGCCGGCCGCCAAAGAACATCCCAAATCGCGCCAGGCCGGTAATCGCAGCGGCCATTGTCGCCGCCACCGACGAAATCAAAATATCGCGATTCAGAATGTGACCCAACTCGTGAGCGATCACAGCCTCAAGCTCCGAATCGTTCATCACCTCAAGCAGACCGGCGCTTACTGCCACTGAAGAGTGTGACGGATTGCGCCCTGTGGCAAAGGCATTAGGCGACTCCTCCGGCAAGACCCACAATCGAGGCATCGGCAGACCCATCTTCGCTGTCAATTGAGCTGTCATTGGCCCGATACGACTCCAGATCTGGCTATGCTCGGTCTCGCTCACGCGCTGAGCCCCAGACATCGACAGGGCCATCTTCTCTGAGAAGAAGTAGCTGAAGAAATTCATCAGAATTGCGCCGCCCAAGGCCATCAATAACCCGCTGCGACCGCCAAAGGCTTGCCCGATAAAAAGCAAGACTCCAGACATACCACCCAGCAAGAGTACCGTTTTCATTCCATTCATCGCCAAACTCCTTTTTAAGTTAAGAAAGGGCAGAGACCTTCGACTTTGCCCCTAGTGTATGAAATTGTCGGCGATGCCGCTTAGCCAACTTACTGTTGATTTGAGGATCGTTATTCGATTCGGAAAATCGATGCAGTGGGCAGGTTGGGAGCGAATTAGCGCGTCAGCGGATCCTCTTCCCAAGGCGGCGTCGCCGCAATCAGCCTTGCCAGCTCTGGCTCCACCTTAGCCAACTCCAGCTTCATCATCCACGCAATCTCGCGATAGCTGAAGTGCCCTTTTACCCCGCTGCGCAGCTTTGACACATACTCAATTTCGGCGAAATCCATCTTGAACAAAAACCGCCCATGCGCTCCAAACGGCAGCAAGTACTGGGCCGCCGGCTGCGGCAACCCGGCATAAACCCTCATCACTGCTTCCATTGCCGCTACATAAGTTTCCCGAATTGGCCCTTCAGTAAAGGCTGCTGGCACACCATACCCCAACCCAAACGTATAAGCCTGCCGCAACTGCACACAGCGCCTATGCCGGTGCAAATCCCGGTAAGCCCCGATATCCATCACGATGTCGAACACATACTGACCACCGCGAAACTCCTTGAGCAAATCGTCAAAGCGAGACCGGGACCGCAACGCCAAATCAATCACTTCATTCCGAACTGCCTCGCTAGCACCCAGCGCCCACTCATACAAATCGCGATAAGGCCGCGTCGTCACCGGATACAAAAGCGAAGCCACGATATCGACCACAGCCGAAGCAGGACGCACTAGATCCACCGTTTGGTCCCGTTGCGGCGCCATCGCGAAGGCTGGCAGATTCGCCGCCGCCCAGGCCGCAAGATCCCGATGCGCCTCAACAGCGTGTTTATCCGGGTCCACGTACTTGGCCAGCGTCGGTGCTACAGGCTCGCCCACACTCTCATGCCACAAACAAGCAGGCGCCACAGCCACCGCCGCCGCAGCCTCCCCCGCCACCTCGCGAATCTCGGCAAACTCACTTGCCTTCAGCCGCCGAATCTGCTTCTCCAGCGTCCGGATGCTCGTCACCTGCCCCACGTTTGTAGGAATCCCAAAGAACAAAACGAAACGAGCAATATCAAAAGCCCTGGCCTTCAGATTCCGCTCATAGGCGTCCGGCTTCATCTCCACCGGCCGCGCCAAACTTGAGGTCAATTCTTCAAACTTCAAAGCATGAAGCTTTCCGTAGGCCTCAAGCAAAGCCCGCCCCGCCGCCTCAAACCGCGCCGCCTCATCCGAGGAAAACTCTGGAGGTGTCACAAACCCAAGCTTCGAGAAGTCCTGGTACCGCGTGCTCTTGGCCTGTCCATCCCAAAGTTGCTCGTCTTCCACTTCGGTCGCGGCAAGCTCGGAGATTCCCTCCCAGCAAAGCCCCAGATGACCCAAATCCGCAATCGAAGCATGGCCATACTGAAAGTAAAAGCTCTCAAGGAACTTCATTGAGTTATGGGTTTTCACCCACTCAAGTGACTCAAGAATGGAATCAGCACTGCGGCTGTACCGGGCCAAAGCATAAGCGCTTTTCTCTGCCGGCATTGGGGACATAGCTATGACACGTGACATCGCGTTAACATCAGCATTGTCCCATGACCATCAAGATTAAGAGACTTCACACTGGCGCAAAACTCCCCGTCTACGCCCACGGCCCAAAAGAAGACGCTGGCATGGATCTCCGCAGTGTCGAAGAAATCACGATCCATCCCCACCAGACTCACGCCGTAGCCACTGGCCTCTCGATTGAACTGCCCCCTGGCTACGAAGCCCAAATCCGCCCCCGCTCCGGCCTCGCGTTCAAGCACTCGATCACGATCCCAAATTCTCCCGGAACCATCGACCCCGCCTACCGCGGCGAAATCAAGGTCATCCTTCTCAACCTCGGCCAGGCACCCTTCGTAGTCCAGCCCGGAGACCGCATCGCCCAGTTGGTAATCGCCAAGTACGAGGCCATCCACTGGATCGAAGAAGAGCTATCGGACACCGCCAGAGGCGAAGGCGGCTTCGGCTCGAGCGGCGTCAAATAGAGTCGTTTATCTGGCCTTCCCAAAAATAAATAGTTAGGCTAGCCGACAGAAGACTTTATTGGACACTAGTGATTTTTGATGAAGAAGTGCGCCAATGTGTGCTGAAGGCGGGACTTAGTTTACACGGTAATTAACGCACTAATTACGCGCTAATCGCGAGTTCCTTGTCGAAGGCGCGGAGAGTCCGCATTTTTGCACCCAGGGTGGTGCGCTTAAGGCGGAGGAGATCTGCGGCGGCGCTTTTGTTGCCGTTGGTGCGGTGCAGTGCCTGTTCGATCATGTTTCGCTCAATGCCGGCGATGATCTCTTCGAAGTCGAGGCCGGAGTCAGGGAGGATCATGGTGCTGAGTTCGGTTGCTTGAGCTGAAGGCTTTTTGAAGTTGACCGGGAGGAGGAAGTCTCCAGGGAGCAATTCTTCTCGACGGCCGCTGAGGGCGATGGCTCGCTCGATGGTGTTTTCGAGTTCTCTTATGTTGCCTGGCCAGTGGTGTTGTTCGAGACGGGTGATGGCGGCGCTGGTGAGTCGTTTGGTTGGCAGCTCTTCTATCCTGCAGAGCTTTTCGACAAAGTGTTGAGCCAGGAGCGGAATATCGCCATTGCGCTCGCGCAGAGGTGGAAGATGGATCGGGACGACATTGAGGCGGAAGTAGAGATCTTCACGGAAACGGCCATCTTCGACTTTGCTCAGGAGGTCGGCATTGGTGGCGGCGATCACACGGACGTCGATGGGGATCGATTCGCTGGAGCCGAGGCGCTGGATTTCCCGCTCTTGCAAGACACGGAGGAGTTTGGCCTGGAGGTCGAGGGGCATGTCGCCGATTTCGTCGAGGAAGATGGTGCCTTTGTGGGCGGCTTCAAAGCGGCCAGATCTCGCGTGCTGTGCTCCAGTGAAGGCACCTTTGGTGTGGCCGAAGAGTTCGGCTTCGAGCAGCGATTCGGGCAGCGCAGTGCAGTTAAGCGAAATCAGGGAGCCTTTGCGGCCGCTGGCTTCGTGGATGGCCTTGGCGACGACTTCTTTACCGGTGCCGGTTTCGCCAGTGATGAGGATCGTGCTGCGGCGCTCAGCGATCAGGGAGATGGCTTCGGCGAGGCGCTCGATCAGGGTGCAGTGGCCGACAAG
Organism: Acidobacteriota bacterium; assembly: GCA_043718395.1. Taxonomy (GTDB): domain Bacteria; phylum Acidobacteriota; class Terriglobia; order Bryobacterales; family Bryobacteraceae; genus Bryobacter. The sequence goes on from JAYSVS010000086.1 coordinate 16,176, forward strand.
GGTGCGGCGCCAGGGGCGTGCGTCTTGAATGGGTTGGCTGTTGCGGTAGTAAACTCGGGCTCGCGCTATGACTTGATCGGTGTCGCGCGAGTCGCTATCGGCAGGTAGAACTTCGTAAGCCCCGGCTTTGCGGATCTGTAAAGCGAGAATGTGACTGAAGTGGGCAAGCAGGATAACAATGGGGACGCTGGAGTTGGCTTCTGCGGCGAGGTCGATGAGGCGGGTAGCTTCGTCGAGGCCGCCGCGAATGACTGCGACGAGGCATTCTGTACCGGGCTCGGAGAGAAGGTCAATGGCCTGTTCGAAACCGGGCTCGGCGTCGAATTGGTCGAATCTTAGAACTTCCATCAAAGGTTCCATCGTTGGGGTGGCGGGGATTCTTTAAGGTTAAAAAGTACTTAGCCTTCAATAGTTTGCAGGAGTATTGCGTGTTACAGATGTAGCCTTGCCGGATCGGATAAACTTTAGGCATGGCTGAAGCTACTCTTTCGACCCGAAACCGAATTGTACTGACGCGTGAGGTACGCGAGGCACTGGGTGTGCGAGCTGGGGATAAACTTCTTGTGGTCGTAAAGGGCGAAGGGGTAGTTATCATCCCAAAACCCGTTTCGTTCACCAAAGCGTTGCGCGGGCTGGCGAATCAAGCAGAGAGCTAAAGAATTAAGCCTATCTAAGGCTCTTGAACTCGTCCATCAGCCATTTGGGTTCGGCTGGCTCATTGATGATTTTCATTCCTTTGCCGGCGGCCCAGCGGTGGATCCAGGAGATTCCTCCTGTGCCGGTGTAGCCGTCTTTGAGTTGGTAGGCTTCGTCCTTCAATGCTTCCTCAATGGGGATGATCTTGTAGCCTCGCTTTTCGAAAAGCTTCAAGAGGTCTGGCATCGAGTCAGCGTTGAGTTGATTGGCGTGGATCAGGAGAATTTGCGGGATTTCGCGCCCAACGACTTCGAGTGTTCGTGTTTCGAAGAAGTCGAAGATGCCGTCCATGTATCTTATGTATTCTTCGCGGACGTATTGGGGCTTCTTTGACATCGTGTAGACGAGGGCGAAGATCCAATCGGAATTGTCAATCGTTACCGGGGCGACTTCGTAGTTGTGTTCTTTGAGGAAGGCGGCGAGGCCGAATTTGGTTTCCTCTGTGGGCCCGGTGTGGAGGAAGGGGTGGCGGAAGTAGCGGGGCTTCGTGCCGCCTCGGGCCTGCCGGAGGGCGGGCTCGGCGCGGAGAATGTCGGCTTCGTATTCAGCCAGCGGGATCTTGTTCAGATCGGGATGCGAAAAGGTGTGGTTGCCAATCTCGGCACCTTGCTTGCGCCAGGGTTTGAGAAGTTTCGCTACGCCGGCTTCGGTGTAGTCCCGGGCTTGCCCTGGATTGACGTAGATGCTTACTGGGACACCCCTGAGCGCCGCAGTGAGCCTGGTGGTCATGGCCAGGGTTTTGTCGAAGTTTCTTGGGCCGGGATGATCGCCGCCGCGTGGGAGGTCGTCGATGGTGATCGCGAGTTGGCGGCTTTGTGCCAGAGCTACAGTGGCGAAAAGCAGGGCGATGGAGAGCTTCAATGCCTGCCTCCACCTACGAACATCACGATCTCGATTTGTGCCCCAGCTTCAATGGCAGAAGCGTCCCAAGCGGCCTTGCGTACGATTTCTTTGTTGAGCTCGACGGCAACCCGCGCGGTGTCGATACCGAGGTGCTCAAGGAGACTTCGAACGTTTAGGGAAGCTGGAATTTCGCGGCGTTCGCCGTTTATCTCGACTGAAATCAACTTGTTTGTAACCTGCTTTCGTGAGAGGAAGTTTGACCGCCCTCCGAAACGAACAGTATAGTTAATAGAAGGCAAGCTTTAGCGTCCGAGTTGATTTAAGCCGCTGCCATTCTCTCATTCATGCCTACAAATTATAGTGAGCTGTACTTCCCGGTACTTGTTCAGATCATCTTCGCGGCCGCCGTCGCCGGTGGATTGGTCTCTGCCGGACTTTTCTTCGGCAAGCGGAGCCGCAATGCGGCCAAAGATTCGCCCTATGAATCAGGCGTGAAGCCGGTGGGCAATGCGCGCGAGCGCTTCTCGGTGAAGTTCTACCTCGTCGCGATGCTTTTTATCCTTTTCGACATCGAAGCTGTGTTTCTGTACCCATGGGCGGTTGTGTATCGCGAACTGGGGATGTTTGGCTTTGTTGAAATGTTAGTGTTCATGATTTTAGTTCTGAGCGGCTTTTATTTCGTCTGGAAGAAAGGCGCACTCGATTGGACCGTAACGCCGAATCGAAAGTCGAAGGACATCAAGCCAGCATGATCTCTGAGCTATTGCAGGAAGACACACTTGTTCTCGCCCTAGTTGAGCGATTTGGCACCGCCATCGAATCTGGCAGCCTCGAACACGAACAAACTATTTTGTATATCTCCCTATCTAAGATTGTGGAAGTTTGCACTGCGCTGCGGGATGAGCATGGATTTAATCGCATCTCCAGCGTCACGGCCCTTGACTGGTATCCGCAGGAACCACGGTTTGAGGTGGTGTACTTCTTGCACGCGGTGAAGGAAGCACAGCGGCTGCGGTTGAAGGTGCGTGTTTCGGGTGATAACCCGACGGTAGATTCCGTAACGGCAGTCTGGCCTGGGGCGAACTGGTATGAGCGTGAAGTGTTTGATTTGTTTGGCGTGACTTTTACAAATCATCCGGATCTTCGCCGCATCATGATGCCCGACGATTGGGAAGGGCATCCTTTGCGCAAGGACTTCCCCATCCACGGCCACAAATACGATTACGGCGAGACGAATCAATAAGCGAGCAGCACGATGAGCGAAACCCTAACACCTACCTCCACACTTGAGCCTGTCCCCACTTCAGAGGCTGGCTCCACTCGCAAAATGACCCTCAACATGGGGCCGCAGCATCCGTCGACGCACGGTGTGTTGCGTGTTGTGCTTGAGCTGGACGGCGAGACTGTCGTCAAGGCTCAGCCCGAGATCGGCTTCCTGCACACGGGTATTGAGAAACAGTGCGAAACCAAAACCTACCAACAGGTGATTCCGCTGACGGACCGCGTGGATTACCTGGCGAACCTGTCGAATAACCTCTGCTACTGTCTTGCCGTTGAGAAGTTGCTAGGAATCGAAGTTCCGCCGCGCGCGGTGTGGACGCGAGTGTTACTCACAGAGTTGACCCGCATCAATTCTCATCTGGTGTGGCTGGGTACGCATGCCCTCGATATGGGCGCAATGTCGATGTTTTTTTATACGACTCGTGAGCGCGAAGAGCTTCTGAAGATTTTTGAGATGTTTAGCGGGCAACGCTTGATGACCAGCTACTTCCGCATTGGCGGCCTGGCGCTGGATCATCCGCGCGGTGGCCTGGATGCAGTGAAGAAGTTCCTTGAGATGTTTCCGCCGAAAATCGATGAATATGAGACCTTGCTTGACAACAATCCAATCTGGAAGAACCGGACGATTGGGGTGGGGGTGGTCCCAGTGGATACGATGCTGGCAATGGGCATTACTGGGCCAATGATTCGTGCGGCAGGAATCCCCTGGGATGCGCGCAAGGATGAGCCGTATTCGGGCTATCAGAATTTTGAGTTTGATGTGCCGACCCGCACTGAGAACGATGTATATGCGCGGTACCGGGTACGGATGGAAGAGATGCGGCAATCTGTAAGGATCATGACGCAGGCGCTCGAAGGGATGCCTGAAGGGGCGTACCAAGCCGATGCCCCGAAGGTGGTATTGCCACAGCGCGAGAAAATGAAGACCCAGATGGAAGCGCTAATCTACCACTTTAAGATTGTGACCGAAGGCGTGCGTGTGCCTCCGGGAGAGGTGTATCAGGTGATTGAATCGCCACGTGGCGAGCTTGGCTATTACGTCGTTTCCGATGGGACCAGCAAGCCGTACAGGGTGCATATGCGCACTCCGAGCTTTGGCAATATTCAGGGCCTGGGCGTGATGTGCGAAGGCGGGATGATCGCCGATTCGATCGCAAGCATGGGCTCGATGGATTTTGTGCTGGGAGACACAGACCGCTAATGGAGAGGCCGCTAATGACTTTTACCCCCGAAACCGAGAAGCGGCTCCAGGATATCTGGGGCCGTTACCCAGAAGGCCGCAAGCGTTCGGCAGTGATTCCCATGCTGATGTACGCGCAGGATGAGCTGGGATTAGTGACGCAGGAATTGATTGCCGAAGTGGCGCAGCGGTGCGAGGTTTCTTCATTACAAGTAGAAGAAGTGGTGGGCTACTATTCCATGCTGAACAAGCAGCGGATGGGTAAGCACCATGTTCAGGTTTGCACCAACATCGCCTGCCTGTTGATGGGCGGCGAAGAACTTTGGCAGCATACTACAAAACGATTAGGAATCGGGCATAAGCAGGTGACTGCTGATGGCTTGATTTCGCTCGAAGAAGTGGAATGCGCGGGTGCCTGTTCCTGGGCTCCGTGTGTCGTCGATGGATTTGAATACCACCATCACATGACGATTGAAAAGCTGGATCAACTGCTGGACAGCATCCAGAAGAAGGTTCAGTAGGCGAAGGAGTATCAGCCATGTTCAACCAATCACATCCCGATGAAGTCAAGGTAATCTCGAAGCGATTCGGGATTCCGAATTCTGCTTCGATTGATACCTATCTCGCACATGAGGGCTACGTCGCCTTGATGAAGGCGCTTGAGATGTCGCCCGAGCAGATCATAGAAGAATTGAAGATCTCAAGTCTGCGTGGCCGTGGCGGAGCGGGATTTCCGACCGGACTGAAATGGAGCTTCATTCCGCGCGACAATCCAAAGCCGAAATATGTTGTCGTAAACGCGGATGAGTCTGAGCCGGGTACTTGTAAAGACCGGTTGCTGATCCAGAACGATCCTCATCAGTTGATTGAAGGTTGTCTGATTGCTGCGCGCACGATCGGTTGCAAGCTCGGTTATGTCTACATTCGGGGTGAGTACCGCTATCTGATCGACATTATGGACAAGGCGCTGGCGGAGGCTTATGCGCACGGGTATTTAGGAAAGAACATCAAGGGTTCTGGGCTGGACTTCGATCTCTACACGCATTCAGGCGCAGGCGCTTATGAGTGTGGCGAGGAGTCGGCGCTGCTTGAATCTCTAGAAGGCAAACGTGGCGTGCCGCGGATTCGGCCGCCGTTCCCCGCTGTGAGCGGGCTTTATGCTTCGCCGACGGTATTGAACAATGTTGAGACATTCTGCGCGGTGCCAGCCGTATTGCGGATGGGGGGACAGGCCTACGCTGATCTTGGCACACCTAAAAATGGAGGTACGCGCATGTTGTGCGTGTCTGGCCATGTGAACCGCCCTGGTGTGTATGAAGTGCCGCTGGGCTATTCGATGCAGAAGATGATTTATGACGTCTGTGGCGGGATCAGAGGCGGCAAGAAGTTGAAGGCCGTGATTCCAGGTGGGTCGTCGTCGCCGGTATTGAAGGCGGATGAATGCGACTTTCCAATGGACTATGACAACTATGCACGGATGAAGACGATGGCTGGTTCGGGCGGCATGATGGTGATGGACGAAGACACCGACATTGTCAAAGTCGCTCTGCGCACGATGCGCTTTTACGCGCATGAATCGTGTGGCTGGTGCATCCCGTGCCGCGAGGGAACAACATGGTTGCGCAAGATCTTGACCCGCATGGATGAAGGCACAGGGCGGCGGGCCGATATTGATTTGATTCATGAGCTAGCCAAGAATATGCTGGGCCGGACCTTCTGCCCGCTTGGCGATGCAGCAGCCATGCCCACGATTGGATTTGTGGAGAAATTCCGTGAAGAATTTGAAGCCCGTTTGCGCGAGAACGTTGTACCTGTGACCTCGCCAGACCAATTGATAGCGATCCGTTAAAGCAATATGTCGACCCCAACCGCAGCCCCACCCACCGTAATCAACTTCACTGTTGATGGACGCCAGCTTTCTGCCCCTCCGGGTACGTTACTGATCGACGCCTGCAAACGCGCCGGTATTGAAATTCCGGCATTTTGCTACTACGAAGGTTACTCGCTGCAAGCCGCTTGCCGCATGTGCCTGGTTGAAGTAGAGAAGATGCCGAAGCTGCAGACCGCCTGCACACTGCCGGTAATGGAAGGCATGATCGTTCGCAGTGAGACCGAGCAATTGACGAAGGCCCGCAAGGGAACGCTCGAGTTTTTGCTGACCAATCATCCTCTCGATTGCCCGGTGTGCGATAAGGGCGGCGAGTGTGAATTGCAGGACATGGTCTTCCGGTATGGTGCTGGTGAATCCCGGTTTACCGAGATCAAGCATCATGAGCCGGAGCGGCAGTGGTCGCCGGTTGTGTTCTATGACCCTGCCCGTTGCATCCTTTGTTATCGCTGCGTGCGTGTCTGTAATGAGGGCATGGGCGTGGGAGCGCTGGGGGTAGGGAATCGGGGTGTCCTGAGTGAGATTGTGCCGAATGGTGTCGATCATCTGGATTGCGATGAGTGTGGAGCTTGTATTGATATTTGCCCGGTGGGAGCGCTAACTTCCAATACCTATCGCTATAAGACGCGGCCGTGGGAGATGCAGCATGTGGGCACGGTTTGCACCCATTGCTCTAATGGCTGTAAGACGACGCTGGGCGTGCGCAATGACGAGATCATGCGCGGCAACAACCGCGACCGTTCAGGAATTAATGGCGAATTTCTTTGCGTGAAGGGACGTTACGGCTTTGACTTCAATTCGCATGAAGAGCGCTTGACTACACCGATGATCCGGATCAATGACAAGCTTGAGGCTGTGTCATGGTCTAAGGCTTTGGGCTTTGCAGCTGAGAAGTTCAAGAGCGTGAGCGCGGCTGGTGGCAGCTTTGGTGTTGTTGCTGGAACCCATCTGACAAATGAAGAACTGTACTACCTGCAGAAGTTTTCGAGGGCTGGCCTCAAGAGCTCTAATATTGATCATGTTCGCTCGGGTGACTTTGTAACTCTGCTGGATGCGGTATCTGGGAATCTGACAAGTCTGGCTTCGGCCGACGACCTGTACAAAACGAAAGCGGCGCTGGTGATTGGCGCTGACCTTTCGCAGCAGCACCCGTTTTTGGCCTTCCAGCTACGGGCTGATGTTCGGCATCACCGGGCCAGGATCTTCACTGTGACCCCTGGGCCAGTGCGTGAGGCGAAGTATTCTGCTGCCTCTGTGATTGTTCCTGCGGGCCAGGAGTTTGACGCTTTAAACAAGTTGACCGGGCAGTTGAAGGGCGAGAAAGAACTCGTCATCCTGTTTGGCGACACGATCAAGGGCCAACGCGTGCGTGACCTGGTGGCCTGGGCGGGGACGCTCGGCATCCCGGTGAAGTATGTGTGCCTGGTTGACTATTCGAATTCACGTGGCGCGATGGATATGGGCGCGATGCCGAATCTGTTGCCGGGATATGAAGCGGATCCACATCCTGGTATGTCGATCAGGCAGATGCTGGGCAGCGAATCGCTTGACGTGCTTTGGGTAGTGGGTGAGAACCCGCTGCGTACGGCAACGCTTACTTCAAAGAAGGCTTTTGTTGTGTCGCAGACGATGTTCCTCGATGAGACGGCGTCACGGGCTGATGTGGTTTTCCCATCGGCCTCGGCGTATGAGAAGAATGGCACGGTGACGAATGTGACCGGGCAAGTGCAGCGCCTCAAAGCGGCTGTGCAGACCATGGGCGCGAAGACAGATCTTGAGATCCTTGGCCTGATCGCCAAGGAGATGGGAATGGCAATTCAGACCGGTGTTTGGAGCCACGATGTGGTCTTCAAGGAGATCCACAAAACAGTGCGTGGCTATAATGTTCCTTTGCCAATCCTCATCACTGGGGGCGCGGCAGTAACCAACCCCGTAAACGGTCGAGTTGCTGTTGATGTCCTTGTCGACGAAATCCGCTCGGCGGGCGATACGCTGTTTACCTCCGGCTCGCTGGGCCGGTATTCCAAACTTTTGACTAGTGTTCCTGAGTTTCCGGGCGCCCTCTACAAACGATGAACTTCTTTCTCATCAGTCTTATCAAAACGGCCATCGTAGCCGGAGTCTTCATGACTACACTGGCTTATTTGCAGTGGATCGAACGCAAGGTGCTGGCACACATCCAGTCACGGCTTGGGCCGTATCGAGTGGGCCCGCACGGTCTCTTGCAGCCACTGGCGGATGTTGTCAAGCTTATGACCAAAGAAGGTTTTGTGCCTTCTCATGTCAACACGTTTTTCTATATCCTCGCGCCATTTCTGGCCGTGTTTTTCGCGCTGATATCGATTTGCCTGATTCCGTTTGGGCCCTCGGTTGAGATCTTCGGGGTTCGCACGGATTTGGGGTTGGCCGATATCAATGTGGGCGTTCTTTTTGTGTTGGCGATATCGAGCGTTGGGGTGTACGGGATTGCGCTTGGTGGCTGGGCCTCGAACAACAAGTATTCGCTGATGGGCGGGCTGCGCAGCTCTGCACAGATGATCAGCTACGAATTGCCGATGGCGATTGCGCTGGTTTCACCACTCCTGCTGATCAACGATCTGTCATTGAGGACGATTGTGAATGAGCAGGCTGGTTACTATCTTGGAGTGATTCCCCGCTGGTCTATCTTTCAGATGCCTTTCCCGCAGTTCATTAGCTTCCTGATTTTTCTTGTTTCGGCATTTGCTGAAACCAACCGTGTTCCCTTCGACTTGCCGGAAGCGGAAAACGAACTTGTGGCCGGCTTTCACACTGAGTACAGTTCGCTGAACTTTGCGGCCTTCTTTATGGCAGAATACGCGAACATGATTACCGTCACTTGTATGGCGACGGTATTGTTTTTGGGTGGCTGGCATCCGCTGTGGCCTTCGGAATATGGAAGCGATTTTGTACCTGTGCTCTTGATGCTTGCCGGGTCTGCTGCTCTGCTCTATCACGGTGTGATGCAACCTCTGAAGGGGCGTCCGTGGGATCGTTTGACGATGCCGGCGGCTGGCCTCTTGTTTGGTGCAATCGCTGTGGTCTTTCTGGTTCCTGTGCTGAAGCCGGTACTGATGCCGGTGTTCTGGTTTGCCGCCAAGGCAGGTACGCTGCTCTTTATCTTTATCTGGGTTCGCGGCACACTGCCGCGATTCCGTTATGACCAACTGATGAACTTCACCTGGAAGTTCCTATTTCCCGTCGCGATCGTCAATCTGCTGATTACCGCGTTTGCCGTAGCGCTGCAAGGGCCAAAAAACTAGAGCCATGGATCTCATTGCCTTCATCATCTTCGCCACCTTAGCCGTGGCTTGTGGAATTTCCCTGGTAGTGCAGAAGCACCCGATTGGTAGCGCCCTCTCTCTGATTGGCGTGATGGGGTCGCTCGCGGTGCTCTATCTATTGCTCGGCGCGGAGTTTATCGCCGCAGTCCAGTTGATCGTCTACGCCGGTGCCATTATGGTGCTGTTTGTGTTTGTGATCATGTTGCTCAATGCTGGAGAAGAGACAAAGGCCGGCTTGTCCTGGCCTTCGCGATTGCTTGGTATTCCGCTGCTGACGATATTTCTTGGCCTGCTTGCTTACCTCTTGCAACGGATGTCGCCGTCGATAGGCACCGTCACTTTCGGGGCATTTAACGTGGGGGCAAAAGAGATTGGCCGCAGTCTTTTCAATCACTATTTGTTGCCGTTTGAAGTCACCAGTGTATTGGTGCTGATCGCGATTTTAGGTGCGATTGTACTGGCCCGCAAGGAGATCGACTAATGCCCCAACTCAACGCTGTCCCCATGTCCTGGTATTTGATCCTCAGCGCCATTCTATTTTCGCTGGGCATTGCCGGGTTTCTGTTTCGCCGGAATATCATCACGGTTTTCATGTCCATCGAGTTGATGCTCAATGCCGTGAATCTGAGCTTTGTGGCTTTCTCGCAACATCTGCGCCAGGTGGATGGCCAGATCTTTACGTTCTTTGTGATGGTGGTGGCGGCGGCTGAAGCGGCCGTTGGCCTGGCCATCATCCTCACTGTCTTCAAGAACCGGCAGACCCTATCGATCGATGAGGTCAGCTCACTGAAAAACTAATGCCCAACCAACCTGACCTGCAACTCTGGCTTATTCTCTTATTCCCTCTGATGGGGGCGCTGATCAACGGCACCATCGGGCGGCGGCTGTCGAAAGGGGTGATTTCGACCATCGCAATCGGCTCGGTGGGGCTTTCTTTCTTGTGGGTGGCAAGGGCGCTGAGCGAACTAGGCCAACTGGAGAGTGCCCATGTTGAGCGGTATTTCACCTGGATTTCTTCTGGTGATTTGAAGATCGGTTTTGACCTCTCGATGGATCGCCTCTCCTCGATCATGCTGCTGGTTGTGACCGGGGTCGGAACGTTGATTCATGTTTATGCGGTTGGCTATATGGATCACGAAGAGGGCTTCTGGCGCTTTTTCTCGTATCTGAATCTGTTCATGTTCTTCATGTTGATTCTGGTGCTGGCGCAGAACTTCCTGCTGCTGTTTGTTGGCTGGGAAGGCGTGGGCCTTTGTTCTTACCTGTTGATCGGGTTCTACTTTCTCGAGAAGCATGCGGGTGACGCGGCGAAGAAGGCATTTGTCGTCAACCGTATCGGTGACTTCGGATTTTCGCTGGCCGTGCTGCTGATGGTGGTGCACTTTGGATCGCTCGACATGACGCAAGTGTTTGCTGCGGCGAAGAAGATGCCGCTTGAAGAGTCTGGTGGCGTGTTGACGGCGATTGCACTGTTGTTGGTGGTGGGTGCTTGCGGCAAGTCGGCACAGGTTCCGCTTTATGTCTGGTTGCCGGATGCAATGGCCGGCCCAACACCGGTATCGGCACTGATCCACGCGGCGACGATGGTGACGGCTGGCGTTTATGTGGTGGCGCGATCCAGCGAAGTCTTTTTGAAGGCACCGGTGGCGATGGATGTGGTGGCGGTAATCGGGTTGGTTACTGCGGTTGTAGCGGCGCTGATCGGTACTGCGCAAAACGATATCAAAAAGGTTTTCGCCTATTCTACGGTTTCGCAGCTTGGCTTCATGTTTCTTGGCCTGGGTGTGGGTGCCTTCTCGGCCGGTATCTTCCATGTGGTGACGCACGCGTTTTTCAAGGCCCTGCTCTTCCTCGGTGCTGGATCAGTGATTCATGCGCTGCACGGTGAACAGGACCTCTCGAACATGGGTGGGTTGCGGTCTAAAATCCCGATCACTTACTGGACGCTGATGACCGGTGCGGTGGCGATTGCTGGTGTGTGGCCCTTCGCGGGGTTCCATTCAAAGGACGCGATTCTATTGGCCGCCCACGCGCATGCCCCCTGGATGTACTGGGTGGGTGTTGTGACAGCGGGCCTGACGGCTTTCTATGTGTTCCGGGCGATCTTCCTTTGCTTCTTCGGCAGTTATCGCGGCAAGGCTCATCCGCATGAATCACCAGCCATTATGTATATGCCGCTGGTAATTCTGGCGCTGCTCAGTGTGGCTGGTGGTTACCTGCCTGTGATGGAATGGCTTGCGCCACTCTACCCCGCGCATGAGGAACATCATGACATTGGGCTGATTTTGATTTCGGTAGCTTTCGCGTTTGCTGGCATCTTCGTGGCCTACTACGTCTATGTGTTGAACCCCGGTTCCGCAGACGGCTACGCCAAGAGCCTGGGCGGTGTTTATCGCGCGATTGCTGGAAAGTTTTATGTGGATGAGGCTTATGATGCAGCAATTGTGCATCCGTTGGAGCAGGGATCTCGATCCATGTTAATGAATGGTTTTGAAGAAGTGGTGATCGAAGGCAGCGTGAATGCAACCGTGGCGGTAACTCGATGGGGCGGTGGATTCTTGCGGCTTCTACAGGAAGGGAAAATCCGTAGCTATGCGGTTTACATCCTGCTAGGCGCTGTTGTCTTTCTGGGCGTGATGGCCTCAAGTGGAGGTGCCCGCTAGTGTATCTCCTGGTTGCTTTAATTCTTCCTCTGATTGGCTTCTTGCTTTGCCTGACAGTCTTTCGCCGGGCGGCTCAAACTGCTTTCACCGTGGCGCTTGGTACGGCGGGAGTGGCTTTTCTGGCCAGCCTTGCGATGATTCCCGGGATCGCGCAGAACCCGGCCAGGATCTCGCAGGCACTCTCTGTGAACTGGATTCCGTATCCGCCGATTCACTTCTCGATTGGTGCTGACGGGCTGTCGTTGTGGCTGATTGTCACGACGACACTGTTAAGCCTGATCGCGATTCTGTCGGCGTCCAAGCGGGACGGCCAGTTCTTTGCCTGGCTCTTATTGCTGGAGGTTGGAATTGTAGGTGTCTTCTCAGCACAGGATCTGTTTCTCTTCTTTGTGTTCTTTGAGCTGACGCTAGTGCCGGTGCTCTTTCTGATGGGGCAATACGGTAAAGATTCCGGGCGTGCTACTTCCTCCGGAGCAACGGTGAAGTTCTTTATTTATACCTTTGCGGGTTCGGTGCTGATGCTGGCCGCAATCACCTATCTGTTTTTGAAGGCGGGCACCTTCGACTACCAAAACATCCTGCTTCAAATGCAGGCCGGTTCGTTCCGGTTGTCTCCAGCCGAACAGATGCCGCTCTTTCTTGCTTTCTTTCTGGCCTTTGCGGTGAAGACTCCGCTCTTTCCTTTCCATTCCTGGCAGGCCGACGCTTACGCAACTGCACCTTCTCCGCTGGGGATTGTTATGGCAGGATTGATGGGCAAACTGGGGGCGTACGGTTTGTTGCGTTTTTGCCTTCCGCTTTTTCCTAATGCAGCGCGCGAGTGTGCGGGCTGGATTAATGGTCTGGCGATTTTGGCAATTCTTTATGGGGCACTGGTTGCGATTGTGCAGCCCAATATCAAGCGTCTGCTGGCCTTCAGTTCGCTGAGCCATCTAGGCTTCATTGTGCTTGGAATCTTCTCTTTCCACATCAACGGGCTGGACGGCGCAAGCTACCAAATGGTTTGCCACGCGATCACCACAGGTGCCCTCTTTCTGCTGGCTGGTGTGCTTGAAGACCGCAAGGGCTCAAGCGATATTGCTGACTTTGGCGGGTTGGCTTCTCGCACGCCATGGCTGGCAACTGCGTTTTTGGTTGCCGTGTTGGCGAGTTCGGGATTGCCATCACTCAATAACTTTGTGGGTGAATACCTGATCTTGCAAGGCGCTGCATTTGCGGGCTTCCCCTATGCGGCAGCAGCGGCAGTGGGCGTGATCCTATCGGCAGTGTACCTGCTGTGGATGTACCAACGGACATTTCTTGGACCGAATCCAGCCGAAGATACGGCGGACTTGACTGGTAACGAAACGATTGCGATCGCCCCCCTGATTCTTTTGATGATCTGGATGGGTGTGAGTAGTGGAAGCTTTATGCCACTGCAGAGTGCAGTGAATCAGAAAATCCTTCAGCAGAGCAAAATGAACGTGGAATTTAGAGTCCAGGTGCCGGCGGCGGAGGCAGTCCATGGGAACTAGCGTGATTCCTTCCGGCCAAGAGTTGTTGCGCTTTCTCCCCGAGATGATCCTCGCGGTTTGGGCAGTATTGGTAATGCTTTGGGAGTCCCGGCACGATGAGCATGGCACTCGTCCAGGCATGCCAACCTTTACCCTGATTGGTCTTGGTCTGGCGGCGGTTGCTAGCGTCATCGGCGGCTTTGATCAGGGCTTAGCCTTCAGCAATATGCTGGTGGTGGATTCGTTTGCGACCTTCTTCCGGCTGCTGGTACTGGCGATTGGGACGCTTGCAGTTTTAACGTCGAGCCCCTATTTGCGTGAGCGTAACGCTGAGGGGGGCGAGTTCTATTCGCTCTTGATGCTGTCGCTGATTGGCCAGTCGCTGATGGCGGCTTCTAATGAATTGATGATGGTTTTTCTTGGAATCGAGATCTCATCCATTGCTTCGTATGTTCTAGCCGGCTATCTGCGTGATGACAAGCGGGCGAATGAATCGGCACTGAAGTATTTTCTGCTGGGAAGCTTTGCCACGGCCTTTCTTCTTTACGGCATAGCGTGGACCTATGGGTTGACCGGGTCAACGAATCTGAACGAGATCGCTGCGGTGTTGGGTAATTCGGATATTGCGCCGGATGCAGTGTTGACTGGAGCGGCAGCGGCACTGATTCTGGCTGGACTTTGTTTTAAGGTTTCGGCCTTTCCGTTTCAGAGCTGGGCCCCTGACGTTTACCAGGGCGCGCCAACCCCAGTTGGTGCATTTTTGAGCGCCGCGCCGAAAGCTGCGGCCTTTGCGACGCTGTTGCGAATCTTCTTGACGGCCTTTGAGCCGATGGCGGACCGCTGGTTGCCGCTTTTAACGGCAGTGGCGCTGCTGACGATGATTACCGGTAATCTGGCGGCACTGTGGCAGACCGATATCAAGCGCATGCTGGGCTATTCGTCGATTGCCAATGCCGGCTATGTGCTGGTTGCTGTGGCGGCCCATTCGACGCTTGGCGTGAGCGCGGTGTTGTTCTATCTCGCCGCGTACTCGGTGATGAATTTTGGCGCGTTTGCCGTTGTGTCGATGCGCGATCAGACCGAATTGAGCGACTTCAACGGGCTATCTAAACGGCAGCCGATGACGGCAGCACTGATGTCGGTCTTTATGGCCTCTCTAATTGGCTTGCCGCTGACTGCGGGCTTTTTCGGCAAGTTCTACATCTTCAAGTCGGCTATTGATGCGGAACTCTATTGGCTGGTTGCGCTTGGCCTTCTGACCAGCGCTGTGGCCGCGTTCTATTATCTGCGCGTGATTGTGGCGATGTACATAAAGCCTGTTCCTGAAAACGCAACAGAGCTGGCCGTCCCCGCTCCCAGTTTGCAGGCGGTATTGTTCATTTCTGCTGGGCTCACCATCGGATTTGGCGTCTTTCCAGGTTGGTTGCTCGATTGGGCGACACGCTCTAGTGGCATATTGCGATAGCGACGGCGCCCCCCGTTGCGGCCCAGAGCCTGATAAATTTAAGTTCATGCGAATTGCGATATTGTTCAGTTTTGTTGGCAGCCTCATGTTTGCTGCCGGCCCAGATGCGAAGCCCGAGAAGGGTTTCACTGCCATATTCAATGGTAAAGATCTTACCGGTTGGACCAAGGCGAAAGAGAACGAAGATGCCTTCGAGGTGAAGGACGGCTCGATCCTGGCCAATGGTAAGCGTTGCCATCTTTACTTCACCGGCCCTTTCAAGGGCAAGCCTGCCAATTTCAAGAATTTTGAATTGAAAGTAGATGTGATGACCAAGCCTGTTTCAAACGGCGGCATCTATTTTCACACTGCCTACCAGGAGTCGAATTGGCCAGACAAGGGCTTTGAAGTCCAAGTCAACAACACACACGGCGACTGGAAGAAGACCGGTGGCCTCTACAACGTGCAGGACAATAAGGAACCGTTTAAGGACGAGGTCTGGTTCACCGAGCACATCGTAGTCAAGGGCAATCACGTGACCGTGTTTATAGATGGCAAGAAGGTGACTGACTGGGAACAGCCGGCCGACTGGGCAGGCCCCAAGGGCAACCCGGGCCGCAAGCTTGATGCCGGTACTTTTGCGCTACAGGCGCATGATCCGAAGTCGATCATCATGTACACAAATATTCGCGTGAAGCAGCTAAAGTAGTTTTTGTGTGGGAGCCTTAGCCGAGTATGTCGATGGTTTGAGACGCGAGTTCGTTTGCGTATTCAACAAGCTTGAGGTTGGCCTGGCTGGCCACTTTAGCTTCAAGCAAGGCGACCATTTCAGCGCTTAGGTCAACAGAATCACCTGCTGATGAAGTTCCAGAAGAAGGCGCAGCTACGCCAGCGGAGAGACGCTTGGCGACGGCTGCCAGCTTTTCTTGCGCTTTCTCTAGCCCGGCTAACCCTATTGATTGCACTTCCATAAATTCCGTATCGACGCCCCCAGCTGTCTCTTTAGAAAAACTTACACAAATCGTCAAATCTTTCGACAATGTGCAAAGTACCAGGGCCGGTATCTCGAAGTTCTGTCTGCTCGAGCGACCAGGTCTTTTCGTGCGGCACAAAGACCGCGTTGAGGCCGGCCTCAATAGCCGGATTGATATCGCTCTTGGGAGAGTTACCGATCATCCAGGTAATCTCAGGATTTAGCCGGAACCGGGCGACCAGCTCGCGGTAAGCCGCGACATCTTTCTCGCGAACGATTTCAAACTCACGGAAGAAGGGGCCGACCGGGCTGCGATCAATTTTGAGACGCTGTTCTTCGGGATGGCCCTTGGTGAAGAGGATGAGATCGTGATTGCGCTCCAGAAGGTAGGCGAGCGTTTCTTCAACCCCTGGCAACGTTTCAATCGGTTGGTGGAGGATTCGGTCGGCAAAGCGGATGATGCGGTCGATATCGCCTGGAGCAATGTCGCGCTCAGACAGATGCTGGTAGCACTGCACCATGTTTCTCGCGAAGTTCTGCGCCCCATAGCCGTTGATCTTGATGTTGGCGATCTCCATTTCGTCGAAGATGGCGCGTGTTTCC
The DNA here is from genome assembly GCA_043718395.1 of Acidobacteriota bacterium. Lineage (GTDB taxonomy): Bacteria > Acidobacteriota > Terriglobia > Bryobacterales > Bryobacteraceae > Bryobacter. The sequence continues at coordinate 32,542 of JAYSVS010000086.1, forward strand.
ACTGGATTGAGCTTTGAGTGGTTGAGGAAATTGAGAAAATCATCCCAGGCCTGCTCAAAATAAATGTTGTTTTCCCACAGCGTGTCGTCAGCGTCGATGATGAGGACTTGTGGATCATCGCGGCGCATCAGGCTTCGGTAACCTCCGTGGGATGTTTTGCGTGTCCATTCAACGGTGCAACCCGGCGCACATGCCGGGTGAGTTTCTCCCGTTCAAGGTAATTGGGTAGAAAGCCGGCGAGAGCTTCCATACGATCTTTCTCATTCTTCATGGAGAGAAGCTGCTGCCGGAATTCGATTTCCGGTATGGCCTGGGCTATGACGAAGCTAAGGTCGGAGCGAGAATCTGACGGCATTTCTTCGACCATGCCGCCATGCTCCATCATCATCAGCTTGACCCAGGCACTGAGCACACGCTGCTTTACGGAGTCGCTTGCGCTGGCACTATCCTCATCGGCAAGCATGGCGACAGAGGCGCGGAGGTAGCTTTTCTCTTCGTCTAGCAGTATGATTTCAAAGCGCCGCCTGCCGCGTGCCAGTACATCCATGCGTCCGTCTGGATACTTCTTCAAGACCTTTTCGATTACAGCAGTGCAGCCGACACTGGCCATTCCTTTTTCGCTGGCCAAAACCACGCCAAATTCCGATTCGTCCCGCAGGACATCTTCGATCATTTCTTTGTAACGGTCTTCAAAAATATGAAGCGGCAACTCGGCTTCCGGGAATAAGACCACCCCCAGGGGAAATAGAGGCAGTGTGTCTTGTGGCATAAGTACTATTATTGACTCTTGTGCGTATTGAAGGTTCTAAAACACTTTTGACGGGAGCTTCGACAGGGATTGGAGCAAGTCTGGCGAAGCTGATGCATGAGCGTGGGGCGAAGCTGGTGCTGGTTTCCCGTCAGACGCATACCTACGAGCTGGCCGGGGTGCACTGGATCTCAGCTGACCTTACCGACCCGCAGCAGCGGAGCAAGGCATTTGCCGAGGCAATGGAGGTGCTGGGTGGGGTGGACATCCTGGTAAACAATGCTGGTGTTGGGGCATATACGCCGACAGCGAAGATGGATGACGCTACCTGGGATCACCTTTATGAGTTGAACCTGAACGCGCCGGTCCACCTGACGCGGCTTGCACTTACCGGGATGCTTGCCAAGGGACACGGATCGATTGTCAATATCTGTTCGATTGCGGCGCAAGTGCCGCTGCCCTGGTTCACGCTTTATTCAACTACCAAGGCGGCGCTGCTGAGCTTCACCCACGGGCTGGGAATGGAGCTGGACCAGACGGGAGTGACGACGATGGCCGTCTGCCCCGGCTATGTGAAGACGCCTTTTCAGGCAAATGTAATTACGGGCAGGCCGCCGATGCTCTTGCAAAAGACCAAACGATTTGCGATCACTCCAGAGATTTGCGCCCGCGATATCGTAGCCGGGATCGAGCGCGGCAAGAGGACAGTGGTGACGCCGGCGAGCGGTCATTTGCTCAATGCCCTATATTTCTTCTTTCCCCGGCTGATTGACAGGCAGTTTGCTAGATACAATCGCAATTTGGAGAAGGCTGCGAATTGATTCTGAAGCTGAAGCGTTCCCCCGGAATTTATCTGGCCGGATTCATGGGCTGTGGCAAATCCACGGTCGGTGCGCGGCTGGCTGATGAAATAGGCTGGCGCTTTCTCGATCTGGATCAGCGCATTGAAGAAGAGCAACAGAAAACGATTGCCCATATCTTTGAGACTCAGGGTGAGGCTGCTTTCCGCAAGATTGAGTCCGATGCATTGCAGCAAGTAATTCGGGAGACTCAGCGGGGGCGGGCAACTGTTGCGTCTCTTGGTGGTGGGGCTTTTACCTGGACAGGCAATCGCGAGCGCCTGGAAGATTTTGGTGTGACAATCTGGCTTGACGTTCCGTTTGCGCGGATTGAGGCCCGCGTTGGGCGTGGTTCCAATCGACCGCTGGCCCGGGACCCAGAGAAATTCAGAGCTCTTTTTGAAGAACGCCGGCCGCTTTACGCCAAGGCCGATTATACGATTTCATTTGATTCGGACAACTCCCAAGATGCCGTACAAGCTATCCTCGCGCTCGGGCTCCTCGACTGAGGCCCAGCTTCGCAAACACGCGCTCACGATCTTTGAGGCTGCATTAGCGGCCGCAGACCCCTATGAGGCAACGCTTGCCCACCTGAGGCCATTACCGAAGACCGTGAGGCGCCTCTACGTCGTTGGCGCCGGCAAGGCTGCCGCAGCCATGGCCAGAGCTGTCGAAAAGGTTTACGGCGAGCAGATCAGCGCTGGGGTAATCGTTACAAAGTATGGCCACGAGCAGCCGCTGAAGTACATTCGCTGCCTGGAGGCTGCGCACCCTGTACCGGATGAAGCGGGCTTGCGGGGGGCGCAGCAGATTGCAGAGATTTGCCACAACGCGACGGAGAACGATCTGGTGCTTTGCCTGATTTCAGGGGGTGCGTCGGCGTTGTTGCCCAGCCCGGTGGCGGGAATTACGCTTGCTGAGAAGCAGACGACGACGCAGTTGTTACTCTCCTGCGGTGCGGCTATTCATGAGTTGAATTGTGTTCGCAAGCATCTGAGTGCGCTCAAGGGTGGACAGATGGCGCATCTGGCGTATCCTGCCAAGCTGGAGACGCTGATCCTTTCTGATGTGATTGGGGATCCGCTTGATGTGATCGGTTCCGGGCCGACCGTGCCTGACACAAGTACCTTTGCCGATGCCTGGGAGATTCTCCATAAGCACCGTCTGACGGGCAAAATTCCGCCCAGTGTCCGGGATCATCTGGAGCAAGGTGTCAATTTGAGGATTCCTGAAACTCCAAAGATGGGGGATAAGGTGTTTCGCAAATTGAGGAATCAACTGGTTGGGTCAAACCGTCTGAGTTTGGAAGCAGCGCAGGCGAAGGCGAAGGACCTGGGATACAAAGCGTTACTGCTGTCGACTTCACTGGATGGTGAGGCTTCAGAAGCAGCCAAGACCTTTGCTGCGATTGCACGCGAGGTGAGGGCGTCGGGAAACCCGGCGAAGGCACCTGTTGCTTTACTGGCTGGCGGGGAGACGACGGTTGCGCTATCGAACCACCACGGGTTGGGCGGGCGTAATCAAGAGATGGCGCTGGCGGCTGCGATCGGGATTGAGAAGCTGGAGCGGGTTGTGTTTCTTGCGGCAGGGACGGACGGTACGGACGGGCCTACGGAAGCGGCAGGTGCCTTTGCCAGCGGTTCAACGATAAGCCGTGCGGCGGAGATCGAGTTTGACGCACATGAGTTTTTGGCGCGCAATGATTCCTATCATTTCTTTAAGCCGCTCGATGATCTGTTGATTACAGGGCCGACAGGGACCAATGTGATGGATCTTTACCTGATGCTGGTGGGGTAGGTTTGTGATAGATTGAAGGAAGCTGAGCGGGAGTAATTCAGTGGTAGAATGTCAGCTTCCCAAGCTGAACGTCGCCGGTTCGAACCCGGTCTCCCGCTCCATCTTTTCAACAACTTAGCTCAATCACCCTGCCTTCGCTTGGATATCTTAACGCAGTAGCGGCAGTAATCGGCGTCCTGAGCGTATTTAAAACAATAGACTTGCCGAATGGAATGTCAGCTTGGGGCTACGACATTCGCGATGGGGCTAGGTGAAGCCCGAATGACGACTTAAGGGACTTTGCCCAAGCAAATTCCCGGCATTCAATAAGGCGGAATAAGGCGGTGGTTCCGCCTTCTTCCGTTTGCTAGCTCCATCTCACTGCTGCTTGGAATCTTGGGAGCAGTTTCTGTGCCCTTTGAATCGGTTATTGCTTTCAACGACATGCCAAGTAATTTGTCAGTTTGAAGATGTCGATTGTTGCGGTCTCCCCTTCAAACCGAATAAGGCGGTTTGACCGCCTTATTCAGGTAAAGTGCGTCGAAGCGACCAGACAGCCCCTCGACCCCGCCCAATCGAATCGATAAGTTGAAGACGCTTCAGGTGAATGAGATCATCGCGCAAAGTACGGTCTGCGATCTCGGGGTTGACCCGCATTTTTATCCGCCCAAATGTCTCCTTGGCTGAAGCGGACAAGACTTGAAGAATCAACCGTTGGCGGTTCGTGAGGTTATGAGCGACACGAAGCGGAGCGATGTAGCCGCTAGGCAGGAAACGCACCCCAACCGCACCAGCCTGCTCGACAAATTGAGGAGCGGGGTGTCCGGCTAGCACGCAAAGCTCGATGATCTTTTGAGTGCCGCGTCCCCACCGTTCTACCAATCCGCGGCGGAAGAAAACTTCAGCAATCAGTGGATTCCTTGGACGAGAGAGATGCTCCTTTACCAACTCGTCTGTTGTCAGGCCAAAAGGAAGGCGGCCATCGCTCCAAATTTCCAAGCGATCATCATAAACGGCAACGCTGACGGCTCCGCCGGGAATCGAGTAGTCACGGTGGACGAAAGCATTGACCAGCGCCTCTCGCAGCGCTATCGGAGGAAAGAGTGGGGAATCGACCCGCTCAAAAAGACCAGGCTCGATCCGCCCAGAGACTGGCAGATGGCGGCCCAAAAATTGAACTGCCTCTTGAAGCAAAAAGAACGCATTGCCATTCAATTGGCGCTGGTCCAGAAACTCGGTCTTATCGATGCGGCGAAATCTAGCCAGCCGCAACTGACATTGCGGGTAATGCGGTGATTCGTGGTTGATGAACAAGACTGCGGCAGAATTCGCCAGGCCCTGCCCCGAGGCGAGACCGAAGCGCGCGAGTACTTCGAGGGGCTCGGTAGATGCTGTGGATGGAATACGGCCAGCCTCTATCCCAGCCTTGATCGTCGCTCGGAGTTCTGCGAGATTGAGATCCTGCAATTGAAGTGGCGAGGCACTGTTTTCCCATCGCTTGTGCGAGTGGGCCCGGTCCAATATATAGACGCTGGTAGGTCTCCTGCCCCATTACTTTTGTTGTCGGCCCCACTCGTTCATAGGGGCGGTCATCGAAAGTAAAAACGCGGCTGTCGTCGTCGGGCGAAACTGTGACGGCAAGAACCTCATTGGCCTGTCCGGGGAGCTTTACTCGCTCAATGCGAGTGGGCGCAGGAGGCTCCAGGCGCCTCAGTATTTGTGCCACATCCCGCAGTGTTCCGTCGCTGCAACTGTCCCGCAATGGATCCATCGGGTGTAACACCGAACAAGACCGTGCCACCAGAACCATTCAAGAAGGCGCATAACGTTTCTCCTGCCCGAGTGAGTTGGCCTGTTGATTTCTTCAACTCAAGAGTCGACGACTCACCATTGGAAATTAGTTGATTCAGTTGGCTGAGGTTCATGGGCAAAGATTGATAGGTCTTCAGCTATTGTCATCCGGCGCAGGTGCCCACCGCAGTTCGCTGTTGAATTTGGAGTGTTTGACCGTCACGGTTGATTGCCGCCGGGCGAGTTTGGTGTTAACGCTTTTCTCCAGCATCGCGCAAAGGCCTCTGGCTCTCTGCTTTTGCACGTCACGAATGAGTTCAAGTGCCGCCTTGCTCACAATCACGTCAAGCGGGGAGGGGGTAACGGGAAGGATGACGATGTCGGCCATGAGGGCGGCCATCATCCCGGTATCGGGAAGTCCAGGAGGACAGTCTAAGATCACGCGCTCTGCTTCGATGGAGGCTGCCTCTACAACGGCTTTGAATTCCTTTGGATTTTTCACACTGACCGGACCTACAATCTCAGACAGAATTCCGCCGCCCATTCTCGCCCATGCTGCGAGGCTCTGTTGAGGGTCAAGATCCAGCACTCGAACGATGAGCCTCTTCTCGACTAGCTCACCGGCAAGGTTTGCTGTGATGGTCGATTTCCCAACTCCTCCCTTCTGTTGAATGATCGCGATGACTGTCATGAGGGGCTGGGTTACTGGTTTTCGGAAAACCTGGAAAGAGGTTTTCTTTTCTGTTTGCTGGGAAGCAGGTTTTCGGAAAACCGGAACGGCTCCGTATTGGCTCTATAACAAATCGAAAGCCCTGACGGCGGGTGAGATAGTCGAGGGGACTGTGAAAAACCGTTTAGGGCCGGTTCCGGCCACGGAATGAGGCACTTCGACCACAGGCACGCGGCGGCTTTGCGCCGACAGCAATTTGCTCCATGGATTCGCGCTGACTATGGATCGAAGGCGGGGTTGGATGCTCAATCAGAAGAACCGCGCGAAACGCGGGATGACAGTTTCAGCAACGAAGCTATAGATGTGCTCTAAACCTTCGAGGTCACATTCAATCCCGTCGCTCAGATCGCCGAAGCGAACCTTAAATGACGTGGCCTCCACCTGAAACACGCTCTTTAGTCGAGAGGGAACGCGGACAGTTGCATTTTCAGCATCCCGTTCGATGTATTTGGCATCACCTCGCGGGAAGTTTGGAAAATGAAGTTCCAGTTCATCTCCGTGGATTGGTATTCGTCGATGCTTGTCAATATTGCCTAGCCAGTTCAATCTCCATAGGAGGTTGAGCGTTACTGTGGCTTCGTTAGCGGCATTGTAGGGTTGAAGCGTCTCAATCATCGTGCGGGCATCAGGGGGTACCCCGTTGGTGTATTTAGCAAAACGTTTGCTGGTTTCGGAATTCTTCTTATCGAAGATGGGGAATTGAGTTCCACGCGGGTAGGGGATCGTCAAGTGCGACAGTGCCCATACCAATTGGTCTAGAGAGCAGCGGAGGCAGTAAAGAAAGTCGCCGACCAAGAGCGTAATATTGCCTGGGGTTTCGTTGATCGTGATCTTTACGCAAAATCGGTCTGCGGCGGCATCATCCCATGAACTTATAGTGAAGGGATTTGATCTGACGAACTCGTCCAGGGCACCGCGCAAAGACTCAAGGTGTGCTTTCGCTCGCGATGTCTTCAGAAATGGATCAGCCAGAGATGGCTTGATTATTATTGCCATTGCATGACGCTAACACGAGGATGCCTGATCCCTTGTGCGACCAGATCTCCACGTCTCTAATTTGGTCCTTTGGGTTCACTTTATGACGGAAACAAGAGGGGAGCAAAGAGGAAACGGGATTATTCCGTTTATTCCATTAAGCACGAATCTAAAAGCGGACGTCGAAGAATCAATGAGATGCATAGCCAAGCATCAACGCGATTGACGCACAAGTCTTGTATTTTCAATCGACGTGTAATTTCCCAAGCTGAACGTCGCCGGTTCGACCCCGGTCTCCCGCTCCATTCAGAATCGACAGCATACAGGAAATTGAAAGAACCCGAGAGGGTTTTTTTGCGCTGGACCTCACTCGCGTAACTTATAACGTAGTTAGGGGAAGAGCCTGGAATTTATGCGGGACCTCAGTTCTCCCGAAAGCACCCTCAAAACGCTGGTCGCTTTCACAAATACTGCCGAGGGGACGTTAACGCCAAGAGAGTTGCTCCATTCCGCTGGGCGTCATGCGCGAAGCCGTAGTGAACGATAGTCGTCCACGCGGCTTACCCGAGCGCACGGTGGTGTAGCAGGGAAAGCTGGTGCCAGCCCGTCTAGCGTTTATTCCGTCGCCTGCAGTTTACTTGCTAGGGCGTTCACGCGATGCGATGATGCGGTCGATGATGCCATACTCGATCGCCTGTGGCGCTTCGAGTATGTAATCACGCTCGGTGTCGCGGGCAATCTTGTCGATCGGCTTACCGGTGGCATCGGCCATAATGCCATTCATGACTTCCTTCATGCGAAGGATCTCTTTGGCATAGATGTCGATATCGGTGGCTTGCCCCCCGATGTTGTTCATCGACGGCTGGTGGATCATGATGCGGGAGTGGGGCAGTGCGAATCGCTTGCCCTTGGTGCCACAAGCAAGCAGCACGGCTGCCATCGAAGCGGCCTGCCCGATGCAATAGGTAACAATGTCCGGTTCGACGAGGTTCATCGTGTCGAGAATCGCGAGCCCTGCCGTGATCGAACCACCTGGGGAATTGATGTATATGTTGATGTCTCGATCAGGGTCTTCGCTGGCAAGGAAGAGGATCTGCGCAACGAGCAAGTTGGCGACCTGGTCATCGATCGGGGTGCCAAGGAAAATGATGTTTTCCTTAAGCAGGCGCGAATAAATATCAAATGAGCGCTCACCGCGCGTCGTCTGCTCGATCACCATGGGGATGAGGACGGAATTGTTGTATTCGGGAGTTTGATTCTTCAGCATCAGATTGCTACTGCAACAATGCTAACGCGATTCGGTCGATAGCGGCCCTCACATCTTGGCTAGGTGCATTGTAGTTGTTCGCGACAATCTGAAAAGCAATGGTTCCGTAGCGCTTGGAATCGGCATATCCGCCGAGCGCCGAAACATGCGAAAGCGTACCTGTCTTGCCCCGGATCGCCTTCGCTTTGGGTGACTTGTCGAATCGGTTCCGCAAAGTGCCATCCTCGGCACCTACCGGCAGGAAGCCTCGAAAGAGCTCAAGCTGTCCTTGCTTTTCGATAAAGCGCAAGAGTTGAACGACGGCCTTCGGTGTCACCAGATTCAGCCTCGACATGCCTGAGCCATCCTCGAAGCTGATCTCTTTTTCGTCGATTCCGGCCCGCTTGAGGAAGTCGCTGAAAGGCATCTTCTGCCGCGCCGCCCGTAGCATCAGTTCTGCGTGCAGATTCTGGCTTACCTTATCGACCACTTTCAGCAGGTCAGGTAGGGCAGGGGAGTCGCGACGGGCGAGTTCGAAGGATTCAAGACTGGCCGGGACAACGTGCCGCGCCTCGGCCGGGCCATCCACCCGGATGCCTTCTTCACGCAAGACTTGACGAAAGGCGACAGCCGCATAGAGTGCCGGGTTTTCAACGGCGAGTTCATTTGAATACTCTTTGGCCCCGGGCGGAAGATTGCCACTCAGGACAACCGTGCGCGATCCAGGCTGCCGGTCGATGCGCACGCGGCGAGGCTGGTCTGGCGTGGAATAAACCTGATTCAAAAATGCAAAATACTCAACACCCGGATTTAGGGTGATGCCTTTCTGCGACAGCTTGAACTCAAAGATGTTGTCGTTGAAACTAAGTGCGGAGACGGGCGCACCGTATTCAAAGAGTCCGTCATCAGCAGACCAGCCGTTCGGGGTGAGGTCAAATTCTTGCGCTGTATCGTCACCAAGAATGCGACCCATGATGCGGCGCACACCCTTGTCTTTGAGTTGCCTCGCAAGTTCACGCAGCGGCTGCAATAAATCGTCTTCGAAGGGCTTCTCGCGGTCATAGGGATAGCGACGCGCTGACAGCGACGGGTCGCCGCCGCCATAGAGAACCAGATCTCCACTAATGGTTCCGTTGGGGTCCAGCGCACTGCCGGCCAGTACGCGAGTCGTGAACCGGTGTTCCGGGCCAAGAGCGGTTAGCGCAAAAGCCGTTGAGAATAACTTGGTGTTCGAGGCAGGAATAAAGAATTGATCTGCGTTCACGCTAGCCAGAATGCGACCAGACTTAAGCTGGACCGCATGCACTCCCCAGTGCACACGCTTGTTCTTGGCGATCACGGCACCAACACCAGAAGCCAGTGGCTGCGCAGGCAAGAAACAAGTGACGAGGAGTAGGATCAAGGTAATGCGTAACATGCGGCGAATTCTCATTGTGACGGCATTTGCGACTGCCTGGGGGCAGGGGGTAGTTCCGCGAGGACTTAATCTGAAGCTGAAGCCGGCAGACTATGAGTTTTCAGGCGACGCTGGCAAGCTCCAGATTGGCGTTACCTACATGGGACGTACCTTCTCTGCTGGTCAACAAGCCAAGACTACTTTGCACGACGCAGGCAACTTCATCGTGATCGAACTGGGTATCTTCGCCAGCAAGACCTTCACTGGTGAATTCAATGCCGGAGATTTTCAGTTGAAAATCGACGACAAGAAAACTACGCTGCTACCTTCAGCGCCGGGGCTGGTGGCCAATGGCTTGCGCAATCGTGACATGGACCCACAGCGCCGCCGCCTGGTTTATGGCGGAGGCATGGGCGATGCCCAAGTCATGGTGGGGCAGCCCAGGCCTCAGGCTCGCTTCCCAGGGGACCCGCGGCCCGGACAGCAACGGCCCATCGGGACATCGTCCACTACCGAAGGCGACGCTCAGGATTGGGATGCGGCTATCGAAAGCGCGATACCAGAAGGACCAGTGCCGAGCGGGCGTGCGGGCAATTTGTACTTCGATTTCCCGGGCAAAATGACGAAAGTGAAGAGTTTGATCCTGGTGTACTCAGGGCCGGGCGGAAAGCTCGAATTGAGGCTCCGCTGAAGTATAATAAAAGCTTGGCCTAATGCCCTCATTCTCTTTCCGTGTCCAACGGCGTATCACCGCCTACCAGCGATTGTTTCGCGAGCTCGCCCTAGTTGGCAAAGGGCTCGTATCAACAGACCATGTCGTGCAGGCGCACATCGTTCCCATCCGTCGCTGCAATATCGATTGCGGCTATTGCAACGAATACGACGACATCTCAAAACCCGTCCCAACCGATGTCATGCTGGACCGTGTCCGCCACCTGGGCCGTCTGGGCGCAACACTCATCACGATCAGTGGCGGCGAACCTTTGTTGCACCCGGACCTTGATGACATCATCCGCGAGATCAAGAAAGCCGGTGCCATCGCCGGCATGATCACCAACGGCTATCTCCTGCCCGAAGACCGCATCAAGCGCCTCAACGCTGCCGGTCTTGATCATCTGCAGATCTCGATCGACAATCTGATGCCGGATGAAGTCTCAAAGAAGAGTCTCAAAGTTCTCGACAAGAAGCTGCAGTGGCTGGCTGAGTTTGCGATGTTCCACGTGAACATCAATAGCGTAGTTGGCGCGGCGATCAAGAACCCGGAAGACGCGTTTGTGATCGCGACTCGTGCTCATGAGCTTGGCCTGAGTTCTACGGTTGGCATTATCCACGACGGCAGTGGGCAATTAAAGCCTCTCGGGCCTGTAGAACGCGATGTCTTTCACCGTATCCGGTCGCTATCGAAGAAGAGCTACGCTCGCCTCAATCACTTCCAGGAGAAGATTGCTGATGGCGAACCAAACGACTGGAAGTGCCGTGCCGGCGCACGCTACCTCTATGTCTGCGAAGACGGCCTCGTTCACTATTGCTCGCAACAACGTGGTTTCCCTGGTATCCCTTTAGCGGAGTATTCACTGGCAGACGTACGGCGTGAATACAACACCAAGAAGGGCTGCGCTCCAAACTGCACGGTCAGTTGCGTGCATCAAACTTCAATGATGGATTTCTGGCGTGATCCTCAGACACTGGAATCTGTCGCTCCTTCAAAGAAGGAAGCGCCACTCGTACAGATTCACGCCTCCGGGAGCTAAGTCATTCGCCCGGCAGTTCAGGTCGCATCTGCTCTCACGGTATTGGTGGCGATCAACGTCTGGGTAATTACCAAATGGCTCACGATTGAGTACACCCATGCCCGCGAGTCTATCGAATGGGCCTACCTCACTCTTGCCCGCTACATCGGGCAGCACGGTCTCTCCACAATCTATGGCCAAGGAGAATGGTTCCCCTACTGGTATGGTGGCATACCATTTGAGAATACTTATCCCCCTCTGTTGCACTTTGTAGTGGCGCTGGTGGCAAGCCTGACTCACCTGGGTGAGGGCAAGTCTTACCACCTGGTTACCGCGTTCTTCTTCTGTTTGGGGCCGGTTAGCGTTTGGCTCTTGTCCTGGCGCTGGACGCAGGCGCTCTGGCCCAGTGTATTTGCTGCCGCGTTCTACGGATTGCTTTCCCCCTGCTCCTGGCTCATGCCGAGCATCGCTGGTGATCTCAACGGTTATTGGTTCAATCAGCGGCTGAGCGTTCTGACTCGTTACGGTGAAGGGCCGCATCTGGCTTCGCTAGCCCTGTTGCCCCTCGCGCTTCTGGCTGTGGATTGGGCGCTCGAAAAATTCACCTGGCGTAGAGCCGCATTGGCTGCCCTCGCTTGCGCAGCCGTTCCGCTCAGCAATATTATTGGCGGCTTTGCCCTTGCTTTTGGCGTTCTGGCGATCGTTGCCGCTCGAGGATTCCGTAGCGTCTTGCCGACGATGGTGATCGGCGGCTGGGCCTATCTGTTGGCCGTTCGCTGGTTGACTGTCACTAACCTGTCAGATATCGCCCGCAATGCCCCCTTCGTAAGCGGTGTTCAGCAGATGGACGCCTGGCACTATTTGCAACTCACTGCGCTTGCCCTGTTGACCATTGTTGTGGTGATCTCGATTCGGCGTCACCGCGATGTGGCTCCCTCGATTGGCTTCTTGTTACCGATGACTGCACTCCCGCTGACCTGGGAATTCTTTCACATCTACTTTATCCCGCAGCCGCATCGCTATCACCTCGAAATGGATCTCGGCATTGCCCTGCTCATCGCTGCTGGAATGGCAAGGCTGCCTAAAGCACGGGTCTGGAGTTTCGCCGGGATTTCCGCGCTCTCCGTCTTCTGTCTGCTCGAAGGCAGAGCACTAGACAAGCACATCCAGCCACTCAAGCTTGAAGAGAGCTGGGAGCACCTCATCACCAGGGCAATGGCCAATCATGACCCTGAGGCACGTGTCTACTTTCAGGGGACCCCCCGTTTCTTTGCGGGTGTCAAATATGACCAGATACAGTTTGGCGGTGGTTTCGCGAATGGTATCCGCATCCCGGTTTTTTTTCTCGCTGACTATGGCATCACCGCATGGCGTGGTGATGGCCTTCTTACCATCGCATGGCTGAAGGCACTCGGGGTAGACTACGTCGCCGTAGGTGATCAGAATACCGAGGACCCCTACAAGCCATGGCAAGACCCTCACCAATTTGACGGGCTTCTAACTGAAGTCTGGCGAGAACGCGGTGATGCGATCTTTGAGGTGCGCCGTGCCAATGAATCGCTCGCGCATACAATCCCACAATCAGCTCTGATGCTGACGGCCCCTGTTTCCTATCTCCAGAAAGACGGCCTGTTTCGCTACGTGGACGCGCTCGAAGGGACAGCTTCCAATGGCGGCGTCTTGCGCTGGATCAACCCAAGCCGCGCAGAACTCGACCTGCATGTGCGTGCTGGAGACGCTATCAGTGTTCAAGTAGCCCATGATGCGAGATGGGCCGCAAGCGTAAAAGGCACTGCTTGGCCCATTCATAAAGATGGCTTCGGCTGGATGTGGATTGAGCCGAAGACAACTGGCGATGTCACGCTGACGCTCGAATTCCACAACCCCAAGCTGCTCTTTTTGATCTGGGGGACCGCGTGGATTATCTTCTTAGGTGCGCTTGGCAATTTTGGCAAGATGGGCCGGATTAGATGAAGGCAGTGGTCTTGACTCCTGAAATCTCAAAGGGCCTGCGGCAGCGCTGATTCTTGCAAGTGGCCTTGTCATCGAGCAAGACCATGTAGCTCAGTGCCTTCTGGAATTTGGCGCGATCACGGTCGTCGCCATTGCCTGGCAGACGGTCTCGCTTCTTGCGCACCAACCAGCGCAAATCATAAGTCTCGATACTTCGGCAGAATGGGCAATTCAGGCTAGCGGGTTTTGTCGTCTGCGATTCAACAAAAAACTGCCGTTCATCTATAGACACTACAAGTATTTTTGCAGTTGTTCGCGGTATTTGGTGTACGCCCAGGAGGCGGAGATCAAAAGAAGTCCGAGAATGATGAAGCTGAAGATGCGCGGCAAGGTGTCCAATTCGCTCATGTCGTAGACAAAAACCTTCAGAATGCTGAACAAAAACAGAGCAATTCCCCCTAACCGGATGGGCCGGCGAGCCAGATAGAGGCCAGCGGCGACGGCGAGGATTGCCTCGAATGCCAAAACAATTGTTCCCATTGTTTTTGGAATTGTAACCAGAGTGACCACCGCAACCCCCACAAGAGCGGCCCAACTCGGCCAGGGAGTTGTCGTAAACCAGCGGCCTGCGGCGAAGAGGCAGGCGATGAGTGCCAGTGTCTGTGGGAGTGCCAGATGGATGCGCAATGGGGATTCACTCACCAGTTTGCTTTCCGGAAACACGATGAGCGTAACTACAGCCGTGAGGGCCAGCATTCCTTCGGCGCTAAGCGTGAGCGCCGCTGTCGGTTCCATTCCATTGCGGATCAGGCCGGTCATGGCGATGGCGAGCACGAGCATCAGAAGTAGCAGTGGGTCAGATTCAGCGAATCTTGCCGTAGCCCATACCGCAGCGCACAAGAGCGTAATTGCCTCGGCAAGCGCATCATGCCGGACGCCGAGATAGGCCCGTACAGCGGAGGCAATCAGCCCGGCCAATGTCAGCAGCGCAAAAACGCTTGCCACGTGGCTTGCATTCTCAAAGCGTGTGGCGGCAAAGGTCGCGAATACGAATAGCAAATCGTTAACCAGGATCCAGGCCGGATTCCTCATCGTACACTCGCGCATTCGTTCTTTCACCTCGAAGGCTGAGAAGAGCGCGAGATTGAACCACGCAATAGGACGTCCCCAGTGTTGGAACTCCCAGTCGAGACTGCCGGTTTGAATCTCGCAGAACCATGTGTAAAAGAGAATACTCCAGGGGAGATCGCTCCACTTCATGCGATGGCTGAGCCACAGCCCACTGATCGCAAGTGGATAAGCTCCGCCATAAATGAAGGGCAGTGAAGTGCTGGAGGCGAGCCCCAGGTAGGCGGCGAGGAATGCAAGGATCGCGGCACGTTCACTTTCAAACTGAACGGCTTGCCAGACTGCTACCACAGCGATCAACGTTTGGAGGGCAATGCCGATTGCAAGGTTGTCGAAGATGCGCGAGGCCGGTACGGCGTGCGAGGCATAGGCCGTGGCATACAGGACGGCAAAACCACCGGCAAGCATACCAAGGCTAAAGGGGCGGAAGTTGCCCTTGTACTCATACCAATAGCCAGCGGCAAGCATGGCAACTCCTGCGGTAGCCCCAACTGCGATCTTGCCGGCCGGACCCATCGAGGCCATTGCGTAACCGAGGAAAAGTGTGATGCCGATGACCAGCAGAATGATGCCGATCCGATTGAGCCAGTTGGTGCCAACGGTTGCCTCCCAGTCTCTTGCAGGTGCAGGTGGTGAAGGCGGGCCTGCCTCGACGAGAGGTTGCTGGTGTAAAGGCGGTGGAAGATCGACTGGAGCAGATGCAGGAGCCGCTTCACCTGTTTCGAGTTGAAAGACACGGCGGGTGAGCGCGGCGATCTGATTCTGATTCCGGCGGAGCGTCTCTTCGAACTCCGCTAAACGGAAATTTAAGTCATCAGTCACGGTTTAATGATCTTACCCGGAAATAGGGTTTTTCTTTTTCTGCCGGGTCCATGACGAATTCTTGCGAGGTTTTGGTCGGGTCATAGTCACGCCAGAGCCAGGTAAGTGCGACTGGGGTCTCAGCATTTCCTTGCGCTGTGCTGTGCGGTCCGCTTCCCCACTTGAACTGAAAATCATATTCCCTCAGCTTGAGAGAATTCGCCATCTGTATGTTCTGCAGCGGCCAGGAGCCATGAGTGTTTTCGAGATCCTCACTTCCATCCGACAGAAAGGTGCGGATGTTGCGCTTGGGCTGCTTGCGGACCGCAAATGGAAAGATATTACCGCCATCGAGAACCCCAGGCTTCCACTGGATGCTGGTGAAAGTACCGATGCGTGAGTAAACGCGCGAGAATTCTTCAGGCCGCCACCAGGCAGCGTTAAAGGCACAAACCGCGCCGGAGCTTTCACCGGCGATTGCCCGTGAGTAACCGTCCGTGCGAAGCTTCCACTTGGCAGCAACCAGAGGCAGGATCTCTTCGAGCACATAGCGCGAGTACTTGTCGGTATAGGTGTCATAGAGGATGCTGCGCATCGCACGCGTGCCTGCCTTGCCGGGCGAGATCAGGATGTGAATGGCCGCCGGGATCCGCTTCTGGTGAACCAGATTGTCGAGCTGAATGAGCAGACGATTATTGGCCGCGCGGCTGGCATACTTCTCTCCGTCCTGCCAGATCATGACAGGCGCGGAGGTGTTGGCGTCATACTGTGCCGGGGTGTAGACCCAGTAGTCGCTCATCATGCCCTCATAGAGCTTGCTGGCGGTGCTAAATTTCTCGCTGATTTTGCCCTGTGGAACTCCTGGTTGCTCGTAAGCCTCGGGGCCGAAAACCGGTAAGTCGAGGCGGCCGCCGAAGCGCTTGCCATCCACCATGTAGTGATAGGTGTGTGAGGTGTAGATGGCGAGCTTGGCTGTGCCGATGAAGTAGGGGCCAGCTTTCTTCATTGCCCCAGCGGGAGAATCGTCCACCATAAGTTGAGGTGCCTTAACAGCCTTGATGGCGAAGAGGGCGTCCGGGCCTACGCTCAATCCGGCTTCGCCTTTGTCAAGCTGTTGCGGAGTGAATGTGGCTTCAAGGGCCTTCACAAATTCAGGTGATCCTGGTTTGGCGGCCATTTTGAGGACGTCGGCAGGATCTGGCTTTTGTGCGCAAAGGATGAGCGCGGTGGCGAGCAGTAAGATTGTGGGTCGCATAGTGAGACCCTATGATGCTACGGGATGTAGCCGCGTTGTGCAATCCTTGTGCCGCTGGCTAGCGAAGATTCTTCCTCTTGCCATGCAACGCCACTCGCTCCAACCCAGCGGTTGTAGAAGTTAAAAAGCGAACAGACTGTGATGGCGTCATAGACCGCTTCGTCCGTCCAACCGGCCTTGTTGAGCTTATGGATATCTTTCTCTTCGATGTCCTGAGACTCCAGATTTACCTGCACCACGAACTCAAGCAAAAGCCATTCAGCATCATTGAGGTCGGCATCACCTTCAAGAACAGCGCCGATGAAGCCAGGGCCTTTGCCTTTTTTTACTCTGCCTTCTTTCTCAAACAATGCCGCGGCTGCGGCCCCATGGGAATCGCGGCAGAAGGAGCATTCGTTGCCTTCGCTGGTGATGGTCGCGATGAGTTCTCTAAAGGCAGGGCTTAGGGGTGAGGCCCCGCGCATCACTTCCTGGGTGAACTGATTAAGCAGGTCTGTCGCCTTGGGTTTAAAGGCAAGCAGATGCATGATGCCAGGAATCTCACGCCCTGCTGCCCGCATTGCTTCAATACTTTTTGCATACTGGCCGCCGGGCTTGGTGTTCTTCTCAAGATCCTGTAGGTAGATTTCCGCCATTGCTTCAGTCTAAAGGACTGGCGAGGTAGAAATGCAAGAGGTTCAGCGGCCAGGGCTGATATTCAAGGAATTTAGACAGGATACCCCTGCTCTTTCAGATCATCGGCGTTTGACCGGGTCTTAGCTCAACCCTTTGCGGATAGTACTCATCAAGAGGTCTTCAGATGCAGGTCCAACACGTGAGACGATACTCGTCTCGTAACCCTGTTCTGGGTAGGCCGCAGATGTACCGATATACATTGGACTGTAATCGCCATAGGCGGCCATGGCTGTCCATCCCTTTGCGTTTTCGTTGATGGCGGCCAACTGGTATTCGACAAAGAGTTCGCCCGGCATATGGATGATTGCTGCGCCATCCAACCGCAAAGTCTGAATCGTAATGTTGGGCGCTTTCGTCTGGCAGCGCTGCCACCAGGCGAGATAACGAGCGCTGCTGGCCCGGTCGCGCGGGATTGCCTGTGGGTCATCGAGTACCTTGCGAATTGCGTCTTCGCCAAAGCCCGCCCCGTCCCGATGCGGCAGATAGATTGAGTCGGCTCTCCATTCAAGCCGCGAAACAGGGCGAGACTTCTCGCTGGCAAGCGATGTCTTCATCGCACTGGCAATCCGTTCGGCGAGCACGGCTCGATTACCAGGCGCACCATCGTTGTACTTGCCCGCGCCAATATTGCCGGCAGCGCCGGTAAAGTAAACGTGAAATCCGGGCAGAGATTCGCGAGCGATCCCCACAAAGTCGGGAGTTACGATGCCTTTGCCGTAGTAAGACATCGGATGAGTGGCATAGTAATGCAGGCTGGCGAGTCTGCGATCACCGTCATAGAAGCTGATGGTTTTGAGGTTTGGGTCAATGACGCCTTCTGGGGCATCACAATAGGGTGAGTTACGACAGGCAGTAAAGCGCTGGAAGACGAAGGTCTTGCCGTCCGGCGACAGGATGCGGCGATTGGAGGCAACCTTTTCAACTGGCGATTCGCTGTTGGCCCAGTGTGTAACGGGAGCTGGCTTGGCAGCCCGGATTGCAACTGCGACGCGTTCGACAGACTGGCGGCAAAAGTCGACCGGTGTCAGCAATCCAGCTCGAATATTGGCGGGCAGCAATGCTGCTGCTCCGCGGTCATCACCAGGAGCATCATGTTGATGTACAGTCTGCACGGCAACGCGATCTGGTGTAGTCTTCACCGCTTTTGCCAGCGTTGCACGCCAGTGCCAGTGGGAATCCCCACCGATGCCGAGCCAGTCAACTGCGCAAAGTACGATTGGCTTTTGACCGCCGGGATAAAGAACGACGCCCTTGGCCAATAGTGGGGTCTCGACCCGCTCCACCGGCACAACTAGCGAATAGCAAAGCGGCGCACCAGTTGGCGGCGTCACATCAACGGAAAACGTGGCTACACGAAGCGTCGGACGGGCAGCCAGCGCAGGCGCAGCGAAGAACAAGTGCCGTCTTGTAAGCATGTTCTATATGATAGTCTTCCTATTAAGGCCCAAACTCAATTTTGAAGGACTTCGAAGTAGAACCCATGCCATCGCTCCCACCCTGTCTCGATATGCAGCGCCGCCATTTTCTAAAAGCTGGCGCAGCTTTATTGGCACTTGAGAATTTCCCCCATTACCTCTACGCCGGTACAAAGAAGTCTGCTCAGGACCGCGTCCTGCTGGGGCCTGCCAGGGTACCCGTTTCACGCCTCGCGATGGGCACTGGCACCAATGGCGTTGGCGGCAGTTCCAATCAAACGAAGAAGTTGGGCTTCAAGGGTGTTTCAGAACTGTTCCGGGCCGCCTATGACCAGGGCGTATTCTTCTGGGATTCCGCAGACCAGTACGGTAGCCA
>JAYSVS010000087.1:0-5670 GCA_043718395.1 Acidobacteriota bacterium
CCCACCAGTCGATGCTCAAGTCCATCGAGCTGATTCTTGGCCTTCCCACCATGTCGATCTTCGACCTGATCGCCCACGACATGCGCAACAGCTTCACCAACAAGCCCGACCTCACACCATTCACCGCCGAGACTCCCAACCAGGATCTGTTCGAAACAAACCCAAAAGTGAGTGCTCTCAATGGCCCCGCCCGCAAGGCCGCAATCGATTCCGCCAAAATGAATTTCAATGTCCCTGACGCCGCCCCAACCGAAAAGCTCAATCGAATCGTCTGGGGTCTGATCAAAGGCTGGAACAATCCCTACCCTGCCCCCAGGAGCACTGCCTTCTCACCCCTCTCCCTCGACATCGACGACGATGAGCGGGAAGAGAAAGACTCCACCAGGAAGTCTCGAAAACGTTAAAAAGTTTGAGTTGGATTGAGATGGTGATCGCGGTAGGAATCGAACCTACAACCTATTGATTAAGAGTCAATTGCTCTGCCAGTTGAGCTACGCGACCACGATGGGACGATCATTTGTTAATTTAGCACGGGAAGTCGCGCCGCGGCTAGTTCCGCGATGTCTTTTAGTGCAGGTTTTGGCAAGTCGATTTGGGTCAGCGCCGCCTGAAACATCGTCTGGCAGAAGGGGCAGGCAGCGCCAATCGTTTTGGCCCCAGTCTCCACCAACTCCCTCGCCCGCGTCTCATTCACTCGCGTCCCGCTCTCTTCACCCAGAAAGGCCAATCCTCCACCAGCCCCGCAACAAAAACTCCGTTCGCGATTGCGTGGTGCTTCGATCAACTCGCTAGCCGAGCCAGCCACCACCTGCCTTGGCTCATCATAGATATTCTGGTAGCGCCCGAGATAGCACGGGTCATGATAAACAATCGACTCCTTCTCGGCAGCAGCGGGCAGCAAATGCTCATGCCGTGCCAAAAACTGCGAATGATGCTCGATCTCCGGCGGCTCACCAACTTCCTTCCAATCCTGTTGGATCGTCCGCACGCAATGCGGGCAAATTGAAATCAGCTTGAACTTTTTACCGTCACCTCGAAACGGCTTCATCGTATCGAGGTTCTGCTGCGCAAGATCCCCAAACGCCAGATCATTGCCCAAACGCCGCGCCGCATCACCCGTACACTTCTCCTTCTTCAGCACTCCAAACGACGCGTTCAGATGCCGCATGACCCTCACCAAAGCTTCGACAATATCTCGCCCGCGCGCATCCATGCTCCCCATGCATCCAAGCCACAGGCAGTACTCCTGAGACCCATCAAACATTGGTAGAGAGGCGCGCGTGATGAACTTATCCCTCTCACTCGGAGCTAAGCCGAACGGATTCCCGCTCTTCTCCAGATTGCGAAACAACTTCGATCCATACTCGTCTTCCCACTCGCCAGTGTTCGTAGCCCCCCGCCGCAACCCAATAATCACGGGCAGATGCTGAATTCCCACCGGACACTGAAATTCACAAGCACCGCAAGTCGTGCATTGAAACACAGCTTCCTTCGACAAATGTGCCCCAAATAATGGAACCTCCGCCCGCGCCCCGTTCTCATTCAGATAGCTCCGCAACCCTAGAATGATCTCCTTCGGGTTCAGTTCCTTGCCGGTTGTAAAGGCCGGGCAATGTTCCGTACACCGCCCGCACTCGACGCACGAATAAGCCTGAAGCGCAGAAATCTGAGTGATATCCTTTCCCGTCACCATGCCAAAATCCTCATCCCCATCGAGAGGTGGAATCTGGCTAAACCCATCCCGGGCAGCCAATATTGCAAACGGACTCAACACCAGATGCAAGTGCTTTGTATGGGGAATCAGTGGCAAGAATGTCAGAAGCGCCAGCGTATGTATCCACCAGTTGAACTGCCCCGCCTGCCCCGCCATCCACCAGTCCCACAGGTACGTCACCATCAAGACAAAAATGAGCGCTGCAATAAAGCCGCTCTCAATCGAAACTTTCTCTCCAAGCCAGCGAGGACGTACAAAGAATCTCCGAACAAACAGCCCGGCAATCCCCACAGCAGTACCAAGCCCGAACAGGGCAGCAAAGGCAAAGTAGAAGCGTGAAAAGGTACCCTCATGCGAAAGGAAGCTGAGCCCGAACCCTCGCGCAAAATGATCCAGCGTCACCAATCCAAACGCAAGAAAACCCCAGAACACCAACGCATGAGCAATCCCCGGAAGCGGCCGTTGTGCAATCACCTTCGATTGAAGCAGCACTTCCCAAAGAAAAATCCAGAAGCGCCGGGGCAAATGAGCCATCGAAAATCCTGGCTCGGGTTTCGAATCCCGAATCCTCGCAAGGATCGGAAACAGACGCCAGCAGAAGGTGCCCAGGCTGGCAACAAGTAGGATCGCGAAAATCACCATTGGCAAACTCAAACTAACACGAAGGAAGCAGTTCTACACTGAAGTAATGAATGTCCTGATTTCTGGCGTAGCTGGCTTTATCGGATCTCACCTTGCCGAGCGCCTGATTGCGGAAGGCCACACCGTCACAGGAGTGGATAACTTCATCACGGGACGGCCAGAAAATCTGGCTCACCTCAACAAATTGGTTTTTCACAAAGCCGACGCTACCTCACTCGATTTCGTCAAAAACATGGAGGCTCTAGGGCCCTTCGATCTTGTCCTCCATCTTGCTTCATTGGCCAGCCCCAGAGACTACATGGCAAACCCGATCGAAACTTTAGAATCCGGATCCACCGCCACGCGCAATATGCTCGAAGTTGCCAGACGCTTCGATGCCCGCTTTCTGCTCACCTCCACAAGTGAATGCTACGGCGATCCTCTCGAGCACCCACAAAAGGAAACTTACTGGGGCAACGTAAACCCAATTGGTCCAAGAAGTTGCTACGACGAATCTAAACGCTTTGCTGAGGCGATGACCATGGCTTATCACCGCATATTTGGAGTCAGAACCAATATCGCGAGGATCTTCAACACGTACGGACCGCGAATGAAGCTCGATGATGGACGAGTCGTCCCGGCCTTCCTCTCGCAAGCGCTGAAAGGCTTGCCGCTGAGTGTCTTCGGCGACGGCACCCAAACCCGAAGCTTTTGCTATGTCGATGACCTCGTCGATGGCCTCTGCCGTCTCATGCTTAGCGGCGAACGAGAACCCGTCAACCTCGGCAACCCGGAGGAAATTACCCTCCTCGAATTCGCAGAGCGGATCCAGCGGCTTCTCGGCACCTCAAGTCCGCTCGAATTCCATCCATTACCTGAGAACGATCCCGCCCGTCGCCAGCCCGATATTTCAAAAGCCAAACGGGTTCTCCAATGGGAGCCAAAAATCGGCCTGGAAGAAGGCCTCACCCGTACCGTTAAAACTCTAGCCGTGTGATTTCGATACCCACACTTTTGATGCAGCCGTATGCCCCAGTGGTACCCGCTGCCCTGCAATATCCAGCGTAATCGTCTGATCCACATTCAGCGCCATCATTTTCAGTCCTGCTCCAGGCTTGATCCCAAGCGAGTTCAAGTATTCAAGCAGTTCACGATCACGCTCGAATGCACTCTGCACATGAACAAAATTCCCCGGCTCCACCTCAGACAGCGGAATCCAGCCCATCTGACGACGATCCTTGGCGGAGTCAACGCCGTGAGCGCCTCTACCCAATTTCTCAATCAGCTTCTTTTCAAACTCAGCGCTAACGGCATGCTCAAGTTGCTCGGCTTCGTCATGCACACGATACCAGTCCATGCCAAAGACTTCGGTCAGCATCCGCTCAATCAAATGATGGCGGCGGATCAGCCTATGAGCAATCTCCGCGCCTTCACCGGTTAGATGAATCACACCTAACTCATCCACCTGAATCAGCTTGTCGCGCTTGAGCCGTCGCAGAGCCATTGTCACGGCCGGCGCGCTCACCTTAAGCCAACGGGCCAGTGTCGCGGCGATAACAAGTTCGCCCTCACTATCAGCCTCAGCGATGGCTTTGAGGTAATTTTCCTTGGAGATTGTGATTTTCAATTTAGCCCCTTTATTGTAACCGCGACCCTACCGTTGCTACACTCGCCTTAACCATATGCGCAGACGCAACTTTCTATTTCTCTCGGCGCTTCCCTTCGCCGCTCAGGGCATCGAAAACGTAGATCTGAACGTGATCCACCAGATCAAGAACGAAGCCTTTAACAACTCACAGATCATGGACACCATGTTCTACCTCTGTGATGTTAATGGGCCGCGAATCACGGGCTCCCCTGGCTACAAGAAGGCAGCGGACTACATTAAGAAGCGACTCACGGAACATGGCATCCCTGATGTTAAATACGAAGACTTCGAATTCGGCCGCGGCTGGCAACATTCCAAGTACTCGGGTCACATGATCGAGCCTGCCTATTCTGAACTCATCGGCTTCCCCCTTGCCTGGACGCCAGGCACCAATGGCCCCGTCCGTGGCGAAGCCATCCACGCACCTTTGCGTACTCCTGCCGATCTGGAAAAGTGGAAGGGCAAACTCAAGGGCATGATCGTACTCGTCGACGCCCCGCGCACCCTCACCATGCCCGACAAGCCTTACGGCAAACGATACAGCGGCGAAGAGCTAGCCAAGATGACCGAGGCGCCTGAACCTGGTGCAAATCCTTTCGCCCGTCCCGGTGGCCCCGCAATGTCCCGCGAACAAATGATGGCGTTCCGCGACAAGGTCAACCAGTTCCTCCTTGATGAAGGCGTCCTCGCCGTCGTCAAGACCAGTTACGACGGCGACGGTGGAGCCGTCTTCGGCAGTTCGGGCGGTCCCTACCAGAAAGGCAAACCAGTGCCCCCGGCGTCAGTCGCAATCGCGGCAGAAAACTACAACCGCGTGCTGCGCCTCCTTGAAAAGAAAATTCCCGTCAAACTCGAATTCGATATAGAAGCCAAGTTCTACGACGAAACCACCAAAGCTTTCAACGTCGTCGCCGAAATCCCTGGCACGACCCGGAAGGACGAATACGTTCTCCTCGGCGGTCACTTAGATAGCTGGCAGGGTGCTACCGGCGCCACCGACAACGCGACTGGCGTAGCCGTCATGATGGAAGCCGCCCGCATCATCAAGGCCCTTGGCCTTACGACCCAGCGCAGCATTCGCCTTGGCCTCTGGTCGGCCGAGGAACAAGGCCTCATCGGCTCCCGCGCTTACGTTAAAGATCACCTCGCCGATCCCGCCGACATGAAACCCAAGACAGAACACTCCAAGATCACTGCCTACTTCAACATCGACAACGGCTCCGGCAAAATCCGTGGCATCTACACCCAGGGCAACGACATGGTGAAGAGCACCTTCTCAGACTGGCTAGCCCCCTTCGCCGATCTCGGTGCCAACACCGTCACCAATCGCACTACGGGCGGCACAGACCACCAGGCCTTTGATGCCGTTGGCGTGCCTGGCTTCCAGTTCATCCAGGATCCGCTGGACTACATGCAGCGCACCCATCACTCCAACATGGACACGATGGACAGAGTGCCTAAGGCCGACCTCGTCCAGATCTCCGCCATTGTCGCCAGCTTCGCCTACCACGCGGCTAACCGTGATGCTCTGTTGCCACGCAAGCCCATGCCCAAGCCGCAGCCAGTACGTCGCGATGGCCCACCGCCATCTGACACAGCAAAGTAGTAATGTCCTATAGAGCAAAGTAGAAATGTCCTCTTGACAACCCACCGAAGAAGAGAGGGTGGACGAAGGACAACTACTAAT
>JAYSVS010000088.1:0-5663 GCA_043718395.1 Acidobacteriota bacterium
AGGCATCTGGCGCTACTCACCATCCCGCCGCTACCGCAATCGCGAACTCGGCCCACAGCCCACCCCCTACCTCGGCGCCAAAAAATGGCATCACTACTCCGGCTTGGTCTTCGGGCTCCTTACCTTTACCTTCATCCTTTCAGGCATGCTCTCCCTAAACCCCGGTCGATGGTCCACCGGCTCCTCACCCACTCCCGCCCAACTCGCCCGCTTCACCGGCGGTCCCATCCAATCCGCCTCATTTGATCGTCTTCCAACACTGCCACCCTCCACCAAAGAAATTGAATTCCTGCAGGTCGATTCGCAGCCTCTGCTCAGGGTCGATAAGCGTTTGCTTCATCTCGACGCTACCCCATTCATCCCGCCCTCCACGGCTCAACTCATCAGTGCCGCAAGATACGCCACCAACGGTGCAGCCGTCGATTCCTCCCGTCTCCTGAATGATTACGACACCTACTACTACGACCGCAAATACAAAAAACCTCTACCTGTGCTAGAGGTCAAACTTGCAGATCCCGCTTCCACCTGGTTTTACATTGACCCTACTTCCGGTCTTCCCGTGAATCGTTACGAAAGCACCGGACGTTGGGAGCGCTGGCTCTACCATGGCCTCCACAGCCTTGACTTTCCAGGCCTGTGGAATCGCCGTCCGCTCTGGGACATCATCGTAATCTTCGTCAGTCTGGGCGGCGTATATCTAAGCTGGAGCGGCATCCAGATCGGATGGCTGCGTATCCGACAGAAAACAAGTTCCAGGCGAACCCCGCTCCAAGAAAGGGAAAAACAAGCCCGCTTATGCCAGTAAGCTGTGACTTCACCAATTATTGATAGGCAATGCCCCAATCCCCTTTGACAATGAGACAGTGCGTTCTCTTACCCTCTTCCTACTCTCTACAACTTGCATACTCGAAGCCTTCGAGACAGGCGTCTCCGGCCTGGTCCGCGATGCTCAAGGCGGCATTCCAGCCGTTTCTATCAGCATTGCCACTCCCGGCTTCCCACTTCGGCAGACATCTACCGATGCCACGGGCCGATATTCCGTCTCTGGGCTGAAGACCGGCACCCACCATCTCACCTTTCAACGCGCAGGTTTTGAACCAGTCGTTCGCTCGCTGGCACTCGGCGATTCAATGCAGACTCTCGATCTAACCTTAACCGTCAGCGCCGTTGCCACCACCTTGGATGTCACAGACACCGCCGGCTCTAATGCCCTCCAACTCGATTCCACCGCAACCGGTGGCACTCTCCTCAACATCCCAATCCGGGAACTTCCTGCCAGTATTTCCATCATTTCTCAGCAAATGATGCAAGAACGTGGCGTTCGTTCTGGTGTCGAGGCGGCAGAGCAATCCGTTGGCATGATCGCGGGTACCTCAGTCGGGTCGATTCCAAGCTTTACTGCCCGCGGCTTTTCCGGCAACAACGTTACGATCATGCGCGATGGCATCCGCCAAAATACGGCTAGCCAAAGTGCTCGCCCACTCGATTCCTTCCTCATGGAACGGATGGAAATCCTCAAGGAACCCGCCAGCATCCTCTATGGCGAAGGAGCGATTGGTGCTGCCATCAACATGGTCTCCAAAGAGGCTCAACCCCGTTTCCTGCTTGACGGTCTTCTCTCCTATGGCTCGTTCGGATCTCTCCGCTCAGGCTTCGGAATTAATGGCCCGTTAAACAAGAAAGTCTTCGTTCGCGCCGATGCATCCTATTCACGCACGGATGGCTACGCAAACGATTCGCGTCAAAATCTCGGTGGTGTCAATACGGGCCTTCGCTACAACATCACCGAAAATTTGACTCTAAATCTCAATGGTTCCTGGTCGCAAGATTTTACCGGGAGTTACTACGGAACTCCCCTCATCGACGGACGCATCGAGCCTCGCACTCGCTTCCTCAACTACAACATGCAGGACAACCTCGCCAAGAGCCGTAATCGCTTTGGGCGGGCTACACTCGACTGGAAGATATCTCCGAATTGGCAACTCCGCAACTACACTTTCCTCGCGACCCACACCTTGGACTGGCGCAACTTTGAAAGCTACGCATACAACCCTGCTACCAGACTGGTCGATGTCGGCTCCTACTTCCTCATTTGGCGCAACGACTTCCTGAGTGGCAACCGCACCGACCTTCAAGGCACCTTCCGCCTCTTCGGGCGCACCGTACGAACCGTCACCGGCCTTCAATACCAAAACAATGATCTCCGCCGCGGTGGCCTCTCTGACAACACAATCCGCCGCAGCGTAGACCCCTTCAATCCTGCTCCCATCATTGATCCGGGCCGTAATTACATCCGCGATCGTGATGTCCTGATCCGCACTCTCTCCCTCTTCAGCGAAGCCGTAATCGACATTACCTCAAAGCTGAAGCTCCTCGGGGGCATCCGCTATGAACGCATCGCGCTCGACTACACTCTAAAGGCAACGGCTGTCACCGCCAGCAACGTCTACCATCCGCCCACGGGCCGCGTTGGAGCCCTCTACAGCTTCACCCCAACCATAAACGCCTACGCCTCCTACACAAAGGCCGTAGAACCCGTAGCCCAGTTGGTCAGTTTGACCGGTGTCAACCAGGCTTTTAGCCTGGTCCCTGGCAAACAAATCGAGATTGGCTCAAAGGCGACATTCTGGAACAACCGTCTCGACTTCACCGCCGCCTATTTCGATATTGAAAAGCGTGACATTCTAACAACCACAATCGTGGATGGGCGCAATTTCGCTCAGCAGATTGGCCGTCAAATCGCCAAGGGCATCGAGCTGAGTTCCTTGTTCCGGCCCACTCGCTCGCTCACTGTCAGTTCCGACCTTGCCTTTACAAACCCCGAATTTGCCAACTTCAACGAAATCGTAGCCGGCGGTAACATTTCCCGCAGCGGCAATTTGCCGCCCAACGTTCCGCGCCGCGTATTGAACTTTTGGGCAAATCAGAGATTCGGCGCAATCAACCTCTCGGGAACTGTAAGCCACGTCGGAAGTCGCTTCGCCGATACCGCAAACATCCGTCCAATGGACTCGTACACCACTTTCGACGCCGCTCTCTCTTATCGCCTTGAGCGCGGCGGTACCTTCTCGCTGCGCGGACGCAACCTCACTGACGCCCTCTATGCGGCCTGGAGCGTTAGCGGCGGCACAGCCTTGCGCCTCGAAGCCCCACGCAGCTACGACATTACCTGGACGCTGCGATTCTAAAGCACCTCTCTGCTACTGAACATTTCATACGCAACTCGCCATCGACCCCTGCCCTTCCACAGCCGTCCACGAATCCTTCCCCATCCAGGCTCAGGCGAACGCGGAATGTCTGCGCTTCGAATAATTTGAATGAAATTCCGCACACGGATCATGGCCAAAGATCCAACTCATTTACCTGGCGCAGCTCGATGCTCGCTCGACCGGTGCCGAAATCGGAAATTTGGGGGCGAGACCTTGAAGCGACATCGAAACGACATCGAGGCGGAATCGTCGCGCCGCTCTTGTTAAACTCAAAATCGTGAGGTTCCCGTGCCGCAAAAATCTGTCATCGTGAGTCACCCCGAGATCCTCGGTGGTACCCCTTGTTTTCGCGGAACCCGTGTCCCAGTAGATTCTCTCATCGACTACCTCGAAGCGGGCGACAGCCTGGACGAGTTCTTGGACAACTTCCCCTCGGTCAGCCGTGATGCCGCAATCGCCGCGCTAGAGCAGGCAAAGGCGCTTCTTACCTCTCGTAGATGAAGCTCCTCCTCGACGAGAACTTGCCGCGCAAGCTGGCGACGCATTTGATTGGACATCAGTGCCGAACTGTCCCCGAGTGTGGGTGGTCCGGCAAGAAGAATGGCGATTTGCTGGCCGAAGCCGACCTGCTCTTCGACGTTTTGTTGACCCTCGACAAGACCCTCCCATACCAACAGAATTTGGCGACCAAACGTATTGGCGTGCTGATCCTTCGTGCGCGCTCAAATCGAATTCAGGACCTCCTCCCCGTGATCCAAGACTGTCTTTCGGCACTCGAGGTCATCCAGCCGCGGCAAGTTGTCCGTGTCGGTTCATTGCCGCCACGCTGAATTGCCACCCCACCTCCACCCGCGGCTAGCTTCTCCCACCTCTCTGATACCCTAAGCTTTTCATATGCAACTCGCCATCGTCGGCCTCGGCTTCATGGGTGCCACCCACCTCAAAGCTGCCAAAGCCATACCCAATCTCCACCTTGCCGTCGTCTCACGCGACGACAGTAAGCTCAAAGGGGATCTCTCCAAAGTCGCAGGCAATATGGCCTCCACCGAAAGCCAAATGGATTTTTCTTCCATCAAAACCTTCCGGTCCTTCCCAGAGCTTCTCCTTGACCCCTCAATCGACGCCGTCGATCTCTGCCTGCCCACCGCCCTCCACGAATCCTTCACCATCGAAGCTCTCCGCGCTGGCAAGCACGTTCTCGTGGAAAAACCGATGGCTCTCGATCTCGCCGCCTGCAATCGCATGATCGAAGCCGCCCGGCAGGCCAACAAAATCTTGATGGCCGCCCAGGTTCTGCGCTTCTTCCCCGCCTACACCTCACTCAAATCCTGGATCGATTCCAAACAATCAGGCGATATCCGTACCGCCACCTTCCGCCGCCGCTGTGCCGCTCCCGGATGGGGCCCCTGGCTCAAAGATAAATCCCAATCCGGCGGCGGTGTCTTCGATCTTCTGATCCACGATATCGACATGGCGCTCCACCTCTTTGGTTCCCCCAATGCCATCTCAGCCACTGGCTACGAAGACCTTCCCAACCAAATCGACGTGCTCAATGCCCAGCTCTTTTACGATGCTTACACTGTCAACATTGCCGGTGGCTGGCATCACGGTGACTTCCCCTTCTCCATGGAATTCACCATCGTCGGCGCAAACGGCACAGTCGACTATCACTCAAGCCGCCCCCACCCCTCTCTCTACCAGCCAGGCCAGCCCGCAACAGATCTCACACCACCCACTGCGATGGATGGCTACCGCGCCGAAATCGAATACTTTTTGGACCACGCAGCCCGAAACGAGCAACCGCAAAACTGCACGCCCCAGAGTTCAGCCCAAGCCGTCTCCCTCGCTCTCCTGCTGCTGGAATCCCGCACTCGCCAAGGACAAAAATTACTATGCCAACCCTTAAACCCCTAGAGCTCGGAGTCATCTTCTGGGCCCAAAATGACAAGCCTGCCCGTGATCAGATCCAGGCCATCAAAGCCCTCGGTCTCAACTGTGCCCAACTCGGTTGCTCCGGCGATTTCCAATACATCGGCAAGGCTGCAGAATGGAAAGACGCAGCAGAAGCTGAAGACTTCGCCCTCCTAGCCGTCGTCGCCGCCTACGATGGTGAAGACTATGCCGATATCCCCACAGTCGAGCGTACCGTCGGCTTCATCCCCCCGGCCACTCGTCTCATTCGAGAAAACCGTACCCTCGCCCTATCAGACTTTGCCAATGAAGCAGGCATCCCCGTCTTCGCCTGTCACGTCGGCTTCGTCCCTCACGACAAAACCAACGAGCACTACATCGAAGTCCAGGCCATGGTCCGTCGCATCTGCGACCGCTGCGCCAAAAACGGCCAAGACTTCCATCTCGAAACCGGTCAGGAACCAGCTCAAGTCCTCCTCGACTTCCTCACCGACACCGGCAAGCCCAACCTCGCCATCAACTTCGACCCCGCCAACATGATCC
>JAYSVS010000089.1:0-19055 GCA_043718395.1 Acidobacteriota bacterium
GGATCGTATTCATCGGAATCAATTCGCAGGGTTCGATTCGGGCAGTTGCATGTTCGTAGTCTTCCCGGCAGTCCAGCAGAACGATTTCGGCTTTTTCGGCGAGGAGTTTAGCGAGTTGGCTCGCGAGGATTTCGTATGGTAGCTCTGAGTTGGACATCCATAAACAGGATAATAGAGCTATGAAGCGGATTGTAGCTGGGTTGGTTTTGGCGGCGCTCACTTTAGCAGCGCAGCAGGTGGAAACATTTGATGCGGTGTGGCAGACGATTGCTGAAAAGCATTGGAATCCGAAGCAGCTTGAAGTACTTCCCGGGGGTGGGAGTTGGTCTGACTTGCGCGAAATTTACCGCAAGCGGGTGGAGGCGGCACAGGGGCAAGGCGAGGTCAGAGCGATCTTGCGCGAGATGATCGGCAAGATCGGAAAAAGCCACTATGCGATTGCCGGACTGGAGCTGAAAGGATCAAAAGCGATGCGGCAGGGAGGTGGGACATCGCCTGGATTTAGAGTGGGGCTGGTAGAAGGCAAAGTAGTTGTGACTGGGGTAAACCCGAACTTCGACCTTGTAAAGCGCGGCTGGGAGCTGATCAGTGTTGAAGGTATGCCGGTAAAGCCAGCGGTTGCAGAGATTGAAAAACAGGCCGGGCAGACACTGCAGGCGGGCTTGCGGCTGCATCAAATGCTACAGAGTTACATAGGAGGAAGCAGCGGCGAAACTGTGGACTATACGTTCTTAGTGAACGGGGTGAAGAAGGTAGTGAGTCTGAAAATTCCGGCAGGTGATGGCTCGGCCGGATTTGGGTTTGTTCAGGGAATGAGCGTGGGACGAGAGTTTGCCCTGTTGGGGACAGCCAAGGATATCGGATACTTCCGGCTGGATATGTTTCTGGATGTGGTGAGAGTGTTGCCGCAGTTTCAGCAGGCGATTGAGGCGTGCAAGAAATGCCGTGGTTTTGTGATTGACTTGAGAGGGAACCCTGGCGGGGTGGCGGTGATGGCGAACGCGATGGCAGGTTGGTTTGTCAAAGAGCAAGGCGTGAAGCTGGGCACGATGTACCAAAGAGGTGTCGATCTAAAGTTTGCCGTGATTCCTCGACTGGGAGGATTTGAGGGCCCTCTGGCGATTCTGGTGGACGGGGCCTCGGCTTCAACAAGCGAGATTTTGGCGGGTGGATTGCAGGACCTCAAGCGAGCCCGCATCTTTGGTTCGCGAACGGCTGGAGCTGCTCTGCCGAGTGTGATCGAAAGTCTGCCGAATGGCGATCTGTTTCAATTTGCGGTGGCGAACTATGTATCTGAGTCAGGGCAGGAACTGGAAGGCGTTGGGGTAAACCCAGACGTTGCCGTGGGCCATACGATTGCAGCATTGCGGGCCGGTAAAGACCGGGTGGTAGGGGCTGCGTTAGATTGGATTTATGCGAATCATTCTAATCCTGGCCGCCCTTAGTATCTGTTACGCGCAGAAGGCGGCTACTCCGACGGCGGAACAAATTCTCGACCGTTATGTGGCGGTGACAGGCGGGAAGGCAGCCTATGACAAAGTGACTACAGTCAGCATTCTGGGCACCATGGAAATCAAGGGGCAAAATATTCGCGGAGAGATGAAGATGTTTCGCCAGAATGGCGGACGCTATTACACTGTTGTCGATTTGCCTGGCATTGGCAAACAGGAAGACGGCAGTGATGGAACAGTAGTGTGGGACAAGACGGTGTTGGGGCCTCGTTTGAAGACGGGCGTGGAAAAGTTTTTGGCGAGTTGCGCAGCAGGGGCAATGAGCGAGTATGGACGTGGAGCTCTCGAAAAAGATAGTTGCTACGCAAAGACCGAAGTGATCGGTGAGGAGATGCTGAACGGTAAGCCGGTTTACAAATTGAAGATGACGCCGAAGGAAGGCAAGCCCGAGGAGCAGTTCTACGACAAAGCGACGGGATTGCTTTCGCAGACAAAGATGATTTTGCCCTCACCGATGGGGGATGTACCGATTGTGGCAATTGTCGAGGAGTACAAAACAGTGGACGGAATCACAACGCCAGCCAAGCTCACCAATGAGATGGGAGCGGTTGCAATGACGATGACGTTCACTTCGATCCGGTTCAACGAAAAAGTTCCGGCAGTATTATTCTCCTTACCGCCCGAAATTCAGGCCCTGGTGGATGCGGCCAAGAAGTAGTTAGTCTTTCTTCCAGGCGTCTTCGAAAGCACGCCAGAAGTTGTCATCGTTCTTGAGCCACTCGTCGCGTTGAGCACCACTCAAATGAATCTCTTCCTGACGCATGGTGCCGTGACCGAAGGGGCAGATCCATTCAAGCCTGGGAGGGGCGAAGAGCGTAGCGTGAGACCAGTTGCCGCTCTCAAGTGGCATGCGCAGGCGGTGGAGGCAAATGCGGCAGCGGTATCGTTGGTCGATCCAGAACGCGTAGCCGACAATGAACACAAGCATATCCGTACCCAATAGCGAAAACGTATAAGCAAGGTCTTTTCCCATCCGGTCTTCGGGGAAAAATCGATTGATCCAGAAGATCAGCACCAAGTGGAGGGCGAGAAGAATCGCGATTTTTGCGGCAAGCAGCAGCCACCACTTCGTCATAGCAGGTAGACGTTTTAATTCTTAAAGAAGTTCCGTATGAGAAAGAGCACATTTGCCGGACGCTCAGCAAGGCGTCGCATGAAATAGGGGTACCAGGCTTCGCCGTAGGGAACGTAAACACGAATGCGGAAGCCTTGAGCAAGGAGTTTGCGCTGGAGGTCGCGCCTGACGCCGTAGAGCATCTGGAATTCGAACTTGTCCTTGGGGAAGCTAGTGGCTCCTGCCACCATCCGGTCGTCATGAGTGGCGATGGCAGGGTAGTGGCCGGATTCGAGCAGCAGGCGCGCAACTTTCAGGTAGTTCTGGTCGACCGCAGATTTTTCAGAGAAGGCGATAGTCTCTGGTTCAGCATATGCACCCTTGCAGATGCGGACTGGGAGGGCTTGAGCATTGAGGGTTTGGATGTCAGCTTCGGTGCGAAAGAGGTAGGCCTGGAGCACGGCGCGGACGCAACCAAACTCGGCATGGAGGCGCTGGACGATGGCAAGAGTGCGATCAACATAAGCGCTGGATTCCATGTCGAACTCGACGCGCGAGTTGGTTTCCTTAGCCAGAACGACCAGTTGGCGGGCATTGTCGAAACAGAGTTCCTGGTTGATGTCGAGGCCAAGTTGCGTAAGCTTGACAGAAATGGTGGAGTCAATTTTGCGCTGGTGGATCAGGGACAACGCACTGAGGCAGTGGTCACGGCTGAGATTGGCTTCTTCTATGGCAGTGACGCTTTCGCCCAGGTAATCTAGGGTGGTGAGGATACCCTCACGGTTCAGCTTCAGACAAACGGCGAGCGCTTCTTCGAGCGTATTGCCGGCTATGAATCTTCGGGTGAGAGGCTTGGCGAGGGTAGAATGTTCCATCCAGCGACGGAGAGACTTCTGTTGGCTGAGAAAAATAAATAGAGAACGCAGCATGAGTGGGATACAGCTATCCCATTGTGTCAGGTGATTAGCCAAGTAAGGCCAGCGCGAAGAAGCCAAGCATCGCGCCAGTTGGGGCAGCTACAAGCACATCACTGAGAAAGTGCATGCCCAGGATGATGCGGCTGGCGGCGATCGAAACGGCAATAAAGGTGAACTCAACAGCGTATTCGGGGTAAAGCACCATGAGCGGGGTGAGGATCGAGAAGGCAGTGATGGTATGACCAGAGGGAAAACTAAACTTGTCTGGAGGCAGAAGAGTGGACCAACAATGGGGTTGGATGTGGCAGGGACGGCGACGCCCCGTGATGCGTTTAGCCACCAGAAAAACGACGATCCCCAGCCCAGCAGCCAGAAAAGACGAACAGACGGCGAGGTAGCGCTCTGGACCACCAAAGAGCAAAACGACAAGCGCAAGCAGATACCAAATCCAGCCGTCACCACCACGGGTGGCGCAGATCATCCAGAGGCGAACCCATTGAGGAGCACTCCACCGATGAACTCGGTTCATGATGCGGTGATCCCGAGTCTCGATATAGTCGCGGACTAGAGGGAAGACACTCATACCGCAAAACCCTTCCGCCCGGTGAGGCATGGAAACATCTGACACTTTGAGTATAGCAACGGGCAGGGTGTTTCATGGCTCATGCTACCTTTATTACCGCTTGAGATTACAGCACCGTGACGAACGTAAAAAACATTTGTGAATGTTTTAGTTTTTGGCGCAAATAGTTGTGGATGCAGGGCGCTGGCGCTTACGATGAGGGTTCTAGATGCCGAAACTGGACTTAATCTACTTTGATGCTGGGGGTGGACACCGGGCCGCTGCAACGGCACTGAAACAAGCATGTGCTGAAAGGTACCCGGGCTGGGACGTGCGGTTGGTGCACTTGCAGGAGGAGCTAAGCTCCATGGATCTCTTCCGGCAGTTGTTTGGCATCAAGATGGAGGATGTCTACAATCTGGTGCTGCGCAAGGGCTGGACGCTAGGCTCGCCGCAATTACTGGTGGCGATGCATTGGTTGATCCGGTTGTATCACCCGATGCAAGTGAGAAAGTTGAAGGAGTTTTGGGGAAAGGGTGCGCCCGATATCGCCGTGTCGCTTGTGCCGAACTTCAATCGTGCCATCTATCAGGCACTGCGGGCAGTGAACCCAAAAACCAAAATGGTCTCGGTATTGACAGACCTTGCCGATTACCCGCCGCATTTCTGGATCGAGAAGGGCCAGGCGCAATACTTTGTCTGTGGGACGGCGCAGGCCGAGCAGCAGGCGCTCGGTCTGGGCCATCCGCAGGATAGAGTTTTTCGCGTGAGCGGTATGGTGCTGAATCCTCGCTTCTATCAACCGATTGAGGTGGACATTGCGGACGAGCGGCGAAAGCTGGGTTTAGACCCGGCT
The DNA here is from genome assembly GCA_043718395.1 of Acidobacteriota bacterium. Taxonomy (GTDB): domain Bacteria; phylum Acidobacteriota; class Terriglobia; order Bryobacterales; family Bryobacteraceae; genus Bryobacter. The sequence continues at coordinate 4,901 of JAYSVS010000089.1, forward strand.
TTGCCGACAGCACTAGTCATGTTTGGAGGATATGGATCGGCGGTGATGGCCCGAATCGCAAAGAGTCTCGATGAGAGCGGCCTCAAGCTGCAGTTGATTTTTGTCTGTGGCAAGGGCGTAAAGCTGAAAGAAAAACTAATCGGGATGAAGCTCAAGATGCCTCACTTCATCGAGGGCTTTACGAAAGAGGTGCCTTACTACATGAAGATTTCGGATTTTTTTATCGGTAAGCCGGGCCCCGGGTCTATTTCAGAAGCGATTCATTTGGGCTTGCCGGTGATGGTGACTCGAAATGCACTGACGCTGCCGCAGGAGCGGTATAACGCAGATTGGGTAACTGAGAATGGCCTGGGGATGGTGCTAAAACATTTTGGGGAGATTGTACCGGGTGTGACAGAGATGCTAGCGCCTGGGAAACTGGCAGCTTTCCAAGCGAATACCCGCAAGATAGATAATCGAGCGATCTTTGAGATTCCGGAGATCATTGATAAGCTGCTGCGATGAGGCTTTCGCTTTGTTTTGCAGCGCTGGCAGTTATCGGGCTGGCTCAGGATCGATATACGGATTTGGTAAATGGTGTGGCGCAGAAGTATCTGGCAGCCCGCAAGGCCGTTATTGAAGGCATCAAGACACCCGAGCAAGCCAGGAAGCGCGCCGCAGAAGCCAGGGCGCTGATCCTGAAACAAATCGGAGGGCTGCATGGCTACCGCGGGCCCCTGAAAGCCGTCACGACGAAGACAATGGATCGCGGAAGTTACGTGGTTGAAAATCTTCATTTTGAGTCGCTGCCAGGCTATGTTGTGACTGCGAATTTGTACCGGCCCAAGACAAGCGGAAAGCATCCGGCCTTGCTCTATTCGATCGGGCATTGGGACGAGGGCAAAATCGCCGGGCAACGCATAGCAGCCAATCTGGCTGCTAAAGGCTTTGTGGTTTTGGCCTATGATCCAGTGGGACAAGGCGAACGATTGCAGGCTTATGATGCGCGGTATGGCAGAAGCTTGATCGGTGGGTCAACCGAACAGCACTTTGTGGCTGGGGCTCAGGCATTACTGGCGGGTGAGAGTGTAGCCCGTTATTTCATTCACGATTCGATGCGCGGGATTGACTACTTGCAGAGCCGGCCAGAGGTGGATGCAGCCCGCATTGGAGCCAGCGGTTGTTCTGGTGGTGGAACGCAGACGATGTATGTAGCCGCTCTCGACGACCGGATCAAAGTGGCGGCACCGTCTTGCGTGATGAACTCCTTCGAGATGGTGGAATCCGGCCCGACTGGGGATAGCGAGCAGAGCTTTCCCGGCTTTATCTCGTCGGGCCTTGATCAGGCCGATTGGGTCTATCAATTTGCTCCGAAGCCATGGTTAATCTCCTCGACGGCAGACGATTTCTTTACTCCTGCGGGAGCCAAAATTGTGGTTGATCAGGCGAAAGATCTGTACCGGGTATTTGATCGTGAAAGCCTTGTGAAATGGGTAGTTGGCCCAGGAGGGCATGGAACACCGCTAGTGGTTCGAGAGGCCATTTATGAGTGGATGATCCGTTGGCTCAATGATGGCAAGGGAGACTTTCATGAGCTCGATCTGCCAATGTTGAGTGTGGGTGAGCTTTGTGTATACGATGGCTGCCAGGCTCCGGGCCGTGGTTTGAGCGAAGTGATTGCCGAGAGCTGGAAGTTGCGCCGGAAAAACGGCGACGTCAAGGGGATGATCACGCTGGGTGGGCCGGCGACAGGCATAACCGAGGTGAAATGGCTGGGCCCGGAGACGCGTGATGAGTTGATCGTGATGGTGAATGACGGGATTGCAGCAGAACGCCGGGCAGAGAGTCTGGCAAAGCTGGGAGTGCGGATCAAGCTCGTGAAGCTGCCTGGGGTGTCGCCCTTTGGCGGGCGCTACAGCGGCGGCTGGATCGACCATACCCGGGCCTGGCTGGTGGGCTTGAACTTACCGGCCATGAGGGCGAACGACCTCTTGCACGAGGTTCGAGCAGAACTCGACAAGTATGCAAAGGTTCATGTACATGGGTGGGCTTGGGGTGGAATTCCGGCGCTCTATGCAGCTCATGCAGAGCCCAGAATCGCCAAAGTTTGGTTGGAGAGAATGCCTTACTCAATTGAGATGGCGATGGGGGCTGCGCTGCACCGAAACCTGCATGAGGCGATTGTTCCGGGGCTTGCGCTTGCCGGTGACTTTCAAGACTTCACCGACAAGCGCTTCTTTATAGTCGATGCGCACGACTGGAATGAAAACCGGATTGAGAAGGCATTGCCGGGGGTTTACCGGCGGCCCTTCGATCAGTCTGACGCAGAGCTGTTAACTGCCTTTCGTAAATACTGACTTGGTGGTGAACTCGCCCTGGGGGGCCTTGATTGCGTTTTCAATGGTTAGGGTCTTGCCGTCATCAGAGAGCGTCCATACTTCTTCCTGACCGATTTCCATCCCGTTGAATTCGCTCTTGGAGTTGACCTTGAGTTTTGCGCCGTCCCACTTGGCCTTAACCTTAGCTTCGCGGTTACGCATTTTGATGGTGGCTTCTTTGCCGTCGGTGGTGTAGCTGCTTTCGCTCTTCATCTCGCCGCGTTCGCCGACCTGGAGAGTTTTGATGCTGATTGCAGGGTCTTTGTGTTCGATGTCACGTTCCATCTTGGAGGGCGGCGGCATCATGCCGAAATCGCTCTTGGCGAGATCAACCACCCAATGGCCGGAAAAGTCAGGTTTGTCAGCGGCCATGAGCATGGCAGCGGGAATCGATAGCAATAGAATTCTTCTGAGCATTTCTTCACTCTAAAGCATTTCGTAAGATTGTGTTGTGAGAGCATTTTTTGTTCTATTAGCCGCTGCGTGGATATTGCACGGCGAAGACTGGCAGAAGATCAATACCGGGCCTTTCGAGATCTACACTTCAGGCGACGTTAAGGCGGCCAAAGTGTTGCTCGGGACGCTTGAGCAGATGCGTGGGCAGTTGGGAGATTTGCTAGGGATCGCAGAGCCGAAACCACTGTGGCCAGTGAGGATTGTGATTGCCAGGGGGCAGAGAGGTGGGAAGCTCATTTTGACCTCGGGCGTGCATAGTTTGCTCTTGGGTGAGGCAACGATGACGCGAGCTCAGAAGCGGGAAGTCTTGCAGATGTTGCTCGATACCAATGCCGGGCCGCTGGAGCCGACGCTCGAGGATGCCTTGCTCACGGTGCTGAGCAGCGTGGACGCAGAGCGGGTTCGGGTGACGGTTGGGGCGCTTCCGGCTGTGGACAAACAAACCGCAGATTGGGTCTTGATGGAGTATCTTGTCACGAACGACGCATACCGCGGCCGAGTGCGTGTCTTTCTGTCGAATCTGATGAAGGGCACGGATAAGGCGACGGCTTTGCGGAACGGGTTTGAAAAAGATGACGCGGAGTTGCGAGCTGAGGCGGCAGCAGCACGAACTGCGTTTGCCCCGGTCACCTACAGTGCGCGGCCTATCTTGCCAGAACGAGATTTTAGGGCGCGCGAAATCGAGGTCGGGGCTGGACGCTTACAGTTGGCGATTGCGCAGCTAACAAATGAGCAATTGCGCGATGGGGCGCAGAGAGTTTGTTCGTCGCAATCTGCTTTCGAAGTCGAGGCGCAGGCTTGTGTAGCAACGGCTTACGCTCTGGACGGCAAGGCGGATCTGGCGGCAATCGAGGCCGAGAAAGCGCTCACTTTGCCCCGGATGTTGTACCTCGCCGCAGTGGGTCAACCCGATCGCTTAAAACACCAGCAGCATCTGTTTACGGCCTTGCAGTTAAAGGTGGTGTATCCAGAGGCAGCGATGGCGTTTGCGTCCAAAGAAAATGATCCACTGAAGGCGCACAAGGCGCTTAAGGATGCTTCAAGCGCTGCCCTACGCGATGCGAAGTATCAAGGGCAGTTGGCGAAGTGGGCGCAGGCAGCAGGACTGTTTACCGAAGAGTCCAAGGCATGGGCAGCCGCTGAAAGGGCGGCATTTGATCCAATCGAAAAGGAAGCCCTCCGGCAGTTGCGATTAGGTGCCCAAGATCGCCGCTATGAAGCCGAAGCACAGGCACGTCGCGATGCAGAAGCCGCTCGAATCAAGGACATTGAAAGGGTCAAGCAGGAAAGTTTAAGACGAGTAAGAGAGGCCGAGGCGCGTGCTCGCGGGCAGATGGTGCCCCTGGAACCGGGGACTAAGATCGAGCAGTGGTGGGACGGAGAGCAGCCAACCGGGGCTGTTACCGGAGTTCTGGCTCGAGTGGAGTGCCTGGGCAGAGGAAAGGCGCGCTTCGCGATTCGGGATGGTGCAGGAAAAGTATTGCTTTATGATGTGGAGAACCCTTCGAAGCTCGTGTTGAGCGGCGCGGGAGCGGAGACATTCAACTTCGCTTGCGGAGTGCAGAAGCAACCACGCAAAGTGAAGGCAAGCATTAAGGAGAAAAAATTGCTGGCTATGGAATTGTTGCCTTAGATGAACGTCGCCAATCGTTGGTGGGTTGTCGCAATCTTCTATCTTTCCTCGAGCATTAACTACCTGGATCGCCAGATTCTTGCCGCAGTTTCACCAGCCTTCATGAATGAGTTCCATCTGAACTACGAACAGTATGGTTGGATCCTGACTGGCTTCGGGTTGATCTACATGTTGAGCTCCCCGGTGATGGGGTGGTTTCTCGACAAGGTGGGCCTAAATTTGGGGACATCGATAGCCCTGGCCTGGTGGAGCATCTCAGGGATGGCTCGCGGATTTACCTCAGGCCTGATTGGGTTGATGGCAACTCACGGATTGATGGCGATGGGTGAATCAGCAGGAATCCCGTCCACAGCCAAGGCAGCGCAAACCTACCTCAAGCAGGAAGAGCGCGCGATTGGGAGTTCTATGTCGCAGATGGGATTAGTGATTGGCGGGTTGCTTGCAACGATCATTGCCAATTACTGCATCAGCAATTGGGGTTGGAGGAGCGCGTTCTTTGCGGCCGGTTTGTTGGGCCTCCTTTGGATTCCGCTCTGGTGGTGGGCCTCGAATAAGGCACCGGCGCAGCCAGCAAGTATCGAGTCTAGCGGTTTTGATGTTCGCAGCATTTTGAAGTTGCCGCAAACCTGGGGCTTTGTGCTTGCCAACGTGCTTTCACTCGGAATCTTTCTATTTTGGACATTCTGGACGAATCACTACTTTGTGAAAACATTTGGAATGACTGTCCAGGATGCAAACAACCTCTCACCGCTCTTGCAAGCAATTTCGCTGGTTGGCTCCTTCTTGGGAGGCTGGTCATCAATGCAATTGATCCGCAAAGGCTGGGCTCCACTGGCAGCCAGGCGACGTGTTTATCTTTTCGGAGCGATTGGAATGATGCTGTCGGCTATTGTGCCGCTTGCCCCCAATGTGACTTGGGCGGTGGTCTTCATTTCGCTGAGCTATTTCGCCTCATCTGCGGCTAGCGTGAATTTATACACGATGCCACTCGATGCATATGGAGGGAGCAGCGCGGCTTTTAGTGTGTCGCTTCTCACCGGAGGTTATGGGCTCTTGCAGCTCTTTGCCTATCCATTGATTGGCCGGGTAGCCGATCAATATGGATTTGCGCCAATTTGTGTAGCCATCGCTTTTCCGCCAATGCTTGGGTATTTAATTTTGGAGCTGACCAAGCCTCGTGCCGTACAGACGCTACGTACTTAGCTTCGCCAATGGGCCTGCGGATCGTGTCGCCGCTATGCGCCGCCAGTTGAAAGAAGTCTTGCCTGGTTACGAACACCGCGAGATCAAGCTCATGCAAGCTGAAAGCTCTGGCAGCCTTTGGTTTCGCTTGATACGTGAATTCGCGCCATTCTCAATTGCTCACACTGCGGCACTAATCGGGCCAGAGACAAACGCAAGCGTGTTTCAAGCAGCTCTGGCTTTGTCACCCACCCGCATGCTCGCCTACGACACGCACGGGGAGCGGTTTCATTTGCACTGGAAATCACCCATCAGTTCCCTGCTCTTCTTGAAGGGTTGGCCCGTAGCTGAAATCCACTTGCGTCCGTGGCGCGACGACTCGGTACATTCACCCGGGATCCTTAAATTTGAAGGTTGCCTCGCAGACTCCTCGAAGAAAACCATTGCAGTGCTGTCACCCTATTTGCCCTGGCCCTTGAGCCATGGCGGCGCGGTACGGATTTACAACTTATTGAGAGTGTGTTCGGGCCGCTACAACCTGCATTTGCTAGCCTTTACCGAGTCGAAAGATGCTGTGGAGCTTGGCCCGCTACGAGAGATTTGTAGCGGAGTGACGCTGGTGCAAAAGCCTGAGTTTCGCCGCCTGCGTTGGGCAAGCCTGCGACCCGCAGAAGTAGTTGAGTATGATACACCAGCGATGCATGAGGCTCTGCGGGGAGTAAATCGGGATTTGTTGCAAACCGAGTTCACACAGCTCGCGGGTTACGGCGGCGACGCACTCGTGCAGCATGATGTGACCACGGATTTAGCGGCCCAAGAGCATGCCCGCGTGGGTTCTTTGGCGAGCTGGTGGAACTTGTGGCGTTGGCGACGATTTGAGCAAGCGGCCCTGTCAAACTTCAAAGGGGTCGTTGTCATGAGCGAGAAAGACCGCCTGGCCATCGGTGGCCGGGTGATCCCCAATGGCGTGGACCTCGAACGCTATGTTCCCGAACCAGAACCCATTGGGGCTCGAATGCTATTCATCGGAAGCTTCCGGCACTTTCCAAACGCATTAGCCTATCGCTTTCTGATCGAAGAGTTTTGGCCCAAGCTCAAGCGGTTGTTACCTGAGGCCGGGCTCGATGTAGTTGCCGGCCCCAGCCCTGAACTCTACTACCCATTTGGAGTCATTCCAACCGCTGTAGATGTGAACCTGCATTCGTTTGTCAGCGATGTCCGGCCGCTCTACAACGCGGTCAATCTGGTTTTGATCCCGACTCCTGTCTCGGCTGGCACCAATATCAAAGCTCTGGAGGCGATGGCTATGGAGCGCGCCATGTTGAGCACTCCACGTGGAGTAAACGGTTTGGAGTTGAAACACAAAGAGCATGTGTGGATTGCTGAAGGCGCTCAGGCTTTTGCCGGTAGTGCAGCACTGTTGTTGCGGGATGCGCGCCTAAGGCGGGCATTGGCCAAAAGAGCGCGTGCTCTGGTTGAGGAGAAATTCGACTGGCGCGAAATTGGCCGGGAACAGGAGGCATTGTGGGAGAGTCTCTTGCCTTAAGAAAAGGTGTTGCCCAGGATTGGGTGAAATTTCGCGAGTTGATTGCGCTGAGTGCTGGAGCGGCAACCTGGGCTGATGGCTATCCATCGCTGGTGGCAGAGACCGGCGGCCGGATGGTTGGATTTGCAATGTATCGAATCGTGGCGGGCGAAGGTGAACTATTGAATCTGGCGGTAGACCCAACAGCCAGGCGTACAGGCGTTGGCCGGGCTTTGCTTCGGGAAATGATGCGACTGGCGGAGGTCTGGCACTTGGAAGTGCGCGAATCGAATGCCGCTGCAATCGGGCTTTATTTGTCCGCCGGATATCTCGAATTTGGACGCCGTGCCGGATACTACGGTGATGGCGAAGCGGCCCTTCTGTTCAGCGCTAAAACTGCACATCGTTGAAGATTTGCTTGACCTCTGCGGCGCGTTCGCCAGCCTCGCCAAACAAATAGGCTTGCAGCGTGAAGTAACACTTCTCGCCCATTTTCTCTGTGAAAAGAGCGAAGAGGCTGTGATTCCAATTGTCGACAGTCAGCAAATAGTAGCCTGGCTTGTCTGGCTCAAGGCGAATGCCTGCAATATTGAGGTTCGACTTGTACGACTGACCCTCGCGAAGGTCTTCGAGGGCTGGCTGGATGTCTAGTGCGACGCTGAGCCTTGGGGTGATCTGGTCACGAGTCATGTCAAGTTGGCGAAAGACTGAGACCGGGGTGCAAGTGTCGTTCTGGTGGTGTTCAAGACCAAACTTCAGGATGCGGAAGAAGGTGCGCCACCCTCCATTTACGGCCTCCAATTCATCTTCGAAATTCGCTCCTTCCCCGAAACCGCTCTGGACGAGGCGAAGTAGGGTGACGCCTGCAATCGAGAAGAATGGCAGCCACCTCTGTGTCGCGAACCATCTGCAAAGCCACTCATGCAGTTTACTTTGCCACCGGAAAATCTATTTGTCTTGTAAAAATCAATATTGCAAATTTGACCCTTGTCACGGACTTGAAATGGTGTTAACTATATGGGCAACGGCAGGCCAGACAGGCTTGCCAGTGGATTCCAATCAAGGAGGAACCATCCAATGACGTTATTGAATGACGAGGAAATAAAGACTCAGCTCATGAATCTAGATCCGGAATTTCGCCGGCTGGCGGTGCAGCATTCCGACTACTCGCGGCTTCTGCATGAGCTTGAGACGAAGTCCCATTTAAGTGAAGCCGAACTGGCAGAGGAAGCGCGCTTGAAGCGGATCAAGCTGGCCTTTAAAGATCAAATGCAAGAGATGGTGTCGCATTACGCGACACAGCCTGTTTAAGAGTTGACGCCAAGCCCGGCCCCAATCGACTGTTTTGGGGCCGGAAGTCTGTAGATGGCCGGTGGTGCGGACATTTTTTGAGGCTAGGGCCGTAAGAGTTCGAGAAGTCCAATCAGTTCCTCCAACTGTTCAGGCTTGAGGCATTGCATTTGAACCGAGTGAAGATCCAGCAGGGGCTGATCCAGTTCCGCCAGCAAGGCAAGCCCATCTGCTGTAATCCTTGCCACCACTACCCTGCGATCCGCAGAGGAACGCATCCGCACAATCAGGTTGCGTGCCTCCAGACGGTCCAGCAGCCGCGTGATATCCGGATCGTGAGAAATCATGCGTTGCGCCGCTTCGGTGCAAGTCAATCCCTCTTCGCCAGCCCCTCGCAAGATCCGCATGATGTTGTACTGCGTGCCTGAAAGATTGAAGCCCCTGAATAACTCACTTAACCCTTGCGACAAATGATCGAAGCTTCGAGCGAGGTTCAAATAAACTTCTTCTTCACGACAACTGAAGGGCTTGGTTTGTGAAATTTCTACGGCTATCTTGCCAGCCATTTTCTCGTCATTCTGATCACCGGGGATTCGTTCGCCGGTTTCCGCCTATGGGACGATCATATCGGTTCGGCAGCACTATCGTCGACCCTTCACGGGAAAAGTTCTCGTATTCCCTGCCCTGGTAGGAATAGCGTACATAAAGTTCTTTGTCCATCCCCGGGTAGGGATCACCGCCCAAGTTGCCGTTTTCTACCTTCAGCTTGAGTTGATCTCCGCGTTTAGATTCCCTAAGTAGATCCGTCACGTTATTGCTCCGTCCACGGGCCCGGTACTCTGAGACAAGAATCACAAGTTGAGAACTAGCTACCGGCAAAGCCGCGCCAGTTCCGTTCTCAGGCAATACCAATTGCGCTCCTTCGGGCACAGTGACATTCCGCCTCTGATCCTGATAGCTATAGTCGACCTTAAGACTCTTTTTCACCGCTGGGGCAGGATCTCCGCCCATCGTGGCATTAGAAACTTCCATCCGCACGCTGTTGGCTGAGATCTGCTGACTCAGAATGGAAGTCACGTCGCGCCAACGATTGCCTTCGCCATACTCGGCTTTCACAATCTGCAACGCTCCCCGCACTGGCCTGGCATTGCCTCCGCCAAACAACCCACGCCCTGGTTCGCCCAGCCGGACATAAGCCAAGTCCTGGAAGTTGTCCGTTTGGGTTCGCCCACGAAACACATATCGCACGCGGAGTGTTTTCTGAATCCCGGGCAAGGGATCGCCTAGCGTCTCTCCATCTACTCGAAATTCAACTCCATTGCCTCGCACCAGGCCCTGCACACGGCCGGTAACATCATCCCAGCGATTGTCGGCCCCATATTCCGCTTTGATCACCTGAAAGGTTGGGCTCAGAATCTGAGCTTCAGCGATAATGCCCAAGCCAGCAACCAGCGATAGTAAAGTCAAGTTCCTGGTCATACTCTTCACGTAGCACCCCCGCTATGAATTAAAGTCGTTCCTCAGTGGCAGCCTGCAAGATGACTTGAACCTTTACCAGCTTGCCTCCCCGGATCAACTCCACCTCTACCGTATCTCCCGCGCGCTTGCCGCGCAACGCCCTGGGAATAGAATTGGCGTCTTCTGCCCTGCGTCCGTTGATGGTTACCAGCAGGTCGCCTCCAATTGCGATCTCGTAGCGACCTATCACAACTGCCTTGTTTCCCCCGCGAATTCCGGCTGTTGCCGCCGATGAGCCCCTGCGAATCGTCTGCACCAGCAGGCCGCCTTCAGCCGGATAGCCCAGCTCCTGGGCGAGATCTCCACCAATCGGCAATACGGTTACACCCATCACGGGCGGCGCATATTTCTTGCCACTGGCATAGGAGTCAAGCATCTCTCGTGCCCGGTTGATCGGCATCGCAAACCCAATCCCGATCGATCCGCTTTGTCCGAATATTGCCGTATTGATTCCTATCACGCTGCCTTGGGAATCGAGCAACGGGCCACCAGAGTTGCCAGGGTTGATCGAGGCATCGGTTTGAATCATGCCTTCCAGCGTGCGGCCGCCATCTTCGCCAATCGACCGGCCCAGAGAACTTACGATCCCTGTAGTCAAGGTGCCCTCCAGCCCAAAAGGATTTCCGATTGCCAGTACCTTCTGCCCAATCTGCACCTTATCGCTATCCCCAAGCCTCAAAAAAGGGAGTTTCGAACCTTTCAAGTCCACCTGGATCAGGGCCAAATCGTTGTCTGGATCTTTGTCGAGCAATGTTGCCCGGTAGTTCTTTTTATCCGTTGTCGTTACCGTCAGTTCTTGAGAGCCAGAAACTACGTGAAAGTTTGTCAGAATCTGTCCGCGATCATTCACCAAAAAGCCGGAGCCGGTAGACTTTGCCGGATAGACCCGCAAGAACCAATCCTGCTGCAAGGTAGTCGAGGTGATAAAGACTGTCGCCGAGTGAGACGTCTTGTAAATGTCGATATTGTTGATTTCGTCGCCTGAGAGCCCTGCCCCCTGAGCCACGGCTGGGCCAGACCATAGGGGTGAATTCACCGCGCTCCCAATCAAATTGCGCGGACTCCAATTTGCTACCGAGGTGGCATAAACAAAACCTCCAACCAGCAGCGCAACAACAGCCAGAATTCTAAACTTCATACTGAAAGCCTCCGTAGCGCGGCATAAACCACGCGGGTTTGTTCAATCGTTGATTCCATTGTTCCTGATGTATCGATTAAATAATCGGCGAACTGTTTCTTTTCTTCCATTGGCATTTGCCTGGCAATCCTTCTCTGGGCCTCCTCTGGCGTCCAGCCAGACCGGGCGACTGCACGTTCCACCATCAACTCTTCAGAGCACCAAGTCACAATTAATTTGTCGAAATTCTTGTAGTTGCCCGTTTCAATCAATATTGCGGCTTCTACAATCGCGATCACGTGGCCTTCTGAGGCTTTCACACTCTCCAGCCACTGCGCTTCATAAGCAAATACGGCTGGATGGATGATCGCGTTCAATCTATCGAGCGCTCCGCTCTCATTGAATACGACCATGCCCAGTCTTCGTCGCTCAATATTTCCATTGTGATCCAAAATGGCGCGCCCGAATGCACTGACTACTGGCTCATAACAAATTCCTTCTTTTTCAAGCAGCTTGTGCCCTAATTCATCGGCCTTCAGCAAATGGCATCCCAGCCTCACCAACTCGGCCCCAACCGTGGACTTTCCTGTCGCCATCCCACCCGTCAGTCCAACCTGCAACATCAGCCTTGCAGCCCTTCGGCCGCCTGCACTGTATTGGACATCAACATCGCAATCGTGAGTGGGCCGACGCCGCCAGGAACAGGCGTATAGGCCGAACTCAGCCGTGCCATCGCCTCTGGGTCCACGTCGCCCGTCAGCTTTCCGTCCACGCGATTCATACCCACGTCAATCACCACAGCGCCTGATTGGATAAAGTCCTCCCCAATCATTTCAGCCCGTCCAATCGCGGCAACCAGAATATCCGCTCTTCTGCATTCTTCATCCAGATTGGACGTGCGGCTGTGGCAAATCGTCACGGTGGCATTTGCCGCCAAAAGCAAAATAGCCATCGGCTTTCCGACAATGTCACTCCGGCCCACGATCACCGCCTTTCTGCCCTCGATTGGTATCTTGTAGCGCCGCAGCAGTTCCATCACGCCAGAAGGCGTACACGGCCTCAATCCGGACGCTCCAGCCAGAAGCTTGCCGGAATTGACAGGATGAAATCCATCCACGTCTTTCTCCGGTACAACTGCATCCAGCACCAAAGCCGCATCCACCTGTCGCGGCAGCGGAAGTTGCACCAGGATTCCGTGCACGTTGGGGTCCTTATTCAAGCCGGTGATAATGCCTAGCAATTGCTCTGTAGTGATGCTGGCTTGGGGTGTGATCTTCTGGCTCAGGATGCCAACTTTTTCACAGGCGGCAATCTTGTTGCGCACGTAGACTTCGCTCGCCGGATTGTTGCCGATCAGAATCACCGCCAGTTGCGGGCGGCACGATTTCGCCGCAAGAGCTGCAACCCTGGGCGCAAGCTCAGCCAAAATCTGATCTCGAATTAATTTGCCGTTGAGGATGATTGCCAAGAACTGGCTCCTTTCAATTGCCTTTTGTAGAACACCGCTCCTGCACCGATCAGCACACAGGCTGCAATTGCAATCCGCGGTTCAAGCGTCAAACCAAATATCGTCATCCAGGTGCCTATGACAATAAACAACACTGGTTGCAGCGGCCACAACCAGGACACCGGTCCCATCCGCTTCCAGCCCGGACGCTTCCGAAACTGAAACAGGGACGCCACAGTCAATACCGAAAAGAAATTTAAAGTAAATCCAATAAAGAAGAACAGCGAAGGCAGCGACGTTAGCGTCATCAACATCGCTACTATCGCCTGCATCAGGATCGCTGGTGCAGGCGTACGCCATTGCGGATCAACCTTGGCTGCCGTCCGGAAGAACGCCCCGTTGCGGGCCATGGCATAAGCTACCCGGGGCCCTACCGTCATGAGCGCATTCACCATCGCAAGCAAGGCGATTGCGATCAGGGCGCTAAATAATCCTCCCACCTGCGACCCAAAAAGCCGCGTAGAGGCCAGCGATCCAATCGCCACAACACCCTTCATCGCACCCAGCGGTGCGGCATATACAAAAACGAGATTCAGTAGCAGGAACAAGACCGTCACCAACCCAGTCCCGATCATCAGGGCCAGAGGCAAATTCTTTACCGGGTCACGCAACTCCTCAGCCACATAAGTGGCGGCATTCCAACCGGAATAACTCACGTAAACATAAAAGAGACTAATCGCAAATTGGGAGCTGAGAGGAACGGTAGATTCCCGGATCGCCGGTATCGAAAAGTTGGCCCAGCTTCCAGCCCCAACTGCGAGCCCAAGAAGCACAAAGGCAGCAATCAAGCCCAGCTTCAATCCAGTTAGCACCTTTTGCAAAGCCGCCGCCCGTTGCACGCCAAACAGATTCGCGATTGTGACAACGCCCAATACAGAACAAGCCAGAATCTGCGCCCCGCCAATCTGAAGACTGAACATCCCGGACCCCACCTGCCAAAACACATTGGATTGCTGAAAGACTGGCAAGAAATAGCCGCAATAATCAGCAAAAGCAAGGGCGGTGGCGGCGGCTGGTGCCGCAAAGCCGGCCACAAAGCTCGTCCAGCCAGTCATAAAGCCCCAGACTGGACCGTAGGCCTGGGTGAGAAAAACATACTCGCCGCCAGAGGAAGGAAAGTTTACGCCAAGCTCGGAGTAACAAAGTGCACCAATCAAGGCGACCAACCCGCCGGTGATCCAGATCGCAAAATAGAGCTTTACGTCACCCAAATCCCTGGCCAAAAAACCGGGCGTGGTGAAGATACCGGTTCCCACCATATTCGAAACCACCAGCGCAACTGCGGCACTGAGGCTGATCTGGCGAAGAAGTGTCGGAGTAGTAGCGGTCAAGGTACTAGGATAGCGGGCTAAAAAAAATAAGGCCGCCCGGACAATACGCCGCGCAGCCCTTCTGCTTCTGACCTGGGGAGATCAGATAAACCATAGACTCTATGTCTTTGCAGGGCCGCGCGTCAAGTGGCATCGGCCTTTATGAAGTTGCTCAGCGATTCTGTCACCCCCTAACTGCTCAGGGATTCTGTCACCCCCTGCCGAAAAGAGAGAGTGACATTGAGCCAAGAGCAATTGCA
>JAYSVS010000090.1:0-19030 GCA_043718395.1 Acidobacteriota bacterium
CCGCCGCGCAGCAGCCTCTTGCCCGGTCAAATTCGCCGCCTTGGCTTTATCCAGTCCAATTAGAACCATCGCTGTATCATCGATATCTGGATAAAACTCGTTCGCGAATTCGAAATACCAACCCGACGGCTCAAGTTGGGGCCGCTTCACCGCCCAGTCACCCTTGCGCCGGCATTCTTTTGTAAGCAGCCAGTCCGCACACCGGCTCAGAGCCTGTTGCACATCCAGATTCGCTGGCGTCGCCTCTACTTCCGCCAGCGCATACGCCGCAATAGCCGTATCCCAGACCACCGAGAAACAAGGCTGGAAGTAAAATCCTTTCGCGTCGTCATCCACCATCAGATCGTCAAAATGCTTGAGAGCTTCCACCCGCCGCTGGTCATCCTTGGCATAACCCAAAACATCCATCGCCATCACTGAATACATCATCGGAGGATAGATTGCCGCCAGGCCGTCTGAATACTGCATTCGCTCCAGCATCCACTTCTCACATCGCGCAATCGACATAGGCCGCAACAACGATCTCAAAGGGGACTTCTCATACACCTTCAATACCGAATCAGCCGTATAAAAGAAATTCTTGAAGCTCCAAAACTGATCCGCCGGCCGGAAGTCAAAGCTCACTCCGGGCTTCTCGATTTCTTTCAGATCAAATCCCGCCGGCACCGGGCACTTTGCATTCGACGACGAAATAATCGACAGCGGAATAACTATCGCCCGCGACCAACTCGACATCTCGTAAATGAAGTTACCGAGTAACATCATCTCCGGCGGAACACTCGGCACACAGTCTTTCGGATACAATCCAAACAAACTTAAATTCAGCTTCGTATAACTGTTCGCTGCCTGTATCCCCCCCAGCGCAAGAATCTGCTCCCGCAAGCGATGCATCCGCTCATCACTGATTGAAATTCCCGCCACCTTCAGCGAGAAATAAGCCTTTACACAAGCCGAAATCTCCACCGGCCCCTGCGGATAAATATTGAAGCCCCCATCAGGCAATTGCCGCGCAAAAATAGAAGCAACCGCACGATCAATCGTCCCCCGGGTCGGAGGATTCCAAGTTCCCCTATCCACGCGGTGTAACCACAACTGGAACAAAATGTAGTCTGATTCCAGCGTAGTATCTGCCGTCAGATCTTCCCACCAGAACCCCGATTGATGCTGCCGGCTCAGCAGAAACTCCGACGCTTTGCGAACAGCCGCTACAGCGTTCGACGCCACTGGATCCGCATATTGGAGTTGCGGACTCATCCGATCGCGCTCACCGGCCTTAAGTTTGAAATCGTATGAAGCTCAGCCGGCAGTGTAAATCTCACGTCTTCTTCCTTGATTTCCATTTCTTCCATTTCGGCAAATCCGTGGTCATCGCGTAAGAAAGCAAGCAGCTCTTCGACAAGATTCTCAGGCGCACTCGCGCCCGCGGTAATCGATATTGTCTTGACGCCCACAAGCCACTCCGGTTTCACTTCCGAGCAATCATCCACCAGATACGAAGGCACACCTGTCTTCTCGCAAACTTCCACCAACCGCCGCGAATTGGACGAATTCTGGCTCCCCACCACTAACAACAATTCACACAAAGGTGCCACAGCCTTCACAGCGATCTGCCGGTTCTCGGTGGCATAGCAAATATCCTGGGCTGGCGGCCCCTGAATCAACGGATACTTTTCCTTCAGCGCCGCGACGATATCGCGAGTCTCGTCCAGTGACAGCGTCGTCTGCGTCAGATACACAATCTTGCTTGGGTCGGGAAACGTAATTCCAGCCACATCCTCCGGCCGCTCCACCAAAAATGTGCAATCTGGAGCTTCACCCATCGTCCCTACCACTTCATCGTGATTGGAGTGTCCTACTAGCGCAATCGAAAATCCCTTGCGCGCATAGCGCACAGCCTCAAGATGAACCTTCGTCACCAAAGGACATGTCGCATCAATCACATTGAGCTTGCGCGCCTCTGCCTCAGTCCTCACCGCAGGCGAAACTCCGTGAGCCGAAAATATCACCCGGCAGCCACTGGGTACTTCAGCCAATTCTTCGACAAACACTGCCCCAGCCGCACGCAACTCATCAACAACGTGTTTGTTATGAACGATCTCCTTGCGCACATAAATGGGTGCTCCATAGAGATCAAGTGCGATCTTGACTACATCAATCGCGCGGACCACGCCAGCGCAAAACCCTCGCGGTGACAAAAGAATAATTCTTTTGTTTGCCGTAGGACTCGTGGAAGAACTCGAGTTTGGCATCGGAATCTTCATTATAACCGACCTTTATGGTCGTGTTCGTAATTTCAGCCCAGCTGGAACCACCATTCTTTGCTCCAACACATAAACCGGTACACTCACCTTCAATGCATCCTTCGCCGTCGTAATCAGCACCTCCCCCTTGGCCCGCAACCCAGTCAAATCCTCTGCCCCATACTCATGGTGATCTGGAAACACCACCAACTCCACACCGTTTAAGCCCATCCGGTCCAGACTCTGCCGGAACGATCCCGGATTCCCCAGTCCACAAAACGCCACCCTCCGCCCAGTCTTCGGCAACTCCGCCAACCCCTCCTCAGTCCCAGCTACAAACACGTCCTTCCCGCCCAACAGCCTCTTCAAGCCCGTCATCTCAACCCCAGCCCGAGCCCTCGTAATCACAAACAGATCCGCTCGCTCCAGCGCCGAAAGCGGCTCCCTCAACATCCCCATCGGCGGCACGCCCCACCCTGGGAAAGGCCTCAACCCATCCACACAAACGATATCGAGATCTCGCGCCAGTCCCCGATGCTGAAACCCGTCATCAAGCAAAATCACATCTAGGTCCCCACGCTCGAGCAGCTTCAAACCCGCCTCATACCGGTCCGCTCCAACACCCACAGCAAACACGCCCTCCCGCAAGAACAATTGCGCCTCATCCCCGGTATCAAAGCGGGAAGCCTTTTCCCCTGGCAACAAAGTCACCACGGCACGGCTCTTCCGCCCATATCCCCGGGTCAAAATTCCCACTCTAAGTCCATCCTCAACCAGGCTCTTCCCCAACGCGATCACCAGCGGCGTCTTCCCCGTCCCACCCATCGACAGATTCCCAACCGACACCACCCGCACCGGCAAGCGCTTCGAACTCACACTACGCTGCGACACCCAGCCCCAGGGCGCACTCAAAGGAGAAAGCAATGTTGACAGTGGCAACAACCCCTTGGGCACCCCCTCTCCCAACAACTCAACCAACGAAGGAACCAAACGTGAAGCCACCCCGCGCATTCCCTCAGCCACCGCCTGCCCCCGCAACCCCATCGCGGCACCACCCTCCAACATCTCCGCCACTGCAGCCCCCAAATCCCCAGGCACACTCACAACCTTCACCGCTCCCGCCGCCACAAACCGCGCTTGTATCTCCGCAAAGTTCCCCATCTTCGGCCCAGTTACAACAGGCTTTCCGTAATAAGCCGGCTCCAGAATATTGTGCCCCTGCGTCTCGTTAAACGATCCACCAACAAACACTACTGCCGCCCGCCCAAACAACCCGGCCAGTTCCCCAATCGAATCAAGCAGCAACACCTCTCTAACCCCCAGCGACGACCGCCTCGTAAACGCAATCCCCCGCTCAGCCAACTTCGCAGCAACAATCTCAAACCGCTCCGGCTTCCGCGGGGCAATCACCAACCGAACCCGCCCAGCCAACCCAGCATAGGCATCTAAAACAGCATCGTCATCATCCACACTCCCGCCCGTAGTCGAAGCCGCAATCCAAACCGGCTTGTTGCTAACCGCAAACCAAGCCTCTAGGTCCGAAGCCACCGGCTTCCCTGCCGGATCAAAGTCATACTTCAGATTCCCCAGCAGCTTCACCTCCCCCGGATAACCCATCTCCCGAAACCGCGCGGCATCCACCTCACCCTGCGCCGCCACAAAATCCATTTGCGGCATCACACTCTCAAACAACCAGCACAAGCGAGCATAGGAAGGCCACGCCCGGTCCGAGACACGAGCATTCACCTGAGCCCACTTCGCTCCGCTCCGCTTCACCTCACGAATCCGCTGCGGCCATATCTCCGTCTCAAAATGAATGACTAAGGCAGGCGAAATCCGTCGCAACACCCGCCGCACCGCAAACACAAAATCAACCGGAGCAAAGAAGACCCCATCGCAGAGATCCGCAAGCCGGGCCTCGGCCAGCGACCGCCCCGCAAGCGTAGTCACACTAACAAATACGGGCGTCTCAGGCAGCACCTCGCGCACTTTCTTCAGCAACGCAATCGCACTCAACACCTCACCCACACTCACGGCGTGCAACCAAATGCCGCCGGGCTTCGTCGATGGGATGGTAAGGGGCAGCCAGCCCAATCGTTCTTTCATCCCGCTGTAATAAGCCGGCTGACGCAAACAGCGCCAGGCCGCATACAGTAGGAGTAGAGGCAATAAGGCAGCTCCGGCCAGGCGGAGCAGGAAGTAGGTCACTTTGACGCGCAGAGAATGGTTCGTAATTTCGAGTATAGCCACGACGGCCGCCAATTTAAGCGCAATCGGTGAATCCACCTTCAAGGCCCCTAATGCCGGGGACATGAAGTCCAAGGTTGCCCTCGATCAGGTCATCATCGGCGTCGAAGCCTTCGACAACGCAGAGAAAGCCTCCAAAGCCTTCGGCAAACTTGACCCCAACAAGTACGAGGTGCTTCCAGTCCTGGTCGTAATTCAAAACAACCGCAAGTCCCCCATCAAGGTCGGTCAACTAGATGTCCAATACATCGTTCCCGGTCTCGGCAAAGTTCAAGCCTTGAAGAGCGACGAAGTCACCTCAGCCGCTGCGGGCCCAACAGCCCCCAACCTCGGCCCCAAGCCCTTCCCGATTCCCACACGCCGCAAGAAGAACCCACTAAGCGCCCCAGAGATCGAAGGTCGCGCTTTTGCCGCGAGAATGATCGCCGCCGGTGAATCCGCCAGCGGCTTCTTCTACTTCAACATCAAACACCGCACCACAGCCAAGATCTACCTGAACGGCCTCGTCGACGCTTCCACAAACCAGGAGATCTTCTACTTCGAGATCCCCTTCACTGACTAGATAAGGGCAGGCTTATTCCTCCAGAAACTACGGCTTCGCCAGTAGAACTTGCCGCAGGTCCTGATAAAACCACACCACATCAATCGTCAGCGTGGATCGCATCGCCCAGAATGGCCCGATTGCGAATTTGCATTCCATGACCACCAGGAGATAGGACCTCGAATGATAGCGAGAATCGCGAAAAGAACAGGATTGACCCCAGCAGATCTTTAACTCCGCTGCCGCCGCCTTAAGCAGCTTTCTTTGGAGTCGCCGGTGCCATCTTCGGCGCCATCTTCGGAGCTACCGTCTTCTTCGCCGGCACAGCGCTCGGCCAAATCGGCTGTCCCAGCGGGTAGCGTGTAATAGTCACCTTCGTCATCACAATCGGGTCATTCGGGCGATCCTGCCCCATACGCCCTCTTGGCACACGAGCGAGCGAATTTTCGAGTTCCAGACCCTCTACCACTTCGCCAAAGATCGTATGTTTGCCCGTCAACCAGGGCGTTGGCTTTTCGGTGATAAAGAACTGGCTGCTGCCCGTCCTTGGCCCGGCGTTTGCCATCGCAAACAACCCTGGGCGTGAGAACTCCAGCGACGGATGAAACTCATCCACGATCGTATCGGTGCCGCCGGTACCATCCCCGCTCGGGTCACCACCTTGAATCATAAAGTCTGGAAGCACACGATGAAATGTCAGTCCCGTGTAGAGCGGAGCCATCACCCGCTTACCCGTCTTCGGATTCAGCCAAGCCTTCTTCCCCAGTGCCAAATCCACAAAATTCTTCACCGTGACAGGCGACTCTTTTTCGAACAGCTTGCCCACAATCTTCCCCACCGGCTGTCCCATATGGCTCAATTGAAAGGTCACATACAATCCATCAGGACGCGGAGGCGGCGGTGGCTCCACCATTTTCTTGGCTGCAGGCGCAGTTGCTTTCTTCGCCGGCACAACAGCCTTCTTTACCGCAGGAGGCGTCTGTGCGAGCATCAGTAACGAGGAAGCGCCAATCAGCGCAGCAATCAAGGAAATCTTCATCACTATGAATTATATCGACCGCGCACTCATCCCACTAATCTTTCTCGCGGCCGTACTATCCGGTCAAACCGCAAAAGTCTCGATCCTCGCCACTACAGACCTCCACGGCTACATCTACCCCTACGACTATTTCTCCCAAAAACCCGCGAGTTACGGCCTCGCCAAGATCGCTACGCTCGTAGCCGAGCAACGTAAAGTCACCCCAGACGCCCTCCTCATTGATGTCGGCGATACTATCCAGGGCTCCCCTCTCGAAAGCGTTTACCAAACCTACAAACAATCCGGCCGCCTCCCCGCAGGCGTAACCATCCCCGCCCGCGCCCTCGCCATCGACCCCATGATGCTGGTCATGAACTCCATGCGTTACGACGCCATGACCGTCGGCAATCACGAGTTCAACTACGGTCTCGATAACATGAATGCCGCCCGACGTGTCGCCCGTTTCCCCTGGCTCTCCGCAAACACCGTCGCGAGTGGTCCGAATACCAAAACTTTCATCCCATATCTCGAAAAGACCGTCCAGGGCGTCCGCATTGCCATCATCGGCCTCACCACCCCCTCCATTCCACTCTGGGAAAAACCAGAACACTACAAGGGCTACACCTGGGAGAACCCAACCGCTTCCCTTAAGCGCCTTATGGAGATCTGGGGCGGCAACAAACCAGACCTCATCATCGTCGCCGCCCACGGTGGTATCGACAAATCGGGAGGCACAGAGAATTTCGCCTGGCAAGTTGCCGAAGTCACCGGCGTCCACGCCGTCATCTTCGGCCACAGCCATGGTGAAGTAGCCGAGACATTCAACGGCGACACTCTCCTCGCCCAGCCAAAAAACTACGGCGGCTCCCTCACCCGTCTCGATTTCGAATTCACCCAAACCGCCAGTGGCAAGTGGCAAATGTCCAAGCGCCGCAGCCACCTGATTAAGGTCACAGACCAGACAATCGCGGACGAACAAATTCTCGCCCTCGCCAAACCCTTCCACGACGCCACAGAGCAATACCTCTCAAGCCCCATCGTTCAGTCCAGCATCGATCTCAGCGCCGCCACCGGTCGCTATGAAGATACAGCGCTGGTCGATGCCATCCACGAAGTCCAACTCTTCTACACCAAGGCCGACGTGAGCCTTAGCGCCCTTTTCAATCCTCGCCTCACTGTCAGAAAAGGTCCCGTCACCGTGCGAGAAGCCGCCGCCCTCTACGTCTTCGACAATACTCTTTATAAGATTGAAGGCAGTGGTGCCATGCTCCGCGCCGCCCTCGAAAACGCTTCCCTCTACTTCGAATCCTGCCCAACGCCCAAATGCGACACCGGCAACTTGATCAACACCAAATTCATGGGCTTCAACTTCGACATGGCAGAAGGCGTTACCTACGAAATTGACCTATCCAAACCCGCCGGCCAGCGAATCCAGAACCTCAACTTCAAAGGTGCTCCCCTCAAAGACAACCAGCCTCTCACCATCGCCCTCAACAACTATCGCGCGGCCGGATCGGCCGGCTACGGCATGTTCAAGACCGCCAGGATTCTGTGGCAATCCAATGACGCCATCCGCGACCTGATCATCGAATACTACACAAAGAAGAAGTCGTTCCCCACCGCACCCAGCAACAACTGGCAACTCCTCCCCGTCGCCGCCCGCGAAAGACTCCTCAAACAATAAACATGCGACCTTTCCTCGTTGGCATTGCCGGAGCCAGTTGCTCTGGAAAAACAGAACTCGCGCGCGGCCTGGCCCGCCAGCTCCTCGACGAAGCCCTGCCCTTCGCCCTCGACCATTACTACATCGACCGCTCTCACATCCAGGAACCCGGGCGCTCCAACTTCAACTTCGATCACCCTGACGCCCTCGACGCCCCCTTGCTAATCCGCGATGTAGAGAGCCTCAAACTCGGCCTGGCCATCGAGCAGCCCCGCTACAGCTTCGTCACCCACTCGCGGCTCGAAAGCAGCGAACCCATCGCCCCTCGTCCAGTCATCCTGGTGGAAGGTCTTTTTAGCCTCTATTGGCCAGCCCTACGGGACCAGCTCGACCTCATGGTCTACGTTGAAACTGATGATCAGGAATGCTTCAATCGTCGCCTCCGCCGCGACGTTACCGAACGTGGCCGCACACCAGAGTCAATCAAAAATCAGTACGACGAGACGGTAAGACCGATGGCCGAAGCCTTCGTCCGCCCCACATCCAGGTTCGCTCACCTCACCGTCTCGGGAGTAATCCCCATCGACTCAAGCATCCGCACCGTCTTGAACGCCATAGAAACGCGCCGCTCCAACCGAATGCTCTCTTAATACATAGAAAACAAACCCAAAAAAGAAAGGCCCGGCAGGCAAAGCCGCCGGGCATTCCAATTCAAAACTGCAAGCTCTTACTTCTTGCCAGCCTTTTTGCCAGCAGCTTTCTTGCCCGGTGAAGCCTTGGAAGCCTTTGAAGCCTTCGGGGCAGCAGCCTGCACAGGCCAGCCCTTCAGCTTCTCGTTCTCAACTTCAAGCTTCATCGTGTATGGTTGTTTGGTGAATTCCTTGGCCACGCCAGTGAACTCAATCTCAGTCCCAATGTCGGCCTTGCCACGGAGCGGTTTCTCGAGTACCAGAGTAATTTCCGGCTGGTCTGCGCTCTCCACGGCCAGAACAAGTTCTTTAGGATTTGTTTCGGGCTTCATGCTCACCAGTTTGCCCTTGAAGGTCGGCAATTCAGCGTCCTTGAGGTTACCCCAATAAGCATCGCCGTCTGCGGCAAGTAGAGCCTTCTTGATTCCCATGTACTGAAAGAGCATCGGATTCTGGGCCTTGAACTTCTCTTCATCCCCAGCCATCTTTTCTTCCTTGGAGATGATCTTGAAGTCTGCTGGCGGGAAGACCGAAGCCTTAGCTTTCTCAATAATCTCGTTCATCTCTTTCTTGTCATCCCCGGCAAAGCCGGTGTAGACGCGACCGAAATAAGCAGCCATTTGCGCTTTCGCCGTCGGATTCAATGCCCCAGGCCCATCCAGGTGACCTGCTCGCGCAAAGTGCCACATGGCTTCGGCCTGCCGCTTCGGATCCTTCTGCAACACAATCACGGTTCCCAAAAAAGAACTGATTTCTGCTGCTCCAGGGCTCAGCTCAAGTGCCTTGACAAAGAAACCTTCCGCTTCTTTGAAATTCTTCTTCTGCCACTCTACCCAGCCAAGAGTCTTCAATGCCTGTGTTTCAATGTCGCCGCGCTGCTGTTTCCACTGCGCATCAGTTGTGCCCGCTGGCTTTTTCGATGGCTCGTAGGTCGCATCCAGCACTGCGATCAGACCATTTGCAGATTTAATGCCAGTATCGAGCCCGGCGGCATCATTCTTGTTCATCGTCACAGTGAGCAACGTCAGGAAGTACAGTGCCTGAAAATTCTTTGGATCAAGGGCAAGCAAATCCTTGGAAGCAGAGTAAACTCCGGCGGCATCGTTCTTCTTGTTGTAGATGAGCAGAAATGTCTGTGCACGCTCGAACTTGTAGTCCGATTCCGCATACTTTTCTTTCCACTGGTTCAACAATTGAAGTTGCTGATCAGGCGCGGTCGCTTTGGAGATCTGCAAGTACAGGTCGTACTCAGCTTGATCTTTCCAATTCTTCGCTGCCTGTGAATAAATTGTTCCGGTCGACAAGAGCATGCTTGCGACTACGCCGCCAAAGACGATCTTACGAAAGGATTGAGTGAATAATCTCACTGGACCCGGCCTCCTGAAAAAGACGATACAAAACTATTTTTTTGGATTCCGTGGTCTCCGCTGATACATAATCAACGCGGCCAGTTTCAGCGTTCACGGATCTCTGGGGAGTATAACAGAACTGCTTTCGCAATTTGCTGCTAGGATCATTCAAATGCGTTGGCTTGACTACGGGGTGATCATCACCTACCTCATTGGAATCACACTCTTTGGCTATCGCTTCCGCGAAAGTCAAAAAACGCTCAAGGATTATTTTCTGGGCGGCCGGAGTGCGCCGTGGTGGGCAATCGGCTTTTCGATCGTCTCGGCTGAGACTTCCACTCTCACCGTAATCGGTACGCCAGCTCTGAGTTTCAATGGCAATTTTGGTTTTCTTCAAGTTGTTTTTGGCTACCTCCTGGCTCGAATCATCATTAGCGGGCTCTTCTTGCCTCAATACTTCAAAGGCGAAATGTTTACCGCCTACGAACTTATGCTTCGCCGTTTTGGGCCAAACATACGCAAGCTCACGGCGGGATCTTTTCTTGGCCTTCGAGCGCTCGCCGAAGGCGTCCGCGTTTTCGCCATCTCCATCGTAGTCTCGATTGTCCTTGGTACCGGCGAATTCATCTCAGAGCTCATCATCGTTTGCCTCACCCTCTTCTACACGTTCGAGGGTGGAATGACGGCCGTCATCTGGACCGACGTCGTCCAGATGTTTCTCTATGTCGCCGGGGCCATCCTCAGCCTCTTTGTCATCCTCCAGCAGATTCCTGGAGGTTGGGATCATGTTGTACAGATGGCGAATGAGGCAAATAAGTTCCAGGTCTTCGATTTTGCCTTTTCGTTCACCCCGGAATTCTTCGCCAAGACTTACACCTTCTGGGCCGGCTTCTTCGGCGGCTGTTTCCTGACTACCGCCAGTCACGGTACGGAACAGTTAATGGTTCAGCGGCTTCTGTCGGCTAAGAGTGAGAGAGACGCACGCCTGGCTCTCTTCTCGAGCTGGTTTGTCATCTTCTTCCAGTTCGCACTCTTCCTCGTGATTGGGCTCATGCTCTGGGTCTACTATTCAGACGCCAAGCTCACTCCACCGAACCCGCCAGACCGCATCTACCCCAAATTCATCTGGGACTTCCTGCCCCACGGCATCAGCGGCCTCGTCATCGCTGCCATCCTTGCCGCCGCCATGAGCAACCTCAGCGCTGCGCTAAACTCCCTCGCCTCCACAACCGTAATGGACTTCATCAAGCCCTTTGACAAGAAGGAGCGCACCGACAGCCAATACCTGGCCCTGGCCAAGCGCATGACGATTCTTTGGTGCGCCATCCTCTTCGCTATCGGCCTGCTGGCCCGTAACGTGAAGAGCGTTCTCGAGGCTGGCTTGGGCATCGCCTCCATCGTTTACGGTGCCCTCCTCGGGGTCTTCCTCCTCGGTCTTCTCACCAAGCGAACCGGCGAGCGGGCAGCCATGATCGGAATGAGCTTCGGCCTCACCCTCATGCTCTACGTCAAATTCCAAACCACGATCGCCTGGACCTGGTACGTCCTCATCGGAACCTCAGTCACCTTCCTCACGGGCCTGGCATCCAGCTACCTCATCATCGAAAAAGAGAACTCATCCCATGTCTGAAAAATTGAGCCTTCGACGCGACCTCGGTCTCTGGGGCGCTGCGGCCATCGTCGTCGGTACCGTCATCGGTAGCGGCGTCTTCGTCGTCCCCAAAAGAGCTGTCATCGCTACAGGTTCCCCGGATTGGGTCACCCTTGTCTGGATCGTTGGCGGCCTTCTCAGTCTCGCCGGTGCCCTCACCTACGCTGAACTCTCCGCCATGATGCCCGAGGCTGGAGGCGAATATGTATACCTCAGAGAAGCCTATGGCCCTTTCTTTGGGTTCATTTACGGCTGGACTCAGTTCTGGGTCGCCAAGTCTGGATCGATCGCAACGCTCGCCAGCGGATTCCTGATTTACCTCTCCAATTTCGTTCCGGTTTTGGAACAGACCTTCGCGACGATCCCAATCCCAATTGGGCCGGGAGGGCAACCGCTCGAGTTAAAACTGGGTCAGTTAGCCGCAATGGGAATCATATTATTCCTCGCTGGGGTGAACTATTTCGGAGTAAAAGCGGGCGGACAATTGCAAATTGTCGTCACCATTGCCAAAGTTGGCCTCCTCGTAGGAATCGTTCTCATTGGACTTTTCTCGAGCCAGGGTACAACCGCCAACTTCACTACCTCAGTGATGCCAAACCCTGGTGGTGCAAGCGGCTTCTTTGTTGCTCTCGTCGCCATTTTGTGGGCTTACGACGGCTGGAATAACGTCAGCATGGTCTCCAGTGAAATCAAAAATCCTCAAAAGAATCTTCCACTTGCGCTTATCTATGGAACCCTCGGCGTCATGGCGATTTACCTGTTGGCTAATACCGCTTATTTCTACGTCCTTTCCAGCGCCGAAGTCGCTGCCAGCGACCGTGTTCCAGCCGAAATGATGCGTAAGTTGTTTGGATCCTCAGGAGCAGCTATTGTTTCAGTCGCTGCCATGATTTCCATCTTTTCCGCACTCAACGGGAGCATCCTTTCAGGCGGCCGAGTCCCCTATGCAATGGCACTGGATGGCTTATTTTTCAAGCGGATAGCCGAAGTCCATCCAACCTATCGTTCGCCAGCACAGTCCATGCTCTGGCTCAGCGTCTGGAGCTCCATACTTGTATTCTCCGGTCAATACGACCAGCTTGCGGCCACTGTAGTTTTCGCCAGTTGGATCCTATATGGCATGACTGGTGCCAGCGTAATCGTCCTTCGCCGCAAGCGTCCAGACCTCGCCAGACCCTACAAAACTCTAGGTTATCCCGTGATACCCATTTTATTTGTCGCAGTAGCGGCAATATTGATCTTTTTTACTTTAAAAGACCAACCCCGCGAATCGATTCTTGGTTTGGGGCTCATTGCGTCTGGAATTCCATTCTACTGGTACTGGAGCAAGCAAAAAAAAGTTTAGCTTTTCTCTCAAGAAAAATCTGTTCTATTTTCGGAACAGACCCCTTGTATCTCGTCCAATAATCCGATATAACTGCTATTAAGCTTAGACTGGCGGCAAGGGTTGCCAGGAATCTGTAGCGGAGGATCAATCCGTGGACTTGATGAAAATACTTGAAGATTTACGACGCGAACGAGCATCGATCGAAGAAGCGATCCTGACTTTAGAGCGGCTGGTAGAAGGCCGTGGTCGTCGTCGTGGAAGACCCCCAACCTGGTTGGCCGAAGCAAGGAAGCGCGGCCACACCACAGACGATTCAGATGAGCCTGAGGCAGAAGAATCCATCGTAAAGAAGTTCTCTGCCAAGAGCTAAGGATAAATAAGATATTGTTGGCGCTTTTCGCTAAAGAGGTCTAGCGCTTTTGTCCAGGATTCTTTTACTTTTCTTGCCGCCTCGCCACTGTCGAGGCGGCGAATTGTTTCTAGACTTCCAATCAACTTGCGATTTACAATCAAATCGATTTGTTTCGGGTAGAGTTGGCCTAATACCTCAATCAATGCCAGACCGAGCAGCGAGGAATCGAAGCGATTGCGATCCGTCAAATGGAAGCGCACTCCACCCACCTTCTTACCTGAGTGGATGCTGGCAGTGGGCTCAAAACTGGTAGCGACGGTTTGTACACCAGGTATTTCCAATAAATTTAATGCGTTAGCCAGTTTCTGCCCGTCAATCCAGGGAGCTCCCACCTGCTCAAATGGCGCGTCGGTTCCCCGCCCTACCGAGTAATTTTTCGAATATTCGATCATGCCCACACCCGGGTAGAGGGTAGCCGCAGACAAACTTTTCATATTGGGCGAAGGGTTCACCCAACTTAAACCGGCTTGATCGAACCAATAACTGCGCTTCCAATTCTTCATAGGAACAACCGTCAGCTTGACTCTTTTCGGCAATTGGTCGTTGGCAAACCGGGCTAGTTCACCGATCGTAAAGCCGTGACGGAGCGGAATCGGCAGGCATCCGACAAAGCTCATCTCGGCTGGATCTATGATTGGCCCCTCGACATGCTCACCTGTAATCGGGTTTGGCCGGTCAAGGACGATGAACTCCAGATTCAATTTTGCGGCTGCTTCCATCGCATTTTTCATCGAGCAACCGTATGTATAAAAGCGGGTGCCAATGTCTTGGATGTCAAAGACCAGCGCGTCAATTCCCTTGAGCGTAGTTGGGTTGGGCTCCCGCTTCTCGCCGTGATAAAGGCTATAGACTGGCAGATTTGAGGAGGCGTCGCGGGTGTCAGCAATCTTCTCCTCATCCTCTTTGCCGAGGATTCCATGCTCAGGGCTAAACAGGGCCTTGAGAGCCACGCCACCCGTGATCATGGCGTCAATGTTGCGGCGGCCGTCGCGTGCGATCCCCGTATGGTTAGTGATCAGGCCAACCTTTTTGTTGGTCAACGAGGCGAATTTTTCTTCAATCAAGCGGTCAAGGCCAGTCATGACGGGTTCTCCGCTGCTGGCAGTCTGAAACATGCGGCTCACATAGGCCGCAGCGACACTGGCGACTCGGCCACGCAAAGGAGTGATCGGCGGCCGGCGCATTGGGTGAACTGCGTTGGCAAGTAGGATGACGAAGCTCTCGGTTGAGGGGTCGATCCAGAGGCTGGTGCCGGTGAA
This sequence comes from Acidobacteriota bacterium, assembly GCA_043718395.1. Taxonomy (GTDB): domain Bacteria; phylum Acidobacteriota; class Terriglobia; order Bryobacterales; family Bryobacteraceae; genus Bryobacter. The sequence goes on from JAYSVS010000090.1 coordinate 14,397, forward strand.
GCCAGTGTGGCCAAAAGAACCGATCGGGTAGAGGTCGCCTCGATTGCCGGCGAAGGGCGAATCGATATCCCAGCCCAAGCCCCGAAGAGCGCTCTGACCAGCGGGCGATTGCACACGGGTTGCCGAGGCGATCATGAGCGGAGAGTAAAGCGGCGAGCCTTTACGCAGAATCATTCGGGCGAATTTGGCTAAGTCATCGACGGTAGCAAAAAGGCCGGCATGGCCAGCCACTCCGCCCATGAATCGCGTGGTCTCGTCGTGAACGATGCCCCGCAGTTTGCCCTCGGTGGGCGCAATACGGCCCATGAGCGAAGCATCAGGCAGAAAGCCGCTCTCGCTCATGCCAAGAGGCTCGAAGACCTCTTCGCGGGCAAATTCGTTCAGAGGCTTGCCGCTAACACGGCGGACAATCTCACCAAGCAGAATGTAATTGATATCGCTATAGACAAACTTCACGCCGGGTTCGCCAACCGGCTTGTCGGCCAGCGCTTTCTGGATTCCTAGCTCATAGCCGCTCCATTCAGGTACCAGATCGAGGTCGGGACGAAGACCGGAGTAGTGCGTGAGCAGGTTACGGATCGTGATCTCGCTCTTTCCACCCTGAAACCCGGGCAAGTAGGCTGTGACACGATCCCCAAGCCGCACCTTGCCATCTTCTATCAGACGCATGATCGAACTGGTAGTCGCAACCACTTTAGTCAGGCTGGCTGCATCAAAGATGGTGTCGAGAGTCATCGGCTCACGATTTGGCTCGATCGCCCGCTGGCCGTAAGCTTTCCTGTGCAGGATGCGATCCTTGTAGCCGACCAGGCATACTGCCCCTGGCAATTCGCCCCTGGCGATGGCAGCTCCGATGACGGCATCAAGCTGCGGGATTTCCTGAGCCGAGAGATTGGCGGCGAAACAGAGCGCCAGTATGGTCCGCATTAGCTCAGCACCTTGGCTGCGTGGCCGTCGATAATCCGCGCCATCTTGAGGTCGAGATCGCTGAGGCCTTCGACGTCATGGGTAGTGAGAATGAACTCCACCATGCTGTAGACGCAACGCATCTCGGGGTGGTGACCCATCTTTTCAGCCTCGAAGGCAATGGTGGTGAGAAAACTGAAGGCTTCAACAAAATCCTTGAATTGGATCATCTGCAGAAGCTTGCCGCCATAGATCAACTTCCACTTGGGTAGAGATGTGATTTCGCTTGCTACTTGTTCGATTGTTAACTTTTCTGGTGTCATTTTACTTTCAGCCTTCGCTCTTGCTTATGATAAACGCTATGTCCGTAGTTCTCGCTCCGCTTCGGCGCAACCTTGATGCTATGCCTTCGCCCGACCCGGAACAACCCGGTCTTTTGCTTCGCGATACGTTCGGCTATTCGGAACGCGTACTTGTGATCCCTCCGCAGCTTGTGAAGGGCCTGCAATTTTTTGATGGTGCCTCGACTGAAAACGATTTACGGGAATGGCTTGTTCGAGTCACCAACAGTTTTGATGTCGGCCCTCAGTTGCAAAACCTTGTTTCAGCATTGAGTGAGAGCGGCTTTCTCGAGAATGAAATTTATTTTCAAATGCGCGACGCGGCTCATCAGGCTTTTGCGGATTTGCCGGTTCGACCAGCCGCCTTTGCCGGGGGCGCGTATCCAGAGTGTCCAGAAGATTGCCGCCGCTTTCTTGACCAGTTTCTCGAAGACCTGCCTGAATTGACCGAACCGACAGGCAAGCTGGTTGGGATTGCCGCGCCGCATGTGAGCTACGAAGGTGGCTGGGAGTGCTACCGCGACGCATTCTCTTCGCTTCGACAGATGGGCCCTGACCGGACCTACATCATTCTTGCTACCAGCCATTACGGCGAGCCGGAGAAATTTGGAGTGACTCGCAAGCCTTATCAGACGCCGCTCGGGGACACGACGCCGGCTAATGAATTGCTTGATGAATTGAATGCTTTGGCACCCGATGCGCTGATCGAAGAAGACTATTGCCATGTGATGGAACACTCGGCAGAATTCCATGTGCTCTGGCTGCAGCATTTGTTTGGGGGCAATGTGAAAGTATTGCCGATCCTGGTCGGGTCCTGTTTTGCAGACTCGCCTGAGGCGAACCCGCAACTGAAAGCGCTCTACGATGGGCTTGCTGCGTTGGCCCAAAAATATGGCGATAAGCTCGGTTGGGTATTGTCGGTCGATATGGCGCACATGGGCCCCCGGTATGGCGATGAAGTGGAATACCAGGAGGGTAACGCCGGAATTGAAGAGCTGGATCAGCTCCGGGTGAATGCACTGGCTGAAGGGGATATCGCTAAATTCTGGACGAATGTGCGGACTAACGATGATCCCTGGAAGTGGTGTGGCAGTGCGCCACTCTATACGTTTTTCCGGGCCGTGCCCGGAGTGAAGGCGGAAATGCTCCGTTATGGTCACTGGAACATAGATGAAGCCAGCGTAGTCTCCTTTGCTGGAATGAGGTTTATTCAATGACATATGGTCTTCTCCTGGCCGCTTCCTTTGCCTTCGCCGATGCGGCGAAGTTGCTCGATACCGAGTCGTTTTTTCAGATGGAAGCGGTGGCGAGCCCCGCGATCGCTCCCGACGGGAAGCTCGTCGTCTTCTCGCGGTCGTATGTCGACAAAATGAAAGACCAGAACCGGGCGAACCTGTGGCTGGTGGATAGCGAAGGCGAACGGCTGCGCGAGCTGACCAACGGCAACTGGCGCGATTCGAACCCGGTGTGGAGCCCGGACGGTAAGCGCATCGCCTTCTTGAGCGACCGGGATGGCACCAACCAACTGCACGTGATGTGGATCGATACTCGCGAAGTGGCGCAGTTGACGAGGCTTGACCGGGCACCGGCAGATCTCACCTGGTCGCCGGACGGGAAGTCGATTGCCTACACGCAACGAGTGCTGGATGAGGATCCGATTCTCGCCATCAAACTGCCGAAGAAGCCGGAGGGAGCAGTGTGGGCCAAAGGCGCAACTGTCATTGACAGGCCGAGTTGGGCGAGTGATGGATTGGGCCCTGTGCCGAAGGGCTACATGCACCTCTTTGTCGTCGATGCGATCCAGGGTGGAACACCTCGCCAGATCACCGACGGCAAGTTCAATCATCAAGGGCCGGAATGGAGCCCCGACTCCTCGAAGCTCTATTTCTCTGGAATTCGCAAGCCGGATGCGGAGTATACGCGCAACGACAGCGAGATCTACTCGGTCGATTTGAGGAGTGGTGCGATTGCGAGTCTGACCGAGCGCAAGGGGCCAGACCGGGAACCGAAAGTTTCGCCGGACGGCAAATGGATCGCTTATACCGGCTACAACGACCAGAAATTCACCAGCCATCTTTCGGGCATCTACCTGATGGCGGCAGATGGCAGCGGCAAGAAGCTGTGGGCTGGCAGCATGCCGAGCTCGCCGGATGAGATCGTGTGGGCACCAGACTCTTCGGGCGTCTATTTTGGGATGAAGGCTCAGGGCAGGGGCAACCTCTATTGGCTCGCCCGCAACGAGGGAGCCAAGCAGTTGACCGAAGGCGTTCATGTTTTGTCTTCGATTTCGCTTTCGAGTGTTGGAACTGCGGCTGCGGTGCGGACGAGCTTTCACGCTCCGCCCGAGTTGGTGAGCTTTGACGTGAAGCGGCCAGGGGCGATTCGCAGTCTGGTGGATGTGAACCGCGATGTGCTGGAAGGCAAGACGCTGGGCAAAGTGGAGGAGATGTGGTTTAACTCCAGCGACGGATTGAAAGTGCAAGGCTGGCTGATTCAGCCGGCGAATTATCAAGCGGGCAAGAAGTATCCAATGGTTCTCTACATCCACGGCGGGCCGTGGAGTGACTATACCGTGGCCTGGAACTGGGCCTGGCAGCATTTCGCGGCCAACGGCTATGCCGTGCTGTACATAAACCCGCGCGGATCGACTGGATACGGGCAAGAGTTTGTAAATGGCATTCAGTATTCGTATCCAGGCAAAGATTACGACGACCTGATGGCGGGAGTCGATGCAGCGCTGGCCAAGGGGAATGTGGACCCGCAGAATCTGTTTGTCTGTGGTGGCTCTGGCGGCGGAGTACTGACGGCCTGGATTGTCGGGCACACGAACCGTTTCAGGGCGGCGGTTTCGATGCGCCCGGTGATCAACTGGTTGAGCTTTGTAGGCACGACTGACGGCATCAGTTGGTATGACCAATTTGAGAAGTTGCCGTGGGAAGACCCAAGCGACCATATCAAGCGTAGCCCGCTGACTTATGTAAAAAACGTGACCACACCGACGATGGTAATGACCGGAGAATCTGACTTGCGCACGCCGATCACACAGAGCGAAGAATACTACCGGGCACTGAAAGTGTTGAGAAAAGAGACGCTTCTGGTAAGGATGCCCGATGAGTTTCATGGTTGGAGACGTCCGACCCATCAGTTGGCCCAACAGCTTTATCTGATAGCTTGGTTCGAGAAGCACATGAAGAGAGACCAGTAAGCAGGAATGCAAGTTTTGGCACAAACCCCGCAGTGGATCACGCTGCTGGTTCCAGCCCAACTGGCGAGCGGCGATGAAGCGTTGAAAGTGCTGATGTCGAGTGCGGTTTTGCAGGGCCTTGAAGTGGATCAAAGCTTGCGGGACAACTTCCTGACGGCGGTGCGGGAGGTGCTGTGGAATGC
>JAYSVS010000010.1:0-27523 GCA_043718395.1 Acidobacteriota bacterium
GATGCTACGCCAGATCTTTCAGTATTTTGGGAGGTTCCCCTTCGCACCAAGACCCGAGGATGGCGTCTTGGTGGCCGTCAACCGCCGGATTTAGGTTCATTTGTTACGGGATTTTGGCACTGGAGATTGCGGGAGCAGGCAGCGAAGAAAGTGGCCGGGAAGATGGCGGCGGCGAAGGCGAAGCTGGAGAGCCGGGCTTACTCGGGGTCGCTGGGGGACTAGGGGCGATTGAGCATCTGAGTTCGAACTCAACTTGAAGCCCCACCTGATTGAAGGCAGGTGGGGCCAGGAGGGAATTAAATTCTTTTGGGTTGCTGTCGCTAAGTTAGTTTTCTCCTGAGCTGGATTGCGATTAAGCTTGCGCCGATGAGAGCGTAGGTGGCGGGCTCGGGGACTGGGTCTGCAGTGCCCTCAAGGCCGGTTACCAAGACTGCGGCGGGGCCGCTGTAGTTGAAGAAGTCGATGCGGAGGGTGTTGGTACCAGAGATGAAGGCGCTTGAGCTGGCAGAGAAGGGGGTGAGACTGGTGAAGTTTGCACTTGGGCTGGTGCCGTTGCAGACGCCACCGGTGGTGGCGAGGATGGTTGTGTTGAGCCTGATAACGGCGCAATTGTCTGCGGCGAAGAAACCCGAGAGAGTGGCAGTAGAGATGTCGAAGGGAGCCATATCAAAGGTCTGCGCCAGAACGTAGCTGGCAGTTGCGCCTGTAAAAGAGGGGGGAGCATTACCTTGTTGGATCGCCGGGGAGATCCAGCGGGCATTGAGGGTTGCCTCGCTGAAATACGGTACTTGCCAGCGGGTGAGAAAGAGATTGGCGGGGCCGCTTATGAGACTGAAATGGGTTTCTGGGAGGGGAGGCGTGGAGTTGGGAGGCCCAAGCGGATTGTTCGAAGCGTCTGTTCCAGTGTTGAAAAGGGGGATGGCAGCTGCGGAGAGGCTGGCGGCCATGGAGAGTGCAAGGATTAGGGGTTTCATTGTAGGTTCCTTGCTTAGGAATGCGTAGGTGTTCTTAAACCGGGGTCAATTTTGCTTGAGCTTTAGTTCGTCGATGGCGCCTTCGAAGTTGGTTAAGAGTTGGAGTGTTGGGGTGGGCGTGGTTTCGCTAGTGAGCTGGCCGTCGGTGGTGGTGCGGCGTGTGGTGCTGGTTTGCTCGATTGTTACCTGGGTCCACTGGCGGGTTTCGGCGGGCCAGATCCAGAAACTTAGCTTGTACGTTTTGACGGGTATGTTGAGGGTTAGGCTGGCGTTGGCTAGATAGAGGGCTTGGCCGGTTTTGCCTGGGACAGCGAAGGCGTGGGGGCCTTCTATCTTGAGGTCTTTGTTTGGTTCGAGGTCTTCCATGGGCCAGTGGTTTTTGGGTTGCGTGGTGGGTTTGGGTTTGTTGCCTAGCTGGTGGAGGAGGGTGGTTAGCGTGGCTAGAATTTTGGGTTCGGCCTGGATTTCGAGGCCGGCGCTTCTGGCGGGCCAGGTCGTGTAGCCGCCCAGGGTGTGTTGCGATGGCGGGGGGATGTAGCCTTCGGCTCCGTTGGCGAGCTCGATGTTCATTAGCTTGGGGAAGCTTGTGCGATTGCGGAGTTTGAGACCGGAGATAGCGTAAACTTCGTTGGGCCAGGTGGCTATCGCTAGTGTGCCGATTTGGAGGGCCTGGAGCTTGAGGGTTCGACTGGGTTCTTTGTCGAGGTAGACTGCTTCCCTTGCGTAGACTTCGGGTTGGTTCATTGGTTTGTTTGCGCCCATCGTTGCAATGAGTTTATTGGCCCATTCGAGGCGTTCTGGTGAGGGGAGGCGGCGGGTTAGGGTGAGCTCTGTCTCAAGCATTTTGAGGGTGGGGCGCTTTTCGTACTCGATGGATTGGTAAGCCTTGAGGGCGCTGTCGACGATGCCGCTGGTGTAGGTTTCTATCGTTAGCTCTTTGTTGACGGGCTTTGAGTAATCCATGTACATGAGGTCGCCGCTGGTGCCCTGGCTCATGATCGTTACGAAGTCTTTGGGGGCGTTGATGCGTTGCTCGAATTGCTTGGCGAAGACGCCGGGGTAATCGCTGGAGATGGGCTTGGAATTGAAGTAGTGCATGGCGTAGTTGGCCAGCATCGCTATCGGTTGGCCGTTTGCTGATTGGATGGAGAGGACGGTTAGTGTTGGGTCTACTGGTCCGGTGGGGAGGGTGACGTTGGGGTTCTCGTAGCCGGGGTGCATGTTGGCGCGAACTGTTTTTTCGCCGAAGGGATCTGTGAGTTCTTTGCCGGCTCGATAGATGAAACTGCGGACGAAGGTGTGTTCGCGGTCGGCAATGGCGGCGCTGCCGATGCGGGCCGACGTGAGGCGTTTGTTGGCTTCGATGATGGCTTCGGCTAGCTTGGCGGGGAGCCATTGGGCGTAGCGCTCGTCGACGCTGGAGCCGAGGCAGGACATGGCGGCGGGGGCGAAGTGGGTATGGGTGGCGGAGATGAGCTGACGATTGGCGGGAATGCCGGTGGCTTTTTCGGCGAGGGCTTTGGCTTCGTCGAGGAGTTCGCGGGGCATCATGCAGGAGTCGGCTACTACGATGGCTGTTTTGAGGTTGCCTTGCTGGAGTACGATGGCCTTGGCGTAGAGGGGCGCAGAGACGGAGGTGGCGGTGCGTTCGAGCATGCCGCAATTGATGATGAGGGGGAACCAGGTGGGGGTGATGTCTGTTTGGGCGGCACCGGCTAGGAGAGCCTGTGTTTGAGCCTGGAGTGAGAGGGTTAAGAGTAGTGCGGCGAGGAAACGCATTCTTGGATTTTATGTTGTTTGGATTTGAGAGGATGGTGGGGTGCAGAATCGAAGCTATGTCTGGAAGCCGATTGAGTTGTGGCAATGGGAATGGGTCTCAGATTTATTGCAGCCAATGTTTGAGGAGTTTCGCGCACACAAGCAGGAGATATTGGCTATACGGAATTCCTACAGTTAGCGGTGCGCGAGTGGAGCATTAGCACTGGAGAGATTGAAGGAGCCTATGTGATCGGTCGAGGTGAGACCGAGACGATGATCGCCTCTGGATTGGTGCAGAACCTAATTCCGAAGCAGCGCAATGGGCTGAGCGAGGAGAGGGTTTATCAAATTTTGATTGACCATCGAGACACGCTGGAAGGGCTTTTTGAATTCATCAAGTCGGGACGACCGCTTACGGTGAGCGATATTCGCCAATTCCATCAGACGCTAATGAGTAGTGTTGATGAATATGAAGCTTATTTTCTGGATCCCTCTACCCAACGAAGGGTGCCGACGAAAGTATTGTTGGAGAAGGGGAAGTTCAAGACCGAGCCGAACAATCCAACACGGGAAGATGGCAGTGTGCACGAGTATTGCCCACCACTTGAAGTCGACGCGGAAATGCGGCGGTTAGTGGTTTTATTTAAAGAGCTGGAAGTGAAGTCAAGTGCCGCCATCGCGGATGCGGCTTGGCTGCATCATGCGTTTTCGCAGATCCATCCGTTTCAAGATGGCAATGGAAGGGTGGCGAGAGTGTTGGCCTCTTTTGTATTGATCAAGGGTGGTTTGGCACCTCTGATCGTAACAATCTCGATGAGAAATCGATATCTCGCGGCATTGGAAGCAGCGGACCACGGCAAGCCAGACTCCTTGCTTTATTTCTTTTGCTCCTGCCAGCTCAGGCAAGCAGTAAGACTGTGGCACCAACTGAAAAGGAATGCGCCTGATCCGGTGGAGCCAGGAGCTAGCGTTCGCCAGATACTGGCGGCGGCCAACGCTCAGTTAGAAGTGATTCGCAGTTTGCTCCCGGCAGCATGGGGGAACGCAAACGAAGTCATGCAGTTTTGCCGCAAAGCGACTGTGACGATGCTTTCCGAGTATGCGAACGAGGTTGACAAGTCCGTTCGGGCGGTGAGTGATCGATTTAATGCGAATTGCGGGAACACCGGCTTCCCGGCTGAGCAGTTGAGTGTCGCTTGGAACGAGGAGTGGGGTGAAGGGTTCAGCCTTGCGGATGTGGGGGCAGAAGTACTTCAAATCCAAACGAGCAGGATGGACCAGATTGTAGTCGGATTCGATACATTCAGTCCGCAGCGCAAAGGCTTGTGCGGAGTGTTTGTAGCGTTGCGGATAGGCGAAACGAGACATCGAATCGGAAGGGCGTACTTCATTAGTTTCGGCCACTTAAAGAATACTGAGTCTTTCGAAAGTTGGCTCAGAGAGTTGCTAAATGAAGCCTTGCGGATGTGGCAAGCGAAGCTGGTTTAGAGCTTCTTGAAGGCTAACTGGACTCCTACTTACTCAACAACTTTTCTACAGTTTCTTTTAGCGTTGGAATGCCATTTTCCACGACTGACCAGACAGCTTCCAAATCAACTCCCATATAGTCGTGAATCAGTACATCCCGCAAGCCGGCCACGCGACGCCAGGGGACGGCAGGATTTGCACTTCGCAATTCATGAGAGAGCCGCTTGCTGGCCTCGCCGATGATTTCGAGTTGGCGGATGATCGCATCCTGCCAGTGGGATTGAGCCAAGAATTCGGATTGACCGACGCTCGCGTATTGCTCAATCCTGAGAATCGCATCCCGGATGTGAAGCAGATAAAGGTGGTCCGGGTTGTTTTCAGTAATCAAAATGGGATGGCATCGCTGAGGATAGAGTCGCGGATGTGTGGACTGAGTGACCGCTCGGTGATTACGTCTACCCGAATGCCTAGAGCGTCTTCAATGTCCTGCTGGATCGCAATGACATCGAGCAAACTGCGACCGGGCTGAAGGTCAATTAGCAGATCCAAGTCGCTGCCTTTTTGATTTGTGCCTTGGGCATATGAACCGAATACGCGCAGATGTGTTGCACCATGGCGTGTTGCAATTTCTCGAATCGCAACTATGTTCAATCCAGGTAGCATGTCGACAGCGGCCATGTGGTGAGTATATCGCCGCTAAGGCAAGAGCGCGAGAACTTAGATAGGGGGGTAGAGAATCGAAGTTATGTCTGGAAGCCGATTGAGTCGTGGAAAGGATCATGGATATTTGAGGGATTGGGGGAAGTATTCAAATCATTTCGCAACACGCGGGTGAAATGATTTTTCAAGATTTTTTAAAGAAAACAGCAATCGAATGGAGCATCACAACTCGGGAAATTGAAGATGCTTATTTCATCGGACCCGGGGCAACGAAGACGATGCTCGAAAAGGGGCTGAGCAGGCTCCACGAGTGCAAAATTTTACAGCATCAAAAGGATACTATCGATGGACTCTCGGATTATGTCCAGGACAATCCTTCACGATCCGATGAGGTGCCTAAACCAGCGACATCTACAGTCGGGTAACACATCCTCGTGAGGCAATACACAGTGAGAAGTAGTTGACGCCGGACAAGGCCTTACGAGTCTGGCAAGAGAAGCTAGGCTAGAGTTTCTTGGCGGCGACTTCAGCGTTGGCGCGGTCAACATAGGCTCGCATCCAGGCGGCGGTGTAGGCTACCGGGACTCTGTTGCCTCCGACCATCGTTGGGAAGTGATCGCCAATGACGATGCCGTCGAAGTTGACTTCTCTTAGCGTCTTCATCACTGCGTACATGTCGTAGTAGCCGTTGTCGACGAAGGTCTCGACGAAGTGCGGGAGCGGGGCGCTCATGTTTCTGAAATGGACCTTCCAGATTTTGCCCATCTCGCCGAAATACTTGATCGCCGTAATTACATCGGCTCCCATCAGGTCGCCACCTTCTAGCCAGGTTCCTACGCAGAAGCAGACACCGATGTTGGGTGAGTTGGCCATTTCTATCGCTTTGCGATAGCCTTCAAAATTACCGAAGATGCAGCGGGGGATTCCAGCAAGCATCGGCACTGGCGGGTCGTCAGGATGGATGCCGATGAAGACGCCGTTCTCTTCGGCGACAGGGGCTACTTTGCGGATGAAGTACTCGTAGTTGTCCCAGAGTTCGGTCTCTGTGTAGAGGCGGCCGTGAGAGAGCGGGCCTTTGAAGATTTTGCCGGCCCAGAGGCCCTCGCCGCCTTTGGCCATGTTGTAGCCACGGGCTGGGGCGCTTCCTCTGGTGGTTTCGCGTTCTGTATGCCAGATGCCGTTACCCATGTGGGCGTAGGTGATGTAACGGATATTGGCTTTGCCGCAATTCTTGATGTATTGCTTGTAGGCTTCAATGCGGGCGTCGCGGCCTGGGAGGTTTAAGACGATTTCTTCCTGGTTGCGGTTGCCATCGTGGCCGATGTTCCAGACGCGGAGACCAGCGGATTCGACTTTGGCTTTGATCCGAAGAAAGTTTTCGACGTTGTCGTCTTTGCGATCAATCGTGACTGAGGTGTAGCGGACGCCGATCTGGTTCATGAATTGCAGATCTTCGTCGCTGGGATTGGCTCCGAGTTGGACGGCGACTTTGATCCCTGGGGACCAGGGTGGCTTTGTTGCGGCAGCAGCAACGCTGCCTGCTGCCATGAGCAGGCCGAAGTTTCTTCGATTCATGTTTGTCCTTCTCCTAGAAAACCAAGCGTAGACCGAATTGTATATTGCGCGGGTTGCCGCCAGCGATGATCTGGCCGAATTGGGCGCTGGCGACGTCGGTGGTGGCACCGCGGGCGTCGAGGGCAGGGGTGTTTGAAATGTTAAAGAACTCGGCGCGGTACTGGAGGTTGAAGCGCTCTTTGATACGTGTGTTCTTGATGAGAGAGAAATCGAAGTTGACGCGACCGGGGCCACGCAGGCGTGGCTGGGAGACGCTATCGGTACCGAAGGTAAATGGGACGGTGCGCTGGAAGGCGGTGGTGTCGAACCAGTTGTTCAGCGTCTGTTGGCCGTCTGGCAGGACGGGATCCTTGACCCGGTTGGCGCGGCCATTAGTGGACGAGAAGTTGAATAGATTCGTTGTATCCGGCGAGGTGATCAGGACGGGGCGGCCTTTTTGGAGGACGGTGATGGAGGCGAACTGCCAGCCACCCAAACCGTAGCTGACGATGGGGTTGGTAGTGTTGAGGAATTTGCGGCCTTTGCCGAATGGAAGGTCGTAGACGTAGCTGAAGACGAGGCGCTGGGGAATGTCGTTAGCTTCAATGCCACGATTGTCTCTGGCGTTGTAGAGGCTGTTAGAAGGGCCGACAACCCAGGTGTTGGACTGCATCGTGTTGGCGATGGTTTTAGACGCTGTGTAGGAGGCGCTTAAAGTCATGCCGTGGGAATACTGTTTCTCCAGACGCATGTACCAGCTTTGGTAACTCATGTCGCCGTAAGGATCGCGCTGGATTAATAGGTCGAGGAACTGCGGATAGGGGCGCAGAGCCTGGCGGGCCTGGATGGTGGCACCGCTAAGGGCACCGCTTCTGATCTTGCCGAAGAAGGGATTGGGGACGGGCTGTAAGAGCGCGCTGCCCAAGGCGAGTTGCGAGGGGTCGCTCTGATTGCGCTGGCGGTTCCAGTAGAGATGGGTGGTTTTGGCTCCGACGTAGGCAACCTCGAACATTGTGTTGGAACTGAGCATGTGCTGGATGGAGAAGGTCCAGTTGGCGACGTAGGCGTTGGGGCGATTGCGAATGTCACCGCGCACGTTTTGGCCAGCGAAGTTGGTGTTGCGATCAGGGACGATGATGCCGCCGGCGAATGGATTGGACCAGGAACTGCCCACGGGAGGAGTGTTGGGCAAGGGGTTGGGTTGGCCGAGGAAGAGAGCGTTTGACAGAAAGCTGCCGTTGCCGAAATCGGTTGCGGCGGCGTTAACGCCAACGTAGGTGGCATAGAAGATGGCTGCACCGGAGCGAATGACAGTTTTGGAGTTGAGCTGATAGGCGAGGCCAACACGCGGGGAGAAGTTTTTCTTATTGGGATCGGCCGTATAGCCGCCTGGCTCGATGAGTTTGAAGTTGCCTTTGAGGCCGGTGACTGGCTCTATCGCGTTGAAGTCGATGTAGCCGATCTGGCCGAATTTCTCGGCATAAGGGGTTGTGTATTCCCAACGAAGGCCGAGGTTGAGGGTGAGCTTGTTAGTGACGCGCCAATCGTCCTGGAAGTAGAGGCCGTAGTAGCGCTGGTAGAGGAAGAGGGGACGGGTGATGGTGATGGCGCCGGCCTGAGGGACGCCCAAGAGGAAGCTGGCAAAGCCGTGGCCGGAATTGAGTGCTGTGACGTTGGGGTCTGGACCTTGGCTGAAGACGCGGTCAAAAATGTATTGCCCTGAGGATTGTTGGGAGTTGAAAGCATTGAGCCTGATGAGCTGGGTTTCGTAGCCCATCTTGATCTTGTGGCGGGTCTTGATGAAGGTGCCGTGGAACTGAGCATGATAAGTGTCCTGCGGGACGAGGTTGCGGCCGACGCCACCGAGCTGATCGAACTCGTTGGGGGCGGCACCGGTGACGGCCAAGCCTGCACCTTGGGCATAGGTCTGGATCGAGATCTGGGGGAACTGCTGGAAGAGGATGTTGTCGGTGACGCTCTTGGGGAAGCCGAGAGAGGCCACGTCGAAGCCTTCGCTTAAGGGGCGTGAATCGAACTGGAGGCGGGTATAGCTGATGCGGCCTTCAGTGATGAAGTTTGGCGACCAGATGGAGGTAAAGGTGATGAGGGCGCTGTTGGCTGGATTGGAGCTGAGTTGGCGAGGGGGGAAGGCCGGGTTGAGGGCGACCTGAGTGGTGTTCTTGAGCTCGCGGCCGCCATAGCGGCCATAGAGACGGTGGCGGTCGTTAATCATGTGGTCAAGGCGGCCGAACCAAGTGTTGGCGTTGCTGATGGCTTTGCCGACACGGAAATAGTTATTGAGCAGCGCTGCGCCTTCGCCCTGGCGATTTGCATCGCCCCAGAAGGGAATCACCTTGGTTGAGATGGGGTGGATGCGCTGGGCAGGGATGCGATTGCCGGGGAAGAGGTCACGGATGATGCTGCCATTGGGACCGACGCGGGTGGTGGTGTAGTCATAAACACCGACCAGATTGCCGAAGCGGTCGAAGGTCTGGGAGAAGTCGCCTTGTTTTTGGAGAGCGGTGGGGACGGAGAGGAGGGCCTGGTCTGGGCTGCCCTGGCGGGTGCCTTCGTAGATGGCATACCAGAAGGTGCGGTCGCGGATGATCTTGCCGCCGGCACCGGCACCGAATTCATTGCGCTGAAAAAGGCCCTTGGGGACGCGATTGCGGTTGTTCTGCCAACTGTTGGCGTTGAGGTGATCGTTGCGGAGGAATTCAAAGAGGACACCGTGGAGAGTGTTTGTGCCGGACTTGGTAGATACGTTGACGATGCCGCCGGCGGCACGTCCAAATTCTGCTGAGTAAGTGGAAGTTTCTACTTTGAATTCGCCTACAGCTTCGATTGGGACGGTGTAGGCGTTGCCGGATTCTGTGGAGCCCCGGGATTCGCCGCCGTCGATCAAGACACCATTCTGCTGGGCGAGGCCGCCGTTGATTTGAGAGGTGGTTGAGACGCCTATGATGTCTTGCCCGGTGCCGCGTTGACCGCTGGTGGGGAGGACACCGGGAGCGGTAGAGGCAAGGGCGAGCGGGTTGCGGCCGAGGAGGGGGAGTTCGACGACGCGGCGTTGTTCAACAACTTTGCCGAGGCCGGAAGTTTGTGCTTCTAGTTGGACTGAAGAGGCAGTCACTTCGAGGGCCTGGGTGACGGTGCCGACTTCGAGAGTAATGGCGACGGTTGCGGTTAGGCCGACAGTGAGGCGGAGGTTGGAGACGCGAGACGGGCGGAAGCCGGCTTTCTCAGCGTTGATGTCGTATGCACCGGGGGAGAGTGCGGGGAGATAGAAGAGCCCGGCGGAGTTGGTAGTAGTGCGAGAGGTGGCGTTAGTTTCGAGGTTGCGGATGGTTATGGCAACTGCGGGTACGATTGCGCCGGAGGGGTCGGAGACGGTTCCAGTGACGGTGGCCCGTTCGCCTTGAGCGAGAGCATTGGTAGAGAGAAGGCACAACAGCAGTGAGTAGGTGAGTGTTCGCATTTGAAGCCTGACTCATATGCTTATCACGCCAATCGTGTAAGGACAAGCAATTTTAATGATGATTCTTTAAATATTAGAAAATAATCCGAAGCACCAGTTCGGTTTGGCGGCTAATATTTGCCTGACTCGACACCTGACCGAATTGAGCCACGCCAAAAGTTGTGTTTGGACCACCAAATACGGGGTGGTTCATGAGGTTGAAGGAAGAAGCGCGGAGATTGACCCTGAGACGCTCTGTGATGCTGAAGGTTTTGGTGAGGGTGAGATTCCAGTTATTCATGCCGGGGTTTCGCAGCCAAGAGGCGCGAGAAGGGGCGTTGCCAAAAGTGAAGTTCGCGGGTTGGGCAAAAGCAGAGGTGTTGAAGTAGCGCAGGAGACGGCTCTGAACGCTGCCGCTGATTCCGGCATTTGGGTCTCCCACGACATTTGGTCTTTGTCCACCGGCACCAGCGAGGAAGAGGGTGTTCTGGTTTACACCAAAGCTTAGAGGAAAGCCGCTTTGAAAGGTGTTGAACATGGCCACATTCCATCCACCGATTGCCGCATCAAGGGCTTTGTTCATGTCTTGCCCAAGGGAGCGGCCTCGCCCGACAGGAAGATCCCAACTGAGGGTGGTGGTGAGGCGCTGCGGAACATCGAAGGCGGCTGGGCCTCGCTCGATACTTCGGTTGTATGTGTTCTGGTAGGACTGGATGTCAGTGAGGTTTTTGGCCAGGGTGTAGGACACAATCGAGGTCAAGCCTTTGTAGGACCGTGTTTCGAATTTGGCCTGGAATGAGTGATAGCTGGAGTTACCGAAAGCAGGGAGATTGCGCGTAATATTGCCGTAGGCCGGGAAGGGCCGGAGGAGTTGCTGGCGCTGAACGGTTGCCCCAGCAAGGGGGCCGCTGCTAAGGGTGCCTGCGTATGGATTCGGGACGACAGTCAAGAGGTTCTGCCCTTCGGACAGGAAGCGAGGGTCGAGCTGGTTCAGGTTCTCGGATATGTTGTTGCCGATGGAAACTTCGCTGGTGAGGTGGATTCCTCTTCCGCCGATGTAGCCTACCTGAAGCAGCGAGCGTGCGAAGAGTTGCCGCTGCAGGTTCAGGTTCCAAGTGTGATAAATCGGGGTGCGGTCGGAGGGGTCGATGAAGCTGACGTTTTGGCCGAGGAATGCGGCAGCATTGGCACCTACAGTGTTGAGTTGTTGCGGGAAAGGATTAGAAAGCCGATTGAGCGGAGTGATGCCATCTTGTGAGGTAACCATTGGGGTAGTGACGGAAAAGCCCACGGCATCAACAGAGCCTACGACTGGCACATAGTTGAGACCATAACCGGCACGGATGACTGTCTTGGTGTTCCATGAATAAGCAAGGCCGAGGCGTGGTGCGAAGTTGTTGCTGTCTGGGGAATAAATGCCTCTATTGCTATCGGAGGCGTAGGCTAGAGCGCCTTGTACGGTTTGAGTTCCGAGTCGATTGGTGGCGTTTCGGTCAAAGCCTCTGGTGGCACGGTTGTAGCGCTCAGTGCGTGGGGTTTCATACTCATAGCGGAGGCCGAGATTGAGGGTGAGCTTTGAGGAAACGCGGTAGTCATCCTGCAGGAAGAACGCATAATACTTGTTCAGGATTGAAACGCCCGTGTTGCGGTCAATCGAGCCGCTGGCAGCGGTGCCCAATAACATGGAAGCCATGGGGAAGCCAGTGGTTGCCAGAGGCGTATCGGCGCGTGGGCCGTTGGTCCAGGCATTGGTGAAACTGTAATTGCCCGGCCCGGAGAGATTGCGGAAGAAGTTTCCGTAGAGGAGGCGCAAGTCTGCGCCGTAGCGCAACAAATGCTTACCGTGCTGCTCGGAGATGCTGGGCTGAAGTGTGTAGGTGTAACCCGGATCATTAACCAGGCCGCTGCCTGCCAAATTCATGAAACCGTTGACGCGCATCAAGGGAAAGGAGGGAGACTGCAGGGTGCTGAGGAAGGAAGCAGGCAGCCCCAAAGCGGCGAGGTCGAAGCCGGCCGACCAGGGCTTGTTGTCTTCTTTGGCATTTGCATAGCCTAAGCGAATATCGAGAGTGCGGCGAGGACTCAAGAGGAAAGTGCTGCCCCAGGAAATGCCGAAATTGGGCCGATTGACGACGTTGCGGCCGTCGGTGGCGAGGCCATCAAACTGGAAGGGGAAGATCAAAAGGGCTGTACCGTAGTTGATGCGAGCAAAGGTGGTGAACTTTTCACTGAACTTGTGATCGAACTTGAAGGCGGTCATGTTGTAGTTGCGGGGCCACTTGCCGCCGAAGGAAAAGTTATTGGCCCAGGGTTGAGCCGAATTGGGAGGGGTGCGGTTAGCTGCCGGGTAGTAGGTGATGAGTTTTTGGGCGACCGGGTCAAGACGATTCTGAGGAATCTGGTTGCCGGTAAAGGGCGTTCTAGTGGGGACACCATTTACAGAGGCAACGGAGAAGGGGTCATAGAGGATCTGGGGAACTTCGCTGAAATCTCCGGATCGCATTTTGGCAGTGGGAGTGGAACCGACGAAATCGATCGCGTTGCCTTCTTTGGCCCCCTCATAGTTAATAAACCAGAAGGTTCTATTGCGCCCGTCATAGAGTTTTGGAATCAGGACAGGCCCGCCCAGTGCAAAACCGTATGTATTGGCACCGAAGGCAGCCAAGGGCCGTCCCTGACCGCGGGCAAAATATTGGTTAGCGTCCAGCTTGGAATTGCGGAAAAACTCGTAGGCGGTGCCGTGAAGTTGATTGGTGCCGCTTTTGACGACCATGTTTGTGATGCTGCCGCCAGAGCGGCCAAACTCACTTGAGAGCGACCCGACTTCAAGTTTGAATTCGCCGATGGCGTCGACGGCTGGTACCCAACCGGAGATGTTCACGCCGCGGTTGACGTTTACCGTGTTGGCAACGCCGTCTACGAAGACGTCAGTTGCGGCGACAGGTGCTCCGTTGGCCGAAAAGAGCACGTTGGTGATTGTGTCGTTGGGCCGGGTATCTTCACCGTAGCGATTATTGACGACACCTGGAGTGAGTGTGAACATGAACAACGAACTGCGCCCCTTGAGTGGAAGGTTGTCTCTTACCTCCTGACGAATCGCAGTGCCTAGCGAGGTGGTGTCGGTTTCGATAGTGCCGGCGCTTGCTGAGACTTCCACTGTCTCTGCGGTGTCGCCCAAGGCGAGTGAGAGATCCAAGCGCAAGATCTGGGTTACGTTGAGTTCAATGCCGCTGCGAACGAGGGTGCGAAAGCCAGGGGCCTTGGCTGTCAACTGGTATTTGCCCGGTGTGAGGAATTGGAAGAGGTAGGCACCGTCTGAGTCAGTTTCAATCGACCGATCCACACCGGTTTCTATGTTCTTCAAGATAAGTTGAGCTTTTGCCACCGAGGCACCTTGTGGATCGGCAAGGGTTCCCTGAAGTGTCGACCTGAAGTCTTGAGCTATCAAGGGAAAAATGAGAAGTGCCAGAAACAGAGTGGGCTTGGTGTAAGTCATCGTTCGGGAATATATCACAGGCGTTTTTTTTACGGAAGTGGTGGTTGCGACCAGTAGTATGTGAGGAGGGGCTAAATTGTTTTCTGAAGAGCTGCGCCGTGCAAATGGCTAGAGCGAGGAGTTGAAGGAGCGCTGCCATTGGGGATTGGAGGGAAGGAGAGTGGATCGATGGAGCAGGGATTGGGTGACTACGTTTGATCTATTTCGCGAATGGCTTCCAACTCGGCAATCGCTTCCAGGTCTTTGGGCCTACCAGCAGCTCGCTTGACAGCAATCAGAGTTTCGAGATTCAGGCCAGGGCAGCGGTAGCCAAAAATTTCAAGGGGAATCGTATTGCCGATGAGGTTTTCGTATGATCCGCCGCCAATGATTTCGCCAAGAAGATCGATATCGCCGAGCTTGGTGGTGAGTGTGAAGTTGAGACCCGATTTGAGGGTGGGTAAGTCCAGTTTGAAGGGCAGGCCAGTAGGTGCGCCACGGAGATAGGGCGCATGTGGTGCAAGGGCATTCACCAAGCGATCCAGGTTGTCTGGGCTCCTTTGGTAGACGATATCTAGATCTTGGGTGAAGCGGCTTGAGCCGTGAGCAATGGCTGCGGCCCCGCCAATCAGAATGTAATCGACGCGGTGATTTGAGAGTGCGCCAAGAAGCCTGGCGAAGTCGATCATTTGGATGCGCTTGCAAGTTCAGCTGAGGCTTGACGAGATTTGCGCCCCGCGTTCCGGAGTTCCTCAGCAAAGCGCTGGAGAGCCATGGCCTGCTCGAAGCGTTCTGTGACGGTAAGTTGGAGATTTTTGCGAATCAGGGTGCGGTCTATACCCTGCTTGTAAAGTTCAATCACCGGATCTTTCATCGATTTCAGGATAACCTTTCGGAGTATGGCTTATTTGTTGGTGTTCATAGCTCTGCTCCTGGTGGGATGTGGAAAGACGGACCCGGTGGCGGAGAAGGCTAGCGGGTACATCGATTCGCGGGCTTGCGAGTCTTGCCATGCCCAGATCGCTCTCACCTATCGCGAGACCGGGATGGCTCGGGCTTTTCACAAGATCGGCGAGGATGAGGTTCCTGTCGGGGCTTTTGTTCACGACAAGAGCGGGCGCAAGTATCAGTTCTTGAAGCGGGATGGCAAGGTGTTTTTGCGGCGGGATGAGGTGGGTGGGGGGAATGTGCTGGAAAAAGAGATTCAGTATGTGTTGGGGAGCGGGAATCATGCTCGCAGCTTTATTCATCGTAGTGAGCAGGGGCGGTTGATCGAGATGCCCGTCAATTGGTATCCAGAGAAAGGTGGCATCGTTGCGATGAGCCCAGGTTATGATCGTGCGGATCATATGGATATGCGACGGGCAATCGGGTATCAGTGTGTGTTTTGCCATAACGGGTATCCGAAGCAGGCGGGCACTTCGCTTTTTGATGACCCGGTGTTTGGAGGTGAGTTGCCCGGGGGAATCGATTGTCAACGGTGCCATGGACCGGGACGGGAACATGCTTCTTCGATGGGGAGGGGGAAGATTTTTAACCCTAAAAAGGTGTCTGCGGAACGCAAAATGGAGGTGTGCATGCAGTGCCATCTTGAGACCACAAGTTACTCGCTGCCGAACGCAATTGTGAAGTTTGAGCGGGGGATTTTCAGTTATGACCCGCGCGAGGCGCTGGGAGATTTCATTACGCACTTTGATCATGCCAAGGGGACTGGGCATGAAGAGAAATTTGAGATTGCCGGGTCGGCTTATCGACTACGGCAATCTAAGTGTTTCCGGTTGAGCGATGAGAAGCTGACTTGCACTACTTGCCACGATCCTCATCAGAAGACGACTGTTGCAGCAATTGATGCGGCTTGTAGTTCTTGTCATGCGACGGTTGTGGGGTCGGCCAAGCATGAGGCCAAGGCCGAGTGTGCGAGTTGCCACATGCCGAAGCGGCGGACTGAGGATGTTGTGCATGTCGCCGTGACCGATCACAAGATTCAGAAGCCAGTGGCGGGGAAGGATTGGATGGCGGCACGGGAAGAGCGGCATGAGGTGATGGGGGGTGGGTCTTATCAGGGTGAGGTGGTCCGGTATTATCCGCGCGAGGGAGATGGGGAGTTGTATCCGGCGCTGGCGCAGGTGATGCATCAGAGCAATTTGAGGGTTGGGGTGGCGCGCCTTGAGGCGGCTCTGCAGAAAGCGGCACCGAAGCATCCGGCTTATTATTTGCAGGCGGCGCAGGCGCTTCATGCGAGCGGTGAGCCGGCGAAGGCTTTGCCTTATTATGCGAAGGCACTTGCACTTGACCCGAAATATCTGCCGGCGTTGCGGAGTTTGGGTGCGTCACAGGTGAGGGCTGGTGATTTGGCTGCGGCGAGGGTGACGCTGGAGAAAGCTACGTCACTGTATCCGAAGGATGCGTTGTCGTGGCTGGAGCTGGCGCGGGCTTATCGAGGTGAGGAGGCGGCCAAAGCTGCGAGGAAGGCAATTGCGGAAGAGCCGGAGTTGGTGGAGGCGCATAAGAAGCTTGGGATGATCTTGATGGAGTCGGGCGACCGGGTTGGCGCGGAGGCGGCATTTGTGGCGGCGTTGCGGGAGCAGCCGGATGAGGCGGAGGTTAGGAGTAATCTTGGGAATCTGCTAGCGGCGAAGGGGGATGCGGCAGGGGCTGAGAAGCAGTTTCTGGCGGCGATTCGTTTTGCGCCCGGGATGCGGGCGGGGCGTTATAACTTCGCCTTGTTTCTCGCGGGACAAAAGCGGTTTGGTGAGGCAGTGCCTCATGCGCTGGAGGTGGTGAAGATGGTGCCTAAGGATTTGGAGGCTCTGGATTTGCTTGGGAATTTGTACATGGCGGGGCGGGATTTTCAGGCGGCGGCTGGACAGTATCGAGCGACGCTCGCGCTGAATCCGTCTTATGGGCGGGCGCAGTTGGGATTGGGGACGGCACTGGGTGCTATGAATGATTTTGCCGGGGCTCGGAAGTATTTGTCGATGGCGGCGAATGGGGTGGATTCGGCGGTGAAGGCGGAGGCGGCTGAATTGCTTGGGAGTTTGCCCCGGTAAGGTGGGTTGCGATTGCGGGTGCGCGGCTGCGGATTTGGGCCTTCGCCGTTTATCGAGGTCTGTCCAAGTGTTAGATTGATGTCATGACGATAGCCGAAGACTTTCAACGCCTCGCAGGTCAACTTTGGAACCATCAGCCGTCCTACATTCTTGCCGAAATGAACGATCTCCTCACCACTGCTTCGGCTGCCGAGATTGAAAGTCTTTCTTCACCGGTAATTGCCGACCCCTACCTATCCAATTATGTCGCCGCCATGGTTGAGCAGGCCGCTCACCTGAAGGGCAATGTCCGGCCGCCAGTCTGGACCTCGGGAATTGCACCCCTTGCACAGCCGGTTTTTGCGGCCCCCTGGATGGCTCTACGCACTCACTTGCTGCTGGAGTCGCCAGTTCCCTTCCGTCGCAGGAATATCTTTATCGATTCAACGATTGGTGATCGTGTCTGATGCTTAGTTCGCCTCAAATCCGCGAATTGTTTTCTTCGCTTATTTGGGAATTTGCGAGTGCCTGTGGAGGCTTGCAAAATGATGCAGTCAAGGCTGCCACTCGATGCATCGGGCTGAGGACCAAGGATGTAACTTCAACGATCAATCGTCATTCGTTCCCGCAGGATCTCATTGATCCGGCTCAAATGTCCTTCACCCTTCGACTTCAGCCAATCCAGCACTTCGTTATCAATGCGAAGGGAGATCTGCGTCTTCAGGGGCCGGTAGTATTTTCCAATGGAAGCGCCCGCCCAGAAGCTTGGGGGCAAGTGCGGAGCCTCGGTGTCGTTGTCTAGCGCACGGTTCCGTTTCCGATAGGCTTGTTTTGTCTCTTCGCTGATCTTAAGTTTCCTACCGGAATTGGTCGTTGTAGATGCTTTTTTCATAGTCAACTGCCTTTCGTGCCGAAACGATGCGGATCAAATCCGAGCCGGGTTCAACAAACACAACCAAGAGTAAAGCGAGGTTCCGGGTCATGCCAATGATTTGGAATCGCTGCTCGCCAGTCTCTTCCAAAAAATAGTTGTCGCCCACGACGTGGTTTGGGGCATCGAAAATTTGAGCCGCAGATTGGCAGGACCCCACGTGAATTTCATTTCTGTATCTCATTATTGTATCTTTTCCAGCCTGAAGCAAGGTACCTACTATTCGCTTCCGCGGACGGAGTTCGGGCTGTCGCTTGCCTTTGGGTTCAGGTTTGTTAGCCTTGGCGACGGGATTCGTGTAAATTGCGTATTCATCTCTGCGCTCATCGGTGCTGTCAATGCCAACGATGATCAGTGGTGGAACGTTCGCGTCGGCGACTAGCTTTCTCACTGTCTCATCTAGACGCAGTTCGTGTTCGCCTCGCGTTCGCCCTTAAATGCTGTGCATTCATCGAACAAAGTTTGGCCATCGAGAATGTAGAGTGTCGGGTACTTCTGATCCCTCTGGCCGGGTTCAGCGCGCCCTGTGCAGATTCAGCCGTTTTTCTACCCAAACGTGGACAAAATCCTGAAGTGGAAATTTCGCAATGCGTTCTGAGCGTGAGGGGGGAGGTGAGATTGAAACCAGTCTGAAAGCCTAGGTGGCAGATGTGCTGGATCTGGTTTTGGATGTGCGTTGTGCCGCATCGGCGTTTTGACTTAGCCTGGATAAGGCGGTAGAAATATGCCGCTCTATGCCTACCATTAGTACCAGTACGGCTAAGTGATTGATCTCAAATGGTGTTGCAACAAAGATTGCCTCTAGTAAAAGAGTTCAGAATCCATATACTGGATGTAGAGCTTCGGCTTCAAATCAATTACTAAAAAGTTAACAATGTCGATTACCCTCCAACTCGCCCCTAAAAAACCAATGAGGCTGGCACGCGTTCTGCTAGCCGATGATGACCCAACCGCTCGTTTAACGCTGCAAACAGTGCTCGAAGCAGGTGGATACAATGTGGATTCAGCAGCAAGCGCGGCTGAAGCTATGCAGAAGCTGGATTCCCAGGAATACTCGCTCGTTCTGACCGGACGGGATATGGAAGCACCAGATTCTGGCTGGCGTGTGCTCGAACATGCCAAAACAATGGATTATCGCCCAGCAACCGCTTTTTTCAATACGGAAAGCGATGAAATAGCGGGTTCTAATGTGGACCGGAAACCAGTGTTGGTTTCACCGGAAGACATTCCTGAACTGCTTGGCAAAGTGGCAGACCTGATCAGCCGCCGGGCGACCCGGCAAGTGAGCCGCGACCTGCGGATTGCCGGCTAACGCTTCTGGAGGCCGATGGCCTCAAGGGCGAAGGTGGCCTCGTTAGAACCGACACCTTCGATGACGGCAATAGAACCTAAACGATTTTCAAGGCTACGGCTCACACCGTAGCCTTTTCGTTCGATCAGAGTGGCATTGCTCGAATCGAGGAGTTTGGCCAGCCGGTTTTGAACCAGTTGGATGTCCTTCTCTTCGGAGCCGAAACCGATTATGGAACCGGTGAGTATCAGGCGGTCAGGATCACCGATAGTACGGCGAGTAGCGGCTTCGCAGCGGGCTAGGCCGGAGCCAGTGGCTCTTTGGGCCTGGAGGAGGGTGCGAGCGGCATTGGGGAACTTGGAGGCCATTGCACCCTCGAGGTTTGCGGCATTGTCGATGTTAGAGACATAGCAGGTGACGGCGAGAACGTCGCCTTTGAGGCCATTGAGAGATTCTAGGAGGATTGGCAGAACAGAATTGACCTCGCCAGACTCTGCGAGGGGCTTGGTGATCTGGGTTGCGGGGAGCCAGGCGATTCCATGCAGATTGACTGGCTTGCGGTCTTCTGCGATCGCCTCAATTTGGACTTGAGCACCTTCCATGGGGAGTGCACCGATCTGGAGGATGGTGAGGGCTGGCAAGGGGAGCTTCCATTCGGTGAACTGTTCGCTGACGATGGCCGAGACACGGCGAGCGTCGCCGCGGCCAGCAACAAAAGCTCTGAGCTTGACGATGGTTGCCCCGTGGGCCAGACGGCGTAGAGCAGAGAGGGCGTCTTTGGACTGCTGGGTGAGGAGACCCTTAACGCTTAGGGGGCTTGAGTAAAAGACGAGGCGGGAACTCTCCACCTTTACAGCAGGGGGAGGGTCTGGAAGGACTTCGAGAGTCTGTGTGATGGGCTCGATGTCCTTCTTCTTGTTCTTTTTTTGAGCGAGGACCGGGCTGACGCAGAAGACGATCAAAATCAGAGCGAGTTTAAGCGCGGATGCCAAGTTTTAAGACCTCCCGGGCATAGGCGATGCTGCGTTCCATGTGTTCTTTTTGCTGGTAGTTGAGGGCAGCCTGGTAGGGGGCTGGGGGAGTACGGCCGGAGACGTCTTCCTGAACGACAGGCTTCTCGTAGGGACGACCGCGTTTGGCGATTGCGACGAAGCGGGCAAACTCCTGGGCACGGGCCTTGGGGTACCACTTAGCCCACCACTGGTCATCGTAAACGGGGAGGATAGCGGGGGGACGGCCCGTAATAGGTTTGATAAAAATGCGGACATCCGGGTTGAGAACCTGACGGGCTTTGGCGATGATCTGTTTAAAGTCGATGGTGCCTTCACCGAGTGGAACCCACTGGACAGCGATGCCGCCTGGGTGTTCATAGACGACAGAGTCGCGAAGATGAAAGGTTAGGGTGTAGGGAGCTAGCGTTTCCAGCGTCAACAAGGGGTCTTCCAGAGTGAAGACGGGGTTTCCGGTATCAAGATAGGTACCGACGAATTCCTTGCCAGCGGTTTCGATGATAATTTTGTGTTCCCATGCCTGGAAGTCTTTGTGGACTTCGATGGCAAATTTTAGGCCGGCATCCATGACTTCGGTGCGGGGAGCACGGAGGACCTTGATGGCGAGTTCCATGTTGGCTTCGGCTGTGGCAAGGGGGAGTTCGTGACGGAAGCCAGCGCAAACGGCGCGGACGATGGGGGATCCGCACGCTTTGGCGCGAGCAATATTCTTGCGCACAGCGGCGAGGTTAGTCTCCCACTGTGCGGGAGTTTTGGGCAGAAAGCCGGAGCCGCCGGTCTGGAGGTGGAGATCAAAGTCTTTGGCCCATTGCCTGACTTCGACCCAATGGGCGGGGTCTTGTGCGCGGGGATCGAGGGAATCCTGAAGGAAGAGGGCATCGAGCTTCCAGGCGGCGGCTTGCTCGAAGTGTTGACGGTCTGTCATCCGAAGACCGCGGAGGCAATAGGTGTTATAGCCGATGCCAATCTTGTCAGGGAGCGAGGCGGCTAAAGGAGCGGCTGCTAGAGACGATAGGAAAGTGCGGCGCTGCATATAGCTATTTTGCCTCTTGGGCGAGTGGGCTGCGCGATTTTGAGTAGCCAAAATAAATGGCGAGACCGATGATGAGCCAGATAAAGAAAGTGAGCCAGGTCTGGAGTGGCAAGCCGAGCATCAGAATGAGGCAGAAGGCAATGGAGACATAGGGAACAAAGGGGACGAAGGGAACCTTGAATCCGCGTGGCCGGTCTGGCTGGCGCCTGCGCAGGATGATGACGCCGGCAGAGACGCTGGCGAAGGCAGCGAGTGTGCCGATGTTGGCGAGTTCGGCAAAGGTAGCGATATCCCAGAGGCCGGCGGGAATGCCAACGACGAAGCCAGCAATCCAGGTGGAGATATGAGGGGTGCGGTATTTGGGGTGGACACGCGAAAAGACTGCCGGAAGGAGCTTGTCACGCGACATGGCGAACCAGATGCGGGCCTGCCCATATTGAAAGACCAGGAGCGAGCTCCACATGCCGACAAGTGCGCCGATACTAACAAAAATGCGGAGGCGGTTGTAGCCGACATCTTTGAGGGCGCGGGCGACAGGTTCGTCGTTGTTGAGCGTGGTGTAGGGGACGATACCGGTGAGGACGAGCGACACTGCGCCGTAGAGAACCGTGCAGACGGCTAGAGTGATCATGATGCCCCAGGGGAGATCGCGTTTTGGGTTCTTGCATTCTTCGGCAGCGGTAGAGACGGAATCGAAGCCGATGTAGGCAAAGAATACAATGGCTGCTCCAGAGATGACACCAGACATGCCGTTGGGGGTGAAGGGCTTCCAGTTTTCAGGATTGATGGCAGAGGCGGCACCGAAAACGAAGGCGAGGATGGCTATCGTCTTGATGATGACCATGATGTTGGTGGCGCGGGCAGATTCTTTGACGCCCTTGATCAAGAGCCATGTAAGGATGATCATGATGAGCAGGGCGGGGATGTTGAAGTAAGCCCCGGTTGTACCGCCACCACGGAAGGCAGGGCCAGACCATTCGGGCGGTAGCCGGTAGCCAAAGAGGTTGTCGAGGATGTCGTTGAAATAGCCTGAGAAGCCGACGGCAACGCTCATGTTTGAGACTGCATATTCAAGGATGAGATCCCAACCCAGAATCCAGGCAAAGATTTCGCCGAGGGTCGCGTAGGCGTAGGTATAAGTAGAACCAGCGACTGGAATCATTGAAGAGAGTTCGGCGTAGCAGAGAGCAGCGAAACCGCAAGCGAACGCAACAAGCAAAAAAGACAGGACCACGCCAGGACCTGCCCCGGGCCGGCCAATGGTGGAAATGGCATCAGGGCCAAAGCGGAGGAGATCGAGGACGGGAGCGTGGAGGATGCTCTGATACTTCATTGTCACTCCGGCGGCGGCAGTGCCAGTGAGGGTAAAGATGCCAGAACCAATGACAGCACCGATTCCCATCGCAACCAGACTCCAAAGACCGAGGGTTTTAGTGAGTCTGGTTGCGGATGATTCGCTTTCGTGGATCAGGTCATCGATTGCCTTACAGCGAAGCATCTGGCTCATCGCTGTATTCTAATCCACGGGAGAGGAAGATGGGGTAAAAAACGAGGAAAGGGCCAGCAATGAGGAGGCACTGCTGGCCCTGGTCACATCCTGACAGGCTCGGAGGGGAGGCCCGCCGGGACGCATTCCAATTGAAACACAAATGGGGGTAATAGTACAGTCCTGCCAAAAGTACTATGCCATTTTAACGCTTACGAGTACCTTTAACGATTTTTTTGACTTTTCGTTTCAAGGAGCCGCGGTCTTCGCCTTTGACGCGACCCTTGTATTCGGGGGCAGCCTTGCGGGCGGCGCGCTTCAGCTTTTTTCGTTCGTCTTTATCTTTTACGTGTGTCGTGTTCATCGAGGTACAAATTCCAAACTTTCAGAATAGCGCAGGATTCGGGCAAAAGCCAGTTTTTGGGGCAAGTTGGAGGCGAAGCGGCAGTCAACGCTTAGTCAAGCAGCTTGACGCCCGCGAACTTTTCTACCAATTTCTTGAGGCCGTGGCCCGAGAAACTGACGACTATTTTGGCGTCGTCACCATCGCCCTCACGGCGGACTACAGTGCCTTTGCCGTACTTGGGGTGCATGACGGTGGAACCAGAACGGATGCCGCTTGATTTCTTGAGCTGCTGAGCTGCTGGGCGGAAAGTGTTTGCTACTGTTGCCGGGCGGACAGGCGGCGGGAGTGGGACGTCGCGCTGAGGGGGAACGGTGGATCGGGGTGGCACAGTTGATTTCGGCTTTGTCACCTCCCAGGGCACGTCGTCGAAAAGCGAGGCGTTGGTGGGCTTGGGCGGAGTTGGCGGGGCTGGTGGCGGGCCAGCGGGTGGACGGGGCGGGGGTTGGATGATCGGCCTGGCTGTGGCGGCTGAGTTCCCTGCCCCGAAGAACTGATTAATGTTATCGGCGGCTGAGCTTGGCCGTCCCCCGTAGCTGTACTTCTTGACCGTCTCGCGAGCCTCCCATTGTTCGGCTCGGAGGTCCATCTGCGGGATGACGCTGAGTTTGGAGAGGCGCTCGGTGAAGGGCTCGGGGACTTCGCGGATGAAACGGGAGGTAAGAGCAGGCTCTTGCATACCGCCGCCGTATTTGCGGCGCATGCGCGCCCAGGTGAGGAACAGTTGCTGCCTGGCCCGGGTCATACCGACGTAGCAGAGGCGGCGTTCTTCTTCCATCTGGTTGTCGTCCTGAAGGGCGCGAGAGTGGGGAAAGAGGCCTTCTTCCATACCGGCAAGGAAGACGACGGGGAATTCCAGCCCCTTGGCGTTGTGGATGGTAAGTAGCGATATCTGTGATTTCTCGTTGACGTTATCGGAGTCTGAGACCAGGGCCGCGTGATCGAGGAAGTCACCGATGGATTCTCCGCGTTCTGTGGCTTCAGCGGCGGCGTTGATGAGTTCGATGAGGTTCGCTTTGCGGCCTTCGTTTTCGGGGGCGGGGTTCTCCTCAAGGGTCTTGATGTAACCAGTGCGCGTGAGGAGGCCACGGAGGAGATCTTCGACCGATTTGGTTTCGATGCCGTCGCGGAGTTCGAGGATCATGTTGCGGAAGGCATCGAGGGCGGCTTCGGCGCGGGAACCGAGGGCATGCTCATCGATTTGTTTTGCAATGGCGTCCCAAAGACTGAGCTTGTTGGCTTGTGCGTAAAGATCTACTTGATCGAGGGTAGTTTTGCCGATGCCTCTGGCGGGGGTGTTGACGACGCGCAGGAAGGCAATCGAATCAGTGGGGTTAACGAGCAGCTTGAGGTAGCTGAGGGCGTCTTTGATTTCGGCGCGCTGGTAGAAGCTGAGGCCGCCGACGACGTTGTATTTGCGACCGTAACGGCGGAGAGCTTCTTCAATCTGGCGGGATTGGGAGTTGGTGCGGTAGAGGATGGCGACTTGGGTTTTGGGGTCGCGGTCGAGAGTTTTGTCGATGCGATCAGCGATCCAGAGCGCTTCATTCTCGCCGTCCATGGCTTCGTAGAGGCCGATTTTGGGGCCAGAGGTCTGTTCTGTCCAGAGGTTTTTGCCTTTGCGCTGCGTGTTGTTGGCGACGACGGCGCTGGCTGCTTCGATGATGTTTTTGGTGGAGCGGTAGTTTTGTTCGAGGCGGACGATTTTGGCGTTGGCGTAGTCGCGTTCAAAGTCGAGGATGTTGCGGATGTCGGCCCCGCGCCAGGAGTAGATCGACTGGTCTTCGTCTCCTACCGCGACCACGTTGCCGTGGCCCATGCTGAGAAGGCGCATGAGTTCGTACTGGCTACGGTTGGTGTCCTGATATTCATCAACCATGACGAAGGAATATCGCCGGTTGTAGAGTTCGCGCAAGTTGGCATCGTGCTTGAGCAGTCGGACACTCTCCAATAGAAGGTCATCAAAATCTACGGCATTGGCCTGGCGCAAGCGGGCCTCATATTGTTCGAAGATCACAGCCATACGAGAGGCTTTAGGGTCTTTGGCGTTTTTGGCGAGGTCGGACGGGCCTTCGTGGTGACTCTTGGCGTGGCCGATGCGCGAGAGGGCCGCGCGGTATGGCATGAACTTGTCATCAAGGCCGAGACCCTTGTAGATCTGCTTGATGAGGGTCACCTGGTCGTCATCATCGTAAATATTGAACTGACGGGTAAAGCCGTGGCGGATGTCGGCAAGGCGGTCTCCATCGCGACGGAGCAGGCGGACACAGAAGGAATGAAAGGTAGATACGAAAGGGGTGTCGTAGTTTTCGCCGGTGGAGCCTAACAGTTGATCCACGCGCTCTTTCATTTCCTTGGCGGCTTTGTTGGTGAAGGTGACGGCAAGAACGCCGTAGCCGGGCACTTTATGGGCGTGAACGAGGTTGGCAATGCGGTGAGTGATGACGCGGGTTTTGCCTGAGCCTGCACCGGCAAGGATAAGGAGAGCGCCCTCGATGTGAGCGGCAGCTTCGCGTTGAGAGGGATTGAGGCTTTCGAGAAAGTCCATTGTTTTGAATGAGTTAGAAGGAGACTACGGTGTCGCCACTCCTGTTTTATTTTAGCATGTACGCGATTTTTAGATCCTTCTTGAGTCGAAACTTGAGGACGAATTCGTTGGACAGGAAAGTTTGGCGGTATTGACTACCCGCACTTAATCGTGAGAATCCCTTCATTTTGGGAGTTGAGTACTAGGGCCAGTACTAGTACAAAGTACATATGTCAAGTTGTAAGACCTCCCCGAAAGCGACACGGCTGCCTGAAATTCAAAAGGAATTGAATCGATTGCACCGGCGACGCCTGGCTTTGCTGAACCTGATTCGTTCAGTGGAAGAGTATCTGCTGGTAGCAGATTCAAATGACTCGCTGCTAAACGCAACGCCGCGAAAACCAAACTTGCGCGTGGTTTATACGAAAGCGCTGAAGGAGATGATGGCCTGAGCTCTAGTGAAGCCTGCCCAGCTTCTCCAGAGGCCAATAGACAAAGACCGCTTTGCCATAAATGTATTCCTTTGGGACTGTCCCCCAAGAACGGGAATCGTTTGAGGCGCTGCGGTGATCGCCCATCACATAATATTCACCGGATTTTACGAGGGTGCGCGGTGCGCTGATGCGATCGAGGAATTCTTCTGGGACGTAGGGTTCCTCGATTTGTGATCCGTTGAGCAACACTGCGCCCTCGCGAACTTCTACGGCATCGCCCGGAATGCCAATGACGCGCTTGATATAAGACTTGGAGGTGTCACCCGGATACAAGAAGACGACCATATCGCCATGACGAATGTCTTCTATGCCAAAGCGGTAGGTAAACTTGTTGATGAATATCCTTTCCTGATCGCGTAAAGCGGGCATCATGGAAGTGCCCTCGACCTTGACGGGTTGATAGAGGAAAAGGATAATCGCCACGGCGATGAGAACGCTCAACACGAGGTCGCGCAAAAAAAATCCTGCGGACGAAGCCGCTGAGGCTGGTGCTTGCGCCGCTTCTTCGGTATCGCCTGTGTGGTTGGTCATTCCTGCCTACAATGAAGCAGACGTCATTGCACAAACTTTGTTGCGCCTGCCCAAAGGCATTTTCGCGCAAGTAGTGGTTGCGGACAATGGGTCTAGCGATGAAACTTCGCTTGAGGCGCAAAAAGCTGGTGCAATTGTTGTTGCAACCGCAGAAAAAGGGTATGGAGCGGCGTGCCTGGCAGTTTTGGAGCAGGCACCAGCCGATGTGATTTTGGTGTATCTGCAAGCAGACGGCAGCGAAGACGCTGGAGAAGCGGAATTGCTGGTGGGGCCGATCTTGAGGGATGAGGCAGATCTGGTGATCGGGTCGCGGGTATTGGGTGAGGCGTCGGAGGGGGCCTTGCGCGGACATCAACGATTTGGGAACTGGATCGCGACTTCTTTGCTGAATCTGATTTGGGGACAAAGTGCGACGGATCTTGGGCCGTTCCGGGCGATTCGAGCTGGCGTGTTGAGGGATTTGGGGATGGAGGACCGCAACTATGGGTGGACCGTTGAAATGCAGGTTCGCGCTGCGCAACGCGGGTTGCGGGTGGTGGAGATTCCGGTTCGTTATGGGCTGCGACTGGCCGGAGAAGAAAAGGTGAGCGGGAATCTTGTGGGGAGCGTCCGCGCTGGAGTGAAAATACTCTGGGTGATTTTGCGAAGCGCGCTGCGCGGCGTTAGCGAATCGAAATCAGTTCGACGTCGAAGATGAGGGCGGCGTTGGGGGGAATGTCCGCGCCTGCGCCACGGGTACCGTAGCCGAGTTCTGAGGGGATGTAGAGGCGGTACTTGGCACCGGTGGGCATGAGCTGAAGGCCTTCTGTCCAGCCGGGGATGACGCGGTTGAGCGGGAAAGAGATCGTTTCGTTGCGCTGGTAGCTG
Organism: Acidobacteriota bacterium; assembly: GCA_043718395.1. GTDB lineage: Bacteria > Acidobacteriota > Terriglobia > Bryobacterales > Bryobacteraceae > Bryobacter. The sequence goes on from JAYSVS010000010.1 coordinate 26,948, forward strand.
GAATCGAAAACCTTGCCGTTGATCAGGCGGCCTTCGTAGTGAACCTCGACGGTGCTGGTGGCAGCGGGTTTGGCACCGGTACCTTCACGCAATACTTCGTACTGCAGACCAGAGGCGGTTGACTTGATGCCGTCTTTTTTTGCGTTTTCTTCGAGGAATTTCTTTCCGGCTTCCATGGGATCTCCCGAGTCTTGAGTTGGATTTTGATTGGCCCGCCAAACCGCGCCAGCGATAACAAGGGCGGCGAGGAGGAGCCACAATTTGTAGTTCATTTCCCTTAGAGCAAGGTAGCACGGGGATGATTTAGTCGTGGCGAAGAGTGAGCGCTGGGTCTGTGTGGAGGACGAGAAGGGCTGGCCATGTGGCGGCCAGCGTTGCGGCAACGACCAGTATGAGCGGGCTTAGTGTGAAGGCTAGCGGGTCGTGGACGGTGATTCCGAAAAGAAGTGAGTTTAGGTAACGGCTGAGCGTGTAGGCGGCTAACCTGACTTTCGCAGTTCGAGCCCCAAAATGGCAAAATATGGACCTGTTTGGGGCCTAACTCATTTGCTTGCAACGTGGAAATTTCTTAAAGCG
>JAYSVS010000091.1:0-5561 GCA_043718395.1 Acidobacteriota bacterium
TGAAGTTTGGCGCGTAGCCCCACTTCTCCATCGCCTGCCCTGGAGATCAGAACCCGCGCAAACGATCCGAAGATGCGCCACTCAACGAGCGACAACGAACAAAGTCGCTTCGCCAGCAGTAGATCCTCCATTCGGATTTGCGCTACGCCGTCGAACCGGATCGCATAGCCCAGCGTTGGTAAATCCTCGTTGGGCAAAGGCGGCAGATACAGGTCGCGGCTACTGCGAAAACTGAGGAGATGATGGAGCGCAGATTTGAGAGCGTCACGGTCACCAGTCACCGGGGCTACGCGCAGCAAGTAGGCGCACTCACGGCGGCCGCGACAAGATCGCAAGTCGAGTTCAGCCCCGCTAACATCGGACTGCCAACAATCCGTCCACCCATCAAGTACGCGGCTTCTGTGGATTCGATGTCTCCCTGCAACGTCGTGAATTGATCTTCGTCTGCATTGATCACTCCAGATGCCACGGCGTCGGAATAAGAAATAGGCTCAACGCGAATGATGTTTGGGTGAGCAAACGCGATTTGTCTTTGAGCCGTTTTCTTGAATCGCTCGGTTACCGCAGACCCGATTACCAGTGCGGCCTCGTCGGTGTGGGACACGGCTGCGAGTCGCCGGGTTGGGCAGGCGAACTCAACGCTTGCCCACCCTGCGCTTCAACTCGGCGGCATCCACAATCACTTCATCGTCTTCTGCAGCAGGTGTTAAGTTCAACGCCTGGCCGGGATGGCCAGACTCCGCTGCCCCGTACTCGGTTGCCAGATGGAGAAGCAACTCGACTGCGGACTGGGATGACGGATGATCACGAATGACCTTAGCTGCGTGGACCATAGTGTTCAGTCCGCCCTGAAGGCGCTTGGCCTCGCTTGCTAGTCCGACCAGGGATTGGAAGTCTTCGTCTCGAATGAGCCGGAAGAGGCCACCCTTCGTTCGTGGAGTGCCAACTTGGCCGCACCCAACCGACTCGGGTCCACCTGGCCCCGAAATTCGAAGTTGCGGAGGACGGATCGCGGTCTGTTCCTCAGTGAGGGTTGTCGGCATTTTAAGGCCTCCACTGGAAGTCTATGACAAAGCCAACGAACCAGCAACGATATCCCAACGGGGCGTATGGAGAGTAACCGATCCGGCTAGACTGAAGTCTACGGAGCGATAGGCTGCCGTTTCGGGTTAAGACCCATACAGCTTATGGTTTAGCGGATCAGAATCGAGCGATTTGACGACCGGGTGGGACTGGAGTGGGACAAATTTCAAAACTGTCCCACACAGAATCCCGCAAAACTAAAGAAGCCCTCCGAGGGAGGGCTTCGAAACTCTGTAACCTATTGATTTTATTGGTGCGGATGAGAGGACTTGAACCTCCACTCCCTTGCGAGAACTAGAACCTGAATCAGAAAAACCTAGTTTGCGGCAGTTTGGCTGGGCTCTTTCCTGTACTGTAAACTATTGATCCTTAAAGTGGTTACGGTGTACTCTCCTTTGCTCCTGTTGCGGCCAGTTTGGCCGATTTTGATGCGTTTGTCCCACAAAAGTCCCACATCCCCCATACACTCTCAGGCACGGTCGTACGGTGCCAGATAAATCTTGCTGTCGTGGTGAACGACACCGAGGCGAACACGATCTACCCAGCCGACTCTTCCCAGCACGTTCTTGTCGATCATCGGGTCGGCAAAGAAGTAGACAATCGATTGCGTGGCAACCCCGAATACGATGAGTTCGACTTCGTGGCCGTAGGCCTCAAACCCGCTGTTCGCAGTCCGGAAGCGCTTGCGGATTCCGCTGGTCAAGTCGAGACCAAGCGCCTCAGCGATCTCGGTTCCATAGACACAGAATGAGGCACCCGTATCCACACTGGCCGCGACCGGAACTTGGTTGGCACCCACGCGAAGCACCACCGGCACCACGATGCTTTCATCGTCACCAGAATAGTCGTTGACCCTCGTGAATTCGAGTTGATACATGCCCTACCAGCCGCCGAATGGTATGTCCCTATCCCTGGGAACGCGAGCGAAGAGCGGCTCGATCACTCCCGCCGCTTTGGCCGCCGCACTCACGGCCGCCAGCTTTTCTCCGTGCGCAATCAGGCGGGATCCATCTAGCGCAACCCACTCGCCTGGATACGGCCCAGATTCGCTTGCAAGCCACTGCAACTCCGCGCGGCGCTCGTTCACAGGCTCCGTGGACAGCCAACTCAACCGTGCTGGCACCTCTTCAAGCGTCAAATGGACACGCTGGTGCTCGGGGAGAATAAGCGGCTCAAGCGGGCGCAAAACCCCTTGTTCATAAACGGCATCAAGCTGACGTGCTATAGCACCTTCATTGTACAGGTTGGCAAAGTCTTCAGACTGCCACGTGATCCGCCGCCGTCTCGGGCATGAACTAAAATCGGTAGAGGCTTGAGCGATCCCTCCCACGGGATCTTCTTCTCACCGCCGCGCGGAGGCTCGTCATGGAATACATTGAAGTCGAGTACAACCGGGGACTGACGGCCCTTGAGGCCATCTTGTCGGATGTGAAGCGCCCGGGCGATTTCTTCGTTGCCGGAACAATGGAGATACCGATGCCACGGGTGGAAGTGAAGGGTGTCGGCACGCTTTCGTTCCCGATAGCAGGCCCACAGATCGAGGCGCTGGTGCAACACGCGACTCAGGCGCCTTACGGCCGTGGTGAGGAGACGATTGTCGACACCTCCGTACGCAACGTCTGGCAGATCGCTCCCGCCGCCGTGAACATCAGCGGAAAGTCTTGGGAAGCAAGCTTCACGAACATCCTTTCGCAAGTGACCGCCGGCCTCGGTTGCGACGATGCATCCGTCTCCGCCGAACTATACAAGATGCTTGTCTATCATCAGGGCGGGTTCTTTCTCGCACACCGCGATACCGAAAAGACCGCCGGGATGTTCGGGACACTGGTGGTGACACTACCATCCACCTATCGGGGCGGGGCCCTTCGTATCCTCCACGCGGACCGCGAAGTCACCGTCGAGGCGGACGCCACCGATCCCTCCGAAATCTCCTTCGCCGCATTTTATGCCGACTGCGAACATGAGGTTCTGCCTGTCCACGAAGGCAGCCGCGTTTGCCTGGTCTACAACCTCCTTCAAAAGTCGGCGAAGAACAAACAGCGGGTTCTGAAAGCCCCCAACCACGGACCCCAAGTTGCGAAAGCTGTGGCCATCCTCCAAGAGTATTGGAGTTCAACCAATGCGCCAGCAAAGATTGCATGGCTCTTCGAACACCAGTACAGCCCCGCAGGACTTTCCTTCTCATCGTTGAAGGGTGCCGACGCGGCAAAATCCCAAGTTTTGATACAAGCAGCTGCCAGGGCGGAGTGCATCGCCCATCTTGCGGTCGTCCACATCGAAGAGACGGGCGCCGCCGAAGAGGATTACGACGACTTCTACCGGTCACGTGGGCGTCATTGGGACGACGATCAAGATGACGACGAGGACGAAAGCGAAGACACCGAAAACGAAGACAGTGATAGCGACGGCGAAGATGTGGGCTTCACTGCCATCACTATTGACGACGGCTGGCAGTACCTAGATGAGTGGCGCGACACCGATGATCGCGTCGTCGAGTTTGGCCGCATTCCCCTTGCGAAAGGCCAGTTGCTCCCTGCGGGCGCGCTCGACAAGGAACCGCCTGACGAAAAGCGCCTTACGGAGGCGTCCGGCAACGAAGGCGCAACCTACGAGCGGTCCTATCACCGTGCGGCACTCGTACTTTGGCCCGCGAAACGCATGATAGACGTGCTGCTGGAAGCCGGTGTTGTTGCCGCTCTGCCTTATTTGAAACGCTTGGTGCAGGACGGCAAGAGCAACCGACTAAAGGCGATGGCAGCGGCGCGACGCATTGTGGCGGCGTGGCGCACCAGCGCTCGGTCGGACCACTACGTTTTCGGCGCTAGAGAACCGCAATCATCCGACAGCATCACAATGATTAAGGCGCTCATCGAACTGAATTCCCCGACCCTGATCGAGAAGTTCATTCGCGAGGTCGTTCTCCCCACCTACGATGGATCGGAAAACGCCGTCTTGCTCACGGCAGCGGCGGCGCTCGGGAACAAGACGGCTGCTGAGATGCTCGCTGCCTTGATGGAAGCGCGAATGGCCAATCGATCGAGCGAGTGTGCGGAATTGCTGCTCGCTCTTGGCGAGACTGATCCGCCGTCCCAGTTTCGGCTGGTGGTGGAGGCCACCGTTGAGGGGATCGACTGCATTGGAATTCCTGGTCCCACATATGTTGAACCTGAACCGGGGGACGAGTCCTTTGGGTGGAGAGAGCCTGTCAGCGGCAAAAAGCAGAAGATCCAGCCAGAATTCATCACGAACCTGTTCTCTGCGCTGGCGCTCTTCCGTGGCCGGACTTTGCATGACGCCGCGGCAGGCAAGATCACCGCGCGCCTGGAGGTCTTCGACCCCGTCACAGTCGTTGTGCCGGCCATTGAGCGAATGAGTACGCAAGAGCCGCCGGCCATAGACAGCGTCATTGGACACCTATGGACCAGCGCGGCGGAGTTCCTGCTTGTGCGTAGCGAGGTCCCTCCCCAGCCCCCGCCAGACTGGAGTCTGCACGCGACACTTTCTTGTACCTGTGCCGATTGCAGAGACCTACAGGCCTTTGCTCGTAATCCTACCGAGAGCGTTCATCGATTTCGCGTCAACAAGGAACGCCGCCGCCACCTCCACGAAGTAATCAAAAAATACGGCCTCGATATGACCCACGTGACCGAGCGCGTGGGTTCACCACAGACCTTGGTGTGTACCAAAGACCGCCGGACGTTCCAGGCACGCATGAAGGAATACCGGAATGAGATCGCCGCCATGCGTAAGCTGATAAAGCTGGCGCACCCATCCGTCGCCGCGCCCGCCATCGTCAAGAGAATGGAGGCTGCAGTGATGGTGAGCACGAGTTGAAACGATCCGCGACCCTACAATGAAGGTTCCTCCTGGGGTTTGACGCTTTCGTTTAGCGCGAGCGAGAATCTCCTCGTCCATCTCAAAGGCGCTCGCAAATGGGCGTCCGAAGTAGCGAATGATATTGGAGCGGGCGATTTCTGCATGGTCGGACCCAAGGTGCGCTGGCATGCCGGCAAAGGATTTGGTGCAAGCAAATCTACTTTGTATTGGGGAATCATGACCGGGCGATCCGCAAACTTGAGGATCAGTTCGAGTGGGTCAAGGAAATCGCCGAGGTCAACATTCGCCAGCAGCGGATTGTTCTCTGCCACTACGCCATGCGAGTTTGGCATCAGGCGGGGAGCGTGGCAGCTTTACGGCAATTCACACGGCAAGCCCCACTCCTGCAGAGGGACGCCGCAGCATGGATGTGGGCGTCGATACGAACGCATTCCGGCCCTACTCGTTTGTTGAGCTTCAATCGAGATTCGCCGCGCAGGCTAGGCAGAGCGCCGAAGTCACACCCTAACCTAAGGCCCCGAAAACACTCCCCCGCCTCTCCCCTAACCCGACTTTCGCAGTTGAGGCGATTCAAAGCAGATAACCCGATTAGAATCAGTAAGCGGCTAACATAGGTCTTCACCACAAGCTGGCATCAGCTT
>JAYSVS010000092.1:0-5532 GCA_043718395.1 Acidobacteriota bacterium
GAAAGAGTCTTCGATTCCGTCCGAGTACCCTCTGGAGCTAATCGAAGGGTGCAGGATGGATCTTGAGCAACATCGCTATGCCACCTATGACGAGTTGCGGCTCTTTTGTTATCGCGTGGCCAGTTGCGTTGGTTTGATGATGTGTCATGTGATCGGTTTTAGAAGCCCTTCGCTTGAAGGTCAAGCAAAGCAGTACGCGATCGAATTGGGAATTGCGATGCAGCTTACCAATATCTTGCGAGATGTTGGAACAGATTTAAAGTTGGGGAGGATCTATTTCCCCCAGGAAGACATGGATCGATTCGGCTACACAGAAGAAGCGCTGATGGCACACACGCGCTCGAATGCGTTTCGTAGTCTGATGCAGTTTGAGGCTGAACGCGCCAGAGCCTACTATGCCAGTGCCACGCCTGGAATCCAGATGTTGAAACCCGAAGGGCGCTTTGCTGTCGAGATCGCAGCAAAAGTGTACGCCGGTATCTTGCGTGAAATTGAGAGAGCCGACTTCGACGTCTTCACCAAGAGGGCTGCCGTTTCACCGCTGGAGAAGTATTGGATCACCGGCAGGGCCATCGCGTTGGGATGGTGGGAGCGCGGACGATGAAGTGGAAGCAGAGCATTACCAGGTCCTCACTGGCCACGCTGGTGGGCTTGGCCATCCACTTTCTCGCCGGATACGGGATGGGCTTCCAGCCAATGACCGATGCAGTGGCAGAGTGGATCATGGCCCGCACGCCATCAGCCTGGGCGGTGCCAATGCTCGAGATCTTGGGCACCTGGGCAAAGCCCTTCGCGGCAACTGGCGGGCTGGCTGCCCTCGGATTCGTCATGTGGTTGCCGCTGATGCTGAGGGTGCCGTGGATGACCGGGCTTGCCGCAACTGCGCTGGTGGGAGGTCTCTGCTGGGGTCTCGACTACACCAGCCTGACCGGTTTTCTGAGCTTTTTGATACCCGGTGTTGCGGTTCTGCTTTGGAAGCCCCTTGAGCAGGTCTGCGCGCGTCGGGACTTCCTGACTTCAGTGGCAATGTCTTCAGGAACGATCCTCGTGGCGGCAGAGGTTTGGTGGCGGAATGAACGCTTGGCAGAGAAGGCGATCCATCCGGTCCCGCTGTTTCGCTGGACTATACCAGCAGAGCGTTTGGAATGGGGCAAAGGCCTCGTACGGAAGCCAGTCACTAGTGTTCGTGAGTTCTATGTAATGAGCAAGAACACGGTCGATCCGGTAGTCGACCCCAAGACATGGCGGCTCAAGATCCGTATTGACGATCAATTGATTCGTGAGTTCTCTTACGCTGAACTACTGAGCCTGCCAAGGAATGAACGCTTCATGACGATGCGCTGCGTGAGCAACACACTGAAGAGCGATTTGATGGGGACGGCGGCGTGGTCTGGGATTGGATTGGAGCAGTTGGTAAAGGCAAGTGAGGTGCCTCCGCAGGCAATCGAGATGGCGGTAATCGGTCTTGATGGTCATGGCGACAGCCTCAAAATTCCGTACGCCTTTTCGGACGAGCCTCTATTTGCTTTGGGGATGAATGGCGAAACGTTGAACCGGAATCATGGCTTCCCTATTCGGATGCTGACGCCCCGCTATTACGGGTTTAAGAGCATCAAATGGATCGATGAAATCCGGTTCAGCAGCGTCCCCTATTTTGGTACCTGGCCGAAGCTGGGCTTTACCAAGGAGCCTTTAATTCATACGGCTAGTTTTGTGGATCGCATCTTACGGGATGGAGACAAGGCCAAGATGGGTGGAGTCAGTTTTGCCGGAATGCGCGGGGTACAGCGCGTTGAGGTCAGGGCGAACAACGGAAGCTGGATGGCCGTGGAAATCGAGACTCAAATCTCGCCCTACACGCTGACCCGTTGGAAGGGTGAATTGGTGATTCCGGCAGGGGCAGAGTTTGTCGAAGTGCGCGCACTCGATGGCGAAGGTAAGTGGCAGTCGACGGTTGAGAAGCCGCTCTTCCCGGATGGAGTTTCAGGGCCCACGATGAAAAGGTTGGCGGGATGATTCAATATCCGGTGCCGTGGGATCAGGTTTTTAGTCTGTGGCCACATATCGTAAATGGCACTCGACGCAACGTCGATGACTTTTCTGCCAAAATTGTTGCAAAGATGGATCCTGGGCCGCAGATCTTGGGCCTTGAGCATTTGCCAGAAAACCCCCGTTTTGTTCTGGTGGCAAATCATTATCAGCGTAAAGGCTTGTGGATCATCCATGTGGCCAGCGCGTTGACTCAGATTATTGCAGAGCGCTATGGGCGCCGAGTGGATCCGCCAGTGCGCTGGATGGTGACAGCGAACTGGCCGGCCCTCAAGGTGGGCCCCTGGAACTTCCCTTCCCCTGGTGACATCTTGCTGCCGCGGGTGGCTCATGCATTAAGTTGTTTCCCAGTAAGTTTTGTAGGGAACAATCCTGCTTACACTGCGTCTACCTTGAAGCGTATTCTGAAAGCAACTGATACTTTGGAAAGGCCGATCGGGATTTTTCCTGAAGGAGTCGCTGGCAGTGCGGGATCACTGTCTGATCCCTTGCCAGGCGTGGATCGGTTCATGGCCCTGTTAGCCAGGCGAGGTTGGCCGGCGATGCCCGCAGGAATTTCCGAGAAGGGTCGCTTTGTGATCCGCTTGGGAAAGCTTGTGGCAGCCGATGAGATGATTGCGGCCCCGGATGCAGCAAAGCTGTTGATGGGCCGCGTGGCTCAGTTGATCTAATAAGGAGTTATTTCTTGAAGACATTTAGTGTTGTTCTTGTTTTGGGTTCGGGGCTTCTGTGCGCCGCACCAAAGGGTGGCCCAACCTATTACGCCGAGGTTGAACCAATTCTGATGGAGCGCTGCCAGGCATGCCATCGGGCCGGTGAAATTGGCCCGATGCCACTGATGAATTTTGAGCAGGTTCGGCCCTGGGCCAAAGCGATCAAGAATTCAGTTTCGTCGCGCAAGATGCCGCCCTGGTTTGCAGAAGCAGGCGTTGGTCACTTTGGCAATGACCGGTCCATGCCGCAAAACGAGATCGATACGATTAACGCCTGGGTGGATGCTGGAGCGCCTGCTGGTGACAAGAAGATGAAGAAGGCAGCGAAGGAATTTGTCGATGGCTGGAATATTCCGGCACCCGATGCTGTGATTGGAATGAAGAAGCCGGTTTCAGTGCCAGCAGGCTCCAAGATCGACTATCAGTACATCGTGATTCCGACCGGCTTTACCGAAGACAAGTGGGTAAACATGGTGGAAGCGAGGCCGGCGGATCGCACAGTGGTACACCATGCGGTGATCTTTATTCGCGACCCAAAATCAAAATGGCTGCGGGAAGCCCAGCCCTACGTGCCCTATGTACCAGACCGCAAAGGGTCGGCCCGGAGGATCGACGTTGGTGGCGGCGGCAATGAAATTCTGCACACATATACCCCTGGAAATCTTCCCGATATCTGGAAGCCCCATCAGGCGAAGCTGATACCCGCTGGAGCGGATCTGGTGATGCAAATGCACTATACATCGACCAAGAAAGATAGCGAGGACATGACCAGGATTGGGATTGTATTTGCCAAGCAGGCACCGGAACAACGGATCATGTCGTTGATCGCCGGAGACGAAGCATTTGTGATTCCGCCGGGCGATCCGAACTATCGTGTGAGCGGGACGTTTACGATTCCGAACGATGCAACACTTTTGAGCTTCTTCCCGCACATGCATTTGCGAGGGAAGGCCTTTGAGTATTATCTGGTGGATGGCGATAAGCGGGAGCCGATGCTCAAGGTAAACAAGTATGACTTCAACTGGCAGTTGACGTATCAGTTAGCCAAGCCTCTCGACATGAAGCGCGGGATGAAGATTGAGGTAGTTGGCGTATTCGACAACTCACCGAATAACAAGTTCAACCCGGATCCGAAGTCAGAAGTGCGTTGGGGCGAGCAGAGCTGGGAAGAGATGGTTTACGGCTTCTTTGATGTGGCTGTAGACGCCCGGCATGACCGGCGTTCGTGGTATCAACGTAAGCCCTTGCCAGGCAAAACCGAATAGCAAACCGGGCCGCAGCCTTGGTATAGTATAGGCTTCGAGGGCGCGTAGCTCAGTTGGTTAGAGCGCCTGCTTCACACGCAGGAGGTCCGGGGTTCGAGTCCCTGCGCGCCCACCATATAAATCAAGGGTTCGGTGGTTTTTGAATAGGAAAAGCAAAAGTCTCCAGTAAGCATCCCGTAAGCGGAATCGGATGCCGAAAGCCCTTCAACGGATTTGAAAATGGGATGGCTGAACAAAGGAAGATGTTGGGCGACTGTGAAGGGCGTATCACCTGCGAACACTTGTGTCGTTTCCATTTTCGTTGTCTCCAGAGATGCGGCCCAGGACCCCCACTTGTACCGCTAAGCCTAGCCGGGAATTCATAGGGGTTTCGCCAGCGCTTTCGTGAAGTGCTTACAGGAAGATGCGCCAGGCATTGCTGGTGGCCCGGACAGTCTCGTTGAGCTCACGCGCTAGAGACAGCTCAGCAGACGTTACGGGAAGCTGGGTCGGAGTTTCGAACCGCGAAGCGCTGACACCCCTGCAAGCTATTTGTGACCGAGGATTTCCAGCGGTAGACTAAGTCAAGGGAGACTGTAGTGCACATCGCAATCGAAATTCCAGACGAAATCGGAAACGTTCTAGCAGCTCAAGCAGGCGGAGCTTCTCGCGCGGTATTGGAAGCGGTCGCAATTGAAGCATACCGCTCCGGCACCATAACCACGTTGCAAGTTCAGCAAATGCTTGGGTTGGACTCCCGCTGGAAAACCGAAGAGCTTCTGCAAAGCGCCGCAGCTTTCCATGACTACACGATGGCTGATCTGGATAAGGATATCGCTGCTATTCGCAACGCCTTGCGCAAATGATTTCGGTTTTGGATGCGTCACCGCTCTGTTACCTTGTTCTGATCGGTGAGATCGATCTGCTCCCGCAGCTCTTTACCCGTATAGTGGTCCCTCAGGCCGTCATCCTTGAACTGCGGCACGAAGATGCACCAGATGCAGTTCGGTATTGGGCGTCCAACCTGCCAGATTGGGTCGATGCCCGTGATGCTCCAGAGGCGGTCACTTTGGGCATGGAAAAGCTCCAAGCCGACGAGCGCGCCGCAATTGTTCTTGCCGAGTCTGTCAAAGCCGACATCATCATCATCGACGAAAAAGCTGCCCGCCAGATTGCCGGGCAACGAGGTCTCTCCGTAACTGGCTTATTGGGTGTACTCGGGGAGGCCTCAAACCAAGGGCTGGTGGATTTGACGCTAACCATCGACCGCCTCCGCAAGACCAGTTTCCGGTGTTCTCCCGCGTTGTTCAAGGCAACTTTGGAGAGCTACGGAAGGCTGTCGAAGGTAATGGAATGATCCGCATCAAAACCGTATCAAAATTCCATCTGAACTAAACAAAATCACACGCAGGAGGCCCGGGGGTCGAGCCCCATAAGCGTTAACTTAAGATGCGCTTCTGTCGTGTCCGGGCTCGCTTAGAATCGGCAAGGTTTTCCGTAATTTCCGGCCAGGCTCGAAGCGTTCC
>JAYSVS010000093.1:0-5521 GCA_043718395.1 Acidobacteriota bacterium
CAAACGTGCGGTTGGCGCGAACAAAGACGCGGGTCTGAGACGACAGATCCTTGGCTGCGACATTGCGGCCTGAGCTCGAAAAAAGCGTGTCGTCGCGCAGCATGAATGACTTCGACCCGAACTTGCGAGTCTGCAGATACAGCCGGTTGTCTTTGACGCGGTTCACCATCCCCGGCGAACGTCAGCATGCCGCGCGGCCACAGGCTGTCGTGCCCGCCCCTCGATATCGCAATCGCCGGGCTGAGTTTTGCAGAGCCCTCTGGAAAGCGGAGATCGGCTAGGCGTAGAATTCGAGGCTCAAACAGCGGAACATCGCCCCGCTTAAGGCCCGCTACATCCCGCGCTCGATGTGCGCTTCTGAGAACGTGGGACCGCGTCTGTCGCAGCCTTGGTAGACTCAAAGTCTGGGAGGCCAGTTTTGAACGCTTTTGACCGGATCACATTCGCCCAGAATACAATGGGTGGGCGTGCCTGCATCCGCGGATTGCGGATCACGGTGTCCCTGCTAGTCAACCTCGTCGCGAATGGCATGTCGATACCCGAGATTCTCGAAGAGTATCCGGACCTCGAAGCGGAAGACGTCAAGCAAGCGACGGCCTACGCAGCCGCCTTGGCGAATGAAGAGTATCGTCCATTTGCGCCCACCCCGGCATGAAGTTCCTGGCGGACATGGGCGTCTCCATGACTACGGTTTCGAGCCTTCGACAGCTTGGTCATGACGCGGTTCATCTCCGTGAGCAGGCCTGATGCGAATGGAGGATCTCTCTATCGTCGCGAAGCGCGAAGCGAAGGGCGGATCGTTCCGACCTTCGATCTCGACTTTGGGGAGATCATGGCGTTGTCGGGCCGTCCGGGTCCCTCGGTGATTCTATTTCGCCTGAGAAACCAAACCCCGTGTGTCGTGACGCCTCGTCTTGTTCAAGTGATTCAGGAGAGCGAATCTCAACTCGCCGCTGGCGCATTTGTGACGGTTGAGGACTACGGCTATCGCTTGCGCCGGTTGCCGATCCGATAGACCGAATCGCCGGACGGCGACAATACGGGGGGCCGCTCGGAGGTGACGGTACCCGTTCATTATTGGTTTCATGAGCGGATCGATTATTTCGATTATGGCGAATATGCGATACTGCGAACGGGAGACCGTTATGCCCGCCGTCAACACCAACAGCGCCGAGAATACCGCCAGCCTCCGCGCGCTTCGCCAACTCGTTCAGAAAGGCCCGGTGAAGCTGGTTGGCAAAAGTGGCCAGGCGGTTCCCGTGCCCGCAAACATCCTGGCCCTACTCGCCGAGATTGCGCGCAACATGGAGGCGGGCAAGTCCGTGTCCGTGGTGGCCGAGCATCACGAACTCACCACCCAACGAGCGGCCAACATGCTCGGCGTCTCGCGCCCCTTCTTCGTGCAACTCCTCGAGGAAGGCAACCTGCCGTTTCACAAAACGGGCTCTCACCGCCGGGTCTACCTTGGCGACCTGCTCGCGTTCAAGGACAAACGCGATCGCGCCCGCCATGAGGCCATCAATCGTATGGCTCGTATGGAAGTCGCGGAAGGGACCTACGATACCGTCATCCTGCCCGACGGCGCCGAAGAGAGATAACAGCCGATGAGAGCGGCGCCATTGCGATTGGCCGAATCGCCGGGCCTCTACCGTCCCCTTTGGCCGGATGAGATCACAGTCGAAAACCATGCGGGCACTAGAGCGGCAGATCGGTCTTGCTCTGTCGAAGACGGCGTACCTTGAACGCGAACTCCGCCGACACTTTCGGGAGTCGTGGGTCACCGGCTTCGAGGCTTTGATCGCGAAGATGACCGACCCGAAAGATCGCCACGTACCCGCCGCAGCCGCCCGTGCGAGCGCCGATACAATCGTCACCTTCAATCAACAAGCGCCATTTTCCCGTTCACTCCACGGTGCCTTGGAATGTGTTGGCCATTGGGCTCCCGAGCGCCCTTAAGGGTCAATCGGTCAGGAGGTGGAGTGCGGGCGATTACGTTCGCTCACTCGTCCGAGTCACTCGTACTGACTCATTATCACGAAACTATTGGCCATCAAGCGAACCAGAGGTGCTATCCGCTCGACGGACGCATTGTCATCGGGGCAATAGACTTGCAGTTGAATCAAGCGGCCCCGCCACGCTGTCGAATAGGAAAATACGTGAGAGACAAACTCAATTCCCATTCGGTCGCCTTTGTAGCGGTACTCGGTGAGCGAACCGGGTAGTCCGTCGAAGGATATCCGCTTCGCAGAATAAAGCAAACCCCCTGGGGGCACTGTCTCTTTGGCCCTTGGGGAACCTAACTGGCTCACCATCTCGTCTGCAGTGGCACCATCCCTCTGGGTAAACCTCTTAACAAACACCAGCGCGGTTTCTGGGCCACGTCCAGCTTCGCTGACAAATTTTTTTACAATGTGCGGGCGCTCGCCGTCGGCTGCTGACCAGCTCGACGGATACTCCAGTTTGAACTTTACAGTGTCTGCTTTCCCCACTCCATCGCTCTCGTATTTCGATTTGAAGCCTGCGGCCAGCTCGTCGGCAGGGTTCCTCCGAAACTCGGGATTCCATATCAGCAAAGTCTGCAATGCCCGCCGGTCAATAAGCTCACCCTTGGTTCGCTTTTCAATGCCCACAATAAAGTTGATGGCCTTATCCCGATTTTCGTAGGTGTCGGACGAAAGAAGCCTCGCACCTTCTTTGGCCATCCTGGCCTTGAATGAGCCCCATTGTTCTTTGGATACCTCGGACAACTTCGATTCGATAGCAGCCATGGACTTCCCGAAGACAGCGTGGAACTTCATTCTTGCAACCTGGGCGTTGGGTCGAAGTTCCGGAAATGCTTCCTCCACCTTCGTGAACGTTAAGTTCTGGCCCATCCAAACCCCGTACGTGTGGGCCATGTCACCGAAAAGCTCGGTTGATAGATTGGGCTCTTTCGGCTGTGCCGTCATGACGACGGGAAACACGGCCAATCCGAGCACTCCAGTGCGTATGATGTTCAAAATCCGCCAGCGATGGAAACTGCCCATATCTGGAATGCTATCAGTCTTCGCCCTGCGCCGGTTATAACGTAGTTTCGGCATTTTGTTCGGTCTACCAGCGCGCCAGCACCCTGTCTTGCTTGTGAACGTAAGGTAAAATATAGGCGGGCTGCCTTAGCCTTCGCTAGGCGAATGGGACCTTGACCTGTCGGCGGCTTCGTCTCTCAAGGTGATTGCAAAGAGGAGCGATCCATGCCCGAATCCGCCGAACCGCAACGCTTCAAATACGCTGTATGTCCCCGAATCTCTCGAAGTGGTTCAACTGAGACCCCGATCTTCCGTAAGACCAAGTCACTAGCGATGCGGTTTCTGAATTCTGAGGTTGCGCCGAGAAAACTAGCGGCTGAGGCCAAGGCAGCCGGGTTGAGCCTGACGGAATTCAAAGCGCAACGGCGAGGCTTTCTTAAGGTGGCGGCGGCGAAGGTCAAGAGGGGCGATCTTCATCCCTTTGACTACCCGAAGCATCTGGAACCGATCCTGAATAAGCACGAGATAAGGCAGGACCCCGTGCCAGTCTCCAACCTGGCTCAATACACGGGCGCAAAATGTACCCGTACACTCCGGGACTTCCTGCCGGCCGAAACTGTGGGGCCCATGCCCGAGTTGAATCTTGACGAAGAGATTGACCGTGTAATGGAAGGCCGAACCGGCGATTACTCATGCTGCCTCGGTGCAGACTGGCTTTTCGACGAAATCCAAACCGACGCCTCGAAACGAGTGGGGCATGAACTCGGAGCCAGGCGGGGCAGCAGCATCGCGGGGATTGTGGTCAACGCGACTCACGATGTCGAGGCGGCAATTCAGAAGTTGCACCCGCATGCATCGTGCACCGCGTTAGCCGACTTCTGGCAGTCCTGGCAGATACAGCGTTACATTGCGGACTTCTACTTGCGCCTTGTCGATTACAGGATGGCGAGCATGAACGACTTCGAGCCCACGACTGTGGGTGTGTACCGGCTACTTGCGGTTTTTGCCCATGAATTGTTGGATGACGCTGGCCCCTCCCTGGCGTTGACTGAACTTGACGAGCACGTCCGGCGAGTCGAAAAACTAGAGCGCCATTTGCTCGACAAGGGGATCACCCAGCAGGTATTTGGGGAGAACTATAAGGTTGGCAGGACCGTACTTGGTGACTGGAAGGCCCGCAAATGGGATAAATTGAAGCCCGCGACAAAAAAACGGATCGAAGGTGTGATAGACGCGCTCTAATCGGTAAAAGTCGGTAAAAGTCGGTACTACCGAGCCGCTCGAACCGCTGCATAATTGCAGCGTGATGCAGCGACAACCAAGGCAACTTACACCACTACAACGATATTGCAGCGACGCCGATATTGAGGCTCTGTCTGGAATCAGCCGCCGGATACTCCAGAAATGGCGGCTCTTCGGCAAAGGGCCGCGATTTTATCGTGCTCACACCGCCGGGTCTACCTGGGCGACCTTCTCGCATTCAAGTACAAGCGCGATCGCGCCCGCCACGAAGCCACCAAACGAATGGCTCGTATGGAAGTCGCCGAAGGCACCTACGATATCGTCATCCTGCCCGAAGGCGCCGAAGAGAGATAACCGCCGATGAAAGCGTCGCCTTTGCGAATCGCCGTGCTCGATGCTTGCGTACTGGTGCAAGCGCCGCTTCGAGACACGCTCTTGCGATTGGCCGAATCGCCGGGCCTCTACCGTCCCCGTTGGTCCGATGCGATTATCATCGAAACCATGCGGGTTTTGGAGCGTCAGATCGGCCTTGCTCCGTCGAAGACGGCGTACCTTGAACGCGAACTCCGCCGCCACTTTCGGGAATCGTGGGTCACCGGCTTCGAACCTTTGATCGTGAAGATGACCAACGACCCGAAGGATCGCCACGTACTCGCTGCAGCCGCCCAAGCGGGCGCCGATACAATCGTCACCTTCAACAAGCGTCATTTTCCGCTTCACTCGACAGCACCCTGGAATGTGTTGGCCATTGGGCCGACGACTTTCCTCGAAGACCTTTACGCCATCTCCCCGCAGATTGTGCAACAGCGCATCCAGCAACAGGCGTCCGATCTCGACCGGTCGATCGGGGCCCAACTCGATGTCCTCAGCAAGGCCGTTCCGTCGTTCGTCGAGATCATCCGCCCGGATTTTGGTCGAAAGTAGTTGAGAAGCGGGACGATAGAAAGGTGAAGGATACCGGGAGGCGTTTCGAAGAATCGGAATCTCACGGTTAGTAAGAATGGTGAGCGCGGACAGAATCGAACTGTCAACCTACTGATTAAGAGTCAGTTGCTCTGCCAGTTGAGCCACGCGCCCGTAGTGTGAAGAGGCAGTCCATTCAATTTACGACAGGTGCTCGCGGCCCGGCACGCAGGGGTTGGAGAATCTCGCCCCAGATCACGTGGTAGACCTCCATATCTCCATCAAACGTGCGGTTGGCGCGAACAAAGACGCGGGTCTGAGACGACAGATCCTTGGCTGCGACATTGCGGCCTGAGCTCGAAAAAAGCGTG
>JAYSVS010000094.1:0-95012 GCA_043718395.1 Acidobacteriota bacterium
CCGCTTCACCGGCACGATCAACTTAACATGGCTTTTCCAAAGCCCCACCCTAAACCGGACATTTCTACTTTGCCAGGATGCGGACATTTCTACTTTGCCAGGATGCGGACATTTCTACTTTGCCTTGACACATCATAGTCTTCTTCTTGCTCGCAGGGGCCTGAACTGCTAGAATCATCAGATTCAACGTAATGGAATGGATGTTTACATTCCCTAATGAGGCGCTGCGGCTAAGCTGCTTTCAGCGACTGCACACATTGTAAGTGGCAACTTCAGATCATCCTTAAAAGTGCGGATTTCACATACAGAGAATTGTATATTTCTTCGTCGAATTTCTCTACCTCTTTATTCGCATCGCTGTTGCTCATTATCCATTGCTCGCCCCGAAACATAAGGGCTTCGTCGATAAGTATAAACAAATCGAGACCACCTGGCATCAATTGAACAAGGCCCGGGGCGATACCGAACTGAAAGGCCTTTGTCTTTGGTATTTGGCTTCATTTTTCTATTGCTTTAAGTTTCTGGTACTTTGACCCCTTCGTTCTAGTACCAACGCAACTATTTGCTTGTTTTTATAGCCATATACGAATGTTAGTCTTCAAATTAAGGTACGCCTTTAAGATCGCTGGCAGACCCTCATTAATGCAGGGTGCCCATGGAGGAAGTTTGGTGAAGTACAATTCCGGCAGTCGAATCATAACCTCAAAGGGGCTTTTTCTCGTCCTTATAGGCATTTTCTGGCTTGAAATTCATACTGGGGCGGCTCTGGCGGAAGCCTACCATCTTGGTCCCGGAGACATGATCACTTTGACTGGACTTCGGGCAGAAGATCTGAGCGGAAAGCCAATTAAGGTTGGGGATGACGGTCGAGTCGTGATTCCCCCATTTGGATCAGTGCTAGTGGCTGGGCTGAGCCTTCGTGATGCCGAAGCAGCCGTATCAGTCAGGCTCGAATCTTTTTTTCATAATCCGCAGATTACGCTTTCGATTGTTGAATATGCCAGCCGTCCTGTTTCGGTGATGGGTGCCGTAAACAAGCCAGGCGTTTACTATTTGCACGGACCGCAACGTTTGGCTGATCTTATCTCACTGGCAGGCGGCCCCAGGCCTGATAGTGGCTATCGCGTTACAGTGACCCGCCGGGAAAATGAAGGTGCCATTGCACTTCCCGGTGCGAGGCATAGCGGGGAGACTTTTGTCGCTGACATTAGCCTGACGGACATCATGAGTGGCTCAACGCCCGGCGGAAACATCGATATACGTCCGCACGATTTGATCGCTGTGCCGCAAGCTCGCATGATCTACGTGGTTGGCGATGTGAAGAAGTCTGGCGGTTTTGTATTGGGCGAATTAGAAAATGTCACGCTTCTACAGGCGCTGTCTCTGGCTGAGGGATTGATTCCAACTGCTGCCACGGCCCACGCCAAAATTTTGCGGCAAGCTGGCAAAGCTTCGAGGACTGAGATCGCCGTGGATTTGAGAAAGATTTTAAGGGGCAAGGGCAACGATGTACCTATGGTCGAAAACGACATTCTCTTTATCCCCAGCAGCACAGGCAAGAAGGCCGCTTTCCGTGCGCTCGATGCTCTGCTTCAGGCCGGAACAGGCATGGCAGTCTGGCGGCGATTTTAGCTGATGAGCCCAAGGTAATGCCGGAAATCCTGACATGAAAAAAATGCAAATCACCAACATAAATTCCAAGTCCAACTTTCCCGTCCCACTGACGGAAAGGAAAGCGCGTGTACTTGTTGGAGCAGAGGCCCAGGTCCGCGGAGCTGGAGCGCCTCCAGAAGAGAATGGTGGAAACCTTACTTCCTACCTGCAAATCGCTCTGCGCCAGAAACTCTTCATCCTGCTTGCTGCCTTGTCGGGTGTGCTGTTGGGCTACCTGGCTTCGACAGTGATGACTCCAAAGTATCGCAGCCGTACCATCCTTGAAGTTCAAAACGTGAACGCCGAGTTTCTGAATCGCAACACGGTTGACCCGAACGCGGCCCGGGAAGCATCCGGCAGTGATTCCTTCCTAGTGACTCAAGTGGAGCTGATCAAGGTGGACTCACTTCTGCGCAAGGTGGTGGCCGAGGTTGGCCTCCCGCCAGAGCTGGCAAAGAAAAAGCTCACCCAACAGGAGCAACTCAAAAAGTTGAGCACAGCATTGACTGTGAAGCCTATTGGATTCACACGATTGGTTGAGTTGACTTTTGAGGGGACCGATCCGGCATATGGGACCAAATTTCTAAACATCCTAAGCCAGAAGTTCATGGAAGCTAACGTCGAGAGCCAGCGCGATTCCACGAGGATTGCAGGTGTCGAACTGGAGCAGCAACTGGCGGGGCTTCGTCGCAAGGTCGACGCGGCGGAACGCGAACTGAGTGCTCACGCCCAGAAGTCAGAACTCTTCATTTCGGAACAAGAGAATTCCGACGATCTGCGTTTGCGTCAATTGCAGACGGAGCTTTCCTCGACACAAGCCCAGCGCATGGCCGCCCAGTCACGATTCGAGATGGTGGCAACAGCTAATGCCGAATCTCTACCGAACATTCTGGACGACCCGGCTCTTAAGGAGTTTCACTCAAAAGCCGTGGAACTGCGGCGTGATTTGGCCGACCTCAGCGTATCGCTGAAGCCTACCCACTACAAGGTACAGGCGCTGAAGGCGCAATTGGCCGAGATGGAGAAGACCTACGAGAACCGCAAACAGCAACTCGTGCGCCGGCTGCACAACGAGTACGATGGGGCCAAACGCCGCGAAGAACTTGTAGGCACTTCCACAGACCAGCAGCGTGATTTGGTTTCAGGCAAGATCAGCAAGACTTTGCGCTACGCAACACTCAAGCGGGAGGTGGAACTCAATCGCA
The DNA here is from genome assembly GCA_043718395.1 of Acidobacteriota bacterium. Lineage (GTDB taxonomy): Bacteria > Acidobacteriota > Terriglobia > Bryobacterales > Bryobacteraceae > Bryobacter. The sequence goes on from JAYSVS010000094.1 coordinate 2,859, forward strand.
GTCTCTACGAAACCATGAGCCGCCGGGCAAAGGAAGGGGAGATTCTTTCTGCAATGCATTCCAGCAACGTACGGGTAGTTGATGTTGCTGAAACTCCAGAAAAGCCTTACTCGCCGATCCCGGAACGTAACTTGGCGCTCGGCGGTCTTGCCGGACTTGTGCTCGGAACTGTTGGCGTGATCATGCGCCGCCGCACCGGCGGAAGAATTTGGGAGCCTGGTGAGGCGGCCGCGCTTCTCTCACTTCCCGAACTGGGCGCTGTCCCGAATATGGTGCAAAGTAGAGGAGGCTGGAAGGGCTTCGGGCGAAGCTCGACAAACGTGCCGCAGGTTGGGCCTCAGTTTGCCGATGCTTTCCGGCACCTTGCTACCACGCTCTTGCTTAGGCAATCGTCTGGCGGGCCGCTTGTCGTCGCTATCACCAGCCCGTCAGCCGGTGAGGGGAAGACCTCGGTCGCCTCCAACCTCAGTCTGGTGTTGGCATCTTCCGGGAAGAGCGTTCTGCTGATCGACGGGGATCTTCGCAAGCCACAGTTGCATCGGGTATTTTCGGTTCCGGGTGCACCGGCCAAGAGTGTGGACCCGCTTACGCAAGTGCATACACTGGCGGACAGCGCTCTCTATTTAATGCCAGCCGCTGGTCTGATGGCTTGCCTGGAAACTTCCGCACTTTCTCCATTGGCGGCGGGTGGCCTGCTGCCTGCTGTGGAATTTGGTGGCATGATTGCCAACTTGAAACAGTATTTCGACATCATCGTAATTGATACGCCACCACTGCTTCACGTTGCCGACGCCCGTTCACTGGCCAGCCAGACCGACGGCGTCGTTCTAATCCTGCGTTCGGCCAAGACGATCAGAGAACTGGCCATAGAAGCCCGGCGCATGCTGCAATCCGACGGAACACCAGTAATTGGCGTCCTATTCAACGACTGGGACCCCAGACTCAGCGTTCGCGGAGACTCCTTCCGCGCATACACAAATTCTTATGATCCACGGGGCCACACCACATGATTGCCTCCGAGGTTCACGATGCGCCAGTGATCAGGTCCTTGTCGCAAAGCGGCATCCTGCCCTTTCGCGAGCGGGCCTCAACTGGCTGGTTGACTGTCCTGGTAGATCTGTTGACGGTCGAACTTTGTTTGGCCCTCGGTTGTTGGCTGCGAAATTTTGTGTGGGTGGATCAAGTCCCCTGGATGAACATGAAACAGTTTGGAAGCATGGGGACAGGCTTGCTTCTGCTACCTCTCGTGAACATTTATTTGGGTCTCAATCCGGGATACATGTTGGGCCCGGTGGAAACACTACGAAAGCGAATTTGCGCAACAGCGGGAGTTTTCGGGGCACTACTGGCGTTTGACAACCTCGCTTATCACGGCCTTTGGTCGCGTGGCAGCCTCGTAATTGCATTTCTCCTCGCCCTGTTCCTCGTGCCTCTCGCCAATGCAGCGCTGCGCCGCTTGCTGATCGGTGCCAACCGTTGGGGGATGCCAGTGCTGGTACTTGGGGCTGGTGTCGCAGGTAGAGCCATGGTGCGCATCATGAAAGATGGCCCGGAACTCGGCCTTGTACCAGTGGCCTTCCTCGATGACGATCAAAGCATATGGGGTTCCAGGCTCGAGGGAGTGGCGGTGGCCGGTCCGCTCAACCTTGCGCGTGAGTTGCGTTCGAAAGCCAATACCGCTATTGTGGCGATCCCAAGCTTTACGCACGCCCGTTTTGCGGAACTTGTCCGGCGTCTTTCTTTCTCCCGCGTCATCATCATTCCTGACTTGCTGGGCCTCGAGACTCACTGGGTAGCGGCTCGTGATCTGGGGGGGTACCTCGGGCTTGAGATCCGGAAGCATCTCTTGCACCGCCCTAGTTACTTCGCCAAGCGGATCACTGACTATGTGTTTGGCATCTTATTGTTCTTGCTCTCAGCGCCACTAATTGCAGTTATGGCAATGCTAATCAAGTGGGTGAGCCCTGGGCCGGCATTTTACTTCCAGTGGCGAGAGGGATTGGGGGGCCGCCGCTTCAAAGTCTGGAAGCTGCGCACCATGCGGCCCAACGCAGAAGAATTGCTCGAGCGCTATCTCGATCAGCACCCGTTCGAGCGAGAGCATTGGAATCAGTTTTTCAAATTGAAGCGCGACCCGCGTGTGATTCCTTACATCGGCACTCTTCTTCGCCGCACCAGTCTTGATGAATTGCCACAATTCTGGAATATCTTGCGGGGAGAGATGAGCCTTGTCGGCCCACGTCCTTTTCCTGATTACCACCTGGAGCATTTCTCAGAGGAGTTCCGCGAGTTGCGGCGCTCAGTTTTGCCTGGACTCACTGGATCCTGGCAGGTGTCTCACAGGAGCAACGGCGATCTGGTGCTGCAGGAGATGATGGATCGCGGCTATGTGTTGAACTGGTCGCCCTGGCTCGATCTCTATTTGCTCACTCGCACGGTGCGAGTAGTTATTACGGGGTCAGGTGCGTACTAGGATGACAGCCGCAACTGAGGTAATCCGGGCAGATACTAGCCCGTTAAAACTGCCGGAGGTGGGCGGGCAAGTTGCGTTCGCAGTGGCAGACCAGGCTCTCATTGCGGGCTCTAATTTCCTTTTGAATGTCTTATTGGCGCGCCTGCTCCCACCAGATGAGTATGGTGCCTTCGCTCTTGCTTTTGCGGTTTTCCTGCTGGTGGCGAATGCCTATCAGGCGCTCCTCCTGACACCGTCTTTGGTGCTGTCGGTGACGGTGTTCGCCTCGCGCCGGTCTGGTTACTTGCGGGCGATGCTGCGCTTTCACGCGCTGGTGAGCATAATCGTGGTGGCTGGATTCTGTCTGGCGTCGGCAGCTTGCGTTGCATTCCCCAGCACTGCCGGGTTGGCCCCTGCCCTGGCTGGCCTTGCCATTTCGACTCCTTGCGTATTGCTGTTTTGGCTAGTCCGGTCGGTCTATTACGTCGACATGGTTCCTGCACGGGCGGCAATGGGAGCACTTGGATATTGTGTTCTACTTTTCGGATTTCTGTTTTTTGGGCGGGCCACCCTCGGTACCTTCAATGCCTTTCTGGCCATAGGCACCGCCTCGCTCCTGGTTGCGTTGTTGCTGTTAAGCCGCCTGCACTTTGCCGTTGAAGGTGAAAAAGCAGTGACTCTCGCAGAATTGTGGCGTGAGAGTTGGCAGTTCGGGCGGTGGGAGTTATCCACTTCGCTGGTGCTGTGGGTAACTACCGGTCTTTGCTATCCGCTCACCACTACCGCTCTTGGTGCCAGTTATGCCGGCGGGTTGCGAGCTCTACAGAATTTCAGCCTGCCTTTCACTCACGCCTTCGTCGCCTGTTTGCGGCTGGCTGTGCCGTACGCTTCAAGGCAATTTGCAGCCGAAGGAAAACGGATGGCCGCACGCATTGTTTATCTTCTGCTTGGCGTCGCTGTCATCGTATCGCTGGCGTATATTGGCCTGATGGTGGCCCTGGGTACGCGTGCGGCAGACTTACTCTATGGAGGTAAGTTTAGAGAACTTACTAACCTGATTCCGCTGGTGCTTTTTAGCGCTCTTCTGGCGAGTGCAGTTGAAGCTGTTGGCGTCGGGCTGCGAGCGACCCGGAATCACCGGGGACTCTTTCTCGCCTATCTCACTGCGGCAGTGCCATATGTCCTGTTCGGTTATCCAGCCGCTGTTGCCTTCGGATTCGAGGGCGTGCTGGCGAGCCTTGCGCTCGCTAATGGCGTCGCGCTGGTTGCTGCGTTTTTGATCTTCCACCGCGTAGAGGAACGTTTAGAGGAAGAGGTGCAATCGTGACGGCAGTCTATCCGCAGTATCCAACCTCCATGAGCCTGCCCTGGGTCGTACGCCTGGTCGTCCTCTATTTAGGTGCGATCACAATCTTTGGCAAAGGGCCAACCTACCTGATTTACCCACCTCTGTTCTGGGGCGAGATGGTGATGGTAGCTGCCATGGTCTGGTTGGTAGACCGGCACGGTGCCGCCAGAGCTTTTGTCCCATACCTCGACCTCTTGACCGCGTCAGTGGCAGCCTTTATGACGGTCGGCTTATTGATTACCATTCAATGGTTCCCGCTGTATCAATTGGACGCAGTTCGTGATGCCGCCATTTGGTATTACGGTGCCTTCTTCTTTGTGGGTGCGCAAATGGCCAAGGATATCGTCATTGCTGACCGGGTTTGGAGCATTCTGCGGATGTGCTGGATTGCTGGAATGTTCTGGGGCATAGGCGACGAGTTGAGCGGCCTGACTCTGTCTAGGATCGGGCCCGTAGTTCCCTGGCGCGGCGAACCTCTGCTTTCCAATTCGCACTACGAAATCGTGCAGCACATGGGCTTGGCTTCGATTATCGTTTTGAATCCGATGCTCAGTCAGGATGTTCTTGGGCGCTGGCGATCATTTTTTGTCCCGGCCGGCGTGCTAGGTCTGGTGCTTGCTTTTGTATCCTCCGGGCGCGGCGTACGCCTGGGTTTGGGATTGTCAGTGGTGGCGATGCTGGCTCTTCATCTTGCTCCTGGGCGGACGATGGAAATATCTCGCCGCCTGATGACTGGTATTGTGCCGGTTTTGCTGCTGGCGCTTTGCCTGGTCGCGGTGCTTCCGAGCGAAGACAATCAGGCCTTGGCCAAAATGGCCAGCCTGGACCGTTTTACAGAAACCAGAGGCGTTGCATCAAACAATGCAACCTGGCGATACATCTGGTGGGAGCGATTGTTTGATGAGGTGCTCACCACCAATCCAGTGCTTGGTCTTGGATTCGGGCCGAGCCTGAATGTTTACAACCCTCTTCTAAAGGGCAACGAACGGGAGCAATGGCCCGTAAGGTCTCCTCACAATTTCAACATCACGATCTTTTCGCGTATGGGTTTGGCTGGCCTTGCGTGCTGGATGCTTGTGCTAGCTACAGGCTTTATGGGGATCTACAAGCGGATTTGGTCAGGCCGGTCTGGAGCTACAACCTTATCGCCGCACAGGCGCGAGGAGTTGGCCTTCTGGTTCATGATGCTCACAACTACTTGGGTGAATGCGAGTTTAGGGGTGCTGATGGAAGGGCCCGTTCTGGGCATCTGGTTTTGGTTTGCGCTGGGCTTTGCCTGGACTCGCTCTCACCCCGCGTCGCAGCCAATAGAAAAATTAGTCAATACTAGCGGAGGCTTTTAGTGCGTTTACTGATTACAGGCGGTAATGGATATGTCGGGCGAACTCTGACTCGAACCTTATATCGCGACCACGATGTGACCGTGTTGGACAACCTGCGGAGTGGCTCTAGCCGCTTCACCCCAGAAGAGTCGAGTCTCTTTCAGTTTGTCGAAGCGGATATCAGGGATTTCACTTCCTTGCGCTCTGCTGTTGCCGAGGCCAGGCCTGATGCCGTGATTCACCTTGCAGCCGTGCATTTTATCCCTGAATGTGAGGCCGAGCCTGACGAAGCGATCCGTATCAACACAATGGGCACGATGAATGTTGCTCGCGCGTTGAACCCAGGAACCAGGTTGGTGTTTATTTCTACCGCCGCAGTTTATGCTCCAGAAGACCAGCCTCACGACGAGACCAAGAGTGCAATCGGCCCTTCTGATGTCTACGGTTTTACTAAGTTGCATGCTGAAGGCTACGTACGTCATTTTGCATCTTCGCTGAAGCTCGACGCCCGCATTGTCCGGCTCTTTAACGTGGTCGGACCAGGCGAAACCAATCCTCATGTACTGCCGGCCATCCTCAGTCAAATCCGGCGTGGGGCGCATACCCTTCGACTCGGCAATTGCACGACGCGGCGCGACTACGTCAACGTTCAGGATGTCGCTGAGGGCCTCGCCGCCGTAGCCTTGCGTCCGCAGAATGGGGCTGGTGTCGAAACGGTGAATCTGGGAACCGGCAAGAGCTATACCGTCGAGGAACTGGTTGCCAAACTGAGTGAAATCGCAGGCGTCCGCTTTGAGATCGAGACGGACAAATCGAGACTTCGACCCGTTGATCGGCCATTCGCTGCCGCCGGTGTGGCAAAGATTGCTCGAGATTTTGGCTGGACAGCGCGCTTTCAGATTGAGGACAGCCTGAAGCAGCTCTGGCAGGATCCGGATGTCCCGGAAGAACTATTTGCGAGGTGTTGAAACTATGAAGATTCTTTCTACTATCATTGCCCACCCACTGCGGAAGGTGTCGGGAGCAACCAACGCAGGCTTTGAACTCAGCCTGGCGACGGCCGCCAGGGTGGATCTGGACTTGGCCATCATGTGGGATCAGGATGAGACCGAGCAGGTTGGCCCAATGAAGGTGCGCCGCTTCGCAGCCAAGACACCCCTGGATTGGGCTGGATCCCTGATCCCCCGCTTTGTGCGTGTTCCACTTTATGATTCCCAGATTCCAGAGGCGTTAGAGGATGGCGGCTACGACCTGGTTCATATCCACAACATGGTGCCCACTTTTGCCGCTGCCCGCCTGGCCGCAACATGCCAGCGTCGCGGTATTCCGTATGTCATCACCACACACGGATTTTACGAGATCCAGCGCTATGCCGAGATCAATGGATTCGGCCCAATCAAGTCTCTCCTGATCGACCAGGTTATGACCCGTCCTTTCCGGCGCGCTGTAGCTGGTGCGGCAGCGATCTGTGCCCTGAGTGACTGTGAAGTGCCTTCGCTTCGGGGGCTGGGCGTACCCGAGACGAAAATCCATGTGGTTACCAACGGGGTGAAAGAGTACTTTTTGGAGAGGCCGTCCCAAGCGGAACTCGAAGCTGCGCGCACTAAGTACAAGTTGGGATCTGAACCAATCCTTCTGTTTATGGGCAGCCTCCACGCCTACAAAGGTGTTGATATCTTCCTGCGCTCGCTACCGATGGTAAGTGGCAAATTCCAGGCTGTAGTGGCAGGCTCTTTCAAGTCAGAAGATGAGAAATTTGCGTTGCTGCACCGCACAGGTCCTACGCCCGAAATTCTTCGTCAACTTACGTTTACTGGACGAGTCACTGACGCCGAGTTGAGGGCTCTCTATCATCTGAGCACCATGCTTGTGTATCCAACGATGGGAGACACGCTCCCGCTGGTTGTGCTGGAGGCAATGGCCTGCGGGCGCCCAGTCGTTTCCACGAATATCGGCGGCATCCCTTTTGCCGTGCGCCCTGATACGGGTATTCTCGTCGACCCTGGCGATCCATTTGCCATCTCGCAGGCTGTGAATGCTTACCTGAAGAATGAAAGGCTTCGAAACATGGCCGGCGATAACGGACGGGCGCGAGTGGAGCAAGTGTTCCGCTGGCCTTCGGCGGCTGCCTCGGCTGTCCGTGTTTATGAAAAAGTGCTGAATCAGACAGTGCCAGCTATTCAGTTTGCCGCTGCTGCCACTGCCTAGGTTGAATCTTTTGACCATGTAGAGTCCAATATGAATGTCCTTGTCTGGAATAGTTGGGTTAGTCCGGCTGGCGGGATGGAACGAGTAGCACTTAGCATTGCCAATGGCCTGGCTGAGCGCGAAGAAGCTCACGTTGTCCTGGCTGGCCCTTACGACACCTTGCCCATGTTATCTTCGCAGATCAGCGCACGCGTCCATTTTGTGCCCTGCACTTTTGATCGCAGCGTGAGCGGACTATTCAGAAACTATCAAAGCTTGTCCCGGATTGTGCAAGAGCACGACATCGACGTGATATCTGCACATGGGTCTTTGATTCCCCTCCTGCCGATGGATGTTCCGGTTGCCTGGACAGAGCATGGTCCTCGATATGGCGACCAGCCGATTTTTCAAGGGGGGTGCGCCGGCTGTTGTGGAAACAAGTTGGGCGGCGCCTCCTGGCCAGTGACTGGAAGTTGGTTGCCTGCTCGCGCTACGTGAGAGACAGGCTATGCCCTCAGTTCGGTCTGCCGCCAGAACGCGCAGCGGTCATTCTAAACGGCGTGCCAAACGCGTCTCGACTTCGAAATTTGGAGCCACCGCGGTTTCAGAAGCCATTCCGGCTCGGGTTGGTTGGACGCCTTGAAGAAGAAAAGTATCCGCTGGACATTCTTCAGCTAGACCGCAACTTGACAGCACGCGGCTTGTCCTGTGAGTGGCATGTCTTTGGCACCGGTAGCCTGGAGCACGAACTCAGGCACCGTGCAGCGGCTGAGCCTCGCATCCATTTGCATGGCCTGGCTGCTGATTGTGCCACAGCATTCGAGAAGATCGATGCGCTGGTCTTTCTTTCTCATGGACAGATGGAAGGGCTGCCAGCCGTGATACTCGAATCCCGGCTGGCCCGCCGGCCCGTGATTGCCTGGGATGTCACTGCGAACCCAGAGGCGGCCGGGCCATTCGACGAATTAGTAGAACCTTTTAATCTAAGCCGCTTTGCCAGCGCGATCAAACGTGTACTTTTGCGCGCTGAAGTGCCGCCGCCAGCTACTGTCGAATTCGAAGACTGTCGAATGATTGACCAATATTGGGATCTGCTGAGCGGGATGAGTGACTGCGCCTCCTCATCGCGTACACAGAAAGTGATGGAAACAGCGTGAGCGCTACCCTCTCGATTGGCGTCATCGGTGCCGGAGACATCGCGCGAACGGCGCATGTCCCGGTGCTCAAGGCGCTGCAAGGGGCCAACCTCGCGTGGGTATCCGACGTTGACACGCCCCGGGCCGCCGCTCTTGGCAAGGCTTACAATGTTCCCCATTTCACGCTCGACCGGATGGGTGGCTCGCCGCCTCCCGCCGATGTTGTGCTCTTGGCTATTCCTTACGGAGTGCGCGCACCCTACTACGAAAAATACAAGACGCCTGGCACGGCCATCTATGTGGAAAAGCCCTTCGCCCGTAGTGCGGATGAGCATCGGCGAATCTGCGGGCTATTCCCCGGTAATGCTCTAGCTTCGGGCCTTATGATGCGCTACTGGTGCTCGAACCAGATGGCCCGAGATCTGGAGGATTCAGAAATTTTCGGCCCACTTCGGCGAGCCCGCTTCGCCCATGGCCGGCCAGGAATGGTTACTTACGGCCGCTACTATCTAGACCGCAGTAAGGGAGGTGGTGGCATGATGGCAGAATTCGGGATTCATGGCCTTGACTCGCTGCTGTTTATAACGCGCGCCACCTCGGCACAACTCGGTGAGGTCAACACCGTTTGGGAATGAGATCTCGACCTTCACACTCACGCCCGCTTCGCGATTCGAAGTGCAGATGGACGCACGGCAGAAGGCGAGATTCTGGTTACCGGCCTTGATGATCTGGTTGAAGGCGTAGAGCTTGAGTTTGACGGCGCTGTAGTTTCCTATCTGTTACCGGGCCAGGGTTACGCCTTGCAGGGCGATACACCAGACCTGCGGATCACAGTGCGTCCGCGACGGACGGGTGGTGCCGCCTACTCTTTGACGCCGCGCGACGGAGCCGCCTATCCAGCAACCAAATTTCAGATGTTCCATCTCTATTGGAGCCGTTTTCTCGAAGGCATCCGTAAGGGCGCAGAAAACGATACCAGTGCTGGTGAGGCATTCCTGACTACCAAGCTGATAGAAGATATCGAACGCGCAAGCGAACCAAAGAGGGGATCACTAATTTGAAGCGCATTGCAATTATCGGTGCCAACGGTCAAGTGGGCTCCGAAGTTTGTCTTTTACTCAGTATGATGCCTGGCGTGCAAGTGGTGCCAGTTTGCCGGACCGTGATCGGATCGGCTTTCCTGCGCCGCTGCGGTCTTGCCGTGCGCCATGCCAGCGCGACTGGGGTGGAAGACTTGAGGCGTGCGCTAGAGGGTTGCGACGTAGTTGCTGATTTTTCGTTGCCCGTAGGTGCTGCCTCCGAGGTACGCAAGGTGATGCGCGAAGTGATCGCAAATCTGGTAGATGCCGCCCCGCCCAAGGCAGCCTTTGTATATCTCAGCAGCATCACTGCCTTTGGCATTCCAGACTTTCACCAGCCGCTCAAGACCTATCGCCTCTCTCGCAATGTCTACGGATCGTGCAAGCGGGTGGGCGAGCAACTCGCCGCCAGCGCTTGTGCAAGCAGCGGCCGAAGCGCTTATTTGATGCGGGTGGGAGTGGTGCATGGAGAGTTACAAGCGGTCTCCCGCAAGATTCAGCAACAAGTTGCCACCGCAGGAAAGATCCTCACTTCGGTGCCCGGCTGCGAATCCTATGCAGTATTTGCGATCTCGATCGCCGAGGCCCTGGTGGCAGTGGCTAACGGGGCGCAAGCGCCTGGACTCTACACCATGCTGCCAAGTCCCGGCGTGCGTTGGATTGACCTGCACGAGTGGTATTGCCGTCGTGCGGGCGTCACGCCTCACATCGAACTATTGCCGCCTGACCCAGCAGTCTCCCCCATTCGGCGCGGGGTGCAAAGTGTTGTCTCGCCCCTACGCAAGGTGGTCTTTTCTGGCAGGGATCTGATTGCGGGCTACCTGGCCACCGCCTCGCCGGATCTGGAGAACCAGCTCCGGGCCGTCTATCACGCCAGGAACGCCGCGCGTGAGATAGCCGAGGGCCTCCGGCTGGCACAATACAGGCCTTATGGCAACAATCACACAGTATTTCCAGGACGGCGTTTCACTGATCTGAGCGAGAGTCTGACTGCCACTGACTCTTATTCCGTGCGCATCCGGGAGACCTTGAAGGGTGCAATGGAAGGCGCGCTGCTTACGGGTAGATGAACCTATTCAATGCGGCCGTTTCGCTCTTGACCGTAGGCCCGCAATCCGAGCCAATCTGTTTTTTCTAGCCAAAACCAACGGTCTGGATTGGACCGGAACCGGTAGGTGTTGCCATCAAATCGATTGTTGCCTTCAATCAATTCCGACCGGATGAAATCCGTCACTTGACCACTCATCCCTTGAGCACCGTCGTACACAATCGTGTTGTGATGAACGTTATTGTTTCGGGTAAGATATGGCCCGTATAGACCGCTTCCCCGCGCCTGATGAATCAATGAGATTCCATTGCCGCTTGATTGCGTTACCTGCACAGTGTTTCCCGTGACGGTGACGCTCTGGGAATTTTGGATCAGGATTTGTGATCCCCAAAGCCAGATGAAGCGCTTGCTCCCATTGAACCGCACGATGTTATTGCGAATTACAGCGGCATAACTGATTTCATGCACAATGCCTTCGCGATCATTGTACTCGACGACGTTGTTTTCATAGAGGGAATCCACATTGTCAATATCGGTCCAGAGCCCAGGCCCGGCGTTATGGTGGACCCTGTTTCCCCGCACTATGAGCCCTCGGGTGAGTGCGAATTTCGCCCCTCCAGCTTCCCACCCTGGATAGTAATGAGCGTAGTTATTGCCATACACTTCGTTATCTTCGAACACGATACCCTCGCCAACGCCGCCAGCCCCCAACTGCCCGTTGGAGTGAATCCGGTTGCGTCGAATGGTCATCGACGGATGCAGCGTCAGACCCACGCCATGATTCAATCGGATTTCATTAGCCTCGATCACCCAACCGCTGGCACCCGAAGCCATTGAGGCATAGATAGCGCCTTGCTGAGCTGGCGAGGCGTACTTCTCAATTGTGAGCCCCATAACCCTCACACCAATCGCACCGCCAGTAAACGCGGCTTCTGTTTGGGCAATCTCCAGGGTCGTCAGCGATGTAGATGATGCCCTTGGTGTAGTCAGGGAACCACTTACCCCGTGTCAACTGATCGAGTCTGAATACGCGTGTCAGAGGGACGTCGTTCAGATAAAGATCGTCGCGAAGCCGGCAATTGGGAAAGCCGCTTTCGCAGGTGCCCAGTATTGGCCCTCACGGCTTGGGTTCAACAAACGGGCACCACTCAACACAGCCCCAGGCAACCCAAGAAACTGATTGCGGTGCTTGGGCACGATGGTCTGCTGCCGATAGATTCCTGGCATCATGAAAAAGATCGTGCCTGCAGGGAAGCCATCGACAATGGACTGAATCTTGACGCCCGGCGAAAGCACCGCCACAAATTGCGCCGGGGCATAAGGCACAAGAGCAATTAGCAGTATTAAAAACCTCACAAGCCCGTTAGCCAAAGAGAATGTCTCCCGAAGGTGGAGTTGCTCGCCCTGGAGATACTTTCCGCACGTGAAGCAACTGTAGTAGAAAATACATGACGAATTGGCTGTTCAATATGAGGTAGCGCTGCCACAAGCGACCCGGATCCTGCACCAGTCGATAGAGCCACTGCAGCCCCATCCGCTGGAGGAACTCCGGCGGTTCAGCCAGCATACCGGAGTGATAGTCAAAAGCGGCACCCACTGCCAGGATCGGCATGTTCAAGTGTTGCCCCAGTTCGTAGGCGAAGACTTCCTGCCGTGGACAGCCCAAGCCAGCAAAAAGGATCCGCGCACCTGAGTCTCGAATTTCCTGCACGGTGGCCTCTCGCTCAGAAGGCGTAGCAAGCCGGAATAATGAGGGCCGAAAGCCGGCGATTATAAGTCCCGGAGTCAGCTCTCCCATTCGCTTTACCAGCGTTTGAACCACTTCACTGCTACTGCCGTAGAAGTAAACCGGTATTCCCAGCCGCGCCGCTTCCTGGCAAACCTTGAGTGTCAGTTTCGGGCCGTATACACGATCCTTTAGGCCAGTGCCATAAAGCGCGTTCAAGGCCCAGCGCACCGGTTGCCCGTCGGGTACTACCAAGTCCATGTGATTCAAGCGGTACTGATGGGCAGGATCAGCACCGGTCATTACGCCATGCACTGCCAGCGCGGTTACGGTGCAGCGCTTCCCGGAGGTAGCAGCATCAATAATTCGTGATACTGCTGTTTCGTAGTCCACAGCATCAATGGAAACGCCCAGCAGGTTCTTCTTTCCGAGGTCGATCATACCGATACTTTTCAGCATAACTCGCCAGGCCCAAATTGGCCGGAAATCTGCTTAAAGAAGGTACTAAACGATATAATTTTAATAGGGAAACAGTATTAGCATATGGGCGTAATTATCATTAGTGGTTCAGCTGGCCTGATCGGATCAGAAGCTGCGGAGTGGTTCAGTTCGCAAGGCCTGGATGTTGCGGGCATTGACAATGGAATGCGGAGCCAATTCTTTGGCCCGGAGGCCTCTACGGATTGGAACCGGGAACGCCTGCAACGCGACTTGGGTTCGCGGTACCGGCATTTCAGCGCTGACATTCGCGACCGGGATCAGATTAACGCGGTATTTGAACGCTACGGCCGTGACGTGAGCCTGGTGATCCATGCAGCCGCGCAGCCTTCGCACGACTGGGCTGCATCAGACCCCTTTATGGATTTTTCTGTGAATGCTGTCGGCACGTTGAACATGCTGGAGGCCACGCGACGTCATTGCCCCGAGGCACCATTCATTTTCACATCAACCAATAAGGTCTATGGCGACACGCCGAACCGCTTGCCATTGCAGGAGCAAGCCACACGTTGGGAAATTGATCCGGCACATCCCTATGCCAAGGGCATTGCCGAGGACATGTCTATCGACCACACGCTACATAGTGTTTTCGGTGCTTCCAAAGTGGCTGCCGACGTGATGGTACAGGAGTATGGAAGGTATTTTGGTCTCAAGACCGCTTGCTTCCGCGGAGGCTGTCTGACCGGCCCCAATCACAGCGGTACCAAGTTGCACGGATTTCTGGCATATCTGATGAAGTGTGCCGCCACTGGCACAAAGTATACGGTGTTCGGGTACAAGGGAAAGCAGGTGCGTGACAACATCCACAGTGCCGACCTGATTGCCTGCTTCGACGAGTTCTTCCGCGCGCCCCGCTCCGGTGAGGTCTATAACATTGGCGGAGGACGATTCAGCAACGCATCCATGCTCGAATCGATCCAGCTTTGCGAGGAAATTATCGGGAGACCGATGGATCACGGCTACTCGGATCAAAACCGGGTTGGCGACCACATCTGGTGGGTGAGCGATACGAGCCGATTCCAGTCTCATTATCCAAAGTGGAAGCAGAAGTACGATGTGCGGGCAATCCTGATACAGATTTACGAGAAGAACCATGAGCGCTGGGCAGCCAGCCAAGAGGTAGGGGGAAAAGCTTGAAGTGGTGCGCCCGGAGTGATTCGAACACCCGGCCTTCTGGTTCGTAGCCAGACGCTCTATCCAGCTGAGCTACGGGCGCATTAATGTCAGGATACCAAATGAGAAAGGTTGCGGGCAATGCTTCTTCTTAAGCAGCGCTAAAAGGTGAAATGGACACCCATGAATGCGTTGATGCCATTCATGTCAACTCCAGAACCATGAATCCGGTAGTTGCGATCAGCCAGGTTCTGGACGCCGAAGCTGAGATTCCAGCGTTCGCTAATCGGAAAGCCGCCGCGAAGATCAACAACCAAGTATCCAGCAGTGCGGTTGAGCATGGGAACACGGGAAGAGTCATTAAGCACCGTCACGCCGTTGATCAAAGTGCCTAAAGGAAGAACCCGATCCTGGATCTGACGAAGAGACTCCCCTGTAGGGCTGAAAACAAGCGTGCTGCCGGTTCTGGAGAGATAAGGACTGATCAAGCCGCCATTGAAAAAGGAAGCGATGTCTGAGCGGCGCCGCGAGGCACCCATGCGCTCATCATCGAAGTCTTCCGGAGAGAGCCGGTTCTGCGCGCCAGCAAAGGTGCCGGCCAACTCAAACCAGAGCCTGCGACCGCTTGGAACATAGCGAAGACTTGTGAGACCCTGCTGCGGTGAAAGACGCCGCACGGGGCGGTTTGGATCCAGTACCCGTCCCGCGAGGTAGCTATAGGCCCCATCAAGTGTCCAGCGATTGGTGAGCCGCAGGCGGATGCTTGAATCGAAACCGGAATAGCGGGCAGCACCGTCATTGGCGATTGTCTTCATGGAGCGGGGGTCTATTGTAGGAGCAACACTGACCACACCGGCAGCCTGTTGTGCAGGAGTGGGTGGCACGACCACGACAGGCAAACCAGCCACGCTGGTTGGAGGTTGTTTGGCATTGAAAAGCAAAGTGCGGCGAGTAATGGGGTCAGCGAAACTCGACCGAAACGTTTGCGCTCGCACGGATAACCTGGAACTTCGCCAGGAGAGACCGAGATCGTAATTGAGCAGTGTCTCGGCCCGCAGATCCTGTACCTGGCGGCGGGAAGGCAGTGAGCCCTCGCCTGCGCTATTGCCCAACAATGCTCCGGCAGCCAGGGCGTCCGCTGCGGTTACTTCATAGCCAAGGCCACTTAGCCCGACGCTGCCGAGGTCACTTACATTGGGTGCGCGAAAGCCGCGGCCGGCCGTCGCGTGTACCATAAAAGACCTTGTTACCTGGTAGCTGAGCGCGGCATTGTAAGTGAAATTGCGGAAGGTCTGTGCGCTATCAGCAACCCCAAGAGATCTACCTTGCGCGTCGAGATTGCGGTTTGCTCTGGTATTGAAGTTGACATTGGTCCACCTTCCTCCAAAAACGGCGCGGAGCCTGGCTGGAATCAATTCAACAGTATTTTGAGCAAAAACAGCTGAGGTGACATACTTCGAACCGTTAGGGAAAGGGGCACGAACCTGGCGCTCGACGCCGCTTGAGGGGATGAGATTGAAGCCGGAGGAACTCACGCGCTCGTTATAAATCTCCGCCCCAAATACGGTTGCGTTGCGGCGGCCCAAGTGAGTTGTGGCCTGAACCGTAGTCCCATAGGCGTCAGCACGGGTTTGATCGCGAGTGATTGTGTCGGAGAAATTCAAACCCTGCCGCAGATTGCCATCAGCTTGAGAGTTAAATGAAAATCCCGCAGAAACAGAATCGAGAAAGCCAACTTGCTGCTGTTCAAATCGTGCATAGGCAAGCTGACCATACTGAGGAAGAAACCCCGCCTGCAACCGCCCCAAACCGCCAAGTTGATCGCGATAAGATCGTAATCCCAAGATGTCAGAACGCTGGTACAGCATGGTGAGGTTTTGCCGTTGGGTTGGCCGGAGTGCAAGTTTGGTTTGTCCTCCGAACTGTGAAAACGCTGAATCCTGCAAGCGGTTGCCAACCAGTGTCTGGATTTGATCTGGCCGCATGCCAAAATAGCGGCGGAAAACACTATGCGAATCTTGACCACCACCAGCACGCAGATCGTTCAGCCTGCGGCCGGAACCGCTAAACCCCCACCACATTTTTGGGGTGGCAAAGGCAATCTGGCCGTTTGTGCGGCCTGAGGTATCTGCGGAGGCGGCCATCAAGCCGAGATCGCCACGCACCTGTAGCCCTGACTCGGAATGAAACCGGGGATCACCACTTAGGACAGAAAGCGTTCCACCCAACGAATCGCTTCCGTAAGCTGCACTGCTGGGCCCGAGCAGCACTTCAAGCGAGCCGGCCTGCGCCGGATCGAGATAAGAAAGATACTGGTTAGGTCCAGAACGCATCATGCTGGTGTTGAACCGAATGCCATCAAACAAGATGAGGGTTTGATAACCGGTCAGGCCTCTCAGCACAGGCGACACGTGGCCATGCGTTGTGGTTTGCACCAGTACCCCGGGAGCGTTTTGAATGGCCGACCCAAGTGTGGTCAAGGGACGAGATTGCAAATCAGCCTTGGACCGGATGGTTACAACATAGGCTGTGTTGCCTGGGTCGTCGACGATGGAACGTGTAGCGGAGACGCTGACGCCATCCTTCATCGGCTGCAGTTCCAGCCGGATCGATAAGGGAGATTCGGCTGCCACAGGATAATTAACAACAAGATCGATAGGGCTGAAGTCGGGGGCTTCAACACGTAAACGGTAAGAACCGCGAACGAGGTTTGCCAACTGGAACAAGCCATCGCTAGCAGACCGTGCATCGGCAATCACACTGGCGCTGGCACTGAAGAGCGTCAGCCGGGCACCTGCCACCGGCGATCCTGTGCGGTCATTCACCGTGCCTCGAATGGGATCTGAAGCAGCAAGCTTCATGCCAACAACTAAACCCAGCAATAGCAAACGTTGATTCACCGTTGACTCCTTCTAGCGGGATTTCCAGACAATTTTGCCGGCCGGGTTCACGTAGTATCTGATTGGATTTTTGGGGTCCTGAAAAGTTTGGACAAAGGCCAACCCGGAATCGAATTGCGCGGCATAGTCGTAAGCTGCGGGAATTGCCAGCTTGCCCGACTTGTCAACGTATCCGTACTTTTCACCCACGCGCAACATGGCTCTGCCGCTCTTGAAATCGCTCGCGGCGGGGTACAGAACAGGTATAACAAGTTTGCCTGCGACATCAATAATGCCAGTTCGAGTAATTTTGTCATCACCGACGATCAAGACACGGGCTAAGCCCTCAGAGAAAGGCATTACTTCTGCAAAAGCCGACTCTACAACCACCTTGCCGCTGGAATGAACAACTCCCCACTTTTCATTATCGCCGATGAAGGGGGAATGGCCGAGCGAGAATTTCAGCCTAGGTGAGCTTTGGAAAGAGGACATCACTAACACAGATTAATAGACAGTTATGCCAGTACCATGAATTGATACAAAGAGTACTAGCCTGGGGGTGCCCTTCTATCCACCTGCTCTCGCCCTCATCTTTCGAAAAGCACATTGTCGACAACCCGATAGCCAGCTTCGCCTACAGGTGAGGGTCTTTATTCTGGAGTCTCCGCTCCAGGAATGTGCCTTCTCCCGCCATACCCATTCGCGATAGAATGTCGGTCAGATTCCCATGCGATTCGCAATTCCCTTCCTCGCTCTGACCTCATTGCTCTCAGCCGCTGCCCCTATCAAGATCATGCTTCTTGACGGGGAACAAGGCGGCCCTTACCACGCTTGGCAGGAGACAACTCCATATCTCAAGATGATGCTCGACCAGACCGGCCTCTTCGCCGTCGACGTTGTAACCGCGCCGTCCAAAGGCGCTGACTTCTCTACCTTCAATCCTGATTTCAGCAAGTACAAAGCCGTCGTCCTCAACTATGACGCCCCAGACGACCGCTGGCCTGACAGCCTCAAGGCCTCCTTCGAGAAATACGTCGCCTCTGGCGGCGGTGTGGTCATCTTCCACGCGGCCGACAACGCCTTCCCTCAATGGAAGGCCTACAACCAGATGATTGGCATCGGCGGCTGGCGAGGCCGCACCGAGAAGGACGGCCCCAACTGGTTCTACAAAGACGGCAAGATCGAAGCAGACTCCTCTCCATTCAATGCTGGCAGCCACGGTGCTCGCCTCCCCTACAAGGTCGTCCACCGCAACACCAGGCACCCCATCACCAAGGGTCTGCCCACCGAATGGATGCATGCAGGGGACGAACTCTATGCCCGCATGCGCGGCCCCGGTACTAACATGACGGTTCTCGCCACTGCCTATTCCGACCCTGCGAACAAAGGCACCGGTCGCGATGAGCCCGCCCTCATGACCCTCAGCTTTGAAAAGGGGCGCATCTTTCACACGATCCTCGGCCATGATCGCGCTGCGCTGAACTCAGTGGGTTTTATCGTTACATTCCAACGCGGAACCGAGTGGGTCGCCACCGGAAAGGTCACACAAAAGATCCCGAAAGACTTTCCTACTGCCGGCAAGTTTGCCACTCGCGCGGAGTTCAACCCACCCGCCAAGTAAGAATCGCTAACGACTCCAATAGACGTGAATCTGCGGCGCGTTTCCCGAGGTCTTGCCTCAGGGTCGGGGAGAGAGTTGCAGTCGGCCTTCAGAGCCGCTCCACTGCGCTCGTCCGAGCTTCGTTCTACGGCCCCCAAGGCTGAAGGGACACCATTCGTCTGCTGCTTGTTCATGCGGGTTCTCTTTCCCGCCTTGCTCTTTAATTAGGCAAACCGGAAGGGTCTCATGTATGTTGGCGCAGAGGGGATTGCCACCGGTTAATTCTCATTAAAGCGATCAAGGATCACCGCTGAAACGGCGCGTTCGATGGTCTTCTTACCGAGAGAACTCTTATGTGGCGGAGCTTGTACCTCGGGCAATCCATGGACAGCGGTGGACCTGATGGAGCCGTCCCTTCCATGCACGGCGATTTGGCCCGCTGGGCTTGCCTTGACAAGATTTATTGCAACAGTCAGAGCTTCGCCTTGAGTCCTGTAAACCTGGGAACCAAGGTTTGCAGCCCCTTCCCGCTTCAAGACCCATCTGCGGTTCTTGGGAACGATGTGGATTGTTGTCATGCTCATAGAATTACTTGCCTTAAGCTTTGGTGGGCCCTGTTGGATTTGAACCAACAACCAACAGATTATGAGTCTGCTGCACTAACCGTTGTGCTAAGGGCCCGCTCTCAAATTGTCTCAATAAAACAGGTACTTGCGCCACTGCTCATCGCTTCTGGCGAGCAGTCTCATCAGATGCCGCGAAGTATGCAGGCTAAATGGCTTGGGCGGTTTCAACAGCCGGAAGGCCGCCTCGTCCGGCGTGCGGTTGCCCTTGCGGTTATTGCAAGGATGGCAGCACGCCACCAAATTCTCCCAACTCGACGGGCCGCCGCGAGACCGGGGCAGCACATGATCGAGCGTGAGTTCCCCGGCCGGCATCACTTTCTGGCAATACTGGCAGGTGTATTTATCGCGCATCAGAATGTTCTTGCGCGACAGCGAGCGGGTCTGTTGCGGAATCCGGCGATAGTCGTGCAGACGGATGACGCTGGGTAAGCGCATGTCTTTGCGGGAGGAATGTACGTGCGCCTGGGAATGCTCTTCGGCGCTGGCTGCACCTTTGAGAATCAGCACCAGGGCACGCCGCGCGGCACACACATTGATTGGCTCGAAACTGGCATTGAGCACCAGCACCGGCCTGTGGAGTCGATCGAGGGCGTGTCGATCGTGCGTTCTTTCGATCATCGGGGCTCCTTAGACAAACTGCGACAAGGCGATTGCAGCCTCCGGCCCAGAACCGATCCGGCGATCAGCACGAGCCAGAGCCAAAATGGCGACAAACGACGCCCCTGCCCTTTTGAGGGTGAGAGCGCAAGCATTAGCCGACGCGCCTGTGGTGAGCACGTCGTCTATCAGCAAAATTCGCTTGCCCCGAACCTGATCGGGGTTGGGCACTCGAAAAGCGTCGCGCACATTCTTGCGACGCTCCTTGCCCGAGAGGCCAGCCTGTTTGGCAGTGTGTCTGTGGCGCTCCACCAGCTTCTCGACTCGTAACTGTGAGAAGTGGGTCAATTGCAGCGCCAGTACTTCGGCCTGGTTAAAACCGCGTTCGCGGCGGCGACGGCGGTGGATCGGCATGGGAACCAGACAATCAAAAACAAGCTCGCGCGGATAGCCTGAGCGCAGGAAAGCGCCCAACGGCTTGCCCAGACGTTCCATCGATTCATATTTGAACAAGTGAATCAACTGGCGCAGGCGGCCCTCATAGGCTCCTACGCAATACATGGCATCAAAGTGGGTGAGCCCAATCCGGCAGAGCCGGCAACGGCCATCGATATCAAGGGCTGCTTCAGAATGAAACGGAGCATGACACTGGATACAGAAGGCGTCGGCGGAAAGTGGTTGAGGGATAGCCAGGCAGGAAGGACAAACCGGGTACGATGGAAAATCAGCGAGGCGGGTGTTGCAGATTCTACAATCGTCGGGAAACGTGAGCGCAAGTAAACCCTCGGCGGCTTTGGTGACTATCTCATGCGCCGCCGTAAATCCCCCTCGCGGTGCCGCTATGAACGGATTCCCACGAGGCTTGATCGCATCTATCAAGTCGCGAAACAGAGTTGTCGCGAAGATGCACCTCCCTGAAGCTATGATTGTATCTCAGATGGCTCTCGAAGATCAGACCCCCGAATCCCTCGAACTTGTCCAGCAGCGGCGGCGCCTTGAGACCCTCGGACGTTTGACCGGCAATGTTGTCCACGACTTCAACAACCTCTTGATGGTGATCGACGGCTATGCGCGGATGATGCTTGAAGAGCCGCAATTGAGCCGTGGCGCGCAAGAAGGTGCTCAGGAGATCTTGCGTGCTTCCGGGCGGGCGGCAGCCCTTACCCAGCAACTGCTTGCTTTCTCTCGCGGCAAGAGTCTTGAGCCAAGGCCCATCGACCTGAACTCCCAACTGCAAGAGATGCGAGCAATGCTGATGCGCTTGCTTGGCGAAACCGTCATGCTCGACTACGAACTATCGCCCGAGCCGGCTACGATCCTCGCTCACTCAAGCCAGGTGGAACAGGTCTTGTTAAACCTGATTGTCAATGCGCGTGACGCCATGCCTCTTGGGGGCAGGATTGTCGTAAAGACGCGACTGGAAAACGACCGTGTGCTTCTCGAATTTGAAGACAACGGAGACGGCATTCCCACCGACTTGCAGCCGCGCATCTTTGAACCTTTCTTCACAACCAAGCCGGAAGGCAAGGGCACGGGGATTGGTTTGGCGCTGGTGGCGGAGAGTGTGGAGGAATGGGGAGGCCGGATTGAGGTGTCGTCCACTCCGGGCCAGGGGGCCAAGTTCATTCTCGATGTCCCAATCAGTCAGATCGTGGACGAAAAGCCGGTTGCTGTTCCAAGCCCAGGCGTCATCCTGGTGGTCGAGGATGAAGACGGTATTCGATCGCTGATCCGGCGCGTGCTCGAACAACGCCACTACCGGGTGCTCGAATCCGCCTCAGAAGAAGGTGCAATCCAGATTGCCCGTGCAGAAGGGCACATCGACCTGCTCATCACGGACCTCGAAATCAGGGGTGGCCAGGGTAAAAACGTAGCGAGTATGGTACGGCTTCTCCACCCGCAGATTAAGGTCATGTTCATTTCGGGATACCTGCAGGAAGCTCCCGGTCGTAAGGATCTCGCTTTGCAAAAACCTTTTTCACCTAAAACGCTAGTACTAGGAGTACAGCATCTACTAAAATCAGAGGAGCCAAGCGAATTGAGTTAAAGGCAACGTCGACTTTGGTCGATTCTTCTATTAGAGACGAAGAAGTGCAAGAACATCTATTTGACCGTGAAGCCGCATTGGCACGCGTTGGTGACGACGAGGAGTTATTAACTGAACTCGTCAAAATTTTTCTCGACGATTACCCCAAGAGCATGACTGCTATCGAAGACGCAGTTGCACGTCAGGATCCTCCTCTGCTTGAGCATGCCGCTCACACTCTCAAAGGTGCGGTAGCAAATTTTGGCGCTGACGCAGTAGTGAGAGAGGCTTGTGAGCTAGAGCGTCAGGGACGTTCGGGCGATTTGTCTCTCGCAGGCGAAAACCTGCACCGTCTTCACAAAGTCATACGCCAACTCGACTGCGAGATGCGTCCGGTTGCCAACATCGCCTAAACCCATTGCCCGGCTGAATCACCTTCGGCTTCTATAAGTCCCAGCCTTGTTAGACTGAATCTATACAGACATGGAAGAAACTTCAGTTCGGGATATCGTCTGCGCCCACAGCCCAGACTCTGATGACGCCTATATGTTCTACGCGCTGGCCACCCGGAAATTGCGCAGCCCACTGGTAAATTTCGTCCATCAACTTTCAGATATTCAGCTTTTGAATCAAAAAGCAATGGTTGGAGAATACGATCTGACGGCGATTTCATATCACGCCTACCCTTATGTGGCAGACAAATACCAATTGATGGCAGCAGGTTCCAGTATTGGCGATGGTTACGGGCCCATGGTGGTTGCTAAATTGCCTTTGCCGGTCGAAGAACTAAAGGGCAAACGGATCGCAGTGCCCGGAAAAATGACCACCGCTTATCTGACCATGCGAATCATGCAGCCAGATTTTGAGGCCGTTGTTGTGCCTTTCGACAAGGTTCTCGATGCGATTACAGAGGGCTCGGCCGATGCTGGCCTCGTGATTCACGAAGCTCAGCTCACTTACAAGCGAGAGGGTTTTCAAAAGATTGTAGACCTTGGTGCCTGGTGGAAGCAAACCTATGATCTTCCGCTTCCGCTGGGAGCCAACGCGATCCTGCGAAGTCTGCCTGCCGATGTCAAAAGCGAGTGCTGCCGGATGATGCATGACAGCATCCAGTATGCTCTTGACCACCAGGAAGAAGCACTGGCCTATGCCATGCAATTTGCCCGCGATATGGAGCATCCCCTGGCCGAAAAATTTGTTGGGATGTACGTCAACCACTACACGGTTGACTGCGGCGAAGTGATTCCCCGTGCCGCCCAAAAACTCCTCGACATGGGATATGAGCTAGGATTGATTCCAAACCGTGTTGAACTGGAATTTGCTCGCTAAATCAATTCTTGCCTCTGTGCTTTGCCTCGGCATGCTCGTGGCGCAAGACCTTTCTAAAGACAAAATCAAAAACCTCGAGGCACTCTCGAAGCAGGGCAAAAACGCCGTGCCTTCGATCACCGCCTATCAGCGAGACCCAGATCCGTCTGTGAGATTTGCCGCCGCCGAAGCGCTAATTGAAGCCGGCGGCGTTGAATCCGTAGACGCCTTGCGCGTCAGTACTGAAGACGGTGCAGCCGAGGTGCAGCGCCTCGCAGTTGCAGGCATTGTCAATTTCTACAAGCCCGGCTATGTCAAGAAAGGCATGCGTGCCCGCTTAAGCGCAGTAGGCGACAAGATCACCCGTTCGCCCAATGAACCGGTTCTCGACCCCTACGTTCATGCGCGCCCTGAAGACATCGCAGCCGTGCGCAATGTGCTGTTGAATGGTGCCAGTCGCGAGGCCAGGTTGCAGGCAGCCCAAGCGCTGGGAACCCTAAGAGCAAAGTCAGCGCTCCCCGACCTTTATCCCCTGCTGAAATCGAAAGATGACGGGATGATGATGTCAGCACTGCGTGTGATCGAAATTGCCGGCGACAAATCGGCAGCCTCTGAAACGATTTTTCTTCTTCGTGATCTGAACGACCGCATCCAAGCCCGGGCCATCGCAATCAACGGCATTTTCCGGAACGAAGCAGCACTCCCTGATCTGGCTGAAGTCTTTGCCAGGGGCCGTTCCCCTCAGAGCCGTTCCGCCGCGATGGAGGCAATTGCCATGATTGGCGCACTTGAAAGCCGCGGGCTCTTTGAGCAAAACCTTCACAGTCGCGATGAGAAGCTAAGGGGCTATGCCGCCGAAGGCGTGGGCCGCATTCGTGCCACGGATCTTCGCTCCAAATTGGAAGCTCTTTACAAGGATGAGGGCAGTCAGCGGGCGCGCCTGGGGCAGTCGTTTGCGCTACTCAAGTTGGGGCAACTCGACACCGCAGAATTCAGCCCATTCACTTATCTCTTCAACATGTTGAATTCTGCCGTCTGGCACGAATACAGCGAGACTTATCTGGGTGAGCTTTGCAGGGATGAACAAGTGCGTGCTTTGGTACGCGCCAAGCTGCCAACAGCGACTCGATCAGAGAAAATCGGAGTGGCGAGGATAATGGCTGCAGAAGGCAAAGCTGATGACCGTGAGGCTATCGATGCGCTTGCACACGACCGTGATGCCATGGTTGCTGAAGAAGGAATAAAGGCAACTCGCGCACTGAGTAATAAAAACTGAGTGCGCGCCTGCCTTAAGACATCGGAGATTTGCGAGAGCGAATTTACTTCGCTTTCTTCTGTTTCTGCTGACCGACGCGGACCTTGAACTGCTTTGCCTGAGCATCGCCGTAAGCCTTCCAATCGAAACGCTTGGCAGCGTCAGATAGGTAAGCAGTCACGTCGGCATCCTTGGGGAGCACAGCCATGATCGTGGCTGTTTGCGTGCCATCTGCACTGGAAATTCGATAGCGCTTTACATTCGGGATTGCCATAACCCTTTTATTGTAGCAAGGAGCGCAGGCCAGACTCCAGTGCTGGATAACGGAACTCGTAACCTGATTTCAACAAGGCATCTGGAACCACGCGCTGACTGCCCAATAAGAGAGTGCTCATTTCGCCCAAAATCAGGTTAAGCGCAAAATCTGGAACAGTGAGAAAAGCTGGACGATGCAACACTTTACCAAGCACGCGGGTGAAATCGGCGTTGCTGCAGGGCTCTGGTGCGGTGAGATTATACGGGCCAGAAGGTAGCTCGCTTTTGAGCAACTTCAATACAGAGCCTACCCAGTCCTCGACATGGATCCAGCTCATCCACTGCTTCCCACTCCCCAGTTTTCCACCGATGCCCAGCCGGAAAACCGGCAGCATGCCCGGTAGTGCTCCGCCTTTCATCCCAAATACGACTCCAGTGCGCAAGCATTGCACTCGCATTCCGAGCGAACGAGCCAGGTTGGCTTCTTTTTCCCAATCGACCGAAAGCAGAGCCAGAAAGCTGTCTCCGGCAGAGGCAGATTCGGTCAGTATCTCATCGCCCCGGTCACCATAAAACCCAATCGCCGAAGCGCTGAGCAGCAGAGCAGGCCGTCGCGAAAGCGTCGAAAGAGTCTGAACCAGGCTTCTGGTGGAATCGATGCGGCTGCTGCGCAACAATTGCTTGCTTTGCGCCGTCCAACGCTGATTGACAGGCGCACCAGCCAGATGGATGATTGCTTCACTCCCCTCAAAGGCCTGAGGGGGAGCTTCAACGCGAGGGGGATTCCAAATGTATGTCTCAACCGCTGAAGGAAATCCTGTTACCGCATGCCGTGTGAGCAAAGCGATGGAATGACCCTCCTGGCAGAGCCGCTCCACCAGATGAAGGCCTAGAAACCCGGTTGCTCCACTCAGAGTGATCCGCATTCAGCGCCTATTGTACGGTAAACGGATCTTTACCAGTGCTCTCGATATAAGCAATCTCCCGAAGGTAAGAGGCTACGTCGGTCTTCCTCTTCATGCCGTCGTAGGACATCCAGCGAATCTGCCCAAAAATTGGCCGCTCCACCCATGGGCGATCATGCAATCCAAAACACCACAAGATGCCGGTATACGTATTGGGGTCTCGCCCATCCAGCGCATACTTATCGTGCAGATAAATCATAGTCTCAAGCGCGTCCTGGCAGGTGGGCGACCACTCGATGATCTTCTTGCCCCAGTACATACGATAGTAGCCATGCATCTTGCCGCGGAAGAGCAGCTCTTTTTGCGTGGCATTCCAGATGTCATCATGAGTTTCGGCTTTTTCGAATTGCTCGCGCGTATAGCTTGGGCTGCGTTCATCGGCAGCGTGTGTGAGCAGAGTCTTGCGAGCCCAGTCAGGCAGACTGGACAGGCATTCCACTTGCGGCCCTGCATAGCGGGCAAAGTTGAAAGCCAACTCCCGGCGCACCACCATCTCTTCGATGTACTCGGCGCTCGAAGTATTGTCTTCGATGCCGCGTGACTGCACTCGCAATGCGACATCAAGGGCGCTGATCATGCCGAAATGAAGGTAGGGGCTCATGTTGGAGGTGGCGTGGGCGGCTGGTTGATTGCGGTCTTCAGCGTAACGCTTCAGATTGCGATCAAGAAAAATTTTCAGATGCCGGTTGGCCTCAAGTGCTCCACCATGGAAGCTGGTTGAGACAGGGACATGCTGGTCGATCTCGCAACTGGACACCAAAGCTGTAATATTCCCGCTACTAACATTCGTATGGTAGGCCGGGATGGGGAGCGTCCAGCGATGCTGCGGTTGCGGCATCGCGAAAGGCTTCATGTGGGAAGGAAGCAAGCGTTGGATCTTGGGACGGATCGTGTAGGCAGCGTACTCGCGCTTCTCGAACTTATTCATGGGCACGACACAACTGGAGTCGACAGCGAGGTAGGGCACCTTCAGCTTGGCAGGTACGCTTTGGTTGTGCGTGGCAGCGATGAAGGTGGGGTAGTCATCTGTCACTACCGCCGCTGCATCTTCTGCCAAGCGGTAGAGGGTATCGTTGTCATCTTTGCGTTTCGCCCTCAAGTAAAACAAATAGCCAACCCCAAGCTGTTCGAGCTGGGTGGCCGTATCATGCACACCCTCCAATATGAAGGTGTGGATACGCCGGTTGGCCTGGCGGTAGGTGCAGGTGAGAGCTTCGTAGACCAGCACCGGCAGCTTTAGGTGGTTGGCTAAAGAAATAGCATGAGCCAGAGCGTGATTCGCGTCTACGCGGCGATTCATCTGACTCCAGTACAGAACGTACTTGGCCTGGGGCTGCAGCGGGGCTTCGTTCAAGCTGCGGATGCGATCTTCGGCGGGAGAATTCAAGGCTATTTATCGATGATTCAAACAAAGCAGACGCTACAATATTAGTTTCTGATGCGTGCCTGGAATCGCGCTCGGCTCCTGTGGGGCTACCTCAGCCGCAAATCGCGGCTGAATGCTCTGCCTGTCGAGTATATCGTCGAAACCACAGCTAAATGCAACATCTATTGCCCAATGTGTCCTCGCGAGACGCACAAGCAGCCCAAAGAAGACATGAGCGACGAGGTCTTTGAGAAGCTGGTGCGGGAAAGTGCTGACAGCGCTGAGCACATGATGCTGATTGGCTTAGGGGAGCCACTGCTGGACAACAAGATCTTCGAGCGAATCGAGTTCTGCGACCAGCACAAGATTTCGACACTGCTCTCTACCAATGGAACCCTGCTTGATGAGAAGGCCTCCGAAAGACTCCTGAGAACACCGATCGAGCACATTACGCTTAGCTTTGACGGAGCGACCAGGGAGAGCTTCGAGTTTTATCGCAAGGGTGCCAAGTTTGACCGGGTTCGCGAGAATTTTGTTCGTTTCGCCAGGATGAAGGACGCGATGAAGGCAAAGGTGCAGGTGGTTGTCCAGATGGTGCGGATGGAGAAAAACTGGGACGAGGTCAGTGATTTTGAACGATTTTGGAAGACGATCCCAGGAGTAGATCAAACGCGGGTCAAAGCCGACGAGACCGACCTGATGAGCCCGGACGGAGGCCATGCGCCAGGAGATTTTACACACCCTTGTCATTACCTTTGGCGGGGCCCGATGTACATCAAGCAAAACGGCGATGTCTACCCCTGTTGCCAGAGCTATATGCTCGACGGAAAGCCAGTAGGCAAAATTGGCGAGCAACCTCTCGAGGCGATTTGGAATTCACCGGAGATGGAACGTATGCGTTCGCTGCACACTAAAGGAAGGGCCGGGGAAGTCGACATTTGCTCCAAGTGCCGCACTTCGATTCCGCACCCAATTCTAGTAGCGGGCAGCCTGATCTTTCACGGTCGTACCGTGCGCAAACTGTTGCCGTGGGTTGAGAGACTAGCTTACTGGAGCCGTCTGCCGGTTCAACTTCTGAGGCCGCAACAACAGGCGCGGCCGCTTGGAAGAAAACCGGCAGACGATCTTGTTCAGATTACTGCACCGAAAGACTAAATTCGCGCAGAATATCTTGCTGCCCCGTTGCTTTTAATCGAAGCCAGTATTGATCTTCGCTGAGGCCGGAAATACTCAGTCTGCCGGTGGCCAAATCCAGCTTGCCGCGCTGTTTCAACTGACCGTCGACACCGGACAGTTCCCAGTCGTAGCCCGTTTCGGCAAGACCAGTCAGATCGGGTTTCAGGTTCAGAGTTCTGCCAGCGGGTGCCCTGATCTTGGTTTCATTGCGTATCGCAACTAAATCGATATTTGCCGGCTCGGCAGGCTGCTTCACCAAGCCAGGAAGAACAAAGATCGCCGCAGCGCTTGCGGCAAGCGCGATTGGCAGGTATTTAAATGATTGATTCGGTTCTGGATTTAACCTTACTGCGGTTGCCCCGGCCACAGCTGCATGTACAAAGCCATCCATCTTTTCGAGCCTCGTCAGGCAGTGTTCACAGACGAGAATGTGCTCCTCCACAACAGCAATGTCTTCCTCCGAAGACAAACGTCCGAGTAAATACACCTCGAGTGCATCCTCGGTCAGGTGGGATCTTTCTAGAATCTGCAGCGCAGTTCTGTCCCTTGCAGGCAAACGCCTATCCATTCATGGCCTCCAGTACAATGATGACAGAGCGGGGGGAGGTATCTCCGGCATCATGTTCGTGCACTAGGCTAGTGTCAGACTGCGGATCTTTTTCTCACAAAAAATGAGCGGAGATTATTTTTCGCCATCCGGCGCCTGCCTTCATCGCTGAAACGCTGTTTGGCGCGCGATTTGAGCAAGCGAAACTGCGTGTCGTTCAATCCCATCTCTTCACAAATTTGTCCCTGGGGCTGCTCGAGCAGATAGAAACGGGTCAGAATTTCGCGATCCCGCCTGGAGCAGTCACGCAAAATATCTTCCATGATTTGGGCGTTCTGCGAGCGGATAGCACCTTCTTCAGGGCTGATGTGAGAATCTGCAATCTTGACATTGCCGTCGATATCAAGCTCGTCGCGCCGCCTTGTGTAATTCTTCTCGATAAAGCTTGCGATCTGACGCCGTACGATCGTTCGCACGAATCCCATCAGCCGCTCTGGATCTCTCAATTCGCCGCGCTGGATCGCTTGCACCACAATCACGAAGGTGTCGTGAACCCGGTCATCAATGTCTTGACGGCCCAATTGGCGCACGATGAGAAACTTGATACCACGAGAAAATAAGGTGTAAAGCTCTTCAAGCGCCAACTGATCATTGCACTGGATGCGTTGCACGAGATCGATCCAGTTCATGTCAGGCACCGGATTCGCGGGCGGATGGATCGCAATCGGACCCTCAAGCCTGGGAGCGGATTCGACCGTAGCAGCTTCTGCCTGCATTTCGTCAATTCGCGAGAATTCGTCGATGGAATGGATAACTATCATGAATCAGCCCTTTGAAATCGCAAGATAGGCCGCCCAATAGGACGCCTTGGAGGTCCATCCGCCTTGGCGGATCATTTGCAGTTGTGCTGCACGCAGCGACTGGGCCGCAGCACGGGGACTCCACCGTTGGTGGATCAGGTGTCGGTAAAACACGGGAAAGATTGGCCCGTCAGTGTCGACAGTCGGCCAGAGTGTAGCCACTACGGTGCTGGCTCCAGATATCAGGAAGGCGCGAGATAAGCCGTTAACTCCGATGGTCGGTACGATCTGGCCCGTCGAAGAATTGCAGCCAGACAATACTACGAGCTTGGTTTTGGTACGTACTGAATTGAGGTCGAGCGAACTGAAAAGACCCCCGCCAAAGCCCGACATTGGGCTCAAGGCGATATTAAGCATCGGATTGCTGCCGCCCTGCTTTACAAAGTGCGTCGAGAGGTGCAGGATATCTGGCGAGCTGGTGAGGGCGTCGCGAAGTGCACCTGCCGAGGCGGCCAATCCGGTTCGCTCGGTGATAGACCAATTGCTCGCACTCAGAACCGATAAGCTTTGCTGGATTTCCTTGGTAGACGCAGGCAATCGGTTTAGCTGCAGCAAGTCGAGCGAAGTAGTTTGATTCAAACTCACTCTCCGGTCCGCTTGGTTGTAAACAGGATCACCAATCGCAACAGCCTTCCGCTTCCAATCCGGGTCAGCTTGAGCGTGCAAGAAGATGGCAGAGGGCAGAAAACGAATGATGTGGTCCTCCAGAAGATAACGAGCACCTGGCCGTCCGCTTGGAAGGGCTGAAATTGGCAACGTTGAAAGTTCTTGATCTACCACCATTGTCCAGTAAGGAATAGTACGATGCGTGCTTAAATAGTCTCCAAATAATTGCCTTGAGAGTTCTATTCCGGCACTTGAATTTTCAATTTGGGACGAATTCTCCAACTCACTGCGAAATTGGACTATCCATTGAGACAGTTGTTTACGCCCGGCGATGCGCCGCAGATGCACTCCCTCGGAATCTACAGTCCAGGCTAGCGAATATGGTTCTGAGAGGTAATAGGAGAAAACCACTTCGTCTACAGGGAGCTGAGCCTTCCAGGTTGAGAACCCACGAATATCGTCAGTAGCCGGCGTTTTGGGAACTTCAAGGCCCGCATCGAGCTCCATGGACGCTAAAGTCTTCTCAATGGAGCGAATTTCTTCGATTGAGCTAACACCAGTAGTCATTGCCTTGACTTGAAGCGCCTGATAGCGCGCCAATTGCTTCCAATAAGTGGCCGGGAATCGGCTGATAAAATCGGCGGCAGGAAACTGCGCCGCTCTCATGCTGGCAAATCGAGCTTCTTCGGCCGCCCAAAACGATTCCACAGCCAGCCCATCCTCATCCAGGCGAATCGGGTAATTGCAGATCGTGTCGAGAAACGACTGCTGGCTTTCGGTAGTCAAAAAGGTCTCAAAGTTAAGAAAAGAGGAGTTGGTTGGTAAGACACCGAGCCTCCATTGGCGGGCTTGACGCAGGATAGCCCGCAGGTGAGGAAGGGCCTTGTTGAAATCTCCCTTTGCCAGATAAATCCGGGTCTTTTCCCTATTGAGGAGATAAAGATGTTTTGGGGTCGCTGGCAATGCATTCGACTGTGTCGACATGTCGAGCAGGCGGATCGCAGCGTCAAAATCTCCCTTATCGCGCAAAACCATCGCCAGTTGAAGCGTGTTTCTCAAGCTCGATGGCTCCTTATAGGTGGACCGCAACCGGAAAGCTTCGAGAATGTAAGGCTCTGCGTCTTTGAACTTGCCGCGCCAGTTCAGGCTCTCGCTAATTACCGCGAAGACCCAGGCGCGACGCAGCTCGTAAGCGGCGGCTGGCCATTGCTTTAGCCTTGCCGCATAAGGATCGGACACTCCAGTGGCTGGCTCCGTATCGGCTTCGGCAAGTGCTCGCTGAAAAACGGCTTTAGCCTCATCATGTTTACCCAACCTGGTATAGATATTGCCCAATTGCAGCAAGCTATCGAGACGAGTTGAGGGGAGGAAGTGGGCGTCACCAAGAGACTGGCTGGACAACATACCGGAAGCGAGTTGATTTTCACCAGTTTCTGTATACAAGCTTGCGATGTTAAGCGCTGCTAAAGACTCTTGCGCCTTTGACCCAATGCTACGGGACTCTTCATGGGCAAGTCGATAAAACTGGATTGCTTCGCGATATTCATAGCTCAGGTGGTAGCAACCCGCTATGTTGTTGATAAATTGAATGGCCAATTCCCGATTCCCTTCGAGGAGCGCTAACCGGCGAGCTGCTTGGTAGAGCCGGATTGCCTCGCCATATTGCTGTTTCTGAACCAACCCGTAAGCCGACTTTCGCAGCTTGGTGAGTTCTGTGGAGGGTTTAGAGACTGCCAGCGTCGCGCCGGTCTTCCTCACGGTATAGGCAACCGAGAGAAAGCTGGCCATTATAACGACCGAGATAAGAAGTGGCAGCTTCTTTCGCATTCTACATTAGGCCTAGGAGTACTATAGTCAGTACTCCTAGGAATATATCAGAGTTTTTACCTAGTACGGCAATAAGATGCAAGAATTTCCACAATATCTTTGGAAATCCCAATTTAGGAATCTAAACGCTGCGTTTAGAAGAAAAAAGGAGGAATGACTACGATGGGTTCCATTGTTCTATAACCTCTTGATTAAACTGTTTGTTGACTGACATTAAGTCCGCATCACAAGCCTAAAAATACCGTTTTCCCTCTTGGGGCACCGCATTCTGACTGGATCTGCAAGATGTTGAAAACATGTGTAAAGCCATGTTGAAAAAATACTTTTCTTTGGCGTGAACCTGATTTTGGCAGCCCCAAACAGAACTGTTAAGCTGAAGCTGGGCCTATGCGCCGAGCCGCACCTTACTTCCTGTTTACCGTCATCCTCGGGATTGCCGGCTTGGTCTGGTTTAGCTACCAGCGGCAGTTGGCCGTGCAAAAACGGAACACTGCAGCACCTCCTGTACCCCTCCAAAGCACGCTCAATTCCAAAGCCGAGGGCTTTGTTTACCGAACCTCTGAAGGCACCCGCACCGTCGCTGAGCTTCGGGCCAAAGACTACCGGGAAGTCAAGGATCCGCCTTATATGGAGCTCGACCAAATGGAACTGCGCCTCTTTCATGCAGATGGAAGGACCTTCGATCTGGTCAAGGCGGCCAAGGGCAACTTCTACCCCGCTGAGAGCCGCTTGAGCAGCGAAAGCGAAGTGGAAGTGAACATGGCGGTTGCGCATGACGGTGTGCCAACCGGCAAGATCCTGGCGATCAAGGCGCAAGGGGCCAGTCTAGAGATCAAGACCGGAAAAATGATCACCCAGGGCCACGTCGAATTCCGCTTCGAGCAGGTGGGCGGAGAAGGGAGCGGACACGCAACCGGCGCTGAATACGATCCACAGACTCACGAATTGCACCTGCTACATGCGTCCTATCTCAAATGGCAACCGCGCGACCCCAAGGCAGACCAAATGCAGGTCGAGAGCGACGTGGTTCACTACCGGGAGCAGGAGTCGAAAGTGTATCTTTCTCCCTGGTCAAAGATGCGCAAAAAAGACTTTTCACTCGATGCCGCAGCGAGCGAAGTCAATCTGGATAAGGGTGCGATCCGGCATGTCATGGCAATTGATGCCCGGGGTATAGACCGGGCTCCAAAGCGTCAGATTGACTATGCAGCCAAAACGCTAAACATCGATTTCAACGCCAGGGGACTGGTGGAAAAAGTAATTGCAGAAGACGATGCCAAGCTGAGCAGTACCGGCGATAGCGGCAAAACGAATGCGACCGCCCGCCGTCTGGACCTCTTCTTTGCAGTTGGAGAGAAGGAGTCTGTGCTCGATAAAGCGTTAGCCAATGGCAAGGCGAGCATTGCGTCTATTCCTGCTCTGCGAGCGGGCAATCAAATGGCTGAAACCCGGATCCTGAGTAGCGAGAGTATCGAGATGAAGATGCGCAAGGATGGCCATGATATTGAAACAGTGCAAGTGCACGCCCCCGGGAGTCTCGATTTTGTCCCCAATCGTCCAGCTCAGCGTAAGCGCCATCTCGAAGGCGACCGGATGACCATACAATACGCTGCCAACAATCAGATCGAATCCTTCCGCAGCGTCAATGTTGCAACAAAGACAGATCCCGAATCGAGCGCAAAAAAGGGTGCCCAGCCAATGCTCACCTGGAGCAAGGACCTCGAGGCGAAATTCGATCCCAAGACCGGAGAAATGCAACGCCTGGAACAGTGGAATGATTTCCGCTTTCAGGAAGGCGGCCAGCGGGCCAAGGCGGACCGGGCCGTGCAGGTGACTTCCGCCAACCAAATCACGCTCACCACAAATGCTCGCGTTTGGGACCCCACCGGCTCCACTGACGCTAATGAAATTGTGCTCAATCAAAAGACGGGCGAATTCGATGCCACGGGCAAGGTACGCAGCACGCGCGAAGCTGAGAAGAACTCGAAATCAGGCAAGAGCGAAGAAGTGACGCAGGCCACTGCGGACCGTATGGAGACACGCGAGTCCAATTCCAAGATTCGGTACGAAGGCAACGCCGTCATCTGGCAAGGTGAAAATCGATTGCGTGCACCTCGAATCGATATTGATCGCAAGCTAGGTCAGCTTCGGGCATTTGGCGGGATTACCCATCAGATGGTTGACGAAAAGTCGGCGCAAGCACGCAAAACCGGGGCCATTCTCACGAATGTCAAAGCAGCCGAGATGTACTACTCCGACAAGGAACGGCTGATTGAATACAGTCGCAATGTCGTCATGAGCAGGCCTGGGCTCGAGGTGCAGTCCAACCAACTTCGCGCCTATCTGGACGAGGATGACAGCGAGCGCTTCAATGAGCAGCCTTCTGGCGGAATCGAAAAGACCTTTGCTTACGGGGCTGTCCGTATTGTAGAAACTGGTGCGCAACGCGTTCGCAAGGGGACAGGAGAAACTGGCGAATTCTATTCGGCAGACAGCAAACTGATTCTTGAAGGCGGTAAGCCGGAAATGATCGATACAGTCAAAGGAGTTGAGCAGCGCCGCACAACAGGCAAACAGCTCACCTGGTTTGCCAATAACGACAAGATCATTGTCGATGGCCAGGAACAGAAGCCCGCGCTCAGCACGCTGCAGCGAAAGCGCTAAGCTGGAATCCTCAGGCAGAGAATTCTCTTGCACACTCTAAGAACTACCGGATTGATCAAGGCCTACAGCGGACG
This sequence comes from Acidobacteriota bacterium, assembly GCA_043718395.1. GTDB lineage: Bacteria > Acidobacteriota > Terriglobia > Bryobacterales > Bryobacteraceae > Bryobacter. Next base: position 37,399 of record JAYSVS010000094.1, read on the forward strand.
CCGTGTTGTCGACGGTGTCTCGGTGTCTGTCGAGCAGGGCGAGGTAGTTGGTTTGCTTGGCCCGAATGGTGCCGGCAAGACAACGTCCTTCTATATGATTGTTGGTCTGGTGACGCCCGATAGCGGACGTATCATGCTTGACAATGAAGATGTCACTGAACTTGCCATGTACCAGCGTGCCCGCCGGGGGATCAGCTATTTGCCTCAGGAACCGAGCGTTTTTCGAAAGCTGAGCGTTGAGGAAAATCTGATGGCGATCCTTGAGACGCTTCCTATCGACGGGCGCCAACGCCGCGAACGGATGATGCGGCTGATCGAACAATTGGGTCTCGAGAAGGTTGCCAAGAATAAGGGCTACATGCTTAGCGGTGGCGAAAGACGGCGTGTCGAGATCGCCCGCAGCCTGGTGATCGAACCAAGCTTTCTGCTGCTGGATGAACCCTTTTCGGGCATTGATCCCATCCAGGTGCTTGAGCTCCAGCGCATTATCTCTGACCTCAAGCGCCAGGGCATTGGTATCTTGATGACCGATCACAATGTGCGTGAGACGCTGGCTGTCACGGATCGTGCCTACATCATCAACAACGGCAAAATCTTCCGTGACGGCAGCCCGGAGACTCTGGGCCGCGACCCGGAAGTGAAACGCGTTTACCTGGGCGAGAATTTCTTCTTCAACGACGGCGGCATCCGGCCGAACTAGTTTTCAAATCTATCCCTCTAGATTGAATCCAAAGGTTTCCTCTAAGACTCTCATCCGGCGTCGATAAGACCACACAGCGATGTTTTCTATCATTGGTCTCGTAATCGTAATTGCGGCAGTCGGCGGAGGCTACGCAATGTCACACGGAAAATTCCCCGTCCTTTGGCAGCCAGCGGAGCTGGTTGTTATATTTGGCGCGGCTATTGGCAGTATGCTGGTGGCCAATCCCATCTCGAACATTATTGCTTTGATCAAAGGCATGCTCGGGATTCTCAAGGGTAGCCCCTACAACAAAAATGTATACCTGGATACGCTAAAGGCTCTGGCCGACGTTTTCAACTACGGCCGCAAAAACGGGCTGCAAAAGCTTGAGACCGACATCGAGAATCCCAAGCAAAGCCAGCTCTTTTCACAGCACAAGGTCTTTACGTCTAACCATCATGCGCTCGATTTTGTCTGCGACACATTGCGCACTTCGATTGCCGGTGGCATCGGGAACTTCGAGATTGAACAGTCGATGGAAGCAGACATCGACATCATGAAGCACGAGCTTGAACAGCCCGTCGCAGCGCTAAAGGAAATGGCAGATGCACTGCCGGGTATGGGAATCGTCGCCGCAGTGCTAGGCGTGGTCGTCACCATGGGTGCGCTGGGCGGTCCGCCAGAAGAAATCGGTGAACACGTCGCCGCTGCACTCGTCGGCACCTTTCTCGGCATTCTCTTCTGCTACGGAATTTTCGGGCCGTTAGGCAGCAACATGCAGAAGATCAACGACAGCGAGATTGAATACATGCATGTACTGCGTGCCGGTGTGGGTGCGTTCATGAAAGGCGCCGCCCCCATTCTGGCCGTCGAGATGGCCCGCCGCTCCATACCTCCACATGTCCGCCCAAGCTTTAAAGATATGGAGCAAAAGGTGAAGGGCGGGGGAGGCAAGTAAGCCATGGCCGATCCAACTAAAGAGCAACCGATTTATCTGATCAAGAAGAAGATCCATGGTCACGGGCATCACGGCGGCGCATGGAAGGTGGCTTACGCTGACTTTGTCACTGCGATGATGGCCTTCTTCATGGTGATGTGGCTCATGGGCTCATCAGAAAAAGTCAAGAGTGCGGTTAGTGGGTACTTCCGCGATCCGGCTGGCTTCAAGAAGCAACAAGGTACGGGTATGGCCGGAGAAGGTGAACAGATCACTCTCTCCAAGGACGACATGGAAGGGCTGAAAGAGAAGATCCAGTCCGCCATGAAGCAAATGCCAGACTTCAAGCAGATCAAAGATCACGTAACAATGACGGTGACCGGTGAAGGGCTACGCATCGAACTGCTTGAAAAAGAAAAGGGAATGTTCTTTCAGTCGGGCAACGCCAATCCGACGGAGTTTGGCAAAGCAATTATCGAGAAGATGTGCGCCGAGCTTGCGAAATTGCCAAATTCGATTGTCATTGAGGGCCACACAGATTCCAAACCGTTCTCAAAAGATGGCGATTATTCCAATTGGGAACTCTCCACTGATCGAGCCAACTCAGCCCGCCGGCTGATGAAGACAACTTCCATGCGGCCAGACCAGATCAAGCAGGTGCGTGGATTTGCCGATCAGCGGCTGATGGAAGCGAAAGATCCAGAGGCACCGAAAAATCGCCGCATCTCGATCATCGTTCAATACCAGCAGCCGGCATATGACCCCGCCGATGACGAAGAAGATCCCAAGGACGCACACAGCAAAAAAGCTGCCCACGGAGAGAAGAAAGACGCAGGCCACGGCGAAGCCAAGAAAGGCAGTGAGGCCAAGAAAGACGACCACAAGCCAGCCAAGCCATCGGCGGCCCATTGATCCACCCGCTTAATCCTGCCTCGATGCATCGTCTGTAAACGCATTTTCAGCGCCGCACAGAGGGCAACAATAATACCGCCACAGCCAACTACTCTTAACCAGCGCCAAAGCCCTGAGCCACTCTGCAACATGGGCAGCCCCGCACCGGATACAGACGTTGGTTGCTGGCACTTCGTCCACTTCCCCAATCTCTCCGAGATAAAAAGCCCACCCGTATACACTCCAGCGGGTCCCAAGCCACGCATCACAACGCCTTGCCCAATAGCTGGCCGTACGAAGACTCCATTCGCTTCCACCGCCGATCAGCCAAACCCGTCTAGACCACTTCACCGGGCCATACACATTCGCGAAGGCAAAGCTGGTGTGCAAGAGCCTTGTAGCCGCGACAGTCAAACCCATCTGCGAGCTCAGTTGCTGGGCAAAGCAGTACGAATCGCGAATTGCATTCACATGACCTCCACCATGGCTCAGCCATCGATAGAGGCGGTCTGAGATTGTGGCCGCATCCGGCACCGCCACATACAGCATGCCACCTTTGCGCAGTACCCGGCCCAGCTCAAGAAGAGCCTTTTCAAGGCCATCAATGTGTTCGAGACTGTGATTGGCGATGATCGCGTCAAAGCTGGAATCGGCAAAGGGCAATTGCCGCGCATCTCCTTGTACGAAAGACCCACCCCCGGCAAAGTCGAGGTCGAACCGAACTACCCTGGCTGCGGTCGCTGATAGTGGGAAGCTCCCCGTCCGGCTGCCCAGATCCAGCACCCGGCACTTGGGCCCGAGAAGTCTTAAGATTTCGTGCATGTTTTGGTAGCCTGTTTCCCATGATCTCTCTGGAAGAATACTTGAAGCAGATCTTGCCCAAGCTCAAGCTCCAACGCAGCTTGGCGTCTCGATTCTGATGGTTGACTAGTTTCAGGAAAGCCTCATCGGAGGTCATGCCAACCCAGCGATGGAGAGGAAGGCGGCAGCCAGACAAAAAACTGGCTCAATTATTTTGGAGGGCTCAGCCTTGCTTGAGATCCAGGCGAAAGGCGTGCATCTTCATAAAAATCTCTTGTGCATGATCGCGGCTGATTCCGAGCATATGAAAGATGGGCTTGTGAGTGTCGAGAATCAATTTGAGTTCCATGTATTTGTTGCCGTCTTTAACGTTGGCGTCACCAAAGCAATTTAAAGGGAACTCAATTTTGTCATTGTTTGCCACAAAGATGAGGCGGGTCTTTGTGAGCATGAGGTGTCCGACCGACTTCTTGAAGCCTGGCACATCATCCGCAGCGATTGCTGGAACGGCATAAACAAGAGATTCAGAACCAAGCGCATCGAGAAGAGGCTTTTGGTACTTCTCCTCGAGGGCATTGAGGGAGCGATAGAAAGCAATGCGATCAGCAAAGCTGTGTTTGTAATTGGCGACTGTACCCTGGATGCGGACTGCGCAAAAGCGCAAAGTGGCCATCAACGCGAGCACTAACAGCACTAAGGCCAGGTAGAGGTAAGTTCGATATTCGACCCAGACCGTGATGGGGTCCAGACCGAGATAGGAGAGCAGGCCTACCCAGTCAGGATATTCGTTCATAGATTATTTCTTGCGGCGAGCTACCAGCTTAACGCGCCGCGGGCGAAGTTGGGCGGTTTGCGAGAATGCGGCGTCGATAAACTCAGCCAGTTCTTTGGCGTGTTGCTTGGAGGAACCAGTGGCGGTGGAGGCAGCTTCGGGGCGACCGGCATAATGAACGGTGCGGCGGCTGGAGTTAAGCACGAAGTAGAGCTGCTCCTGGACGAAGCGCCAGGGGCCCATGTTGCGGGGCTCTTCTTGCACCCAGATGATCTCAGCTGAGGGCGAGTAGCGTTGGAGCACGTCGCCGAGTACGTCGGCCGGGAAAGGATAGAGCTGCTCGATACGGACGATAGCGACATGGTCTGCGCCGCGTTCATCTCGAGCCTTGACGAGATCGTAGTAGACCTTGCCAGAGCAAACCAGGACACGGGTGATGGAGTCGCCGGCTTCGGCATTGGGATCACCGATCACTTCCCGAAAGCCGCCCTGAATGAAATCTTCAGACGGGCTGGCGGCAGCGGGGTTGCGCAGGATGGCCTTGGGGGTAAAGACGATGAGGGGCTTGCGAACGCCTCGGCGGTCTCCACCACCGTACATCTGACGGCGCAGAAGGTGAAAGTAGTTGGCCGAGGTGGTGCAGTTGGCGACGATGAGGTTCTCCTCGGCGCAGAGCTGGAGAAAGCGCTCAATGCGGGCGCTGGAGTGTTCAGGGCCCTGGCCTTCATAGCCGTGCGGAAGCAGCAGCACGAGGCCGCTCGGCTGGCCCCATTTCGATTCGGCAGCGGCAATGAATTGGTCGATCATGATTTGCGCACCATTGACGAAGTCGCCAAACTGGGCTTCCCAAAGTACGAGCGTGAGGGGGTCTGCCACGCTGTAGCCGAACTCGAAACCCATGACGGCGAATTCACTCAGCGAGGAATCGACCGCCTCGAATTTGGCCTGATCTGGGGATAGATGCTGGAGCGGCATGTAGGATTTGCCGGTCTCGAAATCGACCAATTCTAGATGACGCTGGGAGAAGGTGCCACGGGGGGAATCCTGCCCCGAGAGCCGTACCGGCGTGCCTTCGAGAACGAGGCTGCCGAAGGCGACCATTTCGGCGGTGGCCCAATCGAGGGGCGCGCCGTTGAGCACTTCTTTGCGTTTGTCGAGTGTATTTATCTTCAGCTTGGGGTGAACGGTGAAGCCCTCAGGTACGGTGAGGTAGCCGTTGATGACCTTGTCGATCATGGCCTTGTCGATGGCGGTGTTGCCGGCGTTGACGTGCTGAAGAGCGGCTTGCTCGTAGCTGGTCATCTCGACGGTTTCAAATTTTTCGGCAGTGTTTTGAGCGGCCTGGTAGCCCTCTTCCATACGGGCCTGGATACGCTTCTTGATCGAGTCGATCTCGGCGGCATTGAGGAGATTCTCACGGATGAGCCGGTCGCTGTAGATAGAAGTAACCGAGGGATGGTTCTTGATCAGCTTGTACATCAGCGGCTGGGTGTAGGAAGGATCGTCGCCTTCGTTGTGGCCATGTTTGCGGTAGCAGATCATGTCGATCACGACGTCGCGCTTGAATTCCTGACGGAAGTCGTAGGCGAGCTGGGCGATGCGGAAGCAGGCTTCGGGGTCGTCGCCATTGACATGGAAGATAGGGGCCTGCACCATGCGGGCGATGTCTGTGCAGTAGCTGGATGAACGTGCGTCTTGAGGATTGGTTGTGAAGCCAATCTGGTTGTTAATGACCAGGTGGATGGTGCCGCCGGTGGTGTAGCCGTCGAGCTGCGAGAGATTGAGCGTTTCCATGACAACACCCTGGCCCGCAAACGCGGCATCACCGTGGATGAGCAGAGGGATGACGCGCTCACGCTTCGTGTCGCCAAGCCGCTCTTGCTTGGGACGGACGATGCCTTCCACTACAGGATTGACTGCTTCGAGGTGGCTGGGGTTAGGGGCAAGGCTAACCACAACCTCTTTGCCCTTGGAGGAAGTACGGACGCTCGAAGCGCCGAGGTGATATTTGACGTCACCAGAGCCTTGGGTCGAGTTAGGGTCGATGTTGCCCTCAAACTCGCTGAAGATTTGCGCCATGCGCTTGCCAACCGTGTTGGCCAAGACGGTGAGACGGCCACGGTGGGCCATGCCGATGACAACTTCGTGGACGTTAGAATTGGCGCTGCGCTCGATAAGCTCGTCGAGGATGGCGAGAGCGGATTCTCCGCCTTCGAGCGAGAAACGCTTGGCACCGACAAAGCGCATGTGGAGGAACTGTTCGAAGAGTTCGGCCTGAAGGAGGCGCTCGAGGATGCGGCGGCGGGCGGCTTCTTCAAGCGGGGCGTGGATTGCCGGCGGCTCCATGCGGTATTGAAGCCAGGCCTTCTGGTCGGGGTACTGAATATGCATGTACTCGATACCGACCTTGTTGCAGTAGGTGCGGCGGAGAGTTTCAAGGGTTTCGCGGAGCGTGTTGACGCCTGGGACGTCGCCGAGGCCGGTTGAAGCACCAAGGTTGCCAGTGATGAATTCGCGATCCAGATCCCAGATGGTGAGGCCGTATGTGGCGGGGTCGAGCTCTGGGTGGTATTGGGGCTCAGAACCGAGGGGGTTGAGGTCTGCGATTAAGTGACCACGGACGCGGTAGGCATGTATGAGCTGGAGTGCTGCTGCGGCCTTGGAGGATTCGGCAGTAATCTTGCCTGAGCTGACGCCAGGGAGCAAAGCTACAGCCTGATCGGTCTGCCATGCGACGGGACGGAAGGGAAGTTTGAGGTCGGCGAATATACTTTCGTAGAATCTGTCTCCGCCGTTGAGGAGGTCTTGGAGTCGGGCCAGGAACATCCCGCTCTCGGCGCCCTGGATGACGCGGTGGTCATAGGTGCAGCTCATCATCATGACTTTGCTGAGGCCGAGCATGGCACGGGTTTCAGGACGGACGCCCTGGTATTCGGCAGGGTAGTCGATGGCACCGGTAGCGATGATGGCACCTTGGCCGGGCATCAGGCGAGGTACGGAGCCGAGGGTGCCGACCGTGCCCGGGTTGGTGAGCGAGATGGTGGTGCCCTGGAAGTCTGGGAGGGCGAGTTTGCCGCTGCGGCCTTTTTTGACCAGCTCGTCGAAGGACGCGAGGAACTGCTGGAAGTTCAACTGCCCCGTGTTCTTCATGTTAGGAACGACCAGGGAGCGGGTGCCGTCTTTGCCGGCGACGTCGATGGCGATGCCGAGATTGACCTGACCTTTTACCCAGCGGAAGGGCTGACCATCGGATTCAGCGTAGGCGCTGTTGACGTTGGGAAAGTTCTGGAGAGCTTTGTTGATCGCAAAAGCAATGATGTGGGTATAGGAGATCTTGCTCTTACCGGCCATGGTGCGGCTTTGGTTGATGAGCGTGCGGTTTTCGTCGATGACCTTGACGGGGATGGAGCGTTGGCTGGTGGCAGTAGGCACGGCGAGCGAGAGGTTCATGTTCTCGGCAATGCGGGCGGCGGTGCCACGAAGGGGGACGAGCTGTTCAGCGGGGCCGAGCTCTTTTGGGGGAGCAGCGGCGCGGGCGATGAGGTCGCTGGAGGTGTTGGAGAGGGCTGAAACTGCTGGCGGAGCAGGTGCCGGGGCGGGCTTGGTTTCCACTGCGGGTACTTCCTTGGGGGCGATGGTGCCGTTGGTTAGCGGGGTTGCTTCCTGGGCTGTGGTTGCTGCCGGGGTTGTGGAGGTAGCGTCTTCGTCAAAGATACCTTTCCAGGCTGTGTCGACGGCGCTACGGTTATTCAAATATTCCTGGTACAGCTCTTCGGCGAGCCAGTCGTTGAGCGAGGAGGACGCTGTTTCTGGTGATGCAGACATGGGATTTCGTTCGCGATCGCACTGGTGTGGGGACTGGTGACCGCTACTATTCATGATAACGGAATTGCGGAGGTTGGTTCAGGATGCTTAAGGAAGCTGGAGTTGCGTTAGAGGGGAACTTGGGAATTTAAGGAAAGTTTCACGTGCGAACGTTGTCTTATAGATTGACATGTCAACTAGAGTTGCCTTAGGATCGGGTTATGAGACGTGTGACCGGGAAGTTTCGGATAACCCGGTACGGGGAAGAGGAAGTACGTGCCTATGTGCCAAATCCTTTGCCGCCGGATCCGCCGGTGAGTTTGGAAGGGCAATTGGAGCGGTATGAGCGGGCAACTGTGGCGCTGGGAAGACTGGATGCGCTGGGATTGTTGTTGCCCGATTTGCCGCTTTTCATCTACTATTACGTTCGGAAAGAGGCTGTGCTGAGTTCTCAGATTGAGGGGACGCAGTCTTCGGTTGCTGATTTGTTGCTCTTTGAGAGCGAACAGGCTGCCGGTGTGCCAGTGGCTGATGTTGCGGAAGTTTCGAATTATGTGGGAGCACTGTTTCATGGGGTGGAACGGATGCGGCATAGCTTGCCTTTGTCGCTGCGTTTGTTGAGGGAGATGCATGGGATTTTGTTACAGCGAGGGCGTGGGAGTGAGAAGCAACCGGGAGAGTTTCGGACGAGCCAGAACTGGATTGGGGGGACTCGACCGGGGAATGCTATTTATGTTCCGCCGCCGCCTCAGCAGATGCTCGAGTGTCTGGATTCGTTTGAGCGGTTCTTGCATGGGGATACGCCAGGAGTGCCGCCGCTGATCAAGGCGGCGATGGCGCATGTTCAGTTTGAGAGCATCCATCCTTTTCTGGACGGGAATGGAAGACTGGGCCGGCAGTTGATCACGCTGATGTTGTGTTCGCAGAATGTAATTCATGAGCCGATTTTGTATCTGAGTTTGTTCTTTAAGCAAAATCGCGATCGTTATTACGAGCTGCTGCAGTCGGTTCGCGAGGATGGGGACTGGGAGAGCTGGATCGGGTTTTACCTGGAGGGGATTGAGTCGACAGCGGAGAATGCTTATTCGACAGCGCGGCGGTTGGTGGCGTTGTTTGAAGCGGACTGCAAGAGGCTGGAGACGCATAAGAGGTCTTCGAGTTCGCTGTTGCGTATGCATGAGTTGTTGCGGCAAAGGCCGATCTGGACGGCGCCGAAGTTGGCTGCGTCAATGGATTTGAGCGGGCCGGGGGTTCGGAAGTTGATCTCGACCATGATTGATGAGGAAGTGTTACGCGAGATTAGCGGCAAGGAGCGGTATCAGGTGTATTGCTACCAGCGGTATCTGGATATTTTGAATGAGGGGACTGAGCCGCTGGGGCGGGGGGCGTAGCGGTGGCTTCAAGGTTTCAGGGTGACGTTGTTGCGCAGGAATGGCACTAATTTTTCAAAGCGGAATTCCTGCCTTTTGTACAATTTTGCGATGAAGGCATAAGCTTCGCCGGAGGTCACTGTCAGGTGTGCTCCATTGATCGCAAGGAAGGTATAGGTGGCGGCAAATGCGGTTCGCTTGTTGCCATCGATGAAGGGATGGTTTTGTGCCAAGCTCTCCCACAGCGCGGCAGCTTGCTCGATGAGATCGGCATAGTAGCCTGTTTGTGGTCGATAAAGTGCGGATTCGAGAAGGCCAGCGTCTCTCACGCCGTGCGATCCTCCGTAACGTTCAATCTGGTCTTGGTGAATAGCCAGAACTTCGGCGAGGGTAAGATAGTCGATCATTTAGCGAGCTTTTTGTAAAGCTCACTATACTCTTCGTGACTGGCTAAATAGGCAGCCATCACGCGAGGACGAGGTTTGGTGTTCTTCCGCTTCTCGATCAGATCGGCAAACGCTTCATCTACGAGGGCCTGTATCTGCCTGCCTTCCGATTGAGCAAGGGTACGGAGGCTCGACAGAATATCAGAGTTTACCTGTGTTGCGAATTTTTCTCTGGGTGGGGTCATACTGGGGTTTCACCAAACTCTATACCAGAGTATCATGACAAATCATGATGCATCAAGACATTGGATTTGGAATAATGACAACGCCGAGAGCGGATTCGGTTTGAGGCACGCAACGAGCATTGGGCAGCGGTTTCTTTGGACGTGAGGTTTTGCTGCGTCGCGTTGTTCGCTAAGTGTTTAGCCGCTTGCATGCTTCCGGCTCAAGATACATAAACAGCTTCCGAAAGCGTGATCGGGCGTAGCCGAACAACATCAAATACAGTCTTCCACTTGGTAATTTAAGGCCCCCTGATAGGTATTTATTAAATAATCATCCAAGAAGGCCAGGATTTCGCGAGTTCTTTCCAGCGATGCCAAGAGCGACTCGAAATTGACGGCGAGCAAAGCAGGCCTTTTTGCGAGTAGGGATTTGGTCGGCTGTCGCGCAAATGTTTTCATTGGATAGCGGAATCGCCAATTGTTCTTATCAACTGCATGAAGCTCATTCACGAACTTTCCAACGAATTTGAGGTCAAGCTCACTGGGGGCAACTCCTGGTTTTGCAGCTAGCTCATTGTTGAGCATTTTCCATAAGCTATTCAGGTCGTGGGTCTTATCAATTTCTTCGACATCAGAGAGTTCTGCAATTGTGTCGTGCCCCTTAAGCCATCTCGCATGAAACAAAGCGTATTTGATGCCCAGTTCGACGTAATGCCTACAGAGAAAAATAGCAGATGCCCCCTCGGTTTCGTCTTGCCTGCTCAAGATTCCCTCAAGCAGGGCCTTAGCGGAGAGAAAGAAGTCCTCAGCGAAGTCTGTATCGATGCGCCACTCACCACTTGGTAGGTCGAATGAGCTTTTGAACTGTTGTGGTCTGTATAAGTGGTCGAAACACTCGTGGACTGCGAAATCACTGAATTCTTCCAATTCATTGCAGTTATTGTCTTCGTTGCTCAAACATCACCTCCTTGGGCTAAAATAGCGCACCATTGCAAGTCGAACCTTGCCGAAAGTCATGATCGAATTAGACGGCATAGAATGGTTTGGACATGATTGAGGCCAAGAAGATAATTGCGATGCAGGGATTGCCGGATGGAGATCCGACGGTGGCTCCGACTTCGATGAAGCGGTTTGCCGATGGGAAGGCATGGAAGATCGAAATTCCTTCTACCGAGGGGCCGAAGGCTTTGGCGGTGGTGATTGAAGAGGCGGCCCGGCGGCGGGTTCCTGTCGATCGGATTAGTCAGGGTAGCGGCATCATGCTGCTGACCGATGATGAGATTCTGGAGATGGTGCGGCTGGGTGCTGAGTACCACATTGAAGTGAATTTGTTTGTAGGGCCGCGGGCTACGTTTGATATCGGGGCTCAGGTGTATTCGCCTGCTGGCAGGTCGCTCGGTTTGAGTTTGCGTGGAGCAGATCAGCTTGCGTTTGCGATGGAGGATGTTTTGCGGGCTCTGCGGTTGGGGATTCGCTCGATTCTGGTTAGCGATCTTGGGAATTTGATGGTGATGGGGGAGGCGAAGAAGCGTGGCGATTTGCCTTCCGATCTGATCATCAAAACCAGTGTGATGATGGCGCCTTGTAATCCGGCTTCGGCTCGTTTGCTTGAAGATATTGGCGCTACGACGATCAATATTCCTAGCGATTTGACGATTCCGCAGATTGCTGGGATTCGCGCGGCTATTGATGCTCCGATTGACTTTTATGTTGAGGCACCCGATAACATTGGCGGGTTCTTGCGGTATTACGAGATTCCGGAATTGATTCGCGTGGCGGCTCCGATTTATCTCAAGTTTGGATTGCGGAATTCGCCGGACATCTATCCTTGCGGGACGCATATCGAGAATACGGCGATTGCGCTGACGCGGGAGCGCATGAGGCGGGCAGAGATGGCGCTTGGGTTTATTGCGCGGAATCAGGCTTGAGCTGCTGCTGGAACAGCCAGGAGACGAAGGCTTAGCCGTTTTTTCCGGCGTTTCGTGGCGGCTTGGCTTTCGCCTTGGCGGCCTTTGATTTTGGCTTGTCTTCCTCATCCTTGCGGCCCCGGCCAGGCGTAGACTTCGCCTTGATCTCGATGGGCGTGGGGCCGAACTTGAAGTGCTTGCGGATCTGATTGATCAGGAAGCGCTCGTCGGAGAAGTGCAGCGGCTTCGATTTGTCTGTGAAGACCACAAATGTCGGTGGCCGGACGCTGGCCTGGGTGATGTACTTCACCTTCATGTTCGTCTCGTGGGTGATGTAATCGACGAAGCGATTGAGCTCACCGGTGGTGACACGCTTGTTCATCGCATCCTGTGCGCTTTTAACCAGATTGAAGAGGCGCTTGACGTTGGTGCCTTTGGTGGCCGAGATGAATTCGATGGGGGCGTATTCGAGGAACTTCATTGTGTCGCGGACTTCTTCGGCAAATTCCTTCGACTTGCGCGTTGGATGGGCGTCCCACTTGTTGACGACCATGATGATGGGGCGGCCTTCTTCGTGAGCGTAGCCGGCGATGTGGGCGTCTTGGGCTGTGACGCCTTCAAGAGCATCGATCACAACAACGACGATGTGGGCCATGTTGATGTGGCGGCGGGCCATCATGACGCTAAGCTTTTCAGCCATCTCGGTAGTCTTGCCTTTGCGGCGAATACCAGCCGTATCGACGAAGGTGAATTCCTGGCCATCTACAGTGACTGTTTCATCGACAGCGTCGCGGGTGGTGCCGGCGACGGGTGAGACGATGGCGCGTTCGGTGCCGGTGAGGGAGTTGAGGAGCGTTGATTTGCCGACGTTGGGGCGGCCGATGATGGCTACCTTGATGGGTCGCTTTTGCGGGACAACGTCGATCTCGGGGCCTTCAACGAAGGTGGCCGTGATGTGCTCTAAGAGGTTGTCGATGCCGATGCGGTGTTCGGCTGAGATGGCAATTACAGGGCTGAGGCCGAGGACATGGAAGTCGCTTGTGTTGACTTCGATCTTGTCTACGTCGATCTTGTTGACGGCGAGAGTGATGGGCTTACCAAGGCGGCGGAGCATCTGTGCGAGGTCACGATCAGCTGAGGTGATTTCGGTGCGGCCATCGATTACGAAGACAATCTGATCTGCTTCATCGAAGGCTTTTTTGGCCTGTTTGAGGATGTTCGAGGGGATCAGTTCGTCGTCGTTGGGGATGATGCCGCCCGTATCAATGACATGAAAATGACGGTCTCGATATTTGCCGACGCCCCGGATACGGTCGCGCGTGATGCCGGGCTCATCGCCTACGATAGAGCGCCGGGTACCTGTTATTGCGTTGAATAGAGTGGACTTACCCACATTCGGTCGTCCAACGATGACGACTGTGGGATTGTCGGGGCTTTCGGCCATTGCAACCTTAGGGTAGCAGTTACAGGCGCGTTTCGAGCAGCCAGAACTCAATACGTGCGACCATATAGATTACCCAACCCATGCCTTTTTACCCTGAGAAGATCCGAAACATCGCTATTGTTGCGCACGTAGACCATGGAAAGACGACCCTGGTCGACACCATGTTGCGCCAGAGTGGCATCTTTCGAGCCAATGAAGAATTGACTGACCGCGTAATGGATTCCAACGATTTGGAACGTGAACGCGGCATTACCATCCTTGCCAAGATTACCGGCCTGAACTATAAGGGCGTGAAGATCAATATCTGCGACACCCCTGGCCACAGTGACTTTGGCGGCGAAGTAGAACGTGCACTGAAGATGGTGGACGGCGTTATGTTGCTTGTCGATGCCAGCGAAGGCCCGCTGCCGCAGACGCGCTACGTGTTGTCGAAAGCGCTTGAAGCTCACCTGACTCCAATCGTGGTCATCAACAAGATTGACCGTCCTGATGCGCGCGTGCAGGAAGTGTTGAACGAAGTCTATGACCTGTTCATTGACCTTGATGCGCAGGAGCATCAATTGGACTTCCCGGTTGTGTATGCCGTCGGTAAATCGGGCATCGCGAAGATGAGCATGGAAGACGAGAGCGAGACGCTGGAGCCATTGTTTGACACCATCGTCAAGCACATTCCGCCTCCGAAGGGTTCTGCCGATGCCGAGCTGCAAATGCTGATTGCGAACCTCGACTACTCGGAATATCTGGGCCGCCTCGGTATCGGACGCGTCGTAAACGGCACCCTGAAGAATGGTTCTGAAGTGTCGATTGCCAAGCTCGATGGCAGCTTTCAAAAGACGCGCATCACCAAGATGTACAGCTTTGAAGGGCTCAAGCGCGTGGATGAGACAGAAGCCTATCCTGGCAACATCATTGCGATTGCTGGCGTGGAAGGCATCACGATTGGCGAGACGGTTACGAGCGTTGAAAACCCGAAGCCCCTGCCGCGAATCCACATTGACGAGCCGACGATTGCGATGACATTTACGATCAACACGTCGCCGTTTGTTGGGCGCGAAGGCAGCCTGGTTACGTCGCGCAACATCAAGGATCGTCTCGACAAAGAGTTGCTAACGAACGTGGCTTTGCGTGTGGACGACACGGGCACGCCGGACAGCATGAAGGTGATGGGCCGCGGTGAATTGCAGCTTGCCATCCTGATTGAAACAATGCGCCGCGAAGGCTATGAGCTACAGGTTTCGAAGCCCGAGATCGTGACCAAAGAAATCGACGGCGTGCTTAAAGAGCCGCAGGAAATTCTGTTGATCGATTGCTCGGAAGCCTTTATCGGCGTAGTGATCGAAAAGATGGGCTACCGCAAGGGCAAGATGATGAAGATGGTCAACAACGGGTCGGGCCGCGTGCGGCTTGAATTCCAGGTGCCATCGCGCGGGTTGATTGGCATCCGTAACGAGATGCTGACAGAGACTCGCGGTACGGCCATTATGAACTCGTTGTTTAACGGCTATATGGATTGGCAGGGTGCGATCCCGATGCGTCCGACGGGCGTCATGATTTCTGATCGAGCGGGCGTCACGACTGCATTTGCAATCAATGGATTGCAGGAGCGCGGCGAGATCTTTGTAATCCCTGCGACAGAAGTTTATGAAGGCATGATCGTGGGTGAGAACTCGCGCGATTCAGACCTCACGGTAAACATTGTGCGCGAAAAGAAACTGACGAATATGCGTAGCTCTTCGGCCGACGATGCGATTCGTCTGGTTCCACCTCGTCTGATGACGCTGGAGCTGGCGATTGAGTTTATCGAGATCGACGAGTTTGTCGAGATCACGCCGAAATCGATTCGCTTGCGTAAAAAAATACTGAAGGCCAATCAGCGTTGATCGAGACCCTCAAAGAAGCCCTGCGGGGTAGTGATCAGGACTTCACAGAGGGCAGCTTAAAGCGGGCGATTGCATTGCTTGCGATTCCGATGGTGTTGGAGCTTTCGATGGAAAGTCTCTTCGCCATTGTGAATGTGTTTTGGGTGGCTGGGCTAGGTCCGGCCGCCGTCGCAACAGTGGGATTGACTGAGGCGATGGAGACACTGGTGTTTGCGGTGGCAATGGGATTGTGCGCGGGGGCGACGGCTTTTGTGGCGCGTAGGATTGGGGAAAAAGATTCCAAAGGGGCCAGCGCCGCGGCTGGGCAAGCCGTTCTGATCGGAATTTTTGCCAGTGTTTTGATTGGGGTTCCGGCGGCGATTTATGCGCGGCCATTGCTCGCCTTTATGACTCCGGATACGGCGATTGTCGAGAGTGGCTTTGGCTACACAACGATCATGTTTGGGGGCACTTACTCGATCCTGCTGATCTTTCTGATCAATGCAATTTTTCGGGGTGCCGGGGATGCGGCGATTGCGATGCGGGTGTTGTGGATTGCCAATGCCGTGAATCTGGTTTTGGATCCCTGTCTGATTTTTGGCTGGGGGCCTTTTCCAGAGATGGGTGTGGCAGGGAGCGCAGTTGCCACCACTTGCGGACGGACTGTTGGTGTGGCTTATCAGTTCTACCGTTTGTTCAAACCGGGAGAGCGTGTCACCTTGCGGATGTGGCATCTGCGGCCCAATTGGCATCTGATGACGGAGATGCTGAAGGTGAGTTTGCCGGGGATGTTTCAGTATCTGATTGGCACGGCGAGCTGGCTGATGCTGGCGCGGATTGTCGCGCAGTTTGGCAGCGTAGCCACGGCAGGTTATACGATCGCGATCCGGATCATCATCGTGACGATCCTTCCAAGTTGGGGATTGGGCGGCGCGGCGGCGACGTTGATGGGGCAGAATCTGGGTGCCGGCAAACCGGAGCGCAGTGAGAAGGCGGCGTGGCTTTGCGGGTTCTATAACATGATCTTTTTGGGGCTGGTGAGTATGGTATTTATCTTCTTCTCCGAGTTTCTAATTCGGATCTTTACCCAGGATGAAGCGGTGGTGGCAGTGGGCAAGGATGCATTGCGGTTGATCTCTTATGGGTATTTGCTGTATGCATACGGGCTCGTGTTGGTGCAGGCGTTTAACGGAGCCGGGGATACGATTACGCCGACAGTGATCAATGTGTTTTGCTATTGGGTTTTCCAGTTGCCGCTGGCGAATTATCTGGCTGGGCAGATGGGTCCGAATGGGGTGTTTACGGCGGTGACGTTGACAGAGAGCATGATTGCGATTTGCGGGATTCTGGCGTTTCGGAGTGGGCGCTGGAAGCGGGCGAAGGTTTAGGGAGTTAAGATAAGTGGCGGTTGCATGATTACCGATACGACACCTGAGGCACAACGCGCTTACCAATCGGCGATTGGTGGAATGACGCCCGCCGAACGCGTGTCGCTTTGTATGGAGATGATCGCGGTGACTGATGAGCTCCTGCGTGCGGGCATTCGATTGCGTTTTCCTGAAGCATGCGGCCAAGAGTTGGAGTATCAGGTGCTGCGGGCCAAATACGGGCAGGAACTCGCTGAGCGCGTGTACGGTCGCGCTGCGTGACGCTACGCGAAGCCTATCAGCAAATCCGAAGAGCTCTCAAGTCTGCCGGGGTTACTTACGCCATTTGTGGCTCGTGGGCCAGCACGGTGCACGGTGAGCCACGTCACACAAATGATATTGACTTTGTGACGAATCTTGACAGACAGAGCTTGCGCCTTTTTCTGGAGGTCTTGGGACCTGGTTTTTACTTTGACCTTGAGTCTGCACAAGAAGCATTGAATCGCGGGCGCCCGTTTAATGTGATCCATCAAACACTTGGTTATAAGTTCGATTTCTTCCCGGTGGTTGATCCGCATGGAGACAGCGAACTGGCGAGGCGGATCGTGGTAGCGCTGCCTGGTCTCGATACCGAACTGGTGCCGGTGATTACCGCGGAAGACGCGATTCTTGCCAAGCTGCGTTGGTATCGGGAAGGCGGCGAGGTGTCTGACCGCCAATGGCGAGATATCGCCGGCATAATCGCCGCTTCCGCCGAGAACCTGGACCGCGACTATCTGGATCATTGGGCCCAAATGATGGGGCTTACCGAACTCTACCAGCAGGCCATGATGGGCAAGCAGAGGTAGCCAATCGAGCTCCAACGGCTATCCTCAAATCGTGAGATGCTTTTTCATCTTGTTGGGTTTGGCTGGACAACTTGCGGCTGTGGACCTGTGTGCAACTATCCGAACGTTTGTTGCGGCTGAATCAAAGCGACAAGACATTCCCGCGATTTCAGTACACTCCGAAGAGCCGCCACAGACTCGCCTCCCTATCGAAACCGATTAGCGCCGTGTTGACGATGAAATTGGCCGAAGAAGGCAAAGTGGCCTTGGGCGATTCCATTCGAAATTTTGATGCCCGAGTCATCACTTCTATTCGAACCGGGAAAGAAGACGGCCTACACGACTTGCGATGAGTTGGAAAAACTTCATGCTTACTCTTTCAGCGAAGGATAGCTGGGAACTACCAATTGCGAAGGGTGGTGGCGATGAGCTCTTCGACCTTGGCTGATACTTCGGGGTCGAATTCCATTTTGAGGTGAGAGTTCACGATGAGGCGATGGGCGATGGGCCACTCGCTGGTGTCGATTAGTTTTTTTCGCGGATACCTATAGCGCCAATTGCCAAGAATGCGCGTTTTCTTTGGGTCTTCGGGCTTGATTTTCGATTGACCACGAATAGGGCCAACATCGCGCTGGTAAAGGTTGGCGGCTTCCTTGACGTTAGATGGGATTTTGCCGTCACGAAGGCCGACGCTATCGATTTGTACGTTGAGACGAACGGGGATTCGTTGTTTCTTGAGCCAGCGGCAGAGGTTGATGGTGGCTGCGCCGCCCAGGGATTGGCCATAAAGGATAATGCGGGCTTCGCTGCGCTCTTGTGGATCGAGCGTGCCGTCGTGGTTAGTATCGACCGATTGAGTAATCAGCTCCTTGGCATCATCAAGGTGGTGGTTGGCTACAGTCTTGAAGGTGGTGTCTGGGAATTGTTGGATTTGCAGATGAAAGGCGATGCGGCTGGCGATGGTCCAGGGGGCGTCGGCGGGTTCCCAGCCACCGGCGATCCCTAAGACGAGTGTTTGTGAAGGAGCGGAAAATGCAAACAGAAAAAGGAGCCCGCGCAGGAGGGTGAGCGCGGGCTCATGGGGTAAACAAGGAGTTGGAAACAGACCTGATCTCATAGCCCTTACGGGATGTCAGGATACTACTTTTCAACCGTCAATTGGTTGGTGACACTAAAAACACCAGCCACTTGATTGGCGAAGAGTCCAGCCATGTTCTTGTCCATCTCGTTGATGACGACGCCGGCAAGAGTGACGTTGCCGTTCTTGACGAGGATGCGTACCGGTGGGATGGCGCCCAGGGTGTAGCGGCCAAGAGAGGCCTGGCTGAACACGGTACGGTAGACGGCGATGCGAAGGCGGTCGTCGTTAGGCGAAAGAGGCAGAACCTCAATGTTGTTGACAACTTCTTCAACGCCGGGGATGCGCTTGACCACGTTAGCTGCGGAGCTGGCGAGGACGGGCCGTGTTACTTGACCCGACAGTGTTACTTTTCGGCCTTCGAGAGAGTAACTCATCTGATCGAATACGCCGTAAAAGGGGAGCGTGACGAGCTCATGACGGATCTTGTTAGCCAGCCGCTGCTCGTCCGTTAGCGTGGTGGGTAAACTGGCGCTAATGAGAGGAGTGGTGGCCAGGACGATTGCAAATAATGCAGTGAAAATGGTGCTTTTCATATTCTTGGCCTTTCTTCGTACCTGTTCCATTGGATGCAGGGTCATCCGGGAACGTTTCGAAAATCGGCAACCTGTTCGGTTGCGAATATGATTCCGGTCGCTGATCGAGTGGTTGTTGAGTTTATCGGTCTGCACCGTCTTCGCGGGCCGCACGAACGGTGTAGCCGCCGATGCGTTTGCCGTGTGCTTTGCCAACTTCGATGTCGGAGCGGTAATGGATTCCTCCGTATATACGTGAGATCGAAGACTCTTCCATGTCTGCATCAAAGCGGGCGGCAGATGCCGGGAATAGGTAGGTCAAGACTGCGGCAGCCGCAGCTGAGAACGTGGAGTGCCCTGAAGTGTAAGCGGGGAAATTGGGCAGGCCGATGGTGGTTCGAATCGAACGATCCAGTTGCGTGGGCCTTGGGTTGAAGTAGGTGTACTTGGCATCCCAGCATCCGACTGCGGCATCGTGCATCGCCATGTTGAGTAAGGCAAATGCGCGTGAGGCACGCACCTCGCTGTATTCTGCTGCAGCAGTGTAAGGGGCGGCAATTAAGTTCCAATGGCCAGGAGGGGCCGGGGTGCCAGCGCCGTCGGACCATTTGTAGGCGATGGTCATCTGACTGCGGGTGAGCTTTGAGACAGTTTGCTTGACTTCAGCAAGTTCTGTCCTCATTTGTGCGGAGCTTGTTGAGGGAGGCGGACCGGGCCGTTCTGCCAGGATGTCGGCTGGAGTCATCATCCAGGGGAGGACTCTCAAGGCTCCGCCAAGGGATTTCACCGCGTGCGGTAGTTTGATCGGCGTGGGATTGCCAGAGGGCCGCGTTGCCGATTGCATTATGTTCTACCTCGAAGTGACGGGCAGCGCCGCCTACCCCGTCATCGTTTGGGAGCGCCCGGAAGGATTCGATATCCGGTGGAGCGGAGAACCGCCCGCCGAATTGGCGGACAAGCCCATAACCCTCGCCGAAACGTCTTTCGCACTCCAACATGCGTTCAGTCTAGCTGGACAACCTGCAATCTGCTAGATCGCTATTTTGACCTAGAAATTCCCTAGATGAAAGCGAAACGGGCGAACCGAGAAGCTCTCGAATCGCCCGTAAACTATTGAATCTTTGGAGCCACCCGCCGGAATCGAACCGGCGACCTACTGATTACGAATCAGTCGCTCTACCAACTGAGCTAGGGTGGCCCTATTGCCAAATTTTATCACGCCCCGCCGAGCCACTTCTTCAGATCTGGGAAAAGTAGCTCCTTCACCTCCGCTTTCTCTAAATCCGACGGCAAAATCAGCTTCGCCGGCAGATCCTGCCGTACGACAACCGGATTCCCCTTCCGCTTCTCCCCAATCGCTTTCACGCTTTCATACCCCATCTTGAATGGATCTTGCACCACCAGCGATTCAATCCATCCATCCTTCAAATCCCCAATCAACTGCTCACTGGCATCAAATCCCACCAACTTCACCTTGCGATTATTACGGCCCTTCAAAGCCTGCACCGCCCCGGCCAGACTGGACTCGTTATCAGCGAAAATCCCCGCCAGATCCGCATTGGCCGAGAGCGCATTCTCCGTTACCGCCATCGACTTGGCCCGGCTCGCCATCCCAAACTGCACATCCATCACCACAATCCCCGGAAAGCTCTTCTTCATCTCCTCCACAAAGCCCTCCTCGCGCTCCATCGTCGAGGCACTCCCCGCCATAAACCCCACAACCAACACCTTCCCTTTCCCGCCCAAAACCTGCCCCAGCCGCCGCGCCGCTATCCTTCCCCCCTCGCGGTTGTCAGTGGCTACATACGTGATCCGCTGATGGGTATCGACGTCGCTATCGTATACAGCCACCGGCACACCCTGCGCACTCGCACGTTCAATCACCGACACCAGCGCCTTGCGGTCCACCGGCGCAATCGCGATCCCAGCCAGTTTTCTCGTTACCATCGACTGAGCGATATCGATCTGCCTTGGCGCATCAATCTCCAGCGCCGGTGCATTCCATTCGATCTCAAACCCATACTCGCGGCCAGCCTGTACTGCCCCTGCGTGTACCGTTTGCCAGAATTGATGGCTTGCCCCCTTCGGGATAACACCCACAACAGGAAGCCCCGCCTTCTGGCAGGAAACAAGGCAGAGGATGGCCATCAAAGTAAAAAGAATTCGCATGCTAGCCTCATCATATGCCGCTTGTTGAAGTGGCCCGGCTTGAGGAACTCACACCCGGGACAAGCGTTGAAGCGATCATTGGAGTTGAAACCTATGTCGTCTGCAACCATCAAGGAACTATACACGCCCTCGAAGGCATCTGCCCGCACCGCAACGGCCCGCTGGGCGCTGGCAACTTTGCTGATGGCATGGTAATGTGCCCCTATCACGGCTGGGAATTTGATTGCGTCACGGGCGAGTACGACATGAATCCCACAGTGAAACTCAAGAAATTTCCGGTCGAGATCAAGGCCGGAACCATCTACATCCAGATCGGAAACTTTGCCTGAACTCCCTGAAGTTGAAACCGTTGTGCGAGGTCTGCGCGCCGTCCTCCCAGGTCGCGTGGTTGTAGCCGTTGTTGGCGTTGCTCCCGGCATCACAGTAGGCAAGCGCATCCTTGCCGTGCGCCGCTACGGCAAGTTCATCGTTCTTGATTTCAACGATGGCATGCTCTTTGTTCACCTGGGAATGACGGGGCAACTAATGCTCTCCAGCGACCAGAGCAAATTCACCCGCGGGCAAATCTTTCTCGACAAAGGCGTGCTTCGCTACGACGATATTCGCAAGTTTGGCAAGGTCTTCTGGGCCACTACTTACCCCAAACGCGGCCCCGACCCGCTGGAGATCAGCCCCCACGATTTCGTCCAACTCACACGCAGCCGCCGCACGCGAATCAAGGTGCTCCTGCTCGACCAAAGCTTTCTGCGCGGCATGGGCAACATCTACACCGACGAAGTGCTCTTCCTTGCGCGCATCCATCCCATAACGCCAGGCGAACAGCTCAAAAAACCAACGCTGCTTCGGCTTTACCAGGCGATCCAGGACGTACTTGCTGCCGCGATCGAGGCCGGTGGCTCTTCAATCTCAGACTACGTCAACGCCAAAGGCGAGAAGGGAAGCTTTCAAGATCAGCATCAAGTCTACGGCAAACATGGTCAACCCTGCCCGCGGTGTGCAACAACACTCGAACGAATGCTGGTCGGCCAACGCGGTACTACCTTTTGTCCGAAGTGCCAGAGGCATCCGGCGAATGCGACACCAGCAGCAATTTACGCAGGTCTCAGGATAAAGGAAAGTAGTAAATTGGGTCCATAGACATGCGTTTGATTTCACTTATCTTGTGCCTGGCATCGGCGAGCTTTGCGGGCGAACTCCGCGGCGTCTGGGTTGCCCGCGATTCCCTCACAACTCCCGAAACTCTCAAGCGCACTATCGAACGCCTGGCCGATGCAAACTTCAACGCCGTCTTTGTCAACGTCTGGTCTCGCGGCTACCCGCTCTGGCCCAGCAAGATCTTTGAACGCGAAACCGGCCTCACCATCGACCCCGAATTCCGAGGCCGCGATGTCATTGCCGAGTGCCTCGAATACGCGACACCCCTTGGGCTCGCCTGCATCCCCTGGGTTGAGTATGGCTTTGTCGCTGGCTACTCTGGCTATCATCCCGGAGAATCCGGCAAAGGCCCCGTCTTTGATCGCCATCCAGAGTGGCTCGCTAAAACTAAGTCTGGCGTCGACGCATTCCCTGTCAGCGGCACTAAAGAAAACTTCTACTGGCTTGCCCACACCAACCCGGAGGCGCAGGCCTGGCTCATCGACCTCATGGTTGAAATCGCTACCAACTACAAGATCGATTCCATCGAATTTGACCGGGCTCGCTACCCGCAACTCGATTGCGGCTATGACGACGTCACCCGCGCCATGTACGCCCGCGAGAATGACGGTAAAGAGCCACCATCCAATGTCGAAGACCGCTCATGGAAGCTTTGGCGGGCACGCAAACTCAACGACTTCGTAAAGATTTTGTCAAACCGCGTCAAGGCCGTCGACTGGCGAATCACCCTGACAAACGCCCCCATTACCTATCCCTATGGCCTCGAAACCTTCGCCCAAGACTATCCAGCGTGGCTCAAGGAAAACTCGGTCGACTTTGTCTCCCCGCAAATTTATCGCGCCGATCTGGCCACCTTCATCCGTGAGCTCGACAACAACCTCCGATACCTTCCAGACACCTCTCGTCTGGTGCCGGGCATCGACATTACCAACTCCAAAAGCACTGAAATTCTCATCCAGATGATAGAGGCCACGCGGGCGCGAAATCTCCCTGGTGTTGTAATTTGGTACTATACTGGTCTAGTAAGTACCGGAGCATTGGAGAAACTGAAGGAGACGATCTTTGCAGTCAAAGCTTCTCTTCCATGGCGTTCTTCGCAATTGCAATGATGGTCCTAAGGGATTACTTAGAATTTTCTAAGGGATTTCCTGAGGCTCGGCTAGGGATTAGTTCCATTGAAAAAGTACTAGTTAGCCCTTAGCATCAAAGCAGGACCAGGAACCGGAGGGAACCAGCAATGCCCGAGATGAGCACAGCAGTACTTGAATTCGAGATGCCACCTATGATCGAAGAAACACCGAAACGTAAGATACGCATCGTGCTGGCTGACGACCATCCCATCGTTCGCGATGGTTTGAAGAAAATGTTGTCGCTTGAGAGTGATCTCGAAGTTGTGGGTGAAGCCAACGACGGTCGCGAAGCCTTGGAACAGATTCAGATGCACGAGCCGGACATTCTTTTGCTTGACTTGCGCATGCCGAATCTCGATGGCCTCGGTGCGCTGCAAACGTTGCAGCATATTAACCGCAAAACCAAAGTCATCATCCTAACCGCCAGTGAAGACAAGAACGAATTCGTTCAGGCGATGAAGCTGGGCTGCAGCGGCATCGTGCTGAAGCAGACAGCTCCTGAATTGATTGTGAAGAGCATCCGCAAAGTAAATGATGGTGAGATCTGGCTAGATTCTCATACGACCGCCGCTGTCATGCGACAATTTGCCACCGCCGGAGGAGAAGGTCATTCGTCATCTTCTTCAGGCTCCAGTTCTTCGGGTTCGCATCAAGGCAAGGTGCGTGAGCGCAGCCCACTGAGCGCGCGTGAACGCGAAATTGTTGCCTTGGTAGCCCAGGGCTACAAGAACAAAGAAATGGCCGAAAAGATGTTCATCAGTGAGCAGACGGTGAAAAACCACCTGCATAATATCTTCGACAAACTCGGCGTCAGCGACCGTCTGGAACTCGCCCTCTATGCAATCCATAAGGGTCTGCATATTGGCGGCGACAAGTAACTTCGCCACCGCTTCCCGCTTTGTGATAAGTATTAGGGCCAAATGCCCATCACTGCGGTTGATGCTTATCCCATACGCGAGCCCAAGTCGGGCCGCGCATACACACTGATCCAGATCAAAGATAGCTCCGGTCTCTCCGGCTGGGGAGAAGCTTCCCGCCTCGAAGCCGGCTCGCTCGGTCTTGCTCGTCAGGCCCTTAGCGGCCAAGAGCACACGCGCTATGACGTGCTCACCCATCAACTCGCCAGCGACCCCATTTCAGGCGGGGTCAACATGGCCCTGCTCGACCTCTGCGGCAAGGCAGCCAAGGCCCCTGTCTTCCAGATCCTCGGCGGGCCCACCCGCAACAAAGTTCGCGCCCTCACCACCTATCACGAAGGCGCGCTCAACCAGGGCCATCGCGCCTTCATCGTCCCGGTAGCCATGCCCAGCGAGATCACCTCGCGGCCACGCTTCGTCGCCTCAGTCGTTGAGCGTTTTGAAGCCCTGCGCAAGCGCCACGGGGAGGGGATCGATTTCGTTGCCGATGGCATGGGTCTGCTGCCTTCCGCAGAAGCCACCGATGTAGCCGTTGCTCTCGAGCTGCTCCATCCGCTCTGGTTCGATCAACCCTGTCGCGCACCCAACTCGGACATCCTTGCCCGCATGACCACCGAATCAGCTACGCCCATCGGACTCGGGCGCGATTTCGACCAAACCGGCCCCCTGCAGAATCTCTTGCGCGACGGCGTGATCGACGTCGTGCGCTTGCCCATCGGGCGTCTCGGCATCACACCCATCCGCCGGGCTGCAGCCTTGGCTGAGACCTACTACGTGGCCGTGGCACCATTCCATTTCAGCGGCGGGCCCATCGCCACTGCCGCCGCTATCCAACTGGCTGCCTCCCTGCCCAACTTCTTCATTCAGCAAGTGCCGCTTGTGCTTGACGCAGAAGATCGCAAGATGCGTGACGAAATCACTGGCGGTCCGATCGAAGCAGTCAAAGAAGGCTACTTCAGCCTCTCGCTCAAGCCGGGTCTCGGCATCGAAGTCAACGAATCAGTCGTCAGGAGAATGGCACAGTGAACACATTGAACAAAGTGACCAAAGTGAACCGTCGCGAATTCATATCCGCCAGCGGCTGCGGCTGCGCCCTGGCCCCGCAAGCAATCGTGCTGCCCGAGTTTGGCTCGAAGGTCCGCATCACCGGCATGAAGACCTACGGAGTCACGCTCCCCATCGCCGAACAACTCGACCGGCCCTACGTCTTCGTCCGCATCGAAACCAACCAGGGCGTATACGGCTGGGGCGAAGGCACGCTTGAAGGCAAAGCAGCCGCTACCATTGCCTGCATCGAAGACTTCCGCGAATTCCTCATCGGTGCCGACCCCATGCAGGTTGAGCACCACTGGCAAGCCATGTATATTCATAGCTTTTATCGTGCCGGCCCCGTAATTGGCTCAGCCATCTCGGCAATTGATCAGGCCCTCTGGGACATCCGTGGCAAGATCCTCAATCAGCCTGTATATAAGCTCCTTGGCGGCCCTTATGATCCTGAAGGTGTCCGAGGCTACTACCACGTCAGGGCAAACAGCCCAGCCGAAATGCGCGAGGTGCGAGCCAGGGCCAAGCAACTCGGCGTGACTGCGGTCAAAGGCGGCATCCCCGGCTACTACGAATGGATCGAAACCAACGCGTCGATCAACCGTGCCGTGAAACACGTCGAAACCATGCGCGCCAACCTTGGCGATGAAATCGACATCGGCATTGACTTCCATGCCAAGACGTCTCCGAGCGTCGCATCTATCCTTTGCCGCGAAATGGAACCCTTCCGGCTGCTCTTCATCGAAGAGCCCTGCCCCCCCGAAAACGTTAAGGCGATGCAGCGCATCTCGCGTCGCTCTAAAGTCCCCATCGCCACCGGTGAGCGTCTCGTTGCTGCCTATAACTGCCGCGAACTTGTCGAACTTGGAATCGTCGATATCATTCAGACCGACATCAACCACGTCGGCGGCATCACTGCTCTTTGGAAGACCGCCGCTCTCACTGATATCTCTGGCGTCAAGATGGCACCGCATGCCTGCGAAGGCCCGATTGGCGGGCTCGCCACCATCCACGTCGACGCAGCCAGCCCCAACTTCCTCGTGCAGGAAATCTGTTCTGGTGTCGAACCCGGTGAGAAAGAAAAGATCTGGGCCGAATGGTTCGGCTTCCCGGCTATGCGCATGGTCAACGGCAAGTTCCCCTTGCCCACCAAGCCTGGCCTTGGCTTCGATCTGGATGAAAAACAAATCAACCGCTTCCCGTTTCGGGGGACCAAGCCCATGGCTCGTGTCTATCACCCTGACGGCAGCGTGGCAGCATGGTAGGAGTGACGTATCAGGACCTGACAGAAAACCAATGCATCGTCGGCTTCACAGCCAAAGCGGTTTACAAAAATGGAATGGGGCAAGCTATGGGTGCCCGCTTCCTCCACAACAAGAGTAAATTTCAACTCGATCTGATTGAGATCCAGACGGTCCCCCAGAGCTATCTGCAGGTAAATACCTTCCCTGTGTCCAACATGGGAGAACCTCACACCCAGGAACATTTGGTCCTCGGCAAAGGTAACGTCGGCCGCGCCGTAGCCGCGCGGGAAACCATGTCGATGGTGGAATCAACAGCATTTACCCAGCAACTCAAAACTTGCTATCCCTTCGCCGTAAACGCAGGCATCGAAGCCTATTTCGAACACTTTGAGCGGTCCAGCTACGCCTTGCTCAACCCCGATTACACAGACGAAGAAATCCGCCGTGAAGTGCGCAACTTTGGTGTTCGTGAAGTCGAAGGCGGCCGGCTCGAACTCGAAGAAAAAGGTTCCATCTACGCTGAAATGATCAGTGCCGCCTCGCAACCCGGCTATCGCACCTACCGCGCTCTGGGCCGCTTGCTGCTTGGCCCCAATCATCCCGTCAGTTTCGATTCCGGTGGCGATCCTGAGCACATGCGGCTGATGCTGCCCACTGATATCCGACGCTTTCACGCCGCCAACTATCACCTCGCCAACATCGAGATGATCACGAGCCTGCCCAAAGGCATCGCCCTTGAAGGCGCCCTCGCCCGCTACGATCAAATCCTCTCGATACTCCAGGGCGACACCCCAGTTCGTTCAGGCTCTAGCTGGAGCGATCTACCCGCGCCAATGCCCGCGCCAGAGGGCACCATCGAGATCGTGGAATTCCCCTCCCAGAATTTGCAACAGCCCGGCCCAGCCCACTTCGCTTGGCCTCTAATGCCCCGGCTCAATTCTAGAGACGAGTCTCTAGCCGACCTCTTCGCTCAAGCGTTCGGAGGAGACCCTTCCACCAATCTCTACAAACTCTTCATCGATTCCAAAACCCGGCAGACCGACACCGGTGCTCGCTCTGTCTCTATGGGCTTTGACAACGAAGCCTACGCCGGCTTTCTGGTTTACATTCCCGACTTTGCTGCCTCACAGGTAGATTCTTTGCGCTTGATCGAGATCTGGAATCTTATCCAGGCAGAACTGCAACGGGTTGCTGGCTGGCCCGACGGTAGCCCCGAATTGCGAGACTTCCACGACCGCATGCAAGCCAACCTGCTGCGTATGAAACGCTCTGGCGACAAGCTCACCAGTTCGCCGCCTGGTTTCGGCGGCCGCATGAGCCAAAGTATCTGGCCCAGCCTGCTGCGGGATCTGAACGACGAGCCCGGCTTCGAGAAATCGCTCGCCCAACCCGAACTCTTTGCTTACCTCGAAGACATCCTCGCCAGCGGCAAGAACATCTGGCGCGAGAAGATCGAAGAGTGGAAGCTCCTCTTCACCACCCCCTACATCGTCGCAGCCAAAGCTTCAAGTGAACTCCTCGAATGGGAAGATACTGCCCTCAAGGCACGCCTCGCAGACGAAGCTAGCCGACTCATGCATCGTTATGGCGTCGACACCGAACAGCAGGCCATCGCACGTTACAAACAAGACTACGATGCCGCCACGGCCGAGCTAGAGCGTATCCAAAGTATGGATACGCCAGCCCGCTTTATCGACCATCCTCCAATGACGCTAGACGATCAACTCGACTATGAAGTGAAAACAGTGGCAGGCAGCGTTCCTCTCGTGGTGGGCAGATTTTCAGGCATGAGCAGCGCCACCATCGGCCTTGCCCTGAACGCACGTACATTCTCTGGACGTCAACTCATCTTTGCCTCCATCCTGCCCTCATTTCTCAGCGGTACGGGCCTTACGAAGAACGGCAAAATCCTTAACTACGAAGAAGCCCTGCAGCAAATTCGCCGCGAAATTCTCGGTGTCGGTGCATCCTTTACTTCTAACCCCACCACCGGACGCATCGAACTCTCGATCACTGGCGCGGGCAATACACTGGACGAAGCCAGGGCCGCCCTCTCCTGGATGCAAGCCATTCTCTTTGCTCCCAACTGGACTCTGGATAACCGCAGCCGCCTCAAAGATCTCGTCGACCAAACCATTAATGCCCTCCGCAGCACGATGCAGCGCAGCGAAGAAACCTGGGTCAATGGCCCCGCCAATTGCTGGACTTATCAGGACGATCCCTTTTACCTCACACTCTCCAGTTTTCACACTCAACTCCACCACCTCCATCGTCTTCGTTTGATGCTTACCGAAGCCGATGTGGAAACTGTCAATTGGCTGCGCAGCCTCACCACAAAAGCCCAACTCGAAACCGGCTCGCGCGAAATCTCAAAAGACCTTCTCTATATCGCCAGTGAATTCCCAGAATCCTCACAGCAGGAAGATTGGGAATACCTGGTTCGTGTCACCATCGAAGACTTGCTCATGCCTGTTGCAGATGCCATCGCGGAACTCGACGCCGTCCGGATGAGCCTTCTCAAAAAAGCGAATGCCCGCATGTATCTGACGGCATCTCCAGAGAACATCGCCGCTCTTGAACCACTGCTTGAAACACTTGTTGCAGGCTTGTCGGATGAGCCCGCCGCACCCAATGCACCCAACGCTCCCAGAGCCGTCGCCCATCGCGTGATGGCTCGCGAAAAGCTGACAGCCGAACCGCAATACGTGGGCCTGCTAGCCCCCAATATGCAAGGTGGCGTGCATCTGCATTCTGTTAAAGCAGTCAGTCTTTTTGATCTTGATGAAGAGTCAACTCTGCAATTTCTCGCCTTCAAGCTCTTTGGTGGCGCAGGCCCTCATGGTGTCTTCATGAAGACCTGGAGCGCAGGTCTTGCCTATTCAAACGGCCTCCGCTCTAGCGCGTTTGAAGGCCGCAGTCACTATTATGCCGAGCGCACTCCAGAACTCCCTCAAACCCTCAGTTTTGTCGTAAACGCCTTGAAAACCGCTCCTCGCAACAAGTCTCTTGCCGAGTACGCACTCGCCCAGGTTTTCTCTGGCACCCGCGCCGGAAGCAGCTTCGAATCGCGCACAGCCGCCATGGCCGCAGACCTGGCCGACGGGCTCTCCCCATCTGCCGTCCGGGCCTTCCGCTCCAACGTCCTTAAACTTCGTGAAAAACCCAACCTCGACGCTGAACTTTATCAGCGCATGGACACCGGCTATGCAAGAGTGCTTCCCGGCTACGGTGGCAAGCAACCGGCATCGACGGATTCTACTTACTACGTCATTGGCCCGGAAAAGCAACTAGCCGCCTGGGAGGCCTACCTCGGAGAACCCCTTTACCGGCTTTACCCGCGCGACTACTGGATCACCACGCAATGACCCGGCGCTTCGCACTCACGGCAATGGTTGCCCGCGCCCAAGCCGTCCTCGAAAAAACACCACCCAAAGCGGACCAGCGCATTTTCTACGGCAGTGACCCTTTGCAGTTCGGAGACCTGCGCTTGCCTTCAGACAAAGGCCCTCATCCGCTCGTCATCAACATCCACGGCGGCTTCTGGCGTGCGGCCTATGATCTCGAGCACAACGGCCATCTCTGCGAAGCCTTGCGATTAAAGGGCGTCGCCACCTGGTCGATTGAGTATCGCCGCATCGGCAATCCCGGAGGTGCATGGCCCGGCACCTTCGACGACGTAAAGGCTGCGGCCGAACATGTCAAAGTGCTAGCCAGGCAATATTCACTCAAAGTCAAACGCACCATCGCAATGGGTCATTCCGCTGGTGGCCAACTCGCGCTCTATCTGGGCGCAGAACTCAAGTTGGTCAAGGGTGTGATCTCACTGGCAGGCGTAGCTGATCTTCGTCGCGCCCAAGAGCTAAAGCTCAGCAATGAAGTCGTCAAAGATTTCCTTGGCGGCTCACCCGGCGAAGTCCCAGACCGCTACAAGCAGGCTTCCCCAATCGAACGCCTTCCACTCAAGAAGCCAACAGTTTTGATCCAGGGCGAGAAGGACAACATCGTCCCGCCCGAAATCGCCAGCCGCTACGCCGAAGCTGCCCTGAAGGCTGGCGACAAGGTAAAGCTGGACCTGCTGCCTTGTGGACACTTTGACCTGATCGACCCGGCCTCGCCTCATTGGGCCACCGTCGAACGCAGAGTACTTGAGATGCTCCGAATCTCCTGAATGCTCTGTTCCAGCTCCTCATCGCTCGTATAGAAGTGCGGCGCAATGCGAATCCCGGCCCCTGGGCGATAGTCCACCAGGATGTCGCGGCGTAATAATTCCGCCGTCACTTCCTTGCCATTGGGCACATCAAATATCACCACCCCGCCACGCTCCCTTGGGTCAACGATTCCGTTAAACGGCAAGCCAGCCTCATCAGCCAACTCAATCAGCCGCTGTGTCTGCCGCTGGCTCTTGGCTCGAATCGCCGGTACGCCAATATCGCGCACAATCTCATAACCAGACATTGCCGCATAAAGCGCAGGAATTGCGGGTGTTCCATTGAGCAACCGCGTCGCATCATCGGCAAATTCAATCGCACCGGGAGTAAACGAAAACGGTTCTTTGTGCGCCATCCATCCCGTTGCTGCGGGCTTCAACATAGGAAGCAAATCCGGA
This sequence comes from Acidobacteriota bacterium, assembly GCA_043718395.1. GTDB lineage: Bacteria > Acidobacteriota > Terriglobia > Bryobacterales > Bryobacteraceae > Bryobacter. Next base: position 68,588 of record JAYSVS010000094.1, read on the forward strand.
CGCACATAAAGATAAGCCGCCCCAGGCCCGCCACAAAGCCACTTCACGCTTCCACCCATCGCAAAGTCGACACCCAGCTTGCGTACACTAAACGGCACAGTCCCACAACTCTGGTAAGTGTCGATCATCACCAGCGCCCCTACCCGCTGAGCCTTCTCAATAATCGCCGCGACGTTCTGCAAGTACGAACTACGAAACGTCACATGCGATACCGTCACCAGCAGTGTCTCTTCATCGACCGCCGCCAGCAGTTTTTCCAGCGGCACACTGAGCCCATCATCGGAATCCACTTCTACCACCCGCGCTCCATAGCGAGGCCAGTGATGAAAAATATAGTGGTTCGAAGGAAAGTTCAGACTCTCTGTTACCAGCTTGTTTCGCCTTCCAGACCAATCCAGTGCGCTCAAGATCACCTGTTGGCAGATGGATACATTCTGATGCATCACAATACTGCGTTTAGGTGCATCTATAATTTCGCCAATCAGATCGCCCACTGTGACCGGCATATCCCACCAGCCCTCACTCCAGGCGCGAATCGAGCGGTTTGTCCATTCATCGGCAAACTGCGTCAACCGTTCCCTCGTTTTTCGCGGCATCGCACCGAGAGAATGACTAATCATATGGACGGTATGGGCGAGAGTCGGAAATTCCTCCCGCCACTTCAACAACGGGTCATGCACCTTTTAATTTTCCTACGAATGCATGAATTGGAAAGCTGGCCGCCACAATCAGAAATAGGCAAACCGCCGGTTTTGGGTTTTGCGACATTAAACTTGCAAGAAAGCCTGCCGTCCCAAGCAGGAATAGCAGAGGCGTTCCGGGATACCCCCACATTTTATAAGGCCGCTCACGCTCTGGCTGCGCGCTACGCAATCGCATCAATCCCACCACGGCGATGCCGTAGTATAGCCACGCCGCGCTTATCGCAAGGGTCAGTACAAATCCAAGGCTGGACGAGAATACAACAAGCAAACTCGACACAAGAGCATGAGCGCCAATTGCGGCCATAGGAGTGCCGAATTTCGGATGAATCCGGTCTAATCCCGGCAAAAAGAGACCATCAAGTGATTGTGCATAGTACATTCGTGAGGCCGCCAGCGTAAGCCCATTGACCGTCCCAACAATGGCAAGCAAAATCACAACAGCCAGCAACTTCGCGCCGATTGGCCCAACAACCCGCCCGGCAACGTCAGTCCCCACCGGTCCGCTAGCTTGCAACTCCCCAATTGTAAGCACCCTTAGATAAGCCAGATTCACCATCAGATAGAGCGCCACAACGGCGATAAAGCTGATAGCAAAAGCCCGCGGCAAATCGCGCTTGGGGTTCTTCATCTCACCTGCGACAAAGCCCGCATAGCTCCACCCTTCGTAACAAAAGAAACAAGACGCCAGCGCCGCACCAAAGGAAGCCACAGAGATATCCACAGTCGGTGAAACCGCCGAAGCCGGGGCAAAGAAAGATAGCCCAATCAATGCGAGCAGCGCAATGATCTTCGCGAAGTTGGTAACGTTCTGCAGCAGCACGGCACCCGGTGTCGACACTGCACTCAAGACTGCAATCGACCCAATTAAGGCAATAGTAATAGGCACCTGCATCGAAGTATCCACCGGCACTAACACATCCAAATAACGTGCAAAGCCTGAAGCCACAAACGCAGTAGCGCCTGACAAGAGGGCAAACAGATGCACCCAGCCACTTGAAAAAGCCAGTGCCGGGCCAAATGCCTCACGCAAATAGATGTAAAGCCCGCCAGTAGAAGGCATCATCGTACTCAATTCGGCAAAGGCCAGCGCGCCGCAGAACACAAGCGTCCCCGATACGAGCCAAGCCAGCATCATTGCATTCGTCGATGGCAGCAATCGAGCCAGCTCTTGCGGTGTCACAAAGATTCCAGCCCCGATCACAATTCCAACAACCACACTGACTGCGTCAAGCCATGATAGATGGCGCTTGAGTTCATTGGGCATAGTGATATTCTCAACCCATGTCCACTCAAATGCCTAAATCAATTTCGCGTCGCAGTTTAATTGCAGGTCCTGCCGTGCAGGCCCTCGGGCAAGGGTTGCGCGCCCAAAGCTCTGAGCCGCTCCGTATTCTTTTGATGTCAGATTTTGATGAAAAAGAAATCGCCAGCTTCGTGAACGCTGTCAAAGGCCGAAAAGTGGAAATCATCAAGGCAAGCAGCCGCCAGGAAATGCGAGCCAAGCTCCCGCAGGCCGAAGTACTCTTCGGGGGCATCGGCGCAGCCGATCTCGATTACGCACCCAAACTCAAGTGGATCCAGGCCGGAGGCGCAGGCATGGAAGGCTTCGATAAGAAAGTGCTCGCCTCGCCCATCATGGTCACCAACATGGCGCGAGTCTTCGCCCCCGGCATCGCAGAGACGGCCATGGGCCTCCTGCTCTCGATCTCACGCGGCATCAGCACTTACTACATGCCGCAGTTCTACAAGAAGCAATGGGAGCCTGTTGGCACCGTCAAATCACCAGACCATATCGAACTCGCCGGTCGCACCATGGGCATCGTCGGCATGGGTGGCATTGGCACAGAAATCGCCAAACGCGCTCACTACGGCTTCGGCATGAAGGTCTGGGCTACTGATGCCAAGCCCATGTCCAAGCCCGACTTCATCGAAATCCTTCGTGAGCCGGCCTGGTTCTCCGAAATGGCCAAGCAAGTCGACGTTCTCGTCAGCGCAGCTCCACACACAGCCAAGACCGAAGGCATGTTTAGCGAAGCCGTCTTCCGCTCTATGAAGAAGGGCTCGATCTTTATCGCCATGTCCCGCGGCAAACTTTTCGACGACATGGCCCTGGTAAAGGTGCTCAAAGAAGGCCACCTCCGCGGTGCCGGGCTCGACGTCTTCCCCATGGAGCCCATTCCCGCCAACCACCCGATCTTCGAATGCAACAACGTCGTTATGACGCCGCACACCTCCGGTTGGGGCCTCGAGCGGCAAGAACGCCTGGTTGCGCACTTCGCTGAAAACATCCGCCGCTACGCTTTGGGCGAACCACTCCTCGCAGTGGTCGACAAGGTAGCGGGATACTAGCAAGAATGGCCAGATTCGCTGCTGTCGATATTGGCAGCAATTCCATGCGCCTCCTGGTAGCCGAAGTAGGCCCTCAAGGAGAGTTAGTTCGACTTGCTGAAGACCGTCAGGTGACTCGCCTCGGCGAAAGTGTTTTTACCCGGGGTCTGCTTGGCGAAGACGCAATCCGGATTGCAGAGGAAGTCCTCACTCGCTTTCGCCTCACCGTAGCTTCATTTGGTGGCGCAATCATGCGTACGGTAGCCACCAGTGCCACGCGCGACGCCAGCAATCAAGCCGACTTCCTGCAACGGGCAACCGCAGCGCTCGGCTCTCCTATCGAGATCATCAGTGGCGTAGAAGAGGCTCGCCTTATCGGCCTCGGCGTTAACGCCGCCTGGCCCCAAGGAGATGAACCGGTGTTGATTATCGATGTCGGCGGCGGCAGCGCCGAATTTGTTTTGATGCAATCTGGAGCGATGACAGAAGGTTACTCACGCCCCCTCGGCGCAGTGCGCCTCAAAGAAGTATTCCTTGATAAAGACCCGCCCCGTCGCGAGCAGATTCTGCGCCTGCAGGAATTCATCGACGAAAAACTCGAACTCGTCGTGCGCCGCCTTGGCCGTCAGGCTTTTGTCCGTGCCATTGGCACCTCGGCCAGCGCCGCCGCCATTATCAGCGCGGTCAACGGGATCGCGCGTAATGATCGCGCCGCCGCCAACCGGCAGACGGCCACCCTCGAACAAATCCGCAAGCTCTACCGCGACCTGATCGAGATGCCTATTGAACGCCGCCGCAAAATGACCGGCATCGGCCCGCGCCGGGCCGAAATCATCGTCGCTGGTGCCGCCGTCTTTCTACGAGCCATGGAACGGTTCGACCTGCCGGTTCTTCACTATTCAAGCGCCGGCGTGCGCGAAGGCATTGTCGCCGACCTGAACACTCGCGGTGAGGAATCCAGCCGCAGCGGCAGGCTATCCGATGAGCTCCGCCGCGTTGTAGAGACTTTTGCTATACGGTATGGCATCTCGCTAGCCCATGCTAAGGTCACCTCCACTTTCGCCGTCGAACTCTTCGACCGGCTCCGCCCCCTGCATCACCTCGACCCTTCTTACGCGCGTCTGTTGGAAGCCGCCTGTCACCTCCTCGACGTTGGCCACTATGTCAGCGGCACTGGGCACCACAAGCATTCCCATTACCTCGTAAGACACGCGGACCTGCCCGGCTTCACAGGAGACGAGAAGCAACTCATTGCCCTGCTCTGCCGATTCCATCGCAAGAGCACTCCAGCCAGCCGTCATCCTGAGCTTGCCATTCTCTCTGCCTCACAACGCCGGGCTCTGGAACTTTTGGTCCCTTTCGTCCGTATTGCTGACGCCCTCGATCGCAGCCGCGACCAGCACGTCCGCCTCGCTCGCTGCGAAATCCGTGGCAATGAAGTGGTGCTCACACTTGAAGCGGAAGATGGCAAGGATTATGCTCTCGAAGAGTGGGCCGTAGAACGCAGCGGTGCCGCCTTCAGGTCTGTCTATGAAAAAAATCTGGTGGTTAGCAAACTTTAGCCTCATCGTGGCAGTAGCAACGGCTCAATCTGAGCCCCGCTTCCTGCTGCACGAAATCGCCCGCGATCTCAGCGAAGGTGTCAGCGTCTTTGACGTTGATCGTGATGGCCGTCTTGATGTACTCAGTGGTGCCTTCTGGTATCAGGCCCCAGACTGGAAGCCATACCGCTTCCGCGAAGTTGGCTTTACCAACGAATACGTCATCAACTGCGGCGAGTTTGCCGTCGACGTCAATGGTGATGGCTACGAAGACATCCTCTCCGCCGGGTGGCAAGAAGATGGCATCTACTACTACGAGAACCCGCAAAAAATTGGCCCCATCTGGCCCAAGCGCAAGATCGCTTCATCCAAAGACACCGAAGGCCTCGCCATGGCTGACGTCGATGGCGACGGCATCCGGGATCTCCTGGTCTCAAACTACAGCCGCCAGCCCTTCTTCTGGATCCGCATCACCAAATCCGGCCAATTCGAAGTTCATACCATCCGTCCAGATGGCGAAGGTAATGGCCACGGCATCGGCTTCGGCGATATTGATGGCGATGGCAAAGGCGACATCGTCACCGAACGCGGCTGGTTCCGGCAGGTCAACTGGCAGAAGAATCAGTGGGATTACCATGCCGATTTCGAACTCCACGACGCCTCAATCGAGATCGTCGTCAAGGACGTAAGTGGCGATGGCAAAGCCGACATCATTTATGGCCGGGGCCACGCCTTCGGCCTCTACTGGCTCGAACAAAAGCCCAAGGGGCAATGGCAACGCCACACCATTGACGAATCCTTCTCCCAGGTGCACACAGTCGCGCTAGCAGACCTTGATGGCGATGGCAAACCCGAACTCCTCGCTGGTAAGCGTTACCGCGCACACAACGAGAAAGACCCTGGCGCTTTCGAACCTCTCGCCTTCCACTATTACAAGTTCACACCGGGCCCCAACGTCACTTTCTCGCGCCACACCCTGGCGATGAACTCCCCCGCCAGCCCCGGCATGCAATTGATTGTAAGAGATCTCGACGCCGACGGCGACCTGGACATCGTCACAGCCGCCAAAAGCGGACAATACTGGTTTGAGAACCTCACGATAAACAAGGTCCCGGACACGAGTAGAGAGACTTTTTACCAACGCTTTCCAACTCGCAAATAGCTTTGGTATTCTAGTAGAGTCCTGACGCTGGGAGATCGTTCAACGGTAGGACAGCAGACTCTGACTCTGCTTATCGGGGTTCGAATCCCTGTCTCCCAGCCACTTCCTAAATCATTTCAATCCCTTACATTCATTGTTTGCCTCCACCCGAATTTCCCTTTGATCCTCTTCATGCTTGAAGTGTGGATTAGAGCGATTCATCCGTTCTTAACTACGAGCGGCAACTGATGGGCGACTCGGCGTGACTGCCACATTGACATGGTGATCAACGTATTTTCCATCTCTACGAGGCTCCAGTGGCTGTAGATAGTCTTTGGAAACCAACACCAAGTATCTGGTTAACTCCAGCTCAACCCCATAGAGGCTGCCCGCAGAGTAAAGCTTCGCTTGCTTGTATGCCTCTTCGGGGAATCGTCGGTGCTGCTACGGAAATAAGCGCCGGCCTCAAGGATGGCGTCGATTCGGACTCTGAGCGTTTGCCACCTGGACTTCCACATGTTTCGTCCTCCAGCTTTTGCCCGAATGTGTTCCTGACTCTACCATTGCCGAGATCTTCCCTGCCGCTCTTGTGTCACTCAGAAAATATTTGCGCTTACCATTTAGGCCAGCGTGGACTTCCAGCGCCGCTGCCTGGTGCTCATCTTGGGGCTTAGCAACTCCACGACCCGCCTGCTTGCCAGCGAAATTTGAATAGTGTCTTCCCCTCAGTGGCGGACAGAATTGGAGCTAGGAACCGATGAACCTCGACTACGAGTTTTTCCAAATCGTTAGGCTCTTCTGTGAGTCGGCTTCGGCGCACGAATGCCCGCCATTGGATCGCCCTTGCCGAATCCAGGTAAAAGGCCGCAGTCAGTCCGATTGGTTCGGCTTCGATTCTCGTTCCCCGGTGCTCGAATGTCGCTATGATTGCCGCACTCAATTGCTCGCCGTCGAAAGAGTACATGCGGGACAAGAGTGCGAGATCATAGTAATCCTTCAAGCGGGTATTCAGTAAGCCGAGTTTAGTGAGAGCTTCCAGCTTTTCGGCGATAACGGTTTCCTTGGGATAAGCCAGAAGTACAGGTGCCGGGAATTCAAGTAGGGTTGGATACTCAACTTCTGCCGGTGCTGGAACAATGATGTCTCCGAAACCGATATCGATCTGCATCGGGATTCGCGCCTTTGAAAGGGTCGCTTGGAACCGGACGCGAACACCCTCGTAGTCCGCCGCCTCCCTGATTCGGCTCGCCTCAATCGAACCGCGATTGAATGCGATGCCGTCTGGTTCCACGTCTGCATCGCACACCGTTCTGACTAGCTCTGCGATGTGGTCCAACGCGTTACCCGTTCTTCCAGCTAGATCGATGTCCATGGTTGGCCGAGCGAGAGGTGCTCGCCATGCGGTCAGCAACAACGCACCTTTTAGAATGAAACGATCAGAGAATGGAGACTTCGCCAAGCGATAAAGGAATCGCTCGATAGCGAAGTACTGAAGCAGTTCCTGGAATGGACGGCCTTGCTCATGAGACTGGTTAAGCAATCGTTGCCGTACCGAAGCTCCTACGTCACGACTGATCACAGGAGAGCCTCCAGATATGGCCGCATCACCGTTTGAACCCTATTGATCTGGGCGAACTTGGCGATGGTCAGAAAGTTCGGCTTTGGCGCGCGCTCCCGGTAGATTCGAAGAGCCTCAATGGCGATGTCGAGGCCGATCTTGTTCCGGTACTTGAAGCAGTCCGCAATGGTCTTCTCCGGGGAATAGATTTGGACCCTTACATCGTCCATTGTGACGACTTCGATACCGGCGCCAAAAGATGGCTCTGAATACCAGAAGACTCGCAGCGGGATACCATCGATCTTAGGGATCTGAGCATGGCTGGGAAGCGCGATATCGATGGTATGCGGAACTTGTGTTGTCAGGCCATGGTGAGCGAGGGCTGAGATCAGGCAGAGAACTGCGCGCGGGATTCGAATCGCAATGTTGACGATATCTGGGCTAGAGAGTGGCGGTGCGGTTGAGAGCCTGTAAAGGCCGCGGCCAACCTGTTCGAGTTCGCCAGAATCCCGCAGTGCATAAAGTGTTCTGGGGTGAATGCCGAGTCGAATCGCCTTGCCGGTGCGCAGCATCCCGCCGTGTTTGGCGAACCCCTGGCGCGCTTGGGCCAGCTTGGTATTCGTGGTCTGCATTGGATAAAACCTGCGGATAGTATATCTAACATCCGAGGATGTTATCCGAGTGTGGCGGTAGCCCAATTCGGGACACGCATCTGTTGCACTACTTTCGGATCTCAACCCCCGCGACAAAACTCCGTCCCGGCATCCGGATCCCCACAAACTCCTCATACCGTGTTGACGTCAGATTTGCCAACTGCAAATACGGCCTCACCCGGTGCTTTTGCCAGGATCCATACACATCCCAAACCGCATAAGGTGAGCGCCCAAACCGCTCCAGTGCCCCCAGTCGGCTGTGCGCAATCCAGCCATCTCCAAATGCTGCCTGCCAGCTCGCCACACCCGAATGCCGCGGATAGTTAAACACATACTTTGACTGCAATCCGTTCAACACACTCTGTGCCCCATTGAGGCTCGTGTAGGCCAACTCCACCCGGTGTACCCTGGCAATGGTACGCCGCCAGTGCGCCTCCACCCCGGTAAAATTCAGAGCCTGAAAATTAGTTGCCCGCCAGATCGCGGTGGGCGAGGTGCGAACAAAATCGATCCCGTCCTTTTCGCGACGCTGGAACACCGTCACCCCAACCGGCCCCACATCCAGCCCACCCTCAAAAGACCAGGCCCTCTCCGGACGCAACAGCGGGTTCCCGGCATTGGCCGGATCCCGGTAGTAAAGATCCGTATATGTCGGCAGGCGAAAAGCCCGGCTCACCGAAGCCCGCAACTTCGCCCGTGAAGACAACCAATACCCAGCACCCACCGATGGATTCCACTGATGCGCGAAGTTCCGGTAAATCTCATCCCGCAGCCCAAGCGTCAGTGAAAACCGCTTCAACGCCCGCACATCATAAGCCGCATACAGCGCACTGCGCGCCCGCGAATGCTGCCCCAGATTATTCGAATCAATCCGGTCCCCAATTACCTCCGCCCCATAGTGCAGACGGCCCCCGGCCACAAACGGATCACTCCGCCGCAACGCCCCCTGATAGGTCTCAACGATATGACGATTGGTGTAAACCTGCGGCCGGTCACGGTAAAGCACAAACAAATCTGTATGCCGCCGGTAAGCAAAACTCGCTTCAGTCCGCTCTCCAATCCCCTGCCGGATCCCGGCAAACCAACTCTTGGTCCGCTCCCAGGAATTGAAATTCCCATAGAACTGCTCCGCCCCAAACGGCTTGTCGTTGAGGCCCAACAAGATCGACGTCCGGCGATAGCTAGTCTGTGAAGCTACAGACATATTCCGGTAATCGCGATTCGGCAAAAACCCAGTTGAGAAGTCTCTCGCAAAGCTGAATTGCTGCGCCAGGCCCCTCCCTCGAAACGTCACAGAAGCATGTTGCTGCTGAGTTCCAAAATTACCAAGCCCCGCCCGCAGGCGCACTTCCGTAGTCTCGGGGATAGTAGTGATCACATTCAGAACCCCCGCCGTCGCGTCAGACCCATAAAGCGTCGACCCAGACCCCTTTAGCACCTCCACCTGCGAAATCGCCTCCAACGGCACTGGCAAATCCATGCTCAGGTTGGAGCTCTGCACGCTATTCAGCCGAAATCCATTCCACAGCACAAGGGTCTGCCCAAAGCTCCCCCCACGAATGGACAACCCGCTCTGAACCCCATTTGGCGCGCGCCCACGCAGATCCAGCGAAGGATCCAAATGCAGAAAGTCCACCACAGAAGCGCTTAACGGAATCAGCGGTCGCGCCGCAATCGCCCTTACCGCACGCTCTGATTCCTCCAGTGGAATCGGCTCATATGCTCCCGTAACAATCACATTTTGGCTCTGCTGCGCAAACAAAACGCAGGCCGGTAGCAACACTATAATTTTCATCAACTGTTTAAGAATAGCGAAAGCCTAAGGCCGTAATTCGTTAGCAGCCAAGCTTTCATTTACAACTGGAGGCAGGATTTCCGTCCTTAGCCGGCGAGCACCCTTAAAGGATTGCTTCCAGTACGGAGTCTCAAGTGTCGACACACGAATCGAGTCCCTGCGATTGGGTGAGTGAATAAAATTACTGTCCCCCGTATAAATCCCCACATGCCACCCTTGACGGCTGCTGAAGAACACCAGATCCCCGCGCTCCAGCTCATCCCGGGCCACTTCTCGCCCCATCGCGAATTGCTCCCGAGCTGAACGCGGTAGAGGCAAACTGCAAGAGTTCGCAAAAACATGCTGCACAAACCCGCTGCAATCAAAGCCCACATTCGGGTCAGTGCCACCCTTGCGATACCGCAACCCCGTAAACGCATGCGCCGTAGACAACGCCTGTTCGGCGCAATTCAAACAAAGCCCCGCAGGCTGTGCCGTACAAGCCTTGAGTTCAGAATTCGCCGGCTCGGTAACGAATTTCAGAAGTCCTTTGGGTGCCGCCGCAACCGCACGCCGCTTCGATTTTGATGCACTCTTCTTCCGCGCAACTGGTTTCCGAACCACCTTACGGGCCACGGCTTTCTTCTTCCCGGGCTTGCGGCGTACCGCTCCGCTCAGCTCAAGGCCAAGGAAGGAGCAGATAAGTACCAGTACAATGAAAACCTTAGAACGCAAGCTCAAATAATACAACAACTTGAGGCCCAACTACTAAACTGGAAATAGCGATGCTGCTACTAGTGTTCGAAATCCTCCGGCTTGTTGTCGCAGCCGAAGAAGAGCAAGACAAGATCCGTGATCAATACGCCTACCGCGAAGTCCAGATCAACCTCCCGAACCGCTCAAAAACCTACGACGTAATCCGCCTTAATGGCCAACCCTACCGCAAGCTCGTCGAGCGCAACGGCAAGCCACTCAGCGAGAAGGAAGCCAGGCAAGTTCAGAACAACATGCGCAAGACCGCTCGCGGTCTCTTCAGCCGCACCTACCGCATGAACCTCGGCAAGCTCTCCCACCTCGAAAACACCCACGAGCTCACCCTCGAAGGCAATCTCATCACAGCCAACCCAAAGTCCGGCGGCCCCTACAAGCACCGCATCACCTTTGATCCCAAAACCCACCGCATTCTCACCCGGCAATCAGAAGTCGTCGGCCCCGGCAGTCAGTTCAAGCCCGGCACCACCATCCAGGCGGACTACTTACCCGAAGGCTTCCTCCAGAAGATGGATATCGATTTTAAGGTGAAATTCGGAGGCGGCAAGCAGGTCCATACCTTAACCAACTACCGTAAGTTCGACGCCGAATCCACCATCAACTTTGAGGCCCCCAAATGAAGAAGGCCGTCATCCTCGCCGCCGGACGCGGCACCCGCATGGGCGAAATCACTCGTGAACTCCCTAAGCCCCTAATCCCCCTCAACGGCCGCCCCATGCTGCTCCACATCCTGGACCGCATCGCTGCCGCAGGGGTCGAAGAAGTGCTCCTTGTCACCGGCTACCTCGCAGACCAGATCGAAGCCACCGCCAGCACCCACGGCATCCCTGTCACTTTCCGTCGTCAGCACGTCGTCAACGGCACCGCCAAAGCTGCCCTCCTGGCCAAAGACTGGGTTGGCAGCGAACCGTTCCTTCTGACCTTCGGCGACATCCTCGCCGAGACAGAGCATTACACCGGCATGCGCGATGCATTCCCCGGCAACGCTGGAGTCCTCGCCGCCCGCCACGTCGATGATCCCTGCCAGGGCGCTGCCATCTACGTGGACGAAAATCGCCGCGTCACTCGCATCATCGAAAAACCCGTCAAAGGCACCTCAACCACAAATTGGAACAGTGCTGGCATTTACGTCTTCGCCCACCAAGTCTTCGATGAACTTGAACAGGTCCCCATAAGCGAACGCGGCGAATACGAACTAACCTCTGCAATCACTCAAATGCTCGACGCCGGCCACCACCTGAAACTCTTCGCCCTCGACGGCAACTGGCTCGACGTCGGCCGCCCTGAAGACCTCGCCGCTGCCGGGCGAATCGTGACTCACTTTCTCGACGCCCCACTCGAAAAGTGCTAGCCTTCGTGCGATTTTGAGCCCTGTCTAAAGATCCCGCCTTTTCTGAAAATCGGTATTGACCCCCCTCAACTCGGTTCAGATAGGCCTCCTTGGCAATCCGGTTGTCCAGCGGGCTGGACAATGATTGACGCCAACAGTTGAATCTGAACCGCCTTAGGCATAGTGTCTAAGTCTGAACTATGTTCGCTAGTCACTTCCTCGCCCAATCTGAGGGTGTGGTCAAAGAGAGATTCATTCATGTTGATTCAAAAGCTTAGATTATCTGCTTTCTTGTCGGCTATGCTCCTGCTGGGTGCCCACCAGCTTGCCGGGCAGAGCACCTTCGCTACGATTACCGGGTCGGTCACCGATTCTTCTGGTGCCATAATCGCCGGTGCCGTCATTGAAATCGTTCAAACCGGCACAAACTATCAATTTAAGGCCTCGTCCAATGAGGGTGGCCAGTTCACCGTGCCTTATTTGCGTGATGGAACCTATCAGCTCTCCGCAACCGCCCCAGGATTTCAATCCCTAAAGGTAGACGGGATCGTTGTGTCGAGCCGTGAGAACCGGCGCGTGGACCTTCAGATGCAGGTGGGTGCAGTCAGTTCCGTAGTGGAAGTGCAGGGCGGGCAGTCGCTTGTGGAAACAGAAACCGCGCGTATATCTGACAGTAAGGATCGCGAAGTGATGCGCGCTTTGCCTCTTACATTGCGGCGGGCCTGGGATTACTTCACAATGACTCCCCAGATCGAACGCACAGGCGGCTTTCAAATTCGCTTTGGTGGAACTGGAAATAACCAAGGCGAAGCGACCATCGACGGAACGTCCATCGCGGGCGCAGGAGGCTCGCCGATCGGGCCTCTGCTCGACCGCACGGAGTTAGTGCAAGAAATGCGCATTGATATTGCGCAAGCTTCGGCAGAGCAGCAAACGATGGGACAAGTTACTCTCATCAGCCGGGGTGGTACCAATAAATTTCGCGGCACCATCGCCGACTATTACGCGACGCCTGCTTTCCGGGCTCGAAACCCATTTAACAACGTGCGCAGCACCGGGCGATCCCACCAAATGATTTTCTCTGCCGGCGGCCCAGTTATTTTGCCAAAGATCTACAACGGCAAGGATAAGACCTTTTTCTTCCACACAACTGAAATCGCCTTTGGCAGCTTGCGAAACAATGCTGTAAATCGTACCGTTCCTCTGGATGCCTGGCGAACGGGAGACTTCCGTTCCATCGCCACTCCCATTCGCGACCCCTTCAATAGTGGTGCGCCATTCGCCGGAAATATCATCCCTCCAGCCCGGCTCAATACTCTGTCCAGGACTGTGCAAGAGAGATTCTTATTCAAGCCTAACTTTGGAAATACAGACAATTTCGCCGTCAACAACTACCGCGTGACCCGGCTACTGCCCTTCGTGCATCAACCCACGATCACAAACCGCATCGACCATCGAATTTCGGATAAGCAATTTTTCTACGGACGCTGGACTGCCGTGCGTTGGAACTTCGACGCACCCGTCCTGAATCTTCCGAACATCGAAGGCAACGGTGTGAGCCAACGCAATATGGATACCCTTACGCTGGCTCACACCTACACGTTCTCGCCTTCTATTTCCAATGAGTTTCGGTACGGCCTCGCCTCACAGCGCCAGCCGGCGAATTCGCCAATTCGTGGCAAGGATCTGGTTTCTCAACTAGGCATCCAGGGGTTGGCACCGAATCTTCCCGACGTCGGCGGCATGACGGCGTTCAACTTCCAGAACATTGCCATTTCTGGCATCTCCGCCACTGCAGCATGCAATCCCTGCGGTCAGGATCTGGTACACAGCTACCTCGACAATGTCACCTGGATTCATGGCAAGCACACCATGAAAATGGGCGCAAATATCCGGCTCTCGAAGCTCGCCGATTTGCGTCAGAGTGGAAATCTTTTCGGTTCTGTCACCTTCAGTGATCGCTTTACCGGGCATCCCTATGCGGACTTCCTCCTCGGTACGCCCACAACAATGCAACGAGACTTCCCCACGATTCGGCAAGACCGCCAGCGCTGGAGCCAGGGCTACTACTTCAGCGATGAATGGAAGCTACGCCCCAATCTGACTTTGACCTTGGGTCTGCGTTGGGACTTGCATTCGCCATGGACAGAAAACAACGACTTGATCTCTGTCTTCGACCCTCGATCGGGCAAGATCGTCGTACCTGATAGCGCCTTGCCCAAGGTCAACCCGCTATTGCCTCGCGGCTACGTGGATGTGATCGGCGCATCCGCTGCCGGTCGCCCGGCCCGCACGCTTTTAGCGGCGGACAAGAATAACTTTCAGCCGCGACTCGGCTTCGCCTGGCGTCCCTTTAATGACAATGTCACTGTAGTTCGTGGCGGATTCGGAATGGCGAATAACATTGCACCCAGAATACTCACTCTCGTTGGCGTGCCATTCGTTATCGCCGAACCGGCCTTTACCAATCCGGTCGACAGACCCATTTTGCTGCCTAACGTATTCCCTCCCGCCGGTTCTCAGGGTCCAACCTCAATCAACATCCCCGCCGCAGTGCGTAACGATCTTGCTATTGCCCGCGTGATCCAGTATTCCTTCACCCTTGAGCATCAGCGCTGGAACACGGGCTTTATGGCCACCTACAATGGCACAGGCACCAGGCAAGGCGTATGGCGGCAAAACATAAACCAGCCTCGCGTCGACAATCAGCTTTTCATCAACAAGCCTCGCCTATTCCCCAACTACCCAGATGTGAACGCTTTCGACAATGGCGCAGGCCACCAGTACAACGCCCTCACCTTGCAAGCCACCCGGCGCTCAAACAATGGCCTCCACTATCAAGCGTTCTGGACTTGGGCTCGCGACATCGGTGACATGGAAGACGGCGAGGGGCCCGAAGATGCATACAATCGCCGCCGGGACCGCACCTGGTGGGAACGAATGCCCAGCCATCGACTCTCTGGGAACGTAATGTACGATTTGCCTTACGGCAAGGGGCGGCCTTGGGGCAGCAACGCAAACCGTTATGCCAAGGCGGTCTTCGGTGGATGGCAGCTATCGGCAATTGTAGCTGTGGAAACAGGTCGCGCCCTCTCGCCTTCCTGGACAGGCCCCGATCCTACAGGCACGCGTTTCTCCCCAAACAACACAAGGCCTATCGTCACCATCCGTCCCGACAGCACTAAAAATCCAAACATCGATAACCCCACTGTAGACCGGTGGTTCGATCTGAGTGCCTTCGGAGCGCCTCAAATTGGAAGCTTTGGCACCGCAGGCCGGGGCACCATCATCGGTGCACCCACTCGGGTTCTGCATAACAGCCTCGCAAAGTATTTTACTTTCAAAGAACGGTTGCGGTTGCGGCTGGAATTCCTGGCCACAAACACGCTCAACAAACCCAATTACGCCGAACCGGATACTCTAATCACAAACGTGGCTAGCGCCGGACGCATCACCAATGTGACGGATCGCAATGCAAAATTTGATTCGGCCATCCCGCGTGAGATTCAGGGCCTCATTCGCCTGGAGTGGTAGCCTGGCCCGTTGAATTGCATGCATCTGCCGAACGAGGAGAAATCATGAATAGGATGAACCGGCGGGCCTTCGCTGGCACAGCATTTGCACCGTTGATCCTCCCCGCCTCCGCGCGTGGCGCAAACGACAAGATCAATATGGGAATGATCGGAGTAGGGGGCATGGGCAGCGGTCACTTGCGCGCGCTCGTCAACAACTCCTCCGTTCATGTAACAGCCATTTGCGATGTTCGAGACGAACATACGGCGCGAGCCCGCGATACGGTAAGCACCGCTTACAAGGATTCATCCTGTGCCGGCTACCGCGACTTTCGCGAACTTTTATCGCGCCCCGATATTGACGCGGTGCTCATTGCCGTTCCAGATCATTGGCATGCGCTGATCGGGCTCGAAGCGGCCCGGCAGGGCAAGCACATGTACTATGAGAAGCCCATGGGCCTGAGTGTCGCTGAGAGCCAGGCCATGCGTGCGGCTGTGCATCGCAGCGGAGTCGTTTTTCAATTTGGGACGCAGCAGCGATCCAGTTTTAACTACCGCCAAACGGCGGAACTCATCCGCAACGGACGCATCGGGCAGCTTAAGACAATCATGATCGGCAGCGCGATGTCGCAGTATGTGCCCAATCAGCCAGCCCAGCCCGTGCCAGATGGCTTCGACTACAACATGTGGCTGGGGCCAGCGCCATGGGTTCCCTATACGTTCGAGCGCACCACCAGAAACTGGACGCTAATTTACGACTATTCTCTCGGTTGCATCAGCGGAGCCTGGGGCGTTCATGATGTCGATACCGCGCAATGGGTCAACAACTCTGACGATACGGGGCCAATTTCGGTCGAAGGCACGGGCGAGTATCCTGTTGACGGCCTCTATGACACCGCGATCCGGTGGGAGATTGAACACACTTATGCTAACGGCGTAAAGCTCATCCATATGGATATGCAGACGGCAAAGAAAAGAGCGCCGCAGTTCGCCTTTGGCAATATGGCCTCTCTCTTCGTTGGCACAGAAGGCTGGGTCTATGTCAGCCGGCAATCCTTGCGCACCCACAACCCGGCGCTGGTGCGCGAGAAGTTCGGGCCGAGCGACATCCGCGTCACCAGAAGCGACGACCACAAGCGCAACTTCTTAGAGGCGATTCGTACCGGAGGCCAACCAATCTCACATATCGAAAGCGCCGTCCGTTCCGACACTGTGTGCCAGCAAGCCGATATCGCTATGCGGCTTAAACGAAAACTTCAATGGGACCCAGTCGCAGAAAGTTTTGTCAGCGACGAAGCCGCAAATCGTATGTTGTCGCGCCCGATGCGAAGTCCCTGGCACCTGTAATGCCTCAATATGAAATGCGTGAAGGATAGAATTAATGAATAAATTGCCGCTTTACTTTTTGGCCGCCTCTTTGGCCTTTGGTCAGAAACCGCTACCGGAATTGACCGCCGAACAAAAAGCCACGATAGACGCGGTTTTGCCAAAATCCGCGCCTGGCAAGCCAAAGCGGATGCGTCGGATTCTGGTTTCGAATTTGAGCATGGGCCATGGCAAGCATGCCTCGATCCCATTCGGCAATTACGCCATCGAGCAAATGGGTAAGCGAACAGGCGCTTTTGAGGTCGAATTCAGCGACGATGTCGAGATGTTCCGTCCAGAGAAGCTCAAGCGATTCGACGCGATTTGTTTCCTCAACACCGTAGGCGTGCTCACCGAAGACCCGGAGCTGAGAAAGTCTTTGCTCAGCTTTATCGAAAGCGGCAAAGGCTTCATAGGCTTCCACTCTGCTGCTGCTACTTTTGTCCAGTGGCCCAAGTACGATCAGTGGCCTGAGTTTGGCCGCATGCTGGGAGCGACAGAAAACGGGGGCCATCCCTGGAGACCAAACGAGACGATTCGCATCAAAGTCGACGACCCCAGGCACCCTCTGAATGCAAACTTCCCCAAAGACGGTTTCGACATGGCCGACGAAGTCTTTCAGTTTCAAGAGCCGAACCTGCGGCAACGATTCCGTGTCTTGATCAGTATCGATGCGGCGAAGACTGGAATGGACCCGAAGCGAAAAATCCTTCCCATCCGGCGCGAAGATATGGACTTCCCCATGACGTGGATTCGGGCCCAGGGCAAGGGGCGCGTCTTCTATTCGTCGCTGGGCCACAATCCCGGTATTTTCTACAATGCCGACCTGCTGCCGCACTTCTTGGCTGGCATTCAATATGCGCTGGGTGACTTGAAGGCCGATGACAGGCCCAGTGCGCTTGTCGCCAAGGCAGGAAAAAAATAGGGATGATCAAACGGTTCCCGCGGCGAAGCATTCTGGCATCCGCCATCGCAGGATTCCCTGCGCTTCGGCTTAATGGTGCCGGTGCGCCCAGTGACCGTGTTACGGTCGCCTGCGTCGGAACGGGTTGGCAAGGCACTAACAACGTAAAGAGTTTTCTCGCCGAGGCTTCCGCTCAAGTGGTGGCGGTTTGCGATATCGACCGCACTCACCTGGCCGAAGCGCGTGACATCGTGAACATAAAGTATGGAAACGGCGATTGCCAAACCTATACCGATTTCGATGAAGTATTCGCACGCAAAGATATCGACGCCGTCGTGATGTCTTTGCCCGATCATTGGCACGGAGTTGCATCCACTCGTGCGTTGCGCGCTGGCAAAGATGTCTATGGCGAGAAACCGATTGCCCACAATTTCGCTGAAGGAAAAGCGATTGTCGACGCGGTGGCCCGTTACGGACGGATTTGGCAAACGGGCAGTTGGCAGCGTTCCCTCACGCAGTTTCGATTGGCCTGCGAACTGGTTCGAAACGGCCGGATTGGCAAGGTGAGCCGCGTCGAAGTTGGGTTGCCAGGTGGGCACACCGACTTCGATGAACTCGGGCACCTCGATTCGCCACAGCCGCCTCCATCCACCCTCGACTATGACCGTTGGCTCGGTCCCGCTCCATATGCACCGTATGCGCCTGCAAGAGTTCACAAGACATGGCGATGGAACTTCGATTACGGTGGCGGCATGCTGCTCGATTGGGTGGGCCACCATGTCGATATTGCCCACTGGGGGCTCGATATGGACGATAGCGGGCCCGTCGAAGTATCGGGCCAGGGTGAGTTTTCTGCTGCAAACAGGATTTGGAATACGCCCGTAAAATTCCGGGTGCGGGCTCGTTACTCCACAGGGGCTGAGATGCTCATTTCCGGTGGTCATGACGACATCCGCCGTGGCGCGAAGTTCATCGGTGACGAAGGTTGGATTTGGGTGGATCGCAGCGGGATCGAAGCATCGCGGCCGCACCTGCTTTCAGGCCGCCTTGGAGGAAGCGACATCCGCCTCTATCATTCACCTGGCCACTTCAAAAATTTTCTGGATTGTGTTCGTACTCGCCGCCCCACGGTCGCCCCTGCCTCGGCCGCCCTGCGCTCCGCCACTCCGGCCTTTCTCGGTCTCATCTCGATTGTTACCGGAAGATCCATCCGCTGGGATCCGGTTGCACAATCCATTGTCGGAGACGGCGATGCGGCACGCCATCTGTCGCGCTCCATGCGAGGTCCGTGGCATCTCTAAGAAAGACGTTTGCATCGGCAAGAGGAAATCGATGAATCACTATTTGAGTTACCCGGTAATCTGTCTGTTCGCGTTCTCAGCGCTAGCCGCTGGGGCGACCCTCGAAGAAGCCCTGCAGAAAATTGCCCGCTACGATTACGATCAGGGCCGCCAGAGCTTGCTTGAATTCGAGAATGTAGCGCGTCAACTTCCTGCCCGCCAGGTAGAGACGCAGCTCATCGCCTTCCTCGGTTCCAAAGCGAACCTCGCGGGCAAAGATTTCGTCATGCGTCAATTGAGCGTAATGGGCAGCGAGGCATCGGTACCCGCTCTAGCCGAAGCATTGGCAAACAGCGAAACGATGGAGATGGCTCGTTATGCCCTGGAACGCATCCCCGGCGAGCAAGCCCTGGAGGCATTGCGTACCGCGCTGAAGAATGCGCCTGAAGCGGCGAAGACCGGCATCGTCAACAGCTTGGGCAGCCGGCGGGACACCAAAGCTGTTGCACTCTTGCAACCCTTGAGTTTGTCTTCCGACCGCGCTTTGGCAGCGGCAGCCGTCGCTGCGATGGGCCGTATTGCCTCGCCGTCTGCGGTCACCGCCTTGGCAGGCTTGCGAAAGAATGGCTCAGTGCCGGCGATGGAAGCCTCATTGGTCGCGGCTGAGCGATTGGCCGCTCAGGGCAATCCCGCCAGCGCGGAAAAACTTTACGCGGAATTGAACCAGACATCGATGCCGTTGGTGGTGCGGATCGGATCGCTTCGTGGCTTGGCCCACACCAAACAGGGCATCTCTGTTTTAAGTGGCGCAATTCACGATACCGACCCGAAAATCCAGGCCTCCGCTCTCCAGGTTCTCGGGGAACTGAAGAACCCTGCCGCCTCGACACTCTTGATCCGCGAGTATTCAAAGCTCCCAGCCAGCGCACGGCCTTTCGCTGTTACAGCCTTATCCCGCCATTCTGACCGCGCATCGCTCCCCGTTCTGGTTCTCGCGTCGGCTGACGAAAACCCGGCTGTCCGCCTTGCTTCGTACAGTGCACTTTCAGAACTGGCAGATCCATCGGCCGTGCCGCTCCTGGCTCAGGCCGCAGCCAGTTCAGACGCCGACTCTGCAATGCGAGATGCCGCCCGTAGCGCATTGGACCGGATGCGTGGCAAGACAATCGACCAATCCATAGTCTCTTCAATTTCAGAGGCCAACAACTCCGTGAAGGTCGAGTTGATCCGCTCTGCCGGTGAGCGAGGAATTCTCGAAGCGTCTCCTGTGCTTCTTGCTTTGTTAAATGGCACCGACCGCGCCGTACGGCGGGAAGCCTTCAAAGCCTTGCGCGAAACTGCTGGCGCCAAAGAAGTAAAGCCGCTACTGGCACTCTTGGGCAATTCGCCTTCTGCCGCAGACCGTAGGGACCTCGAACGGGCTCTTTCTACTTCGCTCAGACGAGGCAGCGCTACGGGCCACGCCGAGATGGCGGCGGCCTTTCAGTCTGCCCAACAACCCGAGCTGAAAGATTCCCTATTACAAGTTATGGGGCAAGCAGGTTGGGCCGGGGCGTTGCCTCTGCTCCGCAGTAGCCTTCGAGATCCAAACCCCGATCTGGTTCGTGCAGCGATTCTGGGGCTGGGCGAATGGCCCACCGACGCACCAATCGAAGATCTCCTGCCACTGGCCACCACGGGCACCGAAGAAGCAAACCGAATTCTGGCACAGCGTGCCGTAATCAAGCTGCTGGGTGCCTCAACCCGGCCTGCCGCCGAGGCCGTGCCGATTCTCGACGCCCTCTTGAAAGCGAGCATAAAACCCGAAGAGAAAAAAGCCATTCTGGCTATGCTCCCGCGTTATCCCACTAAAGCCGCCCTGGCCCTGGCCCAATCCTTGGAAAGCGACCCTGATACCGCCACAGAAGCCAAAGCTGCTTCCGCGCGTCTGGCCCGCGCCGTTTCACAAAAGTAACTCTCTATGCATAAATTCTTACCGGCTTACGCTGTCCTTTCCGCCTCGCTTTTCGCCCAGGCGCTTCGGCCTCTGCCCCTTGTACTGCCGAAGCCCTTGTTTGAAGGCACCCCCGAAAACCTGCGCGCACCAAATCTTGAGAAGCCTCTTGGCAAGCCCCGGCCGGCCTTCCTGGCTCCTGCCGGAACTACCAACGTTGCCCTGGATAAGCCCGTAAGCGGAAGTGACCTCGAGCCTGCAATCGGCGATTTGGAGATGGTCACAGACGGTAAGAAGGATGGCATCGACGGCTCCTATGTGGAATTGAAGTCAGGCCGCCAACACATCACCATCGATCTTGGCGCACCCCATACGATCTATGCGATTGCCCTTTGGCACTTTCATAAGCAGCCGCGCGTCTTCAATGACGTCGTGGTGCGGTTGTCCAACAATCGCGACTTTATCGGCGAGGTCCACACCGTCTTCAATAACGATCACGACAACACTGCTGGCTTTGGAATCGGCAAAGACATGAACTATGTCGAGACCGCCGAAGGAAAATTGATCGACGCCCGCGGCCTCCAGGCTCGTTACGTGCAACTCATCAGCAGTGGCAGCACAGCATCCCCCGCAAACCAATATGTTGAGGTTGAGGTTTTTGGGCGACCACTGAAATGAAGTTTTCGCTGCCACTCGTTTGTTGTCTTCTGATTGCCGCTGCTTTGCGTTTGCCCGGGCTCTCTGACCGGCCTATGCACGCCGACGAAGCGATTCAGGCCGACCGCTTTGCTACGCTCATTGCGCAAGGCGGCTTTCGCTATGATGCTGCGGATTTTCATGGCCCGGTGCTTCTTCTGGCCGGCCTTCCCATCGCATGGGCCTTAAACGCTCGCAGCTTGGCCGATCTCAACGAATCGATGCTCCGCTGCGTGTCCGCTCTTGCCGGCCTCTCTGTTGTGGCTATGAGTTTTCTGCTGGCGTTGCCATCCGGCCGCTCCGCAGGATTGGCGGCGGCCGCTTTCACTTCGGTTTCGCCGGGCCTTATTTATTTTAGCCGCTTCTACATTGCCGAAATGCTACTGCTAGCCTCAACCGCAATTCTCTTGTGGCTCGTCTTCCGCTACGCCGAACGCCCCACTTTCTATCGTGCCGCCTTAGCCGGAACCACAGCTGGGATTGCGTTCGCCACCAAGGAAACCGCTGTGCTTTCTTTTGCCGCAATCTTGGTGGCGATGGGATTTACGCGGCTTCGAATTTCTTCGGCGCACGCCCTTACCGCTTGTTTAACCGCCTCTGCGACCGCCGCTCTTTTGATTTCCTCATTCGGCCGGCATCCCGGTGCGGCCTTTGAAGCCTTTACTTCTCCCTGGCTTTACGCGCAACGCGCTCTATCCGGCAACCTCCATGTACACCCCGCTTGGTACTACCTTTCCACCGCCTTTCAAAGTGGCGAAGGCTGGGTTGTCCTTGGCTCTTTGGCTGGTGCGGGGTTTCTTTGGCGGCATAGCCGGGACGTCCGGTTTTGGACAGTGTACTCAATCACACTTCTAGTGCTCTATTCCGCGCTCCGCTACAAAACACCCTGGAGTGCGCTCGCATTTTTGCATGGCTTCTTGATCCTGGGTGGAATCGTCGCCGGACACTTTTGCAAGACTCGCATCGCTACAACGGCCTGCGTAGTTGCGTTGATCGCCTTGGGTTGTCAAGCGCTTCGGCTCGCCTTTCCCCTCGCTGTGGATCGAGCGAACCCTTGGGCCTATGCGCAATCAACGAGCGATGTAGTTCTCGTTGGAGAAAAAGTGCGCCAACTCGCCAAACTGTTTGGAAGCAGGGTCCAGATCGTCTCCGCAGAAAACTGCTGGCCGCTACCGTGGTATCTACGCAGCGTCCCGGCTGTCGAATGGAGCAGAACGGTTCCCCATGGCCGACCGCCGGCTCCTGTCATCTTGACCTCGCCCGGGCTCGAAGCCGAAGTGGCCGAGTATGTCTACGAAAGCCGCCGGGAAGGCCCCTCGCTTTACGTCGCTCTGTTTGCCCAACCGGTCTTTATCCGTCCCGGCGTCGAAATCCGGGGATATTCGCTCGCTTCACTCCAGGAAGGCCGTAACCGATGAAACTGGCTTCGATTTTATTAGATGGCGTCCGCGACCTGGCCTTGGTCGATTCTTGCGCAGAACGTGTTTGGCCTCTGCGTGGAATTCTCAGCATTCCGCCCCGGGGGATGCTCGAATTGATTCGGTCCTACGCTCAACTGAAACATCGGCTCGTCGCCCAAGGCGAAGGGCTGCCGCTCTCGGCCGTTATTCTCGAGGCACCCATCCCGCGTCCGTCGCGCAACATATTTTGTATTGGGAAAAATTATCACGATCACGCTCGGGAGTTCTCGCAAAGCGGCTTCGACAACGTCGCTGCCCCAGCAATACCGGTCGCCCCCATCGTCTTCACCAAATCACCAGAGACCGTTATCGCAACTGAAGATAATATCCTCTTCCCGCAAGGAGTGAGTGAGCAAGTGGACTATGAGGCCGAACTGGCAATTGTGATCGGCAAGTCTGGGCGTGGCATTACGCGGGCTGACGCCTTCGACCATGTCTGGGGCTATACGATCATCAACGACGTCACCGCTCGCGATTTGCAGAAGCGCCATCAGCAATGGTTTCTCGGCAAGAACCTCGATACCTTTTGCCCGATGGGCCCATGGGTGGTGACTGCCGATGAAATCGATGGGGGTAATCTCAACGTGGAGTGCCGGGTAAACGGCGAGCTACGGCAAGAAGCTTCCACTCGCGATTTGATCTTCGATATCCCGGCCTTGATCGAAACGATCTCCGCCGGCCTGACTTTGCAGGTCGGCGACATCATCGCCACCGGCACACCGGCGGGCGTTGGAATTGGCTTCAATCCTCCAAAGTTTCTCCAACGAGGCGACCGCATTTCAATCCGTATCTCCGGCATCGGGGAACTGAACAACAGCGTTATGTAAAGGCGTAAAGCAGGAATTTATATGGCAATCCAATTCGTTTTCGATCAACAGGGCTCTGGCGATCCGGTGCTGATGGTGCACGGCCTCGGCGGCACCTCAAATGTTTTTGCCCCACAGGCAGAAACCTTAGCCAGGTACTTTCGCGTCCTTCGTCCCGACCTTCCCGGTGCGGGCCGCGCCGCTTTGACCTCGCTGCAAGGCGAGGTGAGCATCGAATCGCTCACCGGCCATCTCCTCGCTTTACTCGACCGCGAGGCCATCACCTCAGCTCACTTGGTGGGCCACTCCATGGGCACCATTCTTTGCCAGCATCTCGCCGCTCGTCACCCAGACCGGGTTCGTAGTCTCGCTTTGGTTGGGCCGATCTTCGCTCCGTCAGACCCCGCACGCAAAGCGCTTGCAGACCGCGCTGCCAAGGCTCAAGCCGAAGGGATGGCCGACATCGCCGAAGCAATCGTTCAAGGGGGTATTTCTGCCGCTACGCGTTATGGGCGTCCTGAAATCGCCGCTTTTGTTCGCGAGCTCATCATGCGTCAGGATCCCGAGGGCTACGCCGCTCACTGCCGGGCGCTCGCTGCGGCTCAAGCAGCCGACACCTCTTTAATTGCTTGCCCGGCGCTGCTGTTGACGGGCTCAGTTGACCTCACCAGTTCGCCTGCGGCCACCTGTGATCTCGCACGGCGTTTCGTAAATGCTTCGATGCAAATTCTTCCTGATTGCGGGCACTGGGCACCGCTCGAACGATCATCGGACCTTACGAGTGCGCTGATGAATTTCTACTTCAAACTTTAATTTCGGATTTGACAAGGAGCAGCAACATGGCTCGCATCACCCTCACTAACGTATCGATCCTCGACGGCAGCGGCGCTGCCCCTTTCATCGGCGAGGTTGCGATTGAAGACGATCTGATCGCATCTGTTTCTCAAAAAGTATATTCGGATTCCCTTGCCGGTGGAGACAAAATCGATTGCAAAGGCGCCACCTTGATGTCCGGCCTTTGCGACGCCCACACCCACTTTAGCTGGACAAACATGCCAGATCTCGACTCCATCGGGAAGCTGCCCGTTGAAGAGCATGTGCTTGCAACGGCTGCCAACGCAAAAACCTATCTCGATTGCGGTTACACCATGTGCGTCGGTGCTGCTGCGGCCAAGCCAAGGCTCGATGTCGTCATCCGCAATGCGATCAATCAGGGGCAGATCCCAGGCCCCCGTTACTTGGCCAACGGGCCTGAAATCACGACCATCGGCGGGCTAGGCGATATGAATCCCTCCCACGTCGCTTCCTACACTTTTGTCGAAATCATCAACGGGCCGGAAGAGATGCGCCGTACCGTCCGGCGGCTGATCAAAGAAGGCGTCGACCAGATCAAGCTCAATCTTTCTGGCGAGGAGATCACCAACGTTCGCGCCGAAGAAACCCCGATGGCCTTGGACGAAATTGCCATGGCAGTTACGGAAGCTCACAACCGGGGAAAGCGCATCTGCGCACACGCCCGCAGCGCGGAATCGGTAAAGATTTGTGTTCGCCAGGGGATTGAGATTATCTATCATGCCAGTTTCGCCGACGAAGAAGCGCTGGATATGCTCGAGGCCAATCGCGATCATCATTTCGTAGCCCCGGCTCTGGCCTGGCTGATTCAGACTTGCGAAGGAGCGTCCCCCTGGGGCATCACTCCAGAGGTGGCCCGCAAAATGGGTTACGAGCGTGAACTTGAGGCCGCCATCGGCACAATGCAAAAAATGCATAAGCGCGGCATTCGTGTTCTCCCAGGTGGCGACTACGGCTTTGCCTGGACTCCGCACGGCACCTATGCCAAAGATCTGGAGTATTTTGTCAAAAGGATCGGCATGACGCCGATGGAGACACTCATCGCAGCGACCAGACTGGGAGGCGAGATTATGCTGCAACCAAAATCATTAGGCCAGATAAAAGCCGGCTTCCAGGCCGATCTCATCCTTGTGGACGGAGATCCTCTCGCCGATATCACCGTTCTCCAGAACCGGGAGCGCATATTGGGCGTAATGAAGGCCGGCAAGTTTCACAAGCGGCCGTCCTTTGTGCATAACAGCTAACCTGCCCGGCTTAAGAATCCTTGCGAATCTCATTAGAGATTTGCTTCGCCGTTTCGCACAAATCCGCAGCAAGTTGATCTACGTTCAAATCTGTAATTAGCGCGATTGTGCCCATCACACTGATCGCCGCTACTGGCAAATCGTCACGATCAAAAATGGGCGCACCCAGACACCGGTAGCCGATCACGTCTTCTTCATCATCGATGGCGTATCCACGCCGCCGCGTTAGATCCAGATCCCCGCTTAGCTTGCGCGGCGAAATAATAGTCTGATTGTTGTGCGGTGCCAGGGCGTGACCTTCAAGCAACGCTTTCGTGCGCTCCGGCGGCAAATGCGCGGCAATCGCTTTTCCAAGCGCGGTAGAGTGCCATCCGAACCTCTGCCCCTCGAAGGTCACCACGCGTGTCGTTGGCGGTGCCAGTTGCACTACCAGACTTGCTTGTTCGCCCTCTGGCAAAGCCATGTGTACCGTGAGCTGCGCGACCGGAGTGATGGGTGACACTTTAGACCGGAGAGTTGGGTGACACTTTGCCAATCTGCACGGCTGCCTGGAAACAAGATATCGCATAAGGG
>JAYSVS010000095.1:0-18471 GCA_043718395.1 Acidobacteriota bacterium
ATTGGCAACTTCACCCGCATGATCGCTGGCCGCCAGTCCATCATTGGTATCGATATTGACGCTAACTGCATCGCGCAACATCAGACTCGTTTTGATCGACAGGACAACATCCGCTCGCTCGTGCTGGACGCAATGGATCCGAAATTTCGAGACCTCAAGAGTGGCACCCCCGATAGTGTGGTCTGCCTTAACGTCCTTGAACACATCGAAGACGACCTCGGGACGCTAAAAGCTTTTGCCTCGATCCTGCCCAAAGGCGGCAAGGCCGTTCTCCTCGTCCCCGCCTTCATGGCCCTCTACGGCCCCATCGACAAGTTCCTCGGCCACTACAGGCGCTACACCTGCGCAGGCTTCGCCAAGACTGCCGGGGCTGCCGGCTTCCACGCTACAGAGTTGCGCTATATGAATACGATCGGCTTCTTCGGCTGGTGGGCCAACGCCAAAATTCTAAAGCGCACTGAACAAAGTGAAGGCCAGATCGAACTCTTCGACAAGCGCATCGTACCCGTCCTCGAAAAGCTCGAAGGCTGGATCACGCCTCCCTTCGGACAAAGCGTTTTCGCCGTACTCGAAAAGCGATAGGATCAACCCAGACACCGTGAAGATATCCATCATCATCCCCGTCTACAACGAAGTAAACGTAATCCCCATGGTTCTCGACCGTGTGATGAAGGCGGCGCTGCCTTTGGGCTGCGAGAAGGAAATCGTCATCGTTGACGACGGCTCCACCGACGGCACCTCTGAGCTGCTTGAACGTTACTACGGACTTGTCGCCATTCACCACTCGGTCGAAAATTTCGGCAAAGGGGCAGCCATCCGCATCGGCATCCGCAAAGCCACCGGCGACATCGTCCTGATCCAGGACGGTGATCTCGAATACGACCCAAATGACTACCTCAAAGTTCTTCAACCCATCGTCGACGGCAAGGCCACCGTCGTCTACGGCAGCCGCTTTATGGGCAACCTCGAAGGCATGAAATTCGCCAACTGGCTTGCCAACAAGATCCTCACCCTCACCACCAACATCCTTTACGCGAGTTCGATCACTGACGAAGCCACTGCCTACAAGGCCTTCCGTATGGATGTTTTGCGATCCATGCGCCTCCGTTGCCTCCGCTTTGAATTCTGCCCCGAGGTCACCGCCAAGGTTCGCCGCCTTGGCCACACCATTCACGAAGTCCCAATCAAGTACAACGCCCGCGGCATCCTCGAAGGCAAAAAGATCCGCTGGCAAGATGGCTTCCATGCCATGTGGACCCTGGTCAAATATCGCTTCACTCCCATGGAGCAACCTGTCAGTGAAGCTGCGTCCAAGATCGCCCAAGGCACGAGTTCGGCCGCGTGACTCTTGCCGGCTGGACCTGGTTCCCCGACTGGTGGAATGTCAATTTCCAAACATTGCTCGTCCAGCTTGAAGACCCAACCTTTAGCTCAGTCCTGCTAACGCGCTATGCCCTTCAGGCCCTTCTAACCAGCCTCCCCATTTTTCTCGCTGACTATTTATTCGGCCTTGCGATCCTGCGCATCCTCAAGCTAAACCTGGCCAAAGGCCTCAAGCATGCTTCAGCACTGGCCCTCGGCACCGGTGCTGCCGCGCTCGGCATTTTCTTCTTCGGTTCATTCGGCCGGCTCACCTTCAAAGGTCTCATCGCCTTCACCATCCTCGAAGCCATCCTCGGCCTCTCACTCACCTGGCGGGAAATCAGATGGCCACGCCTCCGTTGGGCCTGCCTCTGGGCCGTCCCCGTCATGATCGTCGTGATCCCAGACCTGATGCTCCCCATTCTCGAGTACGACAGCACCATGTACCACATGGCCTCCGCGCGCTACTACATGGATCAACAAAAGATCCCCTATCACGAGGGCATCCGTTTCAACGCCCAGCCCCACATGCCAGTAATGCTTTACATGCGGCAGTGGTGGCTCACCGGCGACGCAAACATTGTCAAGCTCGTCAACCTCGAATACCTCGCCATCCTTCTTGGCCTCTTCTCCTGGATGGCCCGCCGCTACCGCATCCCCCTCGGCCTCCTCGCAGCCGCATCGCTAGTCTTCGGCTCTCCGATCTTCGGCTACATCGCCAGACAAGAATACGCCGATCTCGCGCTTACCTCCTGGCTCACGGCCGGCCTCTGCCTCCTTCTAAGAGCCCGCACCAACAACACCCTCATCGCCGCAGGCCTTCTCCTCGGCTGCGCTGGAGCAAGCAAGCTGCAGGGCCTACTCGTCGCCGCCTGCTTCCTCTTGGCAGACCTCCTGATCCACCGCAAAATCAAGCGCTCGTTCATCCTCGGTTCCGCCGTCACTGCCGTCGGCATCGCCTGGTGGTTCCGGGGTTGGCGCTTCACCGGCAGCCCCTTTTATCCCTTCTTAAGCGATTCCCCAGACGTAAAGGCCCTCTTCCAGGTAAACGCGGGCTACGGCGTCGGCCGCGACCTCCTCGCCTTCTTCGCCACACCCTGGAACATGATCACCATCCCCCCTGATCGATACGCCGACCTCTACCGCTTCGGCCCCTCATGCCTTATCCTCCTCACTATAGGAGCACTAGCGCTAGCAATCCGCCGCACCAAAATCGACTCTGCCACTTGGGTCGCCATCCTCGGCAGCCTCCTCTTCACCATCATCTGGTTCCGCTCAGGCCAAGTCATGCGCTACGAAGCCTGCCTCCTCCCCATCTGGGCTCTCCTCTTGCTCGGCGCACTCGCACGCCTCAACTGGCGCAACATAGCAGTCCCCCTGATGCTCCTTCCACTCCTGCTTTCCACCACACTCCTCAGCAGCAACGTTATCCGTTACGGCGTCCCGCCGCCCATCACTTGGCCTGCTACTCAATACGTCCTCAGCGCCGTCCTCCCCTTCTACCGCGCCACTCAGGCCGCCTCCCGCGTCGTCAACAAGAACGACATGGTCTACACCTGGTTCTGTGACGACATCCGCGCCTACTCACCAGGCAAATCCTACGGCGATTGGTTCGGCGGCTACACCTACACCTGGCTCGGCAACGTCCACACTGGCCCTAAGATCACCGACGCAGCAGCAATGATCGCCCGCCTCAAATCCACCGGTTTCAAATACATCATCGTGGACCGCAAGCGAGCCGAACGCGGCGGTACCATCTACGGCGGAGCGTTTCTCGAAAGCGGCATCGTCAAGCCCTTTGTCAAAGTCCCCGGCACGGAAACTGTCTTCGACGATGGCAGGTATGCCGTCTTTCGTCTAACCTGATTAAGTCATGAAATATTTGAGCATCCTGGCTCTGGCAACCACAATCTTCTTGAGCTCCTGCGTTACAGAAAAAGAAAAGGCCCCAGCTCTGCCTGAGGCGAAGATCGAAAAACTGCTCCCAGACAAGGTGATGGAAGGCCAACCCTTCAACCAGCAGCCCAATGGCGCATCTGCCCTCAGCGTCCTCGGCAGCAATCTTATCAAGGGTTCCCGTATCAAGCTCAACGGAATGCCGCTCGAAACCGCCTCAGGCGATGGCACCTCCCTTGCCGCACTCGTCCCCATTGAGTTGTTCGCCAAGGCTGGCTCTTACGCAATTTCGGTCGAGACTCCCGACGGTCGCCCCACCAACACCCTCCAATGGATTGTCCTCGCCAAGTCCGGCCCAGCTCCAGAAATCAGATCGGTCCATCCCGACACCACACCCGCCGCCAAAGGCTTCAATGTTCAGGCCACTGGTGCCTCCGCGATGGGCATCGCCGGCTCCAACTTCCTGCCTGGGGCCAGAATCCTCCTCGACGGGAAAGAACTTGAAACCAACTTCGGCAACGTGGACTCCCTAGGCGCTATCGTTCCGCCAGCCGCTTACGCCAGGCCCGGTAAGTTCAAGGTCACCATCAAGAACCCCGACGGCAAGCTCAGTGCGCCCAAGGACTTCATCGTTACAAAGTGATGGCGCGATTCGAATTCGTCATCGTTGCCACGGCACTGGTTGCCCTCCTCGCCGCCACACTCCCTTGGATCCGCGATCTGGGCCTTGAATACGACGAGGCCCACTTCCTCCCGCTAGCTCACAAAATCGCCTATGGCGCCGAAGAAAAGCTCGACCTTCCCTGGGGCTACACCGTCGCGCACCGCCCCATTCCATTTGTCACCATGCCCTACGTGGGCACCCTCGATTCTTTCGTCTACGCGATTCCATTTCGCCTCTTCGGCACCAGTCCATTCGTCTTTCGTTCCACCAACCTGGTACTCGCCTTCGTCATCTTCCTGCTCGCATACTGGATCGCCCGTCGCGAAGCGGGCCCCTGGGCCGCCGCACTTACGCTTGCCCTTCTACTGGTAGACGTTGAACTCGTTCTTCACCTCCCCACCAACTTTGGCCCCTTGCTCCTTCAGCAACTCCTCGTCCTTGCCGCCATCGCCGCCCTTCAGCAATGGTGGCGCACCGGCGGCGCACCGCTCTTCCTCCTGGCCACCTCTTTCCTCGCCTTCGCTTTCCACGAAAAGCTCACCTTCATCTGGGTTCTGAGCTCGCTCGCGCTGGCAATCCTCCTCTTCAAGTTCAAACCAACCCGGCATCAACTCAAGTGGTGGTACATCCCTTCAGCACTCCTGCTCGCGTTGATAATTGTCAGCCCCATCCTCTACTTCGCATGGGCCGTCCCTGAAGTCATCCTGGGTTTCGGCAAAGCCAGCACCAAAGCACCAGCCGACTGGTCCAAACTCATAGCAGATCGCATCCACAGTTTCGACCTCATGCTCCGCGGTAACTGGACCATGGAATTTACCGTAGGCCCGCCCCCAGAATCCCTCAAGCGAACGCCAGCCCTAATAGCCCTCTTCTTCGCCGGCCTCCTCGCCTCAGTCTTTACCAGGCAGCGCATGGCTGTAACTCTCTACACCACAGCAATCGGGATATGGATTTGGAACCTCGCCTTCCCCGAAGCAGGCCGCATGCACCACCTCCTGCTCATGGCCCCGCTCTGGCAAATCGGCGCCGCCATAGCCATCATCGCCACACCCAAACCCATCCAGATCATTAGCGCACTCCTCCTGCTCATCAGCGCCTACGACGCCACACGTTGCTTCGCCCAATACACCGTCCAGGCCAAACAAACCGGCGGCGTCAACCACTACAGCGACATGACAGCCCGCGTCAACGAATACTTCAGGCAGAACCCCGCCCTCGATCCCGTCACTACCTCTTGGGGCCTCGCCCGCCCTCTCAACATTCTCTCGATTGGTGCCATCGACCCCCTTGAGCATTACTTCGACACTCTCTCGACTCCACTCTCCTCAGAAGCGATTCGTAGACTCACAGCCCTCATCCAAAAAGAACGTCAGGTCTGGCTCGTCTCCAGCGTGATGCCCATCTACGAAGAGCAATGGCAACGTGTAGTCTCGCTTGCCGCTTCCCTCAACAAGACCCCCTTCAAGGTCGGAGATTTCCCTTCTCGTGATGACCGTAGCCGCATCGTCGCTTACCGCTTCGACCAACCCCAACCCGAACCAAAGCAATGGCTCAAACAATCCACGCTCGACTTCCCGCTCCCGCAAAACTGGCAAGCCCTCCGCTTCACTCTCTCCGGTATAGCCGGCAGTGACACTGAAAGCATCACCCTCCGCTGGCTCGACGACAGCGGGAACGACCTTTACACCGACAACCGCCACCTCGGATGGACTCCTCACCTCCACCAAAACACGACCTTTGAATTTACTCGCAACTACTGGCCTAAATCCTTTACTCGCCAATCACTATCCACCTCAAAGCCAACGCGCGTGCGCATCGAACCATCCTTAATCAAAGCCAAAATTGAATCCACGGAGCTAGCCCTGCCATGAAATTGCTTCTTTTCTTTCTCACCCTCAACCTCTTCGCCCAATTCGACAAACTCGACCAAACCGCCCGCTGGCAACTCGAAGCCCACCACATCCCCGCGCTATCACTCGCCTTCAGCGACGCCACTCAAACTACCTTCCAGCTCCATCTCGGCACAGCCACCCCGCAAACTCAATACCGCGCCGGCTCCATCACCAAGCTCTTCACCGCCATCGCCATCATGCAACTGGTCGAAGCAGGCAAGCTTGATCTCGACTCCCCTATCTCCCGCTATCTGCCTGAGCTCAGTTTCAAATCCACGCTCCGCCAAATCGTCTCTCATCGCTCCGGCATCGTCCGCGAACCCGGCCAGGGTCACTACTTCGACACAAAACCAACCACGCTCAAGCAAGTCACCGCGAGCCTAAAGAGTACTCAACAAGTCTACGAACCTGGCACCGTAACAAAATATTCCAACGCCGGCATCAGCCTTCTCGGCGATTGTATCGAACGCATCTCTGGCCTCACCTATCAAAACTACATTCAAAGGCACATCCTCGATCCCTTAAGACTCACCCACACCACCCTCAAGATCAGCCAGGCCACCCAACTCCCCAAGGCACTCATGTGGACTGTAGATGGCCGCGAATTCCCCGCCCCCAGCTTCGATCTCGGCACCAGCGCCGCCGGCAACCTCATCACCACGACAGAAGACCTTCTTGTCTTTGCCCGCTGGCTCATGCGTGAAGACACTGCCCCGATCCTCTCCCGCAAATCCCTGGATCAGATGTGGCTGCCTCAATCCGGTGGCACACGCTACGGCATCGGCTTCGCCCTCAATCCTCCCTACATTGGCCACAGCGGTGCCGTCTACGGCCACTCAGCCATTCTGCAAATCGACCCCAGGCGCAAATGGGCCGCTGTCGCCTTTGCTGCCAAAGATTCCGTAGACTTCGTCTTGAGACCATTGATCGATTCCGCAGTCGACGCGAGGCCATCCCCAACATTCAGCCAGCTAGCCAGTGATTCAACATTGCCGCCAGCATTCCATTCCAAGGCCATCGGGGAGTACGGCTGGGATTTCAACAAGCTCTACATTCTTGAGCATGAAGGCAAGCTTCACTGCCTGATCGAATGGTTCTCCCTCGTCGCGCTCGAGCCGCTCGGGGACAACCGTTACCGCTTCCCCGGCAAGTCCATGTACGCTGGCGAAACGCTAACCATCAAACCCAATGGCCTGACCGTCGGCCCCGTCTGGTTCCCTCGTCTTCCAGAGCCCAACCGCAACTTCCGCATCCAAATGCAAAAGCCCCTCGCCAAACTCAAACTAATCGCCTCCTCGAGCCAAGTCCCAACCCAACCCGCCAACCTCCTCAAACCCGAACTCACCAACCTCCGCGAACTCTCCAAAACTATCCACTTCGACATCCGCTACGCTACTTCCAACAACTTCATGGGCTCTCCCCTCTATTCACAGCAAGCCGCTTACCTCCAGCGACCCGCCGCTCAGGCCCTGCTCGCCGCGCATAACGAATTGAACAAACTCGGCTACGGCCTGCTGATCCACGACGCCTATCGGCCATGGCGCGTCACCAAGATGTTCTGGGAAGCCACCCCAAAAGCCCAACGAAACTTTGTCGCCAACCCCGCCACTGGTTCGCGGCACAACCGCGGCTGCGCAATCGACCTATCCCTTTACGACATCAAAACCGGCAAGCCTGTCGAGATGGTCAGTGGCTTTGATGAATTCTCTGATCGTGCCTATCCCAACTATCCCGGCGGCACCTCCCGCCAGCGTTACCTCCGCGAAGTCCTCAGATCAGCAATGGAAAAGCAGGGCTTCACCGTTAACGATGATGAATGGTGGCATTACGACTTCCGCGACTGGAAACAGTACCCCGTCCTCAACATCAGCTTCGAGCAGCTCGGCTCGCACTGATCTTCGACTCCACCCACAGCAGTAGCAGCACTAAGAAGACCAGCAGGCTGCACCAAAGCGGCACAGCCATCGCGGATGACTCATTCGATAAATTCGCCCAAAACCCAATGAGTGCAGGCGCAAGAAATCCACCCAGCATCCCAAGCCCAAAAATTCCATGAAACAGACTGGAGTGATACTCCCGGAACCGGCTCCCAATCCTCTCCACCAGCAGTGGATACACAAACGAGAACCCGATAGCGGAAAGAGCCAAGCCAAACCCGGCACCCCAAAAATTATCAGCACTCCCAAAGATCGAAATCCCCAGCCACGAAGTGGCCGCACTGGCCAGCAGCAAACGGCGGTGTGGAAACCGTTGAAGCAATCCTTGCGCCACAAATCGCCCGCCCAACAGCGCCAAACAATAGAAGCTCAAGAAATACATCGCCGCAGAGGGGCTCATCCCCGCCCGCAAGATCAGATGCAACGCGGCCCACTGCAAAACGGACAACTCCGCCGCCGTCTCAAAGAACAATAGTGCGGCAAACAAAACATGCACCGGGCTCTTGGATTCGCTCAAAACTTCCTTAAAGCCCAGATCCACAATTTCCGGGTTTAGCGGCATCCCTTGTCTGAAAAACCATGCTCCCACCCCAAAGGGTGCCAGGGCCAACAAAATGAACAGCCCCTCAAACTCTGTCCATGAATACGACAACGCCCCCAAAAGAGCGGTCAGCAATGCCCCAAGCCCCATCAAGCCACCCGCCAGATTCACCGTCGCCGCCGGGTCCTGTTCATAGAGCCGCTTCAACAACTGAAACGTAGCCGCCATAATTCCGCCCTGCGCCAGCCCAACAAGCCCAAGCGAAAAATGCCGTGCAACCTCTGGCGTTGGCGGACCACTAAATTCAACCAATACGATTCCCATTGCCGCAATCAACATCGAAGTCGCCAGCAACCGGTGTACACCAAACCGGAACAAAAAGAACCGGCTCAAGCGTAATGCAAGCAGCACTCCCACCGCGAAACTCAGGAAGTGAATCCCTATCGTGAAATAGGGCGGGTGCAGATGATAACCCCACGCAGGCAAAGCAGCCCCTGGTATCGCCACCAGAACCCCGATCAGGAAGAACCCAAGAAACGCCCTTCGGCTCGCTGCTGGCATGAATGCGTCTGCGGCTAAACTACTCAGCGGCATCTGTACTGGCGTTGCCACAGCTTGATTCTATTCTCTTTCCTTGCTTTTCTTCCAATCCTGCTTCTTAAATCCACCTAATTTTACAACCTCACTACAACCACCAGACCTAAACAACGAGTCGCCACAATCCATAGTGTTTTGTTCGATTTTTCTCTTGACCAAGAATTCGAATCGCCTTATGATCTTGGTATCACTGAGAAAGGAGGTGGTCCAGTCGAAAATGGTAAAAAGCAGTAATTCAGACGAGACAAAGCGTGAGGTGATCGACTGCTAATGCAGCTCTGATCACGTGAAGGCTCCGACAGTGCCCGGAGCCGTTGCTACTGTTGACCGGTTGCCTCGCGCACATGGTCTTGCAAAAATCCCGCGACAGCCTAAAAAGCTATCGCGGGATTTTCACTTTAACGCTAAAAAGTAGTCCTTCTTCTATAAGCCGGTTCCTGTTACGGCTCAGCTTGCGCTTCGCCGCAGGCAATCATTCCTCTGGGCGGCATATTACTACGCCGCTCTAGCAACCTACCCGGGAGTCCTGATGAGACGGGCCACCTCTGCTCCCCTATTTGGCCTTGCTCCATGTGGGGTTTTCCCTGCCAGGAACGATTACTCGCCCCGCGGTGCGCTCTTACCGCACCTTTTCACCCTTACTTCCTTTGCCGAAGCTCCAGAAGCGGTACATTTTCTGTGGCACTTTCCGTCCAAACCGCTTTAAGCGATCCAGCCCGGCCGTTAGCCGGCACACTGCCCTGTGGAGACCGGACTTTCCTCTGGCCACCTCTCTCCGATAGAAAGATTTCCCAGCGATTGCCCGAAGAAGGACTAATGCGATTATAACATCCGCCCGATAGATCATTAGTACCAGGTGAGCCAATGGAGATTTTTCTACGTAGGACTATTCCGGGAAAGTACCAGAGGACGTTGTACCTCGAACTCGAAGAAAATGCAGAGGATCTTAAGAAACTCTTGCAGCTATTTGAGTTTTGTACTATCATCTATACTGAACAGGCTATACCTATAGTACTGTGACAAACGGAGGAAATTAAATGAAGCGCTTTATCTCGAATTTCTGCCTGCTGGTCGGAGCCTCCGTGGCTTCCTACGCAGGCCCCATTACCGGCACCGCCGGGACCAACCTGCTTGGCCCCAGTGCTGTACTTATCAATTTTGACGCCCCGGCATCCTTCCCTAGTGGATCTTTCACATCCATGCCTTCTGTGGTGAATTCCGCAGCCGTTGCCACCAACGTGTCGATCAGCACTGCTGGAAATGCCACGGGCAATAATCGCGGTACTCAAGCATCGATCGGCAGAGACGCAAGTCTTGTCCCCTTCTTCGGAGCACCCCTCAGCGGCGGCTACATCTCAACCTACACCGGTGGTGGTACGCTAGCCGATGCGCAGAACCCTGCCAATTTCGTGCGTACTATAACCTTTACCTTCGCTGGCGGAGCTTCCGAATTCATCATCGATTACTTTGCTTCAGAAGCATCCTCACACACCTTTGCGGTGAACGGTGTTGTTCAAGCGAATCTTAACAATCAGCCTTGCACTTCACCAATTCCGAATATTTGTTCCGGTACCGGTCGCAAGATTGGTTTCGTGGCTGACGTTACTACCCCCGTCATCAACACCATCACCTTCACCTTCGTAGGTGTAGATGCGAATGGTGTTGCAAATGGCGGAGTTGGCGGCGACCTAGTGATGTTCGATAACTTGATCTCGATTGCATCCTCAGTCAGCACCTCCGGCAGCAGCGGTTCTTCTGCTTCCTCTGGTGGTGGCGGCGCGATTCCTGAGCCTTCAACCTACGCCCTGATGAGCGCTGGTCTTTTGGCTCTCGCCTACGCTCGCCGCAAGAAGTAAGCTTCTCGCAAGCAGTTGAAAAAGGCCACCTTCGGGTGGCCTTTTTCTTTTTGTTTTCCCACGCGTCGCATATAATAGCGACATGCATCGGGTTCTTCCCTCCCTACTTCTTCTGCTCCCTCTACTCATTGGCCAGGATGGCCCGCAACTGCTCAAAGAAAACTGCGCCCCCTGTCACGGTGCCACTTCCCTTACCTCCGCAGGCCTCAACCTCACCTCACGCGATCTCGCACTCAAAGGCGGCTCCAGGGGCCCAGCTATTGTCCCAGGCAAATCCCTCGACAGCAAAGTCTTCCGCTTCGCAGCTCATCTCGATGAGCCTCACATGCCCCCCAATAACCCGCTCAGCGAGGCCCAGCTTAAGATACTGAAGGACTGGATCGACCAAGGTGCAGAATGGAAAACAGAAGCCCCGATTGACTCAGAAGAAGCCGCAGCCGCTCTTGCCCGTCTCGAAGACCGCCCCATCAAGCCTCAGGAGCGTGCATGGTGGGCCTTCCAAAAGCCTGTCCGTCCCAAATCCGCCTCTTCCATCGATGCATTCCTCCGCGCCAAATGGACGCAAAAGGATTTAAAGCCCTCTCCACTGGCAGCTAAAAACACCCTAATTCGACGCGTTTACCTGGACATTATCGGCATCCCCCCTACCCGCGATGAGGTCTCCTCATTCCTTGCCGACCAGAGCCCCAACGCCTACGAAAAACTCATCGACCGTCTACTCGCCTCGCCTCATTACGGCGAACGTTGGGCCCGCCACTGGATGGACGTTGCCCGCTATGCCGACTCCGGTGGTTACGAATATGACCGTGATCGTGACAATGCCTGGCGTTACCGTGACTATCTCACTAACTCATTCAATAGCGACAAACCATACGACAAACTGCTCCTCGAACAACTGGCAGGCGATGAACTGTTCCCTAACTCAAATGAAGCCCGCATCGCCACCGGCTTCCTCCGCCTCGGCCCAGAGAACAACCTCAAAAGCGAACAAACCCGCCTTGACGAGCTCGACGACGTCGTAGCCACCACTGCGAACTCGCTCATGGCCCTCACCGTAGGCTGCGCCCGCTGCCACAATCACAAATTCGACGCCATCCCGCAAAAAGACTACTACCGCATGCAGGCCGTCTTCTGGCCCACCAAGTCCGAAGAAAAACCCTTGGCATCTACGGAAGAAATCGAAGGGCACAAACTCGAAACCAAGCGCATTCAGGACCGACAGGCTCCCGTCAAGAAGGAACTTGACGCCCTCATCAAGCCTTACAAAGACGCCTACATCGCCGAAAAGAAGGCCGCCCTCCCTGACTACATGAAGCAGGCCCTTGCCACTCCCGCCGGGCAGCGCAACGATGGCCAAAAGCTCAACGTAGCCCAGATCGAAAAGACGCTCATGGGAACGCCGGAAACTCTTCCCAGCCGCTTTACCGCAGCCGACAAGACCCGCTACGACAGTCTCAACCAACAAATCGCTGAGCTCGCCAAACAACTCCCCAAGCCGCTTCCAACAGCGATGGCGATGACCGAGAAGAGCCGCACCCCCGAGCCTAGCTACTTCCTCCACCGCGGCAACCAGAAAGGCTCTGTCATGCAACCCGGCGTCCTCAGCGTCGCCCAAACCGATGAATGGCCCTTTCCCGCCCCGCCCGCTGACTCGACCACCAGCTTCCGCCGTGCCAACTTCGCCAAATGGATCGTCAATCGAGACAACCCCCTTACCGCACGCGTTATGATCAACCGCGTCTGGCAGCACCACTTCGGTGAGGGCCTCGTCCGCACCCCTAACAACTTCGGAAAGATGGGCGAACGCCCCTCTCACCCCGAACTCCTCGACTTCCTCAGCGTAGAATTTATGGACAACGGCTGGCATCTCAAACCCATCCACAAAATGATCCTGATGTCTAACGCCTATCAGATGGCCAGCGACGACATCGAAGCCAACCTCAAGACTGATCCCGAAAACCGCCTCCTCTGGCGCATGCCCCGCCGCCGTATCGAAGGCGAAATCATCCGCGACTCAATTCTGGCCGCCGCCGGCTCGCTTGACAAAACCGTAGGAGGCGAGCCCTTCTTCCCTTACATCGATCCTTCGCTCTTCCAGGCCTCCTCCAAGCGCAACTGGGTCG
The DNA here is from genome assembly GCA_043718395.1 of Acidobacteriota bacterium. Taxonomy (GTDB): domain Bacteria; phylum Acidobacteriota; class Terriglobia; order Bryobacterales; family Bryobacteraceae; genus Bryobacter. Next base: position 12,869 of record JAYSVS010000095.1, read on the forward strand.
GCAAACCAGACAGCGACCCCGCCACCTGGCGCCGCAGCATCTACGTCTTCTCCAAGCGCAGCATCCCCTTGCCGATGTTCGAAGTCTTCGACAAGCCCGACACCATCGGCTCTTGCGCCCGCCGCAACCGCTCAACCGTGGCCCCCCAAGCCCTCATCATGATGAACAACAGCTTCATCGCCCTCCATGCCCAGCGCTTCGCAGACCGCCTCTCCGCAGAATCAAACGGCAACCGCGAACGCCTCATCACGCTAGCCTTTGAGCACGCACTAGCAAGACCACCAACAACAACAGAGCGACAGCGCGCCACTGCATTCCTCGCCCAAAGCAAAGACTCGCTAGCCGACTTCTGCCAAGCCCTTTTCAACTCCAACGAATTTGTCTATATCCCCTAAAATGCAAAAACGATTCTGGTCTCGAAGACAACTCCTCAACAGCATTGGCGGCGGCATCGCCGGCCTGGCCGCAAACGAACTCCTCCAAGGGGCTTCGCTGATGTCCCCGCGCCAATCCCACTTTCCGGGCAAGGCCAAAGCCGTCATTTCGATCTTTAACTACGGCGGCGTCAGCCACATCGACACCTTTGACCCCAAGCCATACCTTGTCAAGCATGCTGGCGAGACCATCCCCGGCAAAGCCATCACTCCTTCTCAAGGCACTCCCGGCGGCCTCATGCCCTCGCTCTGGGAAACCAAAAAGCACGGCCAATGCGGCATGGACGTTTCAACGCTTTTCCCCCACGTAGCCAAGCACGTCGACAAGATCGCCCTCATCCGTTCGATGTACTCAAAATCGAACGATCACGCTCCCGCCCTTTACCAGATGAACACCGGCTACATTCAGACCGGCTACCCTAGCGTAGGCTCTTGGGCAACCTACGGCTTGGGTACTGTAAACCAAAACCTCCCAGCCTTTGTAGTCTTCAGCGACCCCCGCGGTGGCCCCATTGGCGGCGCACCCAACTGGGGCAACGGCTTCATGCCAGCCGCTTATCAGGGTACGCAATTTCGAGCCACCGGCGACCCAATCGTTGACCTCAAGCCCCCCAAGGGCATGGACGATGCAAGACAACGCCGCTGGCTAGCCTTCCTCCAAAAGCAGAACGAGGAGCACCTCGCCAAAAACCCGCAAGACAGCGAACTCTCAGCCCGCATCGCCTCCTATGAGCTCGCCTACCAGATGCAGACAGAAGCCAGCGACGCTGTCGACATCAACAAGGAATCGGAAGCCACCAGGTCTCTCTACGGCATCGACGACAAGCGCAGCGAGTACGTCGGCCGCCAGGCCCTCATGGCCAGACGTCTGGTCGAACGCGGCGTACGCTACGTCCAGATCTTCTCCGGCGGCGGCAACTTCCAGGAAAGCTGGGATGCCCACTGGGACATCCGCGAGAACCACGAGATGCACTGCGGCGAAACCGACAAGCCCATCGCCGGCCTCCTCGAAGACCTCCAGTCGCGAGGCCTCCTCGACTCGACACTCATCATCTGGCACGGCGAATTCGGCCGTCTCCCCATCTCCCAGCGTATGGACGGCCGGGACCACAACCCATACGGCTTCTCCATCTGGATGGCCGGCGGAGGCATCAAAGGCGGCTCCATCATCGGTTCCACGGATGAATTCGGCCTTGCCGCCGAAGAGAACAAAAAGTCAGTAAACGACGTCCACGCCACCATGCTCCACTGCCTCGGCTTCGACCACACAAGGCTCACCTATCCCTACAACGGCCGCCAGTTCCGCCTCACCGACGTTGAAGGCGAAGTGATCAAAGAGATCTTGGCCTAGAGTGCATCATTGCATGCATTAAAGTGATGCACTTCAAGCTACAATACAAACGTGACTATTTCTTTGCGAAATCTCCCCGCAGACGTTGAAAAAGCCATCGTCGACAAGAGTCAGCGCGAAGGCATCAGCCTAAACAAAGCTGCAACACAATTAATCGCTTCTACCCTTCGTTCTAACAAGCGCAATACCGATTTCGATGAATTTGCCGGAACTTGGAGCCCCGAGGAAGCGGCGGAATTCGATGCCAATCTCGCACTCATGAGAACAATAGAACCGCAAGACTGGAAGCCGTGAAGGCGCTTCTTGATACCTCCGCATATTCTGCTATGAAGTTGGGCGATTTGGAGATTATGGAGTTGTTGGCGACTGCCCACGACATTTTGGTGCCGGTTGTCGTACTTGCAGAACTTCATAGTGGATTTCTTAGGGGTACTCGCCGGGCTCAGAATGAACTTCAGCTCCATACTTTTCTGAGCAAATCCTTGGTTTCTGTCGTCGATGTAACCGCAGAAACTGCACTTCGGTATGCGGAAATCGACGTATATCTAATTTCAAAAGGCCGTCCGATCCCGCGCAACGATGTTTGGATCGCTGCCCTGGCCCTCGAGCACGGCTGCGTCCTCATCACCCGCGATGCGCACTTTAAGGAATTGCCCTTGCTCCCAATCCGGCCATAGAACCGGCCTAAGTCTATAAATGAGGTTTTCGCTAATTGAAGTTGCTCCTGGGCCCGCAGAAGTTCCATTTCAAATGGTAAAATACCATTTATGGAAACCACGATCACGGTGGACAAGGCTGGCCGGATGGTGCTTCCCAAGAAAGTTCGCGACGAACTTCGGCTCGAACCGGGTGACACTTTGGATCTCATCTCCGGCGGCGGACAAGTAACCCTCCGCCCTTCACGCAACGCCACCCGCTTGCGAGAGAACCGGGGAATCTGGATCTTCTCAGCCGGCACCCCGATCCTCGCCGCAGAGACAGATCGTGTACTCGAGGACATCCGCCAGGGAAGGCGCGGCAAGCTTCGACTTGCAGTCTGGCCGAAGTCTACGCCACGCTCACAGCAATCTCGCTTGATAGCGATGAATACCTGACTGCGGCAGACTTGGCCGCTGCCAGTGGAGCATCCAGCGGAGGAATTTACTATGCCCTCCTCGGGCAGTGTTTTCTAAAGTCCGGCCACCCATCGAATATTAAGTGTGACTCGCTCAATCTTTATTAAGCCGGGCCTTCACCAACCCACCAAATTTCGTCCCTTGCAAGTGAGGCTTGTCCCGCCAGCTCCATGCTGTCCAACTCATCTGGCGCTCATCGAAGTAGTCCATTAGCTTCGTGCCCCAAGCAAGATCTTCATCCCAGCCCCCGAATTCACATGCAAACACTGGCACTTCCCACGCCAGGTTACCAAAGCACTCATCCCAATTCGTGCCTTTGTTCGGATACACGTGGGTGGAATAAATCACGTTTGGAATATTGAGCCTCACCCCGCGCAGGTCATAGGCCCAGTCAAGGCCGCCCACCATCACCAGGCGTTGCGGGTCCACTGCTCTAACCGTTTCGCTCAATAAATGCGCCCATTCAAGCCACTGTCTCACCGGGATATCGTGCGGCTCGTTCAGCAGATCAAAGATCACATGTGGCTCATCTTCGAACGACCTTGCCAGGGTATCCCAACAAGTGATCGACCCAAGGTCTGGTTCGGGCGGCACACCGCCCTCGTGGGTCAGCCATTGCAAATCAAGAATCGCAAACGAACCCAGGTCCCAAAGCCACTTCACGACCTGCTTGAGCTCATCCACGTAGGCAGAATCACTGACACGAGACTGCACGAAGGGGATCCGCACGATGTCGCAATTCCAACCTTCGACGACCAACCGCAACTCATCCGGGTTCATCCCGGCATAGGGCAAGTGAGAATACTCCATGCCGCTGATGTTTACACCGCGCAAGAGCAACGGCTTGCCCGTCGCCGCCTCGACGATGTAGCGGCCCGAAGTTGCGAGTCTCAAAACAGCCGCCCCACGCCGAAGAACCATTTGCGGTGTCCCCGGTCGCCGACGCTGCCTCCGAGAAACATCGGGCCGAACAGGGTTCGCAAAACAACGGCTCCCGTCGCATTGACGGGATAGCGCAAGTCGCGGAAGTGGTCGTAGGTGCGAGCCCCTTGGACGAAGCCTGTCAGAAACATCTTGCTCCCCATCAACGATTGCTGCCCCCTCACTTCATGAAGCACACCGACGGTGGCAAGGGCGTAGTTACGAGCAAGAGTTTCATTGATTCCGTAAGCCCCCAGCCGCTGCGGCCCGCCAAGCGTAAAGGTCAACAAATTCGAAGATAGCGGGCCAACGACAGCGCCTCCCGAAAAGCCGGTTACTAGCGAATTCTGTTTTGAGACAGGTTGAAAGTAGACGGAATTGATCTCGCCCAGGCTATAGCCAAAGGCCGGATAGTATTCGCCGCGCGCGCCGACGCGAAGTCCTCGGCGGGCTACGATCGCGTCGTCCTGCCCCTCGTACGAATAGCGAATCGCAACGGCATCGCGTCGAAAGCCAAGCGTCGCCAGTTCAGGGATGGGCGGGCCGATCCGCTGGTTGGCCTTGTACCAGTTGAGCTGATAGCCCAGGCGAATTTCAGAGAAGCGGTTGATCGACATGCCCGTATCCATGGCGGCACCCTGTCTGCGCAAACGGTAACTCGATACTGGATTCATTTGCAAATACAGGTCGAAGGGGTTGGTATCGACAAAGACGCGAGGCGCAATAAAAAAGCGGCTGTTCGGCGTGAACGGTTTGTAGATTTCGCCCGAGGCTCCGAAGCGTGAGCCAAACCAGACGTCGCTGCGCAGCTCGCTGCGAAAGCCCCACAGGTCGATCCAGGTAATCCGTGCGCCAAGCGAGAAACGGGTATCGGTGGAATCTACTCCGTTGATCTCGACGGCTGGTGTCATAAAGACCGGGCCTCCGGGCTTTGGCGTGGCCGTTACTTCCAGCCCCGCCTTGCCATCCCGAATGGCTTGCTGATAGCCGAGACTGGCAAAACGTCCGAGGCCGACGATCTTGGTGAGCTCGGATTCAAACATTTTCTTGCCGGGCAGTGCGGCAAGCCGTTCTCGTATCGACTCGTTGGTATCGGGATCGCCCCCGATCACGGAGACAAACTTCGGCACCTCGGAAGGGATTCTGCGGATACGTGCATCGCGCCTCATTTGAAAATCCGCATAGTCGCCGGCATCGAGAGCGAAGCGGCGCAGCACGTTCGCTTTGCGCTCGGCTGCCTGTTTGCCAACCTCAACTATCTCGGCATTTTTGGTGTAATCCGTAGTGCTGTACTTGGCCAGCTCCGCTACGAGAACCACGTCGGCCATCGTGATCGAGCGCATCTCGGACGCGCCGATGACCACACTGACGCTGCGGCCCATCACTTCGACCAAACTGCCGATCAACTTGGGGTCTACCGGACCCTTGCTCAAGTGGACGGCAATCACCAGATCTGCGCCCATTTGCTTGGCGACATCTACCGGCAGGTTATCGAGCAAGCCCCCGTCGACATAGATGCCGCCATCTTTGCGAACGGGAGAAAACAGAGCCGGGATCGACATCGTACTGCGCAGTGCTTCGTTCAACAAGCCGCCGCTCCACACTTTGGTCTTACCGCTCACCAAGTCCGCCGAGACGCATCGGAATGGAGTGGGCATCTCGTCAAAACTCTTCAGAGCTGGGTAGCCCAGAGTCAGACGGCTAAGCAACAGACCAATCTGATGTCCTTCGTTAAATCCGGCCGGGAGTTGCAAGCCTTTGCTGAGGCCCAGCTCGATTCGG
>JAYSVS010000096.1:0-18470 GCA_043718395.1 Acidobacteriota bacterium
GCGATAAATCCCAGGGGTTTGGGGACAGAGTCCCCATCCGCAGGGGTGACAAAGTCGCTGAGCAGTTAACCTGACAGAATCGCTGAGCAACAACACAAAATCGTAGATGCGAGTGTGTTTGGCGTCGGCCTCTATCGACCGCAAGAGAAGCTGATCGAATAGAGTCTGGCGATTGAAAACGGAAAGCGCTATGCGCCGTATTCGCGCAGCACCGACGACAAGAATCAGTTTGCGGTGTGGTGTATTGACAACCGCAAACCGGTGCTGCTGCATGATGTCGAGAAGGAGTACCGCAGCTACATCGCCAGTTACCAGCATGGGTCCCGGTTGCTCGAAGATGGCAGCCTTGCGCAGGCCCCGGCTTCGATGATTTATTTGCCGCTGATTGCGCAAGACCGCGTGCTGGGCGTCTTGAGCTTGCAGAGCTTCAAGAAGAATGCCTACACCGAAGAGCACCTCTCGCTCTTGCAGAATCTCGCTTCCTACACGACGATCGCGCTCGACAATGCCGGTGCTTACAGACTGGTGAATGAGCGCGAACACGAGATCAGCGAACGCGCGAATGAGCTGGCCACTATCAACCGCATCACTCAGGCTCTGTCGACTCAGCTGGAAATGGACCGGCTGATTCAGTTGGTGGGGGATCAGGTGCGTGATGTGTTTCATGCCGAGATTGCCTACGTGTCGCTGCTGGATCGTGCGACGATGATGCTGCATTTCCCTTATGCGTTTGGTGAGGAGGTGCAGTCCCGGCCCTTTGGGGAAGGTCTGACTTCTCAGATTATCCGCACCGGGAAGCCCTTGCTGATCAATGAGGATATGGCGGGTAGCAGCAGCCGATTGGGAGTGCAGAATATCGGGCGTCGTGCTGCATCGTACCTTGGCGTTCCGATCCCGGCTGGCGGTGAGATGCTTGGTGTGATTAGCGTGCAGACGACGGAAGAAGAAGGCCGCTTTACCGAAGCCGATCAGGGTTTGCTGAGTACGATTGCCTCGGCAGTTGGTGTTGCGATACACAATGCGAAGCTTTTTGAGGAGGCTCGCGTGGCCCGCGCTGCGGCTGAAGAAGCTGATGCGGCCAAGAGTTCGTTCCTCTCGACCGTGAGCCATGAGTTGCGCACGCCACTCACCTCGGTGCTGGGCTTTGCCAAGATCATCCAGCGGCGGCTCGAGGAACGTATCTTCCCGCTTGTGCCTGAGGACGATAAGAAGATTGCGCAGACAAAACGGCAGGTGAGTGAGAACCTGAACGTGGTTGTAAGCGAAGGCGAACGGCTTACCAAGCTGATTGATGATGTGTTGGATCTGGCCAAGATTGAGGCGGGCAAGTTCACCTGGAACATGGCACCTGTATCTGTCCCGGAAGTGATCGAGCGTGCGATCTCGGCTACCTCTTCTTTGTTTGAAGCGAAGAAGCTGGAGCTGATTCGAAAGATCGAATCTGATATGCCAACTGTGTCTGGCGATAGCGACCGCCTGATCCAGGTGGTGATCAATCTGATCTCGAACGCCGTGAAGTTCACTGCCGCCGGCTCCATCACCTGCTCTGCCGCCATGAAAGATGGCGAGATTGTTGTGAGTGTCGCCGATAGCGGGATTGGCATCAAGGCTGAAGATCAACCCAAAGTCTTTGAGAAGTTCAAGCAGGTGGGCGATACGCTTACCGACAAGCCCAAAGGTACGGGGCTTGGCCTGCCGATTTCAAAAGAGATTGTTGAGTATCACGGTGGCCGGATCTGGGTGGAGAGCGAGATCGGCAAGGGAAGCGTCTTTTCGTTTAGCCTGCCGTTTGCGGGCGGCACGGCAACGAAGCCCCGTTTGATCGATATCGAATCACTGGTTCGTCAGTTGCGGGACAATGTCGCCACTCATGAGTCGCGGCCGAAGACGGTGCTGGTTGTGGATGACGACCCGCACATCCGGTCGTTGCTGCAACAAGAGTTCACTGAAGCGGGCTATGCGGTGCGGCTTGCCGAAGATGGACGGCAGGCGCTAGCGCGGATTCGCGAGGAGACTCCCGGCATTGTGATCCTTGATGTGATGATGCCCGAGATGAATGGGTTTGACGTTGCGGCGGTGCTCAAGAATGACCCGGCGACGATGGACATCCCGATCATCATTCTGTCGATCATTGAGGACAAGGAAAGAGGCTTCCGCCTGGGTGTGGACCGCTATCTCACCAAGCCGATCGATACGGTGTCGCTCTTCCGCGAGGTGGGGACGCTGCTCGACCAAGGCAAGTCGAAGAAGAAGGTGATGGTGGTTGATGAGGACGCCTCAACCATCCGAAGTCTGGTTGAGGTGCTTGAGGCACGTGGCTACCATGTTGTGGAATCCAATGGTGCCGAGTTGATCCCGAATGCCGTTAGCGCCAAGCCCGACATCATCATTTTGAATTCATTATTATCGAGCAGCGAAGGCGTGCGCTCGCTCCGGTTTGAGAAAGGCCTTGAGAACGTTTTGTTTCTCATCTACCAGTAACTGAGATGAAAATCCTGATTGTTGACGACGAACCACATCTGCGCATGTTGATTCAGCAGACGCTCGAGGATCTTGAGGATGAGGGGGTGGAGTTATTGACCGCCACCAACGGCGAAGAGGCGCTAGAGACGATTCGCGCCGAGGAGCCGAACCTGGTTTTTCTGGATGTGATGATGCCGAAGAAGAACGGCTTTGATGTATGCAATGCCGTGAAAAACGAGTTGGGCCTGGGACATATACACATCATCCTGCTGACGGCCAAGGGGCAAGAATTTGATCGTCAACGGGGGCAGGAAGTGGGGGCGAACCTGTATATGACGAAGCCCTTTGACCCTGACGCACTGCTTGAGAAAGCTCGCGAAGTATTGGGGCTGTGAGCAATCCATGGCAGGTTTGACGTTGAAGGCTCTGTTGAGTCCGAGGACGGGTGCTTTACCTGTGGTTGCGGCATTGATCGATGCTCTCGAAGGGAGTTTCGGGATTGAAGACACAGCAGGCAAGGTGCTGCTTGGCGAGCCTGGGGCAGGGCCGTCGCGATTGGCCGTTTCTTTTGAGGATGAAATCCTGGGCTGGGTGAGCGGGAGTGATGAAGGAGCAGCTTCGATTGTTTCGTTGCTGACCCATCTGGCGGCCAAGGAGCTGGAACGGCGTGCGCTTGCCGGTGAAGTATTGCACCTCTATCGCGAAGTGCATTTGATTGGTCAACTATCGGAACAACTGGCCGCAGTGCTCGACGTTGCTGACGTTGGACAGTCTGCTCTGGAGCAGGCTCTTCGTTTGATCCCGGCGACGCACGCGGGCATTTTGCTTCGGGATGATGCCGATGGGCCGCTGCGCCCGTTGGGCTCGCATGAGGTACCCCTGGGGCCGGATTCGCGCTTTGCCGCTTCTATTCTGGATCGCGGCGTCGCCGAGATCGTCAATGACTATCCTGCTGATGAGCGTGCCCTGGCGGAGGAAGCCTCACTGCGCTCGCTGATCTCCGCCCCGCTGCTAGCCAAGCAGCAAACGATTGGCCTGATCACACTCGCCGATACGCGTGGGGCGGCTTACTCGGCTGCGCATCTCAAGCTGTTAAATACGATTGCGATGCAGACCGCGGCGGCGATTGAGAATGCGATGGCGAGTCAGCAATTGCTTCACCGGGAGGTAGAACGGCAGGCACTGAAGCTCTACTTGCCGCCGCAGGTGGCGGATCTGATTGTGGCCTCGGGCGGGGCTTCGCAACTGGCTGGAGTGTTGCAGCCGGTCACAGTTCTCTATGCGGATATTCGGGGATTCACGACGATGTCCGAAGAGATGGAGGCACGCGATATCGTTCAAATGTTGAACGAGTTTTTCACGGCGATGAGCGAAGTAATTTTCAGGTGTAACGGCACGCTGGACAAGTTCATTGGGGATTGCATCATGGCTTTGTTTGGAGCGCCGGTGGGCTCAGACCGTGCGCCTCAGGATGCGCTGCAGGCCGCACTTGGAATGCAGGAGGCGCTAGGGGTGCTGAATCAGTCGAGGCTCGAACGCAAACTGAGGCCATTTCATATCGGCATAGGTTTGCATTGCGGCCCAGCTGTGGTTGGAAACATCGGTTCAGCAGACCGGGTGCAGTACACAGCGATCGGCGACACCGTAAATGTGGCAGCCCGGCTGGTGAGCAAAGCTGCGGCAGGGCAGATCCTTGTCTCTGAGGCGATCCGCGAGAGCATTCCAGAATTTGCAGGATTTGAGGCGCTTGGGCAAGTGGACCTGAAGGGTCGCGCCAGCAAGATGAATATTTACGCCGTGCATGATTAAGATCTGAGGTTAGACTCATGTCGAGAGGAATTGGATTGCGCACCAGGCAGAGCGGTGGATGAAAGTCACGACAGGCACGCGATCATAGCCTATAGTCAAAATACAGATCCAATCAGCAACCATGAACACAAAGACTTCGCGCCGGAATCTTCTTTTCGCCTTGATGCCAACCTTTGCTATGGCGCAAGTGGTTCCATACGTCCCCAAACAGAGTGATCGGCCTGAACCAATCGACGGCGATGAATCGGGCTTTGATACCATCTTCGACGGCAAGACATTAAATGGCTGGAAGGGCGACCCTAAATATTGGCGAGTTGCCGATGGCCTTATGTCTGGTGAGATCACACCTGAGACGGTAATCAAGAGCAACACGTTCATCATTTGGCAAGGCGCTACGCCTGAGGACTTTGAGCTGAAAGTGGATTGCCGGATTACGCCCGAGGGTAACAGCGGAATCAACTATCGCAGCGTGGTGATTCCCGACATGGTGACCCCGGCGAATCAGTTTGCGATGCGCGGATACCAGTGCGATATCGATGGGCAGAATCGTTATACCGGCAATAACTACGAAGAGAAGGGGCGATTGTTTTTGGCCACTCGCGGCGAGGTGACGCATGTCACGGGTGTCCGCAAGCCGGTGATCCTGTCGCGACTGGGAGAGAACAAGGGGTTGGCGGCGAAGATCGAAACCGGCTGGAACTCGGTGCATCTGATCATTCGAGGCAATGTGCTGATCCACAACATCAACGGCCAGATGATGAGCATGGTGATCGACGACGACCCCGGCAGGCCGCGGCAAGGGCAGATCGGGGTCCAGGTTCATGTTGGGCCACCCATGCGAGTTGACTACCGCAAGTGGCGTCTCAAGCGGCTCTAAATATGAACCGGGTAGATTGAATGCCCTCCATAGTTCTCCCTATTGCTTCTGCCATCAACGACGGCTATTTGTTGCCGCTCATGGTGACGCTCCAGTCCTTGAAGAGGCACTTGCGCCCGGATTATCAGTTGGAACTCTACCTGATTCATGCGGGCATGACGGAAGCCAGTATTGACTTGATCGCTTCCCTCGTCACCACACATTCGATTCGTCCTTCGCATCTGCAACTTGCATCTATGCCCTATGACCTTCACTTCCCGAGAGAGGCGGCCTTTCCGCTCCTGCTTGCCGAGCTATTGCCTGAGTCGCTTGAACGTGTACTTTTCCTTGATGCAGATTTGCTGGTGATGGACGATTTGGCAAAGGTCTGGGAGTGCGCACCTGATGACTGTGTGGTTGCTGCCGTTGCTGATTCTGCGGTGCCGTTGTGCTCTTCGCCACGCGGGGTCAAGAGTTGGCAGGGATTGGGCATAGCAGCAGACGCTTCCTATTTCAATGGCGGAGTATTGTTGATTCATCTGGCGCGATGGCGGCAGCGTGAGGTCACTGCGAAAGTGCATCGATATCTCAATACCACCTTTGAGCCGATCGACTTCCTCCATCAGGAGGCGATGAACGCCGTCCTTTGGAATGAATGGAAGCCACTGGATGCACGTTGGAATCTACTGGCAAGCCAGGCAGGAAGGCTACACCAGCATCTTGCCTCTGATGCCTGGCGGCACCCAGGCATCGTGCATTTCGCTGGCCGCCTGAAGCCTTGGCGCACCCCGGTCGGTGGCCCCTTCAACGAGCCCTACCAGGAGACTCTGCAAAGCTTAAACAAAGTCGTTGCAACTCAACCGGGGACGATTCGTGATCAGATGAACAGCGCATATGACCGGTTCTTTCGCGCTGCCGTATATCCTCTTGAACAGTATTTGTGGAGAAATCGACTTATATGAAGCCAAAGATTTCGATCCTTCTTCCTGCGATGAAGGGATTTGAAAGCGTGTTGGCTGCACTCGATTTATGGGAGGCGCAAACCCGGCGCGAAGCGCTTGAGATCCTGATCCTCTGTCCCGATGACCTGGGCCCCACCGAGCAGCAAAGGATGGAGCTCACCCCAGGCCAGATCATTGTTTTGGTTGGAAGTGCAGATCTTCACGAGGCGCGTGCGCTCGGAACCGGCAAGGCTGTTGGTGAGTACGTCATGCTTGCCGAAGATCATTGTCTGCCCGATCCCGATTGGACCCAGGCGATGCTGGATCGCCTTGAGGAAGGGTGGGATGCCATTGGCCCTGCACTTCGTCCGGGTAACCGCACCACAGTGTGGGCAGAGGGGTCATTTCTTATTGGCTATGGCGAATGGATGATGCCGATAGAGAGTGGTCCGACCGAAATACTTTGCGGCTGGAACGGGATCGTCCGTACGCAACTGCTCCGTCAGGCGGGCACTGCGCTCGCGGGTGAGATGCTGGTGGGCGCCTTCTTAATTCGCAGGCTCAAGAGTCAGAATTGCCGCTTTTATCTGGAGGCTCGTGCGCGGATGAGACACTTTGACCCTCCCGGTTGTTCATACGAGTTGCTACTGCTCGCCATTGTAGGCTTGGGCTTTGGAGGGTTGCGAACCAGCCACTGGCCTCTACCGGCGCGCCTCCTCTATCCTCTCGCTGCTCCTGCCATCGCTTTTTTGCACTGGAAGCGAGCCTTCATCCACTACCGTCGCGCAGGCTCAGCCTACGGAATGTCCGTGTCCACGCTGGCTGCGGCATCTCTTCTCGCCCTGGCTTGGGCACTGGGCGAAGCTGCTGGAGCAGTCTTGGGTGTGAATCGCGTTGCTCCTTACCTTTGGCGCACCGAAGTCAAGCCGGTGACCCGCGAGGATGTAGCCAAATCTAAAGAGCAAGAAGCAGTCATGAGAGGCCAATCAAGCTCCTAAGCGTTTCGTGGATCCCGGCTGTGTTCTTTAAGCCCATCCTCACGCTAGCGGCTCCCGTGTTGTAGTTTTCGGCGTCTATCTGCTAAAGGTCTTTCCGGGAAATCCCGTGCCTTTTCATCATGGCGTTTAGTGTGGTTCTCGGAAGTCGAAGTCGAATTGCCGCAGCAGAAACAGCGCCATTTGTTTCCCTCAGAATACGAAGAATATGTTCGCGTTCCACATCCTCCATCGCAGAGCCAACTGTTGCTTCCGGGTCCTCTCTCAATTCAGAGACAGGAGCGTTCAGACTAGATCCCGTCGTCAAAATCACAGACTTCTCGATGAAGTTTTCAAGTTCCCTGATGTTGCCGGGCCAGGACCAATTCATCAATGCCCTCATCGTCTCAGAAGCGATGCGTTCAATCTTTCGATCCATCTTGGCTGCGTATTTTTTCACGAAATGGCGGGCCAGCAGCGTGACATCCTCTGGCCTCTCCCGTAATGGCGGCAAATTGATTGGGAAAACCTTGAGCCGGTAATAAAGATCGCTCCGGAAGAGATTGTCTCCCACCATTTGCGTCAGGTTACGGTTGGTCGCAGCCACAAGGCGAATGTCGATTGGCGTCGTACGCGTGCTGCCCAGTCTTTCAAAGGATTTCTCCTGAAGGGCGCGCAGCAATTTAGGCTGAAGCTCAAAAGGAATATCACCAACTTCATCCAGAAATAGAGTCCCGTGATTCGCCAGTTCAAATCGGCCAATTTTTTGCTGCAATGCTCCCGTGAAGGCGCCTTTTTCATATCCGAACAGTTCACTTTCCAGAAGCCCGGTTGGGATGGCAGCGCAATTCACACTGATGAATGGGGCATTTCTTCGCGGGCTCAGCCGGTGCAACGCATGCGCGATCAGCTCTTTTCCTGTGCCAGTCTCGCCCAGTATCAAGACGGTAGCGTCGGTTGGTGCAACCAGTTCTACCTGGCTCAGTGCGCGCTTGAGTTCTCTGCTTGCGCCGATGATCTCTGTAAAGTCATGCTTTGTTCCACTTACCTCGCTGTCGACATTTTCCTGATGGTCTCGCTCCCGCAAATCCGTCACAAAGGTGATCCAGCGAAAAGGCGTGAGTTTCAGCACTGCTGTCGCTACAAGCACTCGGATCCGCACCCCATCCTTGCGTATGAGTTCCTTTATAAATGGACTGCACGCTCCAAAACGCAAACCTTCTTCGTGTGCAAATTCATCTGCTGCAGCGAAGTCGCTTGGCGTCAGGTCAGCCCATACAATGCGGCCTTCCAGAAGGTCCTCACGGCTATAGCCGATCATGTCGAGGAACTGATCATTCATCTCCAGGATTCGGTCGAATTCACCTGATACAACGCCGGCGATCTTGGATGCTGCTGATATGGGCTTGGCTCGCCTGCGATTGCGCTCCAGTTTCTCGTCGCGTGCGTGCCGGTCGCTGAAATCTCGAACTACTCGCGCATAGCCCTGCAATTCGCCATTTTCGTCCCGCAAAGCCATGGTGATGGAGTTTGCCCAGAATTTGGTTCCATCCTTTTTCAAATGCCAGCTTTCACCCGAAGAGTGGCCTTCACCGGCGGCACGCTTCAAAGTACGTTCCACCCATGCTTGTGTTGTGTATTCCTGACCATAGAAAATTGCCAGGGTTTCGCCCAACGCTTCCGAATCTTTGTAGCCATAGATTCGCTCCGCACCGGAATACCAGGCAACAATACAGCCGCTTGCATCTAAAAGGAAAAGCGCATAATCTTGCGCCCAATTGTGGCCTTTGCCAAATTCCAAATCGCTGCCAGGCTCCTGCGACTTGTCGCGCAGCAGTATCAAATGACGAATCGGCAGCACATTGCGCTTTGCCCGGTATTCAACGTCCCGCGCAGTTCCGTCTGCGCTCAGGAACTGAAAAATCCCCGCCTGATCGCCGTCTTTCAGGAATTCCTGCCATCGCTCAGAAAGGGCAGGCTTAATTGAGGGCATCGCAAAATCGTCGAATCGCCGCCCGATCAGCTTTTCTCGTTGCAGCCCGAAAAACTTACCCGCGCCGATGCTTGCTTCCTGGTAGTTGCGTTCATCATCGGCAATGAGAATGGGAGAAGAAGGATGAAAGACGATTGCCCGAAAAAGAGACTCAAGCTCCCTTGGTCCATTTTCAGCTAGCCAGGGGGCAATGGGTTTTAGTTGAACAGGGGCTTTCAAAGCGATGAATCGATTCGCTGACCGGCTAACGCCCATAGAGGAGCATTTGCGCAGGTTGAGGGACTCTCCGGTTCATTCTCTAAATTCAGATTCATTCCCCTTATTCTACTTGGATTTATTGGGAGTGTTGTCACTCACTGCCGGCGCTACGCCAGCGCCAGATTCAGGTTTTCGATCGCTTCGTCGATCTCGGCGGCATTTTTGAAGCCCACAGTTACGCTGTCGACTCCTGCATTCTGGAATGCAAACTTCATCGCCGCCTGGCGATCTTCGCGACGGGTAAATGCACCCTCGCCAACCAGCTTCATGCTGATCACGCCCATTCCTTCGGAGTGCACCTGTTTGGTGTGCGTGACGACTTCCGGTACGTTGCCAGCCTCGCGGGTGTTGTACTCCTCGGCGTCCATCTTCGTGCCGTTGTGATTCATCCGGATCATGGCGATCTCAAGCCACTTGTTTTGAGGGAAGCGGCGTAGAGCCGGCAGGCCGTGCACTGAGGCACCATGCCCCACCACTGCCTTCTTCACTTTCGCTTCGAGAATTCCGTCTTGCCAGCGAGCCGTGTCTGTTGGCCACGAGGCGACATGCTGGTAGTGCAGCAGCATCACGTCAAAGTAATCGGTGTTGGCAAGCTTGCGCAATTCGTCAAGCTTGGTCTGAGGGTCGACGCCTTCGCGCGTAGTTACCTTCGACATCAGACGGTAGGAGTCGCGCGGAATCCCCTTGAGGGCGACACCCAGCATCCGGTGCATGTCGCCGTAGCTCTCTGCCGTCTCGAAGAAGCGAATGCCGTTGTCATAGGCATGACGCACCAATCTGGTGAACTGATCCTGCCCGAGTTCGCGCTGCGTTCTGCCGCTCATGGTGCCGGTGCCGAAGGCGAGCCGCGTCACTTTGACGCCCGACTTGCCAAGCGTCACCCAATCCGTTGCCTTGCCTTGCACGGCTTGCATAGGCAAAGCTACTTTTCCCGCCAGCAAGCCTGCAGCAAGGCCGGTATTCAAAAATCTGCGTCTGGAACAATTCGCCATGGGTCGATCCTCCGAATGACCCGAATCGTATCAGGTTCTGAGGTCGAATGCAGGGATGAGTATTCCGCCTTGACTTGACATTCTTCTGTAATGTATGAAAACATTTCCACAATGAATATGGTCTGCAGCAATTTATCTCTGTTTGCGATGCTGTTTGCTCTGCCGCATTTCGCTCAGACACCCAACTTCAAGCCTCAACAGCGGCGCTGGTGGGCTATCCAGCCAGTTACCGCGACAGCCCCTCCTGTGCTCGACGAAGCGGGCAAGGCCTGGGCGCGTAATGAAATTGACCACTTTATTTACGGCAAACTTAAGGCCAAGAACATCCAGCCTTCCGCCGCAGCGAGTAGATCAGCGTACATCCGCCGCATTACGCTCGACCTTACCGGACTGCCGCCCACTCCGGAGGAAGCACAGGTATTTCTCAGCGACAGCAAGGATGGGGCCGAAGAGCGTCTGGCTGATCGCCTTCTTGCCAGTCCCCGCTACGGCGAGCGCTGGGGTCGCCACTGGCTGGATGTCGTTCGTTATGCCGATAGCGATGGCTTTAAGCAAGACGACACACGCCCCAATATGTGGCGCTATCGCGATTGGGTGATTCAGAGTCTCAACGAAGACAAACCCTATGACCGCTTCATTCGCGAACAAATTGCTGCCGATGAACTTTATCCTGGCGATCTAAAAGCACTGCCAGGTATTGGCTTCCTGCGGCTCTTTGAAGATGAGTTCAATCAAGCCCACATTCGTCTGCGCCGCCAGGAATTATTGAACGATCTGACTGACAACACGGCTTATGCATTCATGGGTGTCACTCTCGCCTGCGCCCGCTGCCATGATCACAAGTTTGATCCTCTGCTGCATAAGGATTACTACCGCCTCCAGGCTCATTTCGCGAATCTACATATCGTTGACGATGCCCCCGCCGTCCCTCCGGCACAAGTGGAAGAACATCGCCGCCAGATGGAGCAATACCGCCATATTGCCAAGCCCACGTTAGACAAGATCGATGCATTGATGAGGCTTCCTCGAATCAAATTCCGTAAGCAGTATACAGAGCGATTTCCCGAAGAGGTTCAGACTGTTATCGGGATGCCGGCAGCTGACCGCAGCCCCATTCAATGGCAGATTTATCACAAGGCTATCACGCAGATTGAAGTACCTGATTCAGAGGTGATTGCCAAGCACCTTGATGGCCCCGGGAAGGTCAAATACAAGGCTCTGCTGGCTGAACTTGATCAGTATAAGGCTCATCTGCCCAAGCCCCTACCCGTGGTCCAAATTATGCAGGATCAGGGAATGGCAGCACCTGCCACGCATGTGTTGCGGGGTGGTTCGCTCGATACACCGATGGATGAAGTTGCGCCCGGGCTTTTGAGCATTCTAGATCCCAACCCTTCGGCTGTGCGCCCGATTCCGGAACTCATTTCCAGTGGCCGCAGAACCGCTCTCGCCAACGCGCTTGCTGACCCGCGCAACCCTCTCACGACTCGCGTGATTGTCAACCGTGTTTGGCACTATCACTTCGGTCGCGGCATCGTTGGAACGCCAAACGACTTTGGAGTTATGGGCGAGCGTCCCAGCCACCGCGAACTTCTCGACTGGCTGACAGCCACTTTCACAGGCACTGATGGATGGAGCCTTAAGAAGCTGCATCGCCGCATCTTGCTCAGCGCAACCTACCGGCAGTCTTCAGACTTCAATGAGGCGGCCGCCGCCATTGACGACGACAACAAACTCCTTTGGCGCTATCCGCGCCGTCGCCTGGAGGCCGAATCGATTCGTGACTCGATGCTATCTGTCTCCGGGCTGCTCGATCCCAAAATGGGGGGGCCGGGTGTCTTTCCGAAGGCTCCCGAAGGCACAGAGATTCAGGAAGGCCGCCACTGGAAGAAGTCAATCGGCACCGCCGGCGAGTATCGCTCGAGTGTCTACATATTTGCGCGGCGACTCGTACGTTACCCCAAGCTCGAGAGTTTCGATGCACCGCTTGCCTTTGAGAGTTGTGGCCACCGGCAACAGACTGTGACACCTGATCAGGCGCTCGAACTCATGAATGGTGGAGCCGCTGCTGGCTTTGCCCGTGCGCTGGCGCAGCGTGTTTCTAACGATGCCGGCCAATCGAATCAAGCCCTGGCCGAACGTGCTTACCGCTTGACACTGGGCCGTGCACCAACAAGGGACGAGGTGGATCGATCTGCTTCCTTCCTTGCTAAACAAGCTTTACTCGCTGGTGGCGCACCTGGTGCGCTCGAAGACCTTTGTCTAGCGCTTCTCAGCTCAAGCGAATTCATCTATATCGACTAACCCATGGACGACGCAATGAACACAATCGCAACCCGGCGCAGCCTTCTGCGTGGCGCAGGAAGTGGCCTTGGTGCCATGGCAATGGCCGCCTTGCTGGCTGAACAATCGCAAGCTGCCACCGTCCACGACCCGGCCATTCCACGCAAGACACACCACACGCCAAGGGCCAAATCAGTCATCTTTCTGTTCATGGAGGGCGGCCCCAGTCACATTGATCTTTTCGACCCTAAACCGAAGCTGAACGAGCTCGCCGGCAAGCCTATGCCCGAGAGCTTTGGCCGCCCCATCACCGCAATGGGTACAGCTGGAAATACGCTAATGGGCTCTCCTCGCAAGTGGGCTCAGCATGGCAAGAGCGGCCTTTGGGTGAGTGAGCTCTATCCTAACGTGGCCAGGCATGCAGACAAACTTGCCGTGCTTCGATCCTGCCAGTGTGATGGCTTGAACCACGCCGGCGGCGTGAGCCAAATGAATACCGGCGATATCCTCTCGGGCCGTCCGAGCCTGGGTGCCTGGGTCAACTATGGTCTCGGCACTGCAAACAAAAATCTTCCTGCTTTCGTAAGCATGATCGACGAGCGCGAGCCCTTTGACAATGCCAAGAACTGGGGCTCAGGCTTCCTCCCTGCGGTCTACCAGGGAACGCTGTTTCGTCAGGGACCGAATCCGATCCTGAACACCAAGCTGCCAGCAGGTCAGACTGATGAACGCCAGCGCGCACGACTCGCATTTCTTGAAGCGCAGAATCGCGACTACCTCAAGGGTCATGAAGACGATACGACGCTTGAGGCGCGTATCCGAAGCTTTGAACTGGCCTATGCTTTGCAGAAGTCAGGGCCTGAAGCCGTCGACCTCAGCACAGAAACGGAGGAGACAAAGTCACTTTACGGCCTCGATCAACCTGAGACTGCTGTCTTTGGCCGCAACTGCCTGCTCGCTCGCCGCCTGGTAGAGCGCGGGGTTCGTTTCGTTGAGCTTTATTGCGGTTCTGGTAGCGGATGGGATGCTCACTCCGATCTTGAAGGCAACCACGCGAAGTGGTGCAAGGCTTCAGACAAACCTATTGCCGCATTACTCGAAGACCTGGCCCGGCGAGGGATGCTCGACGACACCCTTGTCGTCTGGGGCGGCGAATTTGGCCGCACGCCGTTCAACGAAAAAGGCAATGGCCGCGATCACAATCCGTGGGGATTCACGATGTTCTTTGCCGGTGGCGGTGTCAAGGGTGGCCAGGCGATTGGCACCACCGATGAAATAGGGCTACGCGCCGTCGAGCGTCCTACTCATGTGCACGATATCCATGCTTCCATCCTCTGGCTGCTGGGTCTCGATCATTTGAAGCTCACCTATCAGCACAATGGCCGGGCCGAACGGCCCACAATCGTTGCCGGCGAGCATATGGTCAAACAGCTTTGGCAGGGATAGTCCGAAGATGCCCACCATCCGTGATGTAGCCGCCAAGGCCAAAGTCAGCGTAGCCACTGTATCTCGCGTTCTCAATAAAAGCGGCTACGCAGACCCTGATACGCGCGCACGTGTGCTTAAGGCAGCGGCAGACCTCGACTATCATCGCAACGTGAACTGGAGCCGACTTAAGAGTCAAAGCTCACAGACGATTCTCTTTTTGCTGGGCAATCGTCAACAGTTCAACGCGATGCACATGAGGCTCCTTGTTGCCTGCGAGCGCACACTCAAAGCCCAAGGCTACGACCTGATCTTTACACGCCATGAATATTCGGGTCAGCTCCGGCCAGCCGAAATCCCATTGCCTCGAATGCTGGAACAAGCGGGAGCGATTGATGGTGTCCTGCTTGCGGGCGTCCACCATCAGAATCTGGTCCAGGTTCTTCAAAAGCGCCAAATTCCTTACGCCATCATTGGTAACAACTTTGACGGCTCTCGCGATGCGATCTCGCGGAATTGTGTCTCCTACGACGAACGCAGTGCAATCAAAGATGCTACCTCATACCTGATCCGTCTCCGCCACCGTCGCATCGCCTTCTTCGGCAATGTTTCGCAACCCTGGTTTCAGCATCGCTATGAAGGCTATCTGCAGGCCATGCAGTCGCAGGGGCTAGCTCCTGTCTCAGTCACGGAAAACTGGCAGATCTCCAATACCGACTATGGCCAATTAGCTACCGCTCAACTTCTGCGTGGGGATCAACCACCAACTGCCATCCTTGCGGGCAACGACGAGATTGCGGCAGGTGCCTGGAAAGAATTGATCAAGCGCAAGATCAATATCCCCTCAGAAATGAGTTTGATCGGGATGGGTGATCGTGCCGAGTTCTCAATCCTGGAGCCTGCTCTCACTTCGATCTCGGTCTTTGAAGACCAACTGGGCGAACGTCTCACCACGATGTTGCTTGAGCGCATTCGAAACCCCAAGCTCGCGCCACTCTCAGAGATCTATCCGTGCAAACTGATCGAGCGAGCCTCCTGCGCCCCGCTTACTGAAATTAGAACGCTTCAAGCAGTCCAAAGGAAAACCCCATGATGTATCGCCTCACCCTGTTGCTGAGCTTGGCCATGGTTGCCTTCTCTCAAGATTTTCGTGCCGTAATTACTGGCCGTGTTTCTGATACTAGTGATGCTGGTGTTCCTGGCGTACGCCTCACTGCCACCAATGTAGAGACTGGTGTGGCATCATCAAGCCAGTCCAGCGCTGGCGGCAGCTACACAATTACAGGATTGCCGCCCGGCCGGTATACTCTCACGGCCGAATATGCAGGCTTCAAAAAATTCGTTCGAGAAGGTCTCACTCTCGAAGTACAAGCCCGCCCCCAACTCGACATTCGTCTTGAGCCGGGAGATGTTCAAACATCAGTCAATGTCACAAGTGATACTCCATTGCTCGAAATAAGCTCAGCCAGTCGCGGTGGTGTGATCACTGGGCGAACTCTTGTCGATCTGCCCCTCAATGGCCGTAACGCATTCGCGCTAGCAGCCCTCGAACCCGGCGTTAACTTCACTGCACGCGGCACTGCCAACACTTTCTTTCGCACTACAGGCAATGGCGGTATCTCCAGCGCTACGTTCGGTGGAGGTGGCTTCCGCAGCAACGAGTCTTTGCTCGATGGCGTCCCGAACACCGGCACAGATGGGGTAGTTCAATACGTTCCCAGCGTCGACGCCGCAAGCGAGTTCAAAGTACAGACCAATGTCTTCGATGCGGAGTATGGCCGGTTCACTGGTGGGGTTCTGAATGCCGCAATCCGGAGTGGCACTAACCAGTTTCACGGCACGCTCTTTCACTTCACGCGAAACTCTTACTGGAATGCGCGTGACCCCTTTGCCACCAGCATCCCGCAGTTCGGCTATAACCTTTTTGGAGGCAGTGCCGGCGCTCCTGTCATCATCCCCAAGCTTTACAACGGCAAGAACCGCACCTTCTGGTTCTTCAACTATGAGGGCTCGCGTGAAGGGGTTCCCCGTGCCAATGTCAACACCGTCCCTACCGCCCTTGAGCGCTC
This sequence comes from Acidobacteriota bacterium, assembly GCA_043718395.1. Lineage (GTDB taxonomy): Bacteria > Acidobacteriota > Terriglobia > Bryobacterales > Bryobacteraceae > Bryobacter. The sequence continues at coordinate 16,064 of JAYSVS010000096.1, forward strand.
CGGTGACTTCAGCCAGTCTCGCGTGCGAAGCGGTGCAAACGTGCTTCCCGTTAGCATCTATGATCCGGCCACCACCCGGCTTCAGGGCGCTACTTTTGTTCGCGACCCCTATCCCGGCAATCAGATTCCTTCGGCCGCGATCAGTCCAATCGCCCGCGGGATTACTTCCCTCTACCCGCTGCCGAATGCACCAGGAGATTCAGTTACTGGTGCCGCTAATCACCTGCTCTCTTTCAAAGACCCGGTCTTCGACAACGGTTACGTTTGGAAAGTCGACCACCGCTTCAGTGATCGCCACTCCGTTTTCTTCCGCTACTCCTGGCGTCAGTTCGGCGTGAATCGCCAGGGTGCGTTCAAGAGTCTTGCCACCGGCGAAATTGATAGACGTGATGCTCCAGGCGTTGCCTTCGACGATACTTTCACCTTAAACCCCACGACGATCATCAATTTCCGCTACGGCCTTGCGCGCTTCTCAACGCTGTCCCGGTCTGACAATCTGGGTTCCGATCTGGCGGCGCTTGGGTTCTCGACATCATTCATCTCGCTTCTGCCATTTCAGGCGATTCCTCAAATCAGTCTGAGTAATGGGCTCACAGGGGTCAGTGGTGCGAACAAGCAAAGCAACGGGGCTGAAGATTCGCATACGGGCCGTGTGAGCGTCACCAAAATCGTTAACCGCCACAGCTTAAAGACTGGCTTTGAGTTCCGGCTTCTCAATTCAAATGTTGCCAGTCTCGGCTCCAACGCGACAGGAGCCTTCTCTTTTGATCAGGGCTTTACCCGCGGACCAAATCCACAAGTAGCTGGTGTCAACCTTGGTCATGGCTTTGCCTCTTTCCTAATTGGTCTTCCCGGCAGTGGCAGTGTCGCCAACAATGCCGCCACAGCCGACCAGACCAATTACAAGGGTTTCTTTTTCCACGACGACTGGCGAGTCTCAAACAAGCTGACTCTCAACCTCGGACTTCGCTATGAATGGGAAGGCGATTATGTCGAACGATACAATCGCCTCAACCGGGGTTATGACTTCTCGACAGTCAGCCCTGTCTCTGTCGCAGCCAAGGCAAACTATGCCGCAGCACCGATCCCGGAAGTCTCTGCCGCGTCGTTTAACTCCACCGGCGGTCTTCTCTTTGCTGGTGTGGGTGGTGCCCCTCGCGGTCTCTCCAACATCGACCGCAACAACATCGCTCCTCGCATTGGCGTTTCGTTGCAGCTCAACTCGAAGACAGTTCTTCGTGGTGGTTACGGGCTCTTCTACGGAGCGAGCACCCAGACAGGTGAAACACGCAACGGCTTTAGCGTTTCAACTCCCTACGTGGCTTCAAATGATGGGGGCAACACCCCGGCCAATTCGTTGCGCAATCCTTTTCCAACTGGACTTGTACCTGTAACGGGTGCTTCACAAGGCCTCCTGACTTTAGTTGGTCAGGGCATCGCCTTCACCAGCCCTGCACGGCAGCAGCCCATGTCACACCAATACTCCTTTGGCTTTCAGCGGCAATTGCCTACGGGCTTGCTTCTCGATCTGAGCTATGTTGGCAATCAAATCAGCGACCTGCCAGTCAATCAAAACTTGAATGGCATTCCGGAGACTTTCCGGGCCGCCGCCGAGACTACTTTCTTTGCTACGAATCGAAACACTCTCAGTGATGCCGTTACCAATCCTTATTTTGGAGTCATCTCCACCGGGCCGCTTGCTGCCCGCACTGTAACGCGGGGCCAGTTGCTGCGGCCATACCCGCACTTCACTGGAATCCAGGTGCAAAGCGCCCCGATTGGACAGAGCCGCTGTTGGATGGACCACTGCCGCATCGAGTATTGGCGGTGCCGCATTCACCTGGCTTACCGGCAGGCTGGTTGATTCGCAGGGTTACAGCATCGTTTTTGCCATGGCGGGCATGGCGGCGTTGTTTGCCTTCGCCGTATTATGGTTTTCGGTTGGACACTCGAGCCAACAGGAAGCGCAAACATGAGCAATCGTTTTCAAGATCTTCATTGCGTCGTCACCGGCGCGGCTAGAGGGATTGGAGCCGCAATCGCAGGCCAGCTAAAAGCAGAAGGGGCCGTCATCCATGCAGCGGATATCCTCGACGGATCTTGCGATGTAACCAATCCTGATTCTGTCCGGGCTTTCTTTCAATCCGTCGCTGCTATCGATAAATTGATTTGCATTGCTGGCGGTCTCTCCAGTGGCAACTCGGAATCGACAACTATTGAGCAATGGCGCGATTGTCAGGCACTCAATCTGGAGTCCGTCTGGCTCTGTGTGCAGGCTGCAATCCCGAAATTGCGTCAGTCAAAGTGCGCTAGCCTGACTTTCGCAGTTCGAGCCCCAAAATGGCAAAATATGGACCTGTTTGGGGCCTAACTCATTTGCTTGCAACGTGGAAATTTCTTAAAGCGG
>JAYSVS010000097.1:0-18279 GCA_043718395.1 Acidobacteriota bacterium
CCAATTTTACAGGCCTTTCAGGAGATCACCTCCCATGATGACTTACAGGACCCCGCCAAACAGTTGATTCTATTCGACTTTTAACCGGACAGTAGTGATCAACGACAACAACAATTGAGGCTTTGATGTCCCCGTTAGAAACTCATCAATTGGAGTTACCACCGCTCTCTGTGAAGCGACATACTCTTTTGGATAATCCGAGATTTGTATCTGGAATGTCCGGTCCACAGCCCGCTGCAACTGACTGCGATCTACACCCGGCTTGACGCGAGCCACAGCTTGCAGCCATGTCATGCCACGTTGTTTCGCCGCTGGAAGATTCACCCACAACCCCATCCCACGCGGAAAATCAAACTCGGCTGGCATCACCCCGATCACGGTATGCGCCCGGCCATTCAGCATCACTGGCTCATTCACAACTCCCCTGCGTGCACCAAACCTCGAGTTCCAAACCCGGTCCGAAAGAATCACAACCCGCGCCGCCCCCGCAGCCGAATCAGCAGCCTCAAAGTCTCTGCCAATCGCCGGCTTCACTCCCAAGGCTCGAAAGAAATCCGGCGAGGCAGGGCAAGACTCAAGTTGCACCGCATCATCCTTACCCACCTGCAGCACGCGACCATTCCCGTAAGGGGCCGCCGGAAACAACCCAACCGCCTCAATCCCCGGAATCGTCGCTTGCAGATCGGCAAGTTCCGGATAAGCCAGTTCCCCAACCAGATGCCGCTGGTTCTTAGGATCGGTCTTCCAGATCAAATGCACCCGGTCCTGATCCGGATAGGGCAGGGAAGCAAACACCACCGCATCCACTACCGAAAACAAAGCAACGCTAAGCGCGATCCCGATACTCAGAATCACAGTCGCAAGCACATAAGCTCCTCCATGCCGGTGGAAAGATCGAAGCGCAAACCGGCCATGCCGCAATACTGCTTCCAGGCGATGATACAGACTCAGGCCCCGCACTTCCTCTTCAATCGCAACTCGATGACCCAACCGAAGCCGGGCAAAACGTGCAGCCTCCTCAGGTGTGTCCCCAGCCTCAAGACGCTCTCCAACCAGCGCCTCAAAATGCGCCTGCAACTCTTCCTCAATCGGATCTGGCCGCAACATCTAAGCCTCCCCCATCACACAGCGAATCGCCATCGCAGCAGCCTTCCACCGCTGCCTCTCCACCGCGATCTGCTTCCGCCCCGCAGGCGTCAATGCGTAATATCGCGCCCGTCTCTTCGTCGGCGAAACCTCCCACTCCGCTGCAATCCATCCATTCGCTTCCATCCTCCGCAGAGCCGGGTACAACGACCCATGATCCACCACCAGAGCCTCATCAGATCGAACCTCGATCCGTTTGGCAATCTCATATCCATTCGCTTTCCCACCACTGAGCACCTTTAAAATCAGCATGTTCAATGTACCCTGCAGCACTTCCGCTTGCTTCGATGAATCGGACATAAAGACATCATACACCTCTACCGGTAGATAAACTACTATAAACTTCCAATGCTAGTCTAAAGGCCAATGAAGCGCCGTTCATTCCTGGCAACCTTCGCGATGCCGTTGCAAGCCCAATCGATTCGAAGGCTCCAAACAGGCTTCGTTTTCACCGAGGGTCCAACCTTCAATAAACAAGGCGACCTCTACTTCAGCGATGTAGGCGAAGAGAGAATCTATTGCCTCTCAAAAGGCCAGATCCGCGTCGTCAGAAACAGCAGCAACCTCGCAAATGGTCTGGCATTCGACAAGCGTGGCCGTCTTATCGTCTGCGAGCGAGGCCGTCTCACGCGAACCGAGGCCGATGGCCGCATTTCCATCCTCGCCGACAACTTCGAAGACAAAGGTCTTCATTGGCCAAACGACGTCGTAGTAGCCGCTGATTCTTCCATTTACTTCACTGACTTGAAGCAAAAGAACGAATGGGCCAACCCCGCCAAGACCGGCGTCAACGCCATTTACTGTTGGTCTGAGCGAAATGGACTCACTCTTTTCGCCCGCGATTGTGAAAGCCCCAACGGCATCACTCTCTCTCCAAAACAAGACCGCCTCTATGTCGGCGACACAACGGCGAGAGAAATCAAAGTCTATGACCTAACCACCAAAGGCCAACAAAAGGGCAAGCGATTCTCAACTACCTCGACCACCGGAGGTCCCGACGGCATAAAGACAGACCGGGCTGGAAACGTCTATGTCTGCGAAGACGAAGGCATCATCGTTTTCAACCCCGCAGGCCAACGACTAACCACAATCGCAGTCCCCGAGTCGCCCTCCAACTGTGCCTTTACCCTGAGTGAAGCCGAATTGATAGTGACAGCGAAGACCTCAATCTATGAATTGCAACTCAGCGGATTTCCTAGGGCTGACAATTATGCCCTCTTCCCGAAAGCAGATTGATACACGTACCGATACGCAATACGATAATATTTGGTTAAGACCATAAAGCATCGAGGGCTGAGAAAACTTTTCTCGGACGATAACCGTAGTCGTCTTCGAGCAGACCTTGTTGAGAGAATCGAAGATGTTCTGGGCCAACTCAGTCAAGCGAGCAAACCTTCCGACCTAAATTTACCGGGCTTTCGACTGCATCAGCTGAAAGGAGATCAAAAAGGCATCTGGAGTATCACGGTCTCAGGAAATTGGCGCATCGTTTTTCGTTTCGAAGGCTGAGATATTTGGGATGTTGATCGTGTGGATTACCACTGAGAGAAAAGTACAAATATGACAATGAAAAATCCCCCTCCCCCCGGTCGATCCATCAGACACTCATGCCTGGAACCTCTCGGTCTTAGTGTCGCCGATGGAGCCAACTTGCTGGGAGTAGCCCGCCACACCCTCTCGCGTGTGATCAACGGCCAAGCCGGAATCTCCCCAGAGATGGCGATCCGCCTTGAGAAGGCTGGCTGGTCCACGGCTGACCAATGGGTCCGGCTTCAGTCCGCCTACGATCTGGCCCAGGCTCGCCTCACGGAACACACCATCCACGTCAAGCGCTTCGAAGTAAACTTGGTCTAACTCTACTTTCCACCCTATGTGCGCAAGTTGTCTTGCTTACACCCCCCCATCGCCCCTGTATTCGTTGGGTCTTGTCGTCTCCCGCAAATCCTCGACATCGGCCAAATCTCTTAACCGTCCTGCTGCGAGTTTCGAAGAGATCAGGTCTTCTTTGGAGATGAAAAACGCTTTCAGTCCACTACCCGCATCGATCACCCCCTCAACCCGCCTCTCCCAAGCCGCATCGAATTCCACGCCGTCAATCCCAGGCAAAATGTCCACGGCAACAGGCTCTCTTCCGAATCGCATGAATTGCCTCGAGTCCGCAAGATCTTCAACGGTCAAATCCTGAAGCGACGCTCCAAACGATGCGAGTGCAGCATACGCAGCCTTCGCGTTCTCTGGATCGGCCTTGATGAAAACATCGATATCTTTGGTCGCACGAGGTTGCCCATGAAAAGAAACTGCATACCCGCCCACGATCAGGTATTTAACGTTTTGGGCGCGGAACGCGGACAATAGGTCCTTGAAGTCTTGGTACACCGGTCATACCTTTCAGCGCGTAAGCCGCAGTCGTTAATTCGGATACCGCATCCATTCGCTCGTTTACTGGACGGCTTTGCCAATATCGATACTCTTCCGCCTTCATCTCTGCGTGGCTTGAAAATTTTCTGACCAAACTTTCCATAAATGTACCTACTTGAATTCTATCGTGCGCAGCCCTATGCTATCCTCTCCCTCAAATGCGCGCCTCCGCAATCCTCCAGCCCCGAGCCACCCCCGCCTCCTTCAAGGCAGCGGCAATGGCTGCGGCATTGCGCATCCTTACCTCGACTAGCTTCTAGTCCCACACCCCAAGCCCCCAAATCCAAAAACTGAAGCAGCCCTAAGGGAGATCCATATGGACACAACCACCCAAATTTTCGACGCAATCCGCGACTACACAAACCAACTCGACACTCGCCGCGTCTTCCCCACCCAGGCAACCATTAATCAACTCGACACCCTCCCGCAAGCCCTCCCCGCAAACGGCCTCCAACCAGACCAGATCCTCAATCTCCTGATCGAAATCGCCGCCCCCGCCACCGTCCTCACCACCTCCGGTCGCTACTTCGGCTTCGTCACCGGAGGTGCGCTCCCCACCGCCCTGGCCGCCAACATGCTCGCCACCGCCTGGGACCAAAACACCGCACTCACTATCATGTCCCCAGCCGCCACCCACATCGAGCAAACCGCCCTCAACTGGCTCGCCCAACTCCTCCATATTCCTGCCACCGCCGCCGGCACCTTCGTCACCGGAGCCACCATGGCGAGCTTCACCGGAATGGCGGCCGCCCGCCACGCCCTCCTCAAAGCCAGAAACTACGATGTAGAATCCCAGGGCCTCTTCAACGCCCCCGAATTCCCAGTAGTCGTGAGCGAAGAAAGCCACAGCACCCTATTCAAAGCCCTCGCCATGCTCGGCCTCGGCCGCGACCGCGTCCTCAAAGTCCCCACCGATGCCCAAGGCCGCATGAACCCAACCCACTTCCCCACACTCAACCAACCCGCCCTCGTCTGCCTCCAGGCTGGCAACGTCAACTCAGGCGCAATGGACCCCGCCCACCAACTCATCCCCCTCGCCAAACAATTCAATTCCTGGGTCCACGTCGACGGCGCCTTCGGTCTCTGGGGCGCTGGCAGCCAATACGCCGAAGCCGACTCCTGGGCCACCGACGGCCACAAATGGCTCAACGTCCCCTACGACAGCGGAATCGCCTTCGTCCGCGACCCACAAGCCCTCACTGGTGCCATGGCCATCTCCGCCAGCTACCTCAACTCAGCCGGCGGCATCGAACCCATGCACAAATCCCCAGAAGGCTCCCGCCGCGCCAGAGGCATCGACGCCTGGGCCGCCCTCCTCTCCCTAGGCGAAACTGGAGTCCGCGACATGATCCACCGCTGCTGCCAACACGCCCGCACCTTCGGCGAAGTCCTCAGCCAAAACGGTGTCCAAATTCTCAACGAGGTCAACCTGAACCAGGTCCTCGCCGCCCTCGACACTGACGAAAAAACCCTCGCCTGGATCGAAACAATCCAGAACGAGGGTATCTGTTGGGCTGGCTCCACTCTCTGGCACGGCCGCCGCGCCATGCGAATCAGTGTCTCCAGTTGGGCAACTACCAGCCAGGACGTAGAACGAAGCCTCGAATCGATGCTCCGCTCCCGCCCAAGTTAACTGACGCCCCAGTTAACTAACGAGCCATCGCCGGCTCAAACTGCCGTTCCACACTCAAGATACCCTTCTGACGAAGACCCGTCAGCGCCAGACCATAACGCCCACGCACTCCAGTCTTCTCAAAAATGTGTTTCAAGTGAATCTTCACCGTCCCCGGCCGGATCCCAAGTTCACGCGCAATCTCGCGGTTCTTGAGGCCATGCTCCACTAGCTCCATCACCTGTGTCTCGCGCGGCGTCAGCTCAGAGCGAGGATGACGATCTTCACGCGGCTGTTCACGGAACACAGAATCTTCCATCCAGTTCTTACCCTGTACCACCGTACGTATGCAGCTCAACATGTTCGACGGTGCAGTAGATTTCCGCAAGATCCCCTTCGCCCCGGCCTGCAAAAATCGCAGCGCCTCGGCCTCTGTCATGGACACCCCCCAAACAATCGCCTTCGGCATCGGGCGAGTCTGACTCGCAATCGGCGCTCCACCAGGCGAATAGGTCGTTTTTAACTTTTCCAGATCCTGCTCTGCCAGCCGTAGATCCTGAATCCAGTCCATCACTGCTTGCATGCCAAGTGCCTTGTCGATCAAAACCACATCGGGACGCTGCCTTCGCGATATTTCCCGGCATAATGCAAGGTTTTCACACACCCCGGTAACACGGAGGTCATTTGTCGAAGAAAGTACTGCTCGCACTCCCTCGACTGTCAGCGGTTGGGTTTCGCAAAGCAACACGGTTGCTTGCAATCCTGTTGCTGGCGGCATCGGTTGTACCACTGAAGAGATAATGTCCATCAAGTTGCTTTCATTCACGGTGCATTTGCCTTTCGAGAACATAGCTAGCTTCACTTTTTCAGCAGGACTAGCTTGTTTTGGATTTCTGGTCTAGCCATCCCCCAGGCCTAGGGGAATATTTCGACTCGGGAAAGCTTATCGACTAGCAACATCAAGGTTTTAGTCTTTCTTCGAGGATTTTTCTCTCTATTGTTTTTCATCTTTTCCGACGATACTTCATCACGGGATAGAGCGGCTGCGGAGCAAATACATCTGTTCCCGCTGCTAAATTCAATGGAATCAAAGTAATGAGCAAGGTCGATATTTTTCAAAGCGCGGGTGGTTGGAAGTACCTCGTGATCTGTCCTTCACAGGGCATCACTAAGGATCTTCAGCATGCTCTCAGCAGTAAAATGTCCCAGGCAGAGATCCTTGAAATCCCCGTCTACCCTCCCCTTGCTGGCCTGATTGAAGTCCTGAGCGTTCAAAATCCCGACATCTGCCTCGTCGATGTCATCAGCGACAATGACCGTGCCCTTGGTCTCATCAAAGAAATTTCCAGCAAGCAGCCCAAAATGCCCGTCATCGCCGTGATCCCTGGCAGCGATACCGATCTCATTCTCCGTTCCCTCCGTACAGGTGCATCCGAATTTCTGAGCTATCCAATCTCCGGCGATCAACTCGAAGAAATTCTCGGTCGCATCGTCACTAGAAATCCTCTTATTAAGGGTTCCGGCAAAGCTGGCCGCGTCATTGCAATCGTTCCGGCAAAAGGTGCCTGTGGTGCCTCAACTGTTGCCAGCGGCCTTACCTTCCATTGGAAAAAGAAGTCTGGCAAAACCCTTCTCGTCGATCTTGATCCCCTCACCGGAACGCTCAGTTTCCTGCTCAAGCTCAAGAGCCAGTACAGCTTTATGGATGTTGTTACGCTCACTCAGAACCTCGATTCTGATCTCTGGCGCAACCTCATCAACACCACCCACAATGTCGACGTGCTTCTTTCTCCAGAAAATTCCGTAGATGGGATTCACGACCTCATGGACGCCTCGTCCATCATTGACTACGCCCGCTGGAATTACGAAACCACGATCCTCGACACTTGCAGTGCCTACGGGCCGTGGAATCTCTCCATCCTGCGGCTGGCTGACGAGATCCTCCTCGTTTCCACTAACGAACTCCCTTCTCTCCAGGCTACTCAGCGCGCATTAAGCTACATGGATCAGAATCGAATCGAACGGTCTAAAATCAAACTGGTCGTAAATCGCTACAACCGTGACGTTGGCCTCAGCAAAGAGGTGATCGAAACTGCCATCCGTTGCGAAGTCTTCCAAGTCCTCCCTAGCGACTATGACGGCGTCCAGCGCGCCATGATCGAAGGTAAGCCTTCTCCCACAACATCTCCCTTCGGCAAAGGCCTCGCCCAACTCGCCGAAAAAATGGGTGGCGCTGCTATTCCCACCAAGGGAAAGTCGAATAGCAGCTCTCCTTGGGGTAGCCTCATGAATCTCTTCTCTCGAACCTCCAGCTAAACTGAGAGTTTGGCCGATCTCACCCCTACAACTGCCTGCCAATACCTCGCACATCGATTGGCTCTTCCTCACAGTGCAATCGAAGTCCAGGAACTCCTCGGTGGCGTTTCAAATCTTGTCTTCCGTGCCAAAATTGCGGGTCATCCCGACCTGATTCTCAAACAATCGCTTGCCAAACTTCGCGTCAAAGAAGATTGGTATAGCGACCGCGCCCGCATATTTAACGAAATGGACGCCCTTAGCCTGCTAGCTCCTTTGGCCCCACCCGGCAACCTTCCAACGGTTCAATTCGAAGACCGTGATAACTTCCTCTTTGCCATGTCAGCTGCAGCCCCAACCGCTCCAACCTGGAAAGAAAACCTCCTCGCAGGCCTCACCGAAACAACTCTGGCGATCCAAGCCGCCCAAATCCACTCGGTTTTTCTTCAGCCCCACTTATTCGACCAACACTTCGCTGGCCTTGACCTCTTCGACCAGCTCCGCCTTGATCCCTATTACCGCTTCACAGCCACCCGCCACCCAGACCTCAAGCGATACTTCGATCAGGCTATCGAACAATCCCGCACCCAGATCCAGGCCCTCACTCATGGCGACTGGTCTCCAAAAAACTTCCTCGTCAATCCTGGCCCCCAGCTCTTCTCCATCGATTACGAAGTCATCCACCTCGGCGACCCCAGCTTCGACGTCGCCTTCCTCCTCAATCATTTGCTCCTCAAAGGTTGGCACCGCGCGAGAACCCGCGCCCAATACGCCGGCCTCGCCCTCGATTATTGGCGCAATCTCAAACACAACTTCGATTGGCTCGAATCCTCCACCATCCGCCACCTCGGCTGCCTCCACCTCGCCCGTGTCGATGGCAAGAGCCCCGCCGAATACCTAAGGCCCGCCGAACAATCCCAGGTCCGCCGCTTCGCCCGCGATCTCATCCAAAACCCACCACTCACTATCGAAGAAGTATTTGAAATGCAAGCAGAGGCTTTCCATGAGTAACTCCACCATCCAGTCGATCCGTGCCTTCGAGGTTCTCGACAGCCGCGGCCGCCCCACCGTCGAAGCTCACATCCAACTCCACAATGGTGTTACGGTCACAGCCCAGGCCCCCTCGGGCGCGTCGACAGGTCTAAGTGAAGCTCATGAGCTTCGTGACGGCGACAAGCGGCGGCATAACGGCCTGGGTGTGCAAAATGCCGTCGACAACGTCAATACAGAAATCGCCCGTGCCCTGCAGGGCCAAAGTGTCCTCAACCAGAAAACCATCGATCAAACCTTGATCGATCTCGACTCGACCCCCAACAAATCCCGTCTCGGTGCCAATGCAATCCTCGCTGTCTCCTGCGCCGTTGCAAGAGCCGCTGCGGCCAGCACAAACCAACCCCTTTGGCGCTACCTCGCCGGCCCAAGACAACCCATCCTCCCGCTCCCGATGGTCAACATCCTCAGCGGCGGCCTCCACGCCGCCAAAGCCATGGAGTTCCAGGATTTTCTAGCCATCCCGCACGCCGCCGATTCCTTCCGTCAAGCGATGGAATGGATCACTTCCATCCATCGCGCCGCCCGCGAAATCCTCGAATCGCAAGGTGCCTACTTTACTGGCGTCGCCGACGAAGGCGGCTGGGGCCCAAGGCTCAAAACCAACGAAGAAGCTCTCAGCGTCCTCACCCTGGCCATCGAAAGGGCCGGCTTGCAACCCGGTATACAGGTCTCCATCGCCATCGATGTAGCCGCATCACACTTCTACGCCAGCAGCCAATACCAACTCCACTCAGAGAACCGAAGCCTAACTGCATCGGAGTTTATTGACCTCCTCTCTACTTGGTGCTCCAAGTACCCCGTAGTCTCCATAGAAGATGGTCTTGAACAAGACGCCTGGAATGAATGGCCCACCCTAACGGCCAAACTAGGCGGCAAAGCTCAAATCATCGGTGATGATTTCCTAACCACTAACCCGCAGCGTCTCACCCGCGCAATAGAAACAAAAGCCGCCAACGCCGTCCTCGTGAAGATGAATCAAATCGGTACCCTCACCGAAACCTTCGAAGTGATCGACAAAGCAAGAGCCGCCAATTGGCGCGCCGTAATCAGTGCCCGCAGCGGCGAGACTGAAGATGCCTTCCTTACAGACCTCGCCATCGCATCCGGAATGGCCCAACTCAAAGTAGGCTCCATCACCCGTTCCGAACGCCTAGCCAAATACAACCGGCTCCTCGTCCTCGAGCAAACCGAAGAAATCCCCCACTGGTCCCAGGCCAGACACCTGCTTCCCGCATAATTGCAATATCTCAACGACGGTAAACACTACACCGTTTGTGTGGATCTATTCGCTCGTGCCGGGTTTTGAAAGCGGTAGCCTAAGAGTATGCGCAACGAATTCACAGCGATCGTAGAACAAGACGGCCCATGGCACATTGCCTATTGTGCTGAAGTTCCGGGCGCAAATGGTCAAGGCGCAACCCGTGAAGAATGCCTTTCAAACCTGCGGGAAGCAATAGCCTTGATCCTGGATCACCGGCGTGAAGAATCGTTCCGCTCCATACCGCCGGAAGCGAAACAAGAGCTTATCGTCGTCGGATGAAGCGGCAGGCGTTGATCCGCCATCTGCGGCGTTGCGGTTGCGTTGTACGTCGCGAAGGCAAGGAGCATTCGCTTTGGGAAAATCCGCAAACGGGCCATGCCGAGGCCGTCCCCATGCATGTCGAAATCGCGAATGTCTTTGCGAAGAGGATTTGCCGCAGGCCTTCCATTGCCGATCCGCCGGGTTAGCAATACACTCACCCGGCTGTTCCGGAAATCTGTGGTAGATTCTGGTTTGTGATTGCTATGTGTCAGTCCACCCTCCTCGCGATATCACTGCGAGTAATTCTTTTGGCCGGCTACTCCATCCCTGTTGCCGCTTCCCCCGAGACATCGGCTGAATCAAATATCGGCTTTGTTATTTACACGAAGAGCCTGTCGCCAGGGACCCTAAATGCAAGGTGGATGTATTCAACAAAGTACAGAGGTCCAGGTATCGCAACAGGAGGGCCGAAAACAGGCTTCGCGGGGCGCTACCACGTTCGCTACTTCTATGACAGTGGCGAGTTCTCGGACGAGTATGACTTGCTCATCGAGAAGTCCGATGACGTCTACAAGGTCTCGTGGATCGTGAAAGGCAAAATTAAAGCGACAGGCATTGGCATGGAAGTGGAAAACAGCTTGGCCGTAGGCTGGCGCCGAGTCACCGATTGACACTTTTTTAGGTTCAGCGGGCGTAAGCTAATTTATTCCCCATGTATTGGCTGCGGCACCGGATGTCGTATATTTCGGTGCATCACGACGAGGCCGGCGCGGGCGAAGTGTAGCGAAAACACGGCCCGAAGGCGATCATCGCCCGAACTCCCGGGAAGTCGCATAGGGTGGAGTTATCGCCACTATCGCCTGGATCACACGCCATTCGGAGTTTGCCTACTTTACTCCTCACCTCAGGAAAGAGGCCTCGTTTGTCGCCAAAGGCTTCACCACATAACCATAGACCTGATCGATTCCAGGTGCCCCACTCAATTGGCCTGTTGCACCTAAGCTTGCTTGCATCAATGACTGCCAAGCTCCTCAACCAGCCGCTGCCGTTTTCGATCACATACATGGCCATCTCAGCGATCTCGTGATTCTTGCCCCCTCTACTCCAGCAGATTAATCCAGCCCCGGCACTTCGCCGTTCCGCACCCACACTTCACTTTTTCCTGGTTCTTCCCAAAATGATAATCAAGCGATAGCTCCTCATCCTTGCCTATGTCTCGCAAGGAAAAGTAAAGAATATGACGCTTCACAATACGCGACTCCAGATTCGGATCACAAGTGTGATTCACAAATTCAGCGCCGCTCCCTCCCACCGCCCCGTCGAGATACCAATATGGATCGATCGTGAAGAGGCAGTGGATCTGGTTCGATTCTGATCGCTTTTTCCCTTCTTTACGGCTTACCAGTTCACCCGTATATTCCAGTACCTTCCTGCCCTTTGGTATGTGCTCTAGTGCAAACACACCCCAGCGATGAATCTTGCTCGGCCTTACCTCAAGCTGAAAGCAGCAGTATTCAGGTTTCAATTGGGGACGTGCTACGCCCCCGCTCTTGGACTTCATTCGGTACTTTAAAAGTCGTCTTCGGTCGACGTGGTCTTCTTGCCCTTGCGTCGCATCACGATAACCGCGACGCACAATACCGCCAATGCGCCGGCCACCAGCCGAACTGTCATATCTGAATCCATCGATATCCTCCTAAACTGTCCAAACAGGCTACTAGGCTACTAAAACAAATTCCTGCTGGCAACTTGCATTCGCCTGTAGACGTCCTATAATTGCAGAAATCCTTAAAAGAGGACGATATGTTCTAGCGAGGTTCACATGGATATCTTAGGCGAACGCAAATTCGTTGAAATTCCCGGCGACTGCACGCACGAACTACCCCCGTTGCTAGTCCGCTCGACTCCGGTCAAGCGCCTGGACAAGATGATGCATATGGCTTCCGGCATCGTCTCCAGTGACGACGCTCTGTCCAATATGCCTCTGCTCGATCCCAGGCTACAACTCGAATTCGAGCGCCGCCGCATGGATCTGGCACTCAACCTGGTCGACCAATACCAGTCCTTCATGCACACCTGGGCCTGGGGCGATTCGATCCTCGAATGGATTCGTCAGTGCGAAACTACGTTTGAAACCAGAGCAGACCTGCGCCCGCTCCTGAGGGCCGACGTCTGGCCCCACGCAGGCCGCAAGAGCTTCGTCATTCTCCTCGAAGACAAAGCCAAGACCATCCCCAGCACCGGAAACGTCAACCTGGAAGGCGCTGTCGGCCTCAGGCTTACCTTCCGCCAGCCCCCGCCGATTGGCTGCTTCAGCGATCAGTTCCTGTTCTATCTCAACGGGTCGTTAGCCCAGAGCGCCTACCATACCTGGTCCGGAATGAACGCAGACCCGGTTTCGGACCTTCCCCCAGAGCGCTTCCACTTCGACGTCGTTACAATGTAGTTGTGCCTGGATCCGCGCTAACCAAGACATTCCCAAGCTTCGACTTCAAGACCTATCTTGAAATCGAAGCACACGCAACCCACAAGAACGAGTATTACTACGGCCACATTTATGCAATGGCCGGTGGCACCTTTATCCACTCAGCCACCATCATTGCAGCGACTTTGTTATTCGGTCGACTCCTTGATGCCAAGTCGTGCTTCATTCAGAACTCCGACATGAAAATCGCGACTCCCAATGCAGATGCCGTCTTCTATCCTGATCTTTCCATTCACTGCAACCAAACCCCCGCCCGCAATGCGACCTTCCATGAATCACCCACGTTGATCCTTGAAGTGCTTTCCCCTTCCACCCGCACCTACGATCTGACCACCAAGCGCAAAGAGTACTTCAGAATCCCCTCCCTACGCCACTACCTGCTCATCGATTCAGAGTGCCCATCTGTACTTCGCTACACCCGCGACGCCAACCAAACCTGGCCCAAAGACCCGCAAACCTTCACCAGCCCCAAAGACACAATCTCCCTCCCGGCCCTCAAAATCAGCCTCAAACTGAAAGACCTCTACCGCCAAACCGGCATTCTCTAGCCCTTCACACTACTCACTCGTATCGCTACAATCAAGAGGTGCCCTCTGCTGCGCTAGCGCAATCATTCCCGATTATCGATTTCGAAACTTATCTTCAGATCGAATCAAATTCTCTGCACAAGCATGAGTTCTATCACGGCATTGTTTACGCAATGGCCGGCTCAACCAACACCCATCTCATTCTTTGCAGCGCCGCTCAGTTTCAGCTTTCCCGCTTGCTTGCGCGTCGCAAGTGTTACGTTTTGGCCGAAGCTCGCGTAGCATCGCCAGGCTCAGTTGCTTCCTTCTACGCTGATGTCTCGGTCCACTGTGACCAAGTCCTGCCGCCCAAGGGCCTCGAAACGAAGTCTCCAACAATCGTCGTTGAAGTTCTCTCCCCATCCACTCGCAAATTTGATCTCAACGCAAAGCGCAAAGAGTACTTCCGCATCCCCTCCCTACGCCACTATCTGCTTATCGATTCAGAGTCCCCATCGGCACTTCTCTACACCCGCGACGCCAACCAAACCTGGCCCAAAGACCCGCAAACCTTCACCAGCCCCAAGGCCACCATCCCCCTCCCGGCCCTCAAAATCAGCCTCAAACTGAAAGACCTCTACCGCCAAACCGGCCTCCTTTAGTCGTTTCGCATCGCAACCAACGGGTCCACCCGCGACGCCCTCCGCGCCGGCAACCACGCCGCAGCCAGCCCCACCAAACCCAACAACCCCGCCGCCGCAGCAAACGCCACCGGATCGCCCGGCGACAACCCAAACAAACGGCTCTCGATCCAGCGCATACTCCCAACAGCAAGCAATCCTCCAACGGCCAGCCCACCCACCAACAGCCACGAAGTCTCGCCTAGAATCATCGAGATCACCTTGCCCTCGCCCGCCCCCAGCGCCTTGCGAATTCCAATCTCGCTCCTCCTCCGCGCCACCCCATACGACAATACTCCATACAAG
Source organism: Acidobacteriota bacterium (assembly GCA_043718395.1). Classification (GTDB taxonomy): domain Bacteria; phylum Acidobacteriota; class Terriglobia; order Bryobacterales; family Bryobacteraceae; genus Bryobacter. Next base: position 14,024 of record JAYSVS010000097.1, read on the forward strand.
CCAATCGCCGAAAGCAACAGCGCCACCAATCCAAACGCCATCGACAGCCGCGCCAGCAACCGGTCCTGCGCCATCCGCTCCTCCACCAACTCAACCAAAGCCCGCGCCGCCACAGGCAGATTCGCGTCCTCAGCCAAAATAGCCCGTCTTACTGGCGCGATCATCGCCGCAACTTCACCCGCCGTGCGCACCATAAAAGTCACCCGTTGCGGCACATCAATCGGCTGCGACACGGGCACATAGTAGCGGTGTTCAATCTCCCCGCGCAATCTGCTCTTGCGGGAATTCGCAACCACTCCCACAACCTCAAACGTATTCTTTTGCGAGCCATATAGCTGCGTCACATGCTTCCCCACCGGGTTGCGCCCCGCAAAAAACTGCTTGGCAAACGCTTCATTCACGACACAAACTTTGGGGCTCGTTGCACGATCTTGCTCTGTGATCTCACGGCCAACCTTCAACGGAATTCCCAGCGTGGAAAAATAGCCAGGGCCTACATGGTCGTACCGCGATTCGCGATCTTCGCTCCGCGTTGGCGTATACCCCTCCACTACAACCTCATCGCGGCTATCCGAGCCAAGAAAAATGCCATGCGGAGAGTAAGTCGCCGACACAATACCCGGTATCCGCTCCACTCGTTCGTGCAACCTTTCAAACAAGCCTTGCCGTCGCGCCTCGTCATACCCTGCCGTCGCCACAGCCACCCGCACCACCATCAGTTTTTCCTTCACCAAACCCAACTCAACATGCTGCAAATTCTCGAGCGTCTTTACCAGCAACCCCGCCCCAACCAGCAACGGAAGCGACAGCGCAACCTGCCCGGCCACAATCAGCTTGCCCGCCCGCATCCAGCTAGCGCTGCCACTCAGCCCGCGGCCCTGTTCCTTCAGCCCCACACTCTCGTCCGCATTCAGAGTGCGAAGCGAAGGCAACAAACCCAGTAACAATCCAGCCGCTACCGTCAAGCCGAAGGCAAACCCGAGCACCTTTGGCTCAGCACTCATGGGCACTTGTACCGTGTCTGAAATCAGCATCAACAGCCCAACCCGCAACCCCCAAGCCACTCCCAAACCAACCAACCCACCCGCCAGCGCAAGGATGAGGCTCTCGGTCAGCCACTGGCGAATCAAATCTCCCCGCCCCGCGCCCAGCGCCAGCCTCACCGCCACCTCCCGCGTCCGCCCCATAGCTCGCGCTAGCATCAGATTCCCAAGGTTCGCGCACGCAATCAACAACACAAACCCAGCCGCTGCCAGCATCAATACCAACGGCTGCCCAAACTCATTGCGCATCTTCGATGCCCCAGTCGCCGCAGGCTGCACGCGCACCCGCTGATTCACAAACTTCCGCCGGATCTCCTCCGTAGCTGCCCCCGCATAATACGCCGATAAGCCCTGCTGAAACACAACATTTACGGCCGCCTCTGCCCGCTCGATCGGGATCCCCGGCTTCAACCTCCCAAACACTTGCAGCCACATCGTCTTCTGCAAGCCGCCCCGGTCATCATGCAAAAGATCCTTCCCCGGTAACACCACAGGTTGCATCGCCAATGGCAGCCAAACGTCGGGATGATCTCCCACCGTCTCACCAATAAACGAAGGCGGCATAACCCCCACAACAGTGAACACCCCAAGCCTCATCGCAATCGTTGTACCCAGCACATCGGCTCGCCCGCCCAATCTGCTTTGTCAAAAACTGTGGTTCACCACCGCCAAGGCTGGCTTCGGTCCGTCGCTCACACTCAGCACCCGGCCCATCATCGCCGGAACCCCCAGCGTCGCAAAATACTCCGCCGAAACCATGCGCGCTCTCACCTCTGTGGGCTCGCCGCCACCTATCCGAACCGGCACCCGCAACACATCACTCTGCACAGCCATCAAGCCCGAGAGCACCCGCGTCTGATCCCGCAACTGCAAAAATTCTTCGTACGTCATCAGGTTGCGCTCACCCGTGCTCGCCCCCGTCCCCGAACCGCTCGATCCTGGATCGGTCAGCAGCACAAGCTCCTGCGGATTCTGCACCGGAAGCATCCGCAACAGCACCGAGTCGATCAAACTGAAAATCGCAACGTTCGCCCCGATTCCAAGCGCCAGAGAAAGAACTGCAACCGCAGTAAACCCAGGCTGCCCCACAAGCGTGCGCAGCGCATAACGGACATCTTGTTGAATCACGTGGTAATGCTCCTGTGGTGCAGTAATCAAAACATCTGAGACCGATCTCGCCCAAAGCCCCAACTCCGCCCGCCATCCCCGCGCCAGCAGCAACTCTTCGCAGAAAGTCCTCACCATTTCCGCACCATACTCGTGGCGGAACGGCGCTGGAAAACACCAAAGCAGGCTCTCGAAAATTCGGCTCGGCAACATAAACTAAAGCTTCATTGGAATCAATCCGGTTTGCCGCGCCTGACTCAGCATCGCCGTCAATCGCTGCGCTTCAGCAACCGCCACACGACGGCCAAACTCAGTCAAACCGTAATACCGCCGCCGCTCATCCAGGCAATCCGGGTCCGGGCTCTCTCCTAGTTCCGCAATCAGACCCTGTTCCAGCATCCGCCGTATGGAGCTATAGAGGGTCGCCGCGCTCAGCCGCACCTTGCCATCGGTCCGTTCGGTGATGTCCTGCATAATCGAATAGCCATGGCGCTCCCGGTCCGCAAGCGCCACCAGAATATGAAACATCGCCGTCTGCAGCGGCAACATCGATTCGACTTCAGGATAATCTTTCGGCATAAGGTATACTAAGTAAGACTATACCTAAAAGCGATAGAGTATGCAACCCCCACTTCTTGGCCAGGAATTCCCCATTCTCGACTTCGACACCTATCTCGAACGTGAAGCCAATTCGACCACTCGTAACGAGTACTGCCATGGCCGCATTTTTCCGATACCCAGCGGCGAACTCAACCACGACGCAATCAAGACTGCTGCCACGCTGATCCTCGGTCGAAAGCTCTCCGCAACTTCCTGCTTCATGACCAGTTCTGACTTCAAAATCGCCACCCCAAAGCAAGACGCTGTCTTCTACCCCGACTTGGCGATCCACTGCCATCCCCGGCCAACCGTCAAAACAACCATCCTGCAAGCCCCCTCCCTGGTCCTCGAAGTCCTATCCCCTTCCACCCGCAAATATGACCTCTCCACCAAGCGCAAAGAATACTTCCGCATCCCTTCCCTGCGCCACTACCTGCTGATCGATTCAGAGTCCCCATCTGTACTTCTCTACACCCGCGACGCCAACCAAACCTGGCCCAGGGACCCCCAATCCTTCACTGACCCCAAAGCCACCATCCCCCTCAACACCCCCCAAATCAGCCTCAAACTAAAAGACCTCTACCACCAAACCACCCTACTCTAGTTCGTCAAATACGCCCCGAATCCAAACTCAAAATCCATCCAGCCATCCGATCCGCCCGCTCATCAGAATTTACTTCTGAATTGCTCAAACCAACACTATCCTGAAGAATCTCTTTATGAAGCTCCAAGGAAAAGCCATCCTCTGGCACCGCTGGCTTGGCATCGGCACTTGCCTCTTCTTCATTGCCTGGTTCATCTCGGGCATCGTCATGATGTACGCCAAAATGCCCGTCCTCACTGCAGAGGACAGGCTCGCCGCCCTCCCCATCCTCGACCAATCCAAAATCCAGTACTCCCCCGCTCAGGCCTGGAAGGCCACCGGAGAAACTAAGCCCTGGAAACAGGCAACGCTTACTTCAATTACGGGTCGCCCGGCCTACCGCTTCCTCACCTCCAACGGGGATGGCAAAGTCGTATTTGCCGACCACGGTGACTTTCACAAATCTTTCTCGCAGTCCGAAGCAGAAGATTCGCTCCGGCACTTCATCCCCTCTCAAACTACCTTCACCTGGCAAACACCCCTCACCAGCCCAGACCAATGGACCGTCCAGCGCCTTTACTCAGAACACCTGCCCCTCTATCACGCAATATTCTCCGATCCACATGGCACTGAAGTCTACGTGTCAAGCGTCACCGGAGAAGTGATCCTCCGCACCACTAGCCAATCCCGCCTCCTCGCCTGGATCGGTGCCATCCCTCACTGGATCTACCTCCGCGCCATTCGCATCTACGCCGACGAGTGGCGTCTCGGTGTCATCTACATTTCAGCAATTGGCAGCATTATGGCGATTCTGGGCATCGTCGTAGGCATCTGGCGCTACTCACCATCCCGCCGCTACCGCAATCGCGAACTCGGCCCACAGCCCACCCCCTACCTCGGCGCCAAAAAATGGCATCACTACT
>JAYSVS010000098.1:0-18242 GCA_043718395.1 Acidobacteriota bacterium
GTTTGAAACCGAGGCCAACGTACTGGCCAGCGCGATCGATCCGGCGCTGGAGATTCTCGACGCCGACGGCAAGACCATCGCCAGGAATGACGACGCACCCGGAGCGGGTATCGATGCGCGGCTGGAGGTCACGTTTGCGCGTGCCGGGACGTACTTCGTGCGCCTGCACGATTCAAAGTACAGCGATCAGATCCAGAATTTCTACCGTTTAAAAGTGGGCTCGTATCCCTTTGCCGAGTCGCTCTTTCCGATCGGCGGACGGCGTGGCCAAGCGCCTTCGGTTGAGTTGGTGGGCGGCAATCTCAGCACACCGGTGATGCTGAAGCCCGACACTTCGTCGCCGGCCGGCAAGTTCGCGCTCGTGTCGTTGCCAGGCTCGGCCAGCCTTCCGCAACTGTTTCTGCTGAGCGACAAGCCTGACACTCTCGAATCGGCCACGGACCGTAAACTGATCCCGGGCATGGTGATCAACGGCCGCATCGCCGCCAAGGGCGAGGTGGACCGCTACCAATTGGCCGTCAAGCCGGGCGAGCAGTGGCTGTTTGAAATCGTCGCTTCTTCCACCGGCGCCTCGCAACTTGACGCGCTGGTCACGATCACCGACGGCGCAGGCAAGAAGTTGCTCTCGCGTGATGACTTGTTTGGAGCAGACCCCACGCTGCCGCTGGAAATCCCCGCTGGCGTGGAACAGCTCACCGTGGCCGTCGAAGATCTGCTCGGACGCGGCGGACCCGCTTACGGATACCGCCTGGAAGCGCGCCGCGAAGGCGCCGATTTCACGTTGCAAACCTCCACGCCTTTCGTCAACGTACCCGCGGGCGGTACCGGCATCGTAGCCGTAAACATTAATCGCCGCGGCTATGACGGGCCCATGCAGATCACCATTCCCAATCTGCCCGCGGGTTATCGTTTCGCGGATCATTCGTTTCGACGATACCGAGTTGATGACCAATACGAAGGAGCTGGAAGTGAGTCTGACGAACCGGTTGTATCTGAAGCGCGGTGGGACAACGCAGGAGTTGTTGTCCTGGCAGGTTTGGCAGCGGCGGTACTTCGACCCGACCTTTGGCGGCAGTGTGATTGAAGGGCAGCGGAATGTGAACCAGTCGACAGTGGACTTCTCTGGATATTCTTTTCTCGACGGGCGAAGGAGCTATTCGCCAGTGGCTAGCTCAGTGAGGATGCAGCCGCTGCCCGGGGCTGGTGTGGAGTGGCGGCTTGATTATGATCCGTTGCGCGGGAATGTGACGAATAGCTCGTTTACCGTGGATGGGCGAGTGAACCAGTGGTTTGTGTCGGCGGGCCATACGCAAGTGGATTCGGCGAGAGTGCTGTCGCCGCAGAACAATCAGTTCCGCGGATTGCTGGGCTGGGGTGCGGATAACCGGCGGGGCTGGAATGCGGCTTTCAATGCGATTTATGACTACCGCGTTGGGGTTTTGCAGTTTGCCAATACGCAGGTTACCTACAACACGGATTGTTGCGGGTTCTCAGTGCAGTACCGGCGATTTAGCTTTGGTACACGAAATGAGAATCAGTTCCGGATGGCGTTCTCGATTGCGAATTTGGGGTCGTTTGGGACTTTGCGGCGGCAGGAGCGGTTCTTTTAATTTGAATGATCGGAAGTGCTGTGGATTCTCGCATGGTCAGGGTATGGAAACTCAAGGATTGTTGGTGGTGAAACTGTTCTATTGGGTTTCGCTATTGGTGGGAATACCGTCGATGATCGGTAGTGCCTTTTTTGGGGGATTTTCTCTTCTGCTGTGGTTGCAGAAGCCTGTAACGAATACGTCTGCGGATGCGAAGGTGTCGGATTCGCTGGTGAATGTGATTGTGGTGATGGCGGGGATTGCCGGGAAGGTGTTGTCTCTCTTTGGGGATATCGTAGAGGGTTTTGTCCGAGGTCTGGCTATTGCATCCTTTTGCGGGATTGTGTTTGCTGGAATGCTCTATTTGACGGGGCGCGGACTGGCTGGGAATGCGATGTGGGCAAAGTTGGCAGGGAGCGCGTTGATGGTGTTGCTGGTAGCGATTTCAGGTCTTGGGACATTGACGCCCGTGTTGGGACCGTTTCGAGTATTGTCGCTGCTACTGCTGGGGTTGAGTCTCTACTCTCTCTGGATAATCTGGCGGGGTGTCGCCTAGTCTTTTACAATTGAAGAATGAGTTTTATTCGGGAGCCCAGGAAGGTTTGGTGGCGGAAAGCGCTGTTTCAGGTTCACCTTTGGCTGGGGATGGGATTGGGTCTATACTTCATGCTCGTTTGTGTGACCGGGAGTGTGATTGTCTACAAGAAAGAGATGGAGCGGATGATGATTCCGCAGTTGGTAAAGGTGGAGCCGCTGGGGGCGAGGGTTTCGTTTCAGGGGATGGTGGATTCTGTTCGTGCGGCTTATCCGAAAGCTACTTTGCAGAATGTGTATTTGTATTGGGGGGCGGGGGAGAGTTGGTCTTTCAGAATGCAGAGCAAGACCGAGGGGCGGATTCAGGTTTATGTGGATCCTTACCGGGGAGTGATTCTGGGGGAGGACCGCTACAGGGGGAAATTCTTGCAGTGGGTTTATGATCTCCATGTGAATTTGTTGATGGGGGATCTTGGGGAATTGCTGAATGGGTGGGGTGGGTTTTCACTCGCGTTGGTGAGTTTGAGCGGGATTGTGGTTTGGTGGCCGGGGAAGCGATATTGGCGGAACGGGTTTGTGTATGAGACCCGGGCCAGATGGAAGAGACAGAATTACGATCTGCATAAATTGAGCGGGCTGGTGTCGAGTGTGTTGCTGGTGCTTGTGGCAGTGACGGGGTCTTATTATTCGTTTCCCAAGGAGTATGAGGCTGTGCTTGAGAAGGTGACGGGGACGCCAGCCAAGATTGTTGCACCCAGGGTGGCGGCTGTTCAGAAATGGGCGAGCCTGGATGCTGCGCTCGATGCGGCGATGAAGGCTGTGCCGGGTGGGACGCCGACGTTATTTCGATTGGCGGCAAAGCCGACGGAGGTGCATTCGCTGCACCACATCTTGCCTTGGGATTGGCGGACGCAGGGGGATCATGTGGCTTATGTGAATCCGCAGACGGCGGAGGTGGTGAGGGTGACTTATCACCAGGATGTGCCGCTAGGTGCCCGGTTGCAGCGGGATATTTATGGGCTGCACTTTGGGACGTTTGCTGGGGATGTGTCGCGGGTGCTTTGGATATTTGTTGGAGTGGTACCGGTGGTGTTGTTTGTGACGGGGGTTCTGATGTGGTGGAACCGGAGCTTAGGGAAGATTTGGGGGAGAAGGGGGAAAGTTAAATCGGCTAAGCAAGAACTCTCGGTTTCTTGCCATGACAACCGTTGAGTCGGTTGGAACTGATGCTAGCGCTTTCCCTTTTTTCGAGGGGTGCTGCTGGATTCCGGTGGAGCTTTCGGAGGCTCTGGAAGCGAAGTTCTGGTTTTCAAGAAAGCCGTGACTAGCATTAACATTGTTGTTCCGCCTAGCACTGATCCAATTACTTGTTTATCCTGTATCCCGAGATAGACAGATGCTCCCATTGCGAAAAGGGCGACGGCAGCAGCTAGAAACTGCCCGCGAGCCGCTTCATTAAATGAACGCCTGATAATGGTGTTTTGTGTGGAGCGGCGATGGTCGCCCTCCTTCTCTGTCATTTGTATTATCCGATTTGCCGAGCCAGGCACACAAATTTCGTATTGCTCTAAAAGCATCGGCGGCGGAAGTGGGCCAGAGAATTGCTGCGAACGAATGATCTCGAGTTTACCCTCTACGCCGTTACTCGGATTTGGGATTTCGGGCTGATTTGAGCTCATCTATTTTTAGGTTCTCCGAAGCCCTCAAAATATCACTACCAACCATTGCAAAATCTTTCGCGATCACGTTGAGATCCGAAACAGTTTCTGCTTCGATCAAGATGGAGCGAACGTAAGGATTCGTGCGAAGGGTTTCTGGGTATAACAATGTCAATGATCCGACGCCATGCCAGAAATCACTATTCCGTTTTGACTTCATATCCTTCAGATTCGGGAATTCGATTGATCGTTCCATAAGGACCTGCTTTCTAGCTAATCGACTAGTCGAACAAAAATCTTGAGTAAATTTGCCTATCAATACTACTCTCTACCGCCAAGGTGAGTGTTCTCGCTGCTCCAAACCAAATGCTATCACGTCAATCAATTATGGGAGGCACCCGTGTTCTTGCCCACTCGCACTGATTGATGTACTACGGCTTTCCGCGCGGCCAGAACAAGAGTTGAACTGGCCGGCTGCCCGATGGATGGATCAATGTTTTGCGTTGCGGTAGGCCTCGTCCAGTAGTTCGACGATGTGTTTCACGGGTTCGGGGTTGGACTTCAGTTTGCCTGTGCCGTGCATCTTGCTGCCGGCGGCCAGTTGGATCATGCAGCCGGGGTTGGAACTGGCGATTTGCTCGGGGTTTACCGAGTTTACGTTGCGCATCTTCGAGGTGAGGATCTCTTCGGCCATCTCGTTTTCGACCACATTGTAGACCCCAGCGGAGCCGCAGCAGACGTCGCTGGCTGGCATGTCTACGAAGTCCAGGCCGGGGATTGATTTCAGGAGCTTGCGTGGAGCTGCCTTGATCTTCTGGCCGTGGCAGAGGTGGCAGGAATCCTGATAGGTTACGCGCCGGTTGACCGTGCCCATGTTCATGTTGAGGTCGATTGAGGCGAGGAATTCGTTGACGTCCTTGAGCTTGCTGACGAAGCGCTTGGCCTTGCCGTGATAGGCGTGATCGTGCTCGAGGATTTCGTGGTATTCCTTCAGGGTTGCGCCGCAGCCGCCGGTGTTGGAGATGATGGCGTCGAAATCTGTCTGCAAGAGAGCGTCGATGTTGTTGCGTGCCAGCGCGCGTGCTTCTTCGCGACGCCCTGCGTGGGCGTGGAGGGCGCCGCAGCAGCCTTGGGCGGCTGGGACTACAACTTCACAGCCGTTCTTCTGGAGGACGCGGACGGTGGCCTCGTGGAGGCGGGCGAAGAAGATGTTGGCGATGCAGCCGCCCAACATTGCGACGCGATACTTGCGAGGGCCTTCGGCGAAGAAGACCTTGCCGTACTGCTTGTAGAAGCTGGGGAGTTGAGCTTGGGGGGTAAGGTGATCGATCTTGCCGAGAGGGCCCATCAGTTTGAGGAGGCCGCTGGAGTGGACCAGACTTTCAAGACCGGACTTTTGGTGGAACCACATGAGACCACCGACCAAGCGGAGCATCCAGGGAGTTTGAAGCAGCGTGCCGTAGGCGAAGTCTTCGACCTGTTGCCACGGGAAGGGCCTCTTGATTTTCGACTGGATTTCGGTGCGGGCGGCTTCGATCAGCTTGCCGTATTCGACACCGGATGGGCAGGCAGTTTCGCAAGCGCGGCAGCCGAGGCAGAGGGCCATATGTTCGAGGTAGCCTTCGTCCATGGGTGCGGCACCGCTGGCGACTTGGACCATCTGGTAGATGCGGCCGCGGGGGGAATCCATTTCAATGCCGAGCTCACGGTAGGTGGGGCAGGCGTTGAGGCAGAGGCCACAGTGGACACACTTGTCGAGGTCTTTTTGCTGGGGGGCGTCGGGATGACGGCCTTCGAGGACTCTTAAGGCGGTTTCAGATTCGGCCATAGAGCCTCCCCGGGTTGAGTAGTGAGTGCGGATCGAAATAATGCTTGATCTTTTGCATGAGGAAGAAGTCGTTACCCGGGACAGGCCAGAGCTGATCGCTTGATGGGCGCTGGGCGGGAGAGTATTCGATTACGCCTTTGGTGTTGGCGGGCAGGGTTGCTGCGGCGGGAGTGTGGGCGTAGATGGTGCCGTTGCCGGCGCGGCTGACGGTGGCGTATTCGGCAGGGAGCCTGGTGAGGGTAGATTCGATCTCCATGAGTTGGGCGGAGAGACGGAGCACGTGACCTTCGGCGTGTTGGCTGAGCCAGGAGGGCGTGAAGTCCCGGATTTGGCTCCAGATCTTGTTGTCGATGACGTCGAATTCAGGAAGTTCTATCTGGTAGCGGGCAAGGACGCGTTCGCTGCCGAGGGCTTCGATCAGCAGTGACCATTGGGGGGAGATGCCGAGTTTGGCGGCGGCGGTGGGGTTTAAGACGTCGATGCCGGAAGGTTGGAGGACGCTTTTGAGGATTGAGTGGCGGCGTTTGAAAACTTCAGTGGCCGAAGCATTTTGATAGAGAAAAGTTTTGGCACCTGTTGGGGCTGGCATCAGTTTGAAATTGATGTGAGTGATGCAGGCGAGGGTGCCGAAGGAACCGGTGAGGAGTTTGGCGAAGTCGAGCCCGGCTACGTTTTTTACCACCATGCCACCGGATTGGACGGTGCGGCCTGCGAGCGTTGCGAAGTTCATGCCGATGACGAGGTCTCGGACTGTGCCGAAGAGGCGGCGGCGGTAACCGGACGAGTGAGTGGCGAGGATGCCGCCGATCGTGGCGTCCTGGCTAAAGGGTGGCTCGATAGGGAGGAATTGCTTTTTTCCGGCAAGGATTGCGGTGAGGTCTGAGTACTTGAGGCCGGCTTCGACACTGACGGTAAGATCGCGGTGATCATAGGCCAGAACACGATTGAGGGCTTTTGTTTCGAGGCGCAGATCGGCTTCGACTACGGGGCCGCCCATACGGTGTTTGGTTCTTGCGCCGCAGATTTCGATGCGGTGTTTGGCGGATTGGCTGTCCCGCAGTAGCTCCACAACTTGTGCGGCTGAGGCGGGGGATTCGACTCTCATGGTGAATCTTGGATTTTAACAGGGTATGGCTGGCTTGAATTTTGTATTGTGGAGACAGCTATGCAATTTGCCTTTACCGAAGAGCAAAACGAACTGCGCAAGATGGTTCGTGAGTTCGCTACCGTAGAACTCGCACCACACGTCCTGGCCTGGGACGAAGCGCAGGAGTTTCCACTAGATGCTGTGAAGAAGGCAGCCCGTCTTGGGTTGCTGGGAGTCATTTTCCCGGAAGAGTACGGCGGGGCCGGGATGGGTTACATCGAGTATTCGATTGTGATCGAGGAACTGGCCAGAGTGGACCCGAGTTTTGCGCTGATTGTCGCGGCGCATAATTCGCTGTGCTCAAACCATATCTATCTTGCTGGGAACGAAGAACAGAAGCAGCGCTATTTGCCGAAGCTGGCCACGGGGGAGTGGATCGGGTGTTGGAGTTTGACTGAGCCTGAGGCGGGATCGGACGCTGGCGGGACTCGAACGACTGCCGCCAGGACCGATGCTGGCTGGGTGTTGAACGGGGCGAAGACATTTACTACCAATGCTCACTATGCGGATGTGTGTGTGGCCATGGCGTTGACGGATCATGCGTCGCACTCACATGGGATTTCTGCGTTTGTGATTGAGAATGGGACGCCGGGATACAGGCTGGGGAAGAAAGAGAACAAGCTGGGGATGCGGAGTTCAGCTACCGGTGAAGTTGTGCTGGAGAACTGTGTGCTCGAGGCGGGGCAGCTTTTGGGTGTGGAGGGCGAAGGCTTTATTGACTCTTTGCGGATTCTTGATGGCGGCCGGATTTCGATTGCAGCATTGAGTGTTGGGATTGCGCAGGGGGCCTATGAGGCGTCACTGAAGTATGCGAAGCAGCGGAAGCAGTTTGGCAAGTTCATTAGCGAGTTTCAGGCGATACAGCATAAGTTGGCAGATATGGCGACCCAGATTGAAGCGGCGCGGCTGTTGACGTTGCAGGCGGCGTGGCTCAAGGATGAGGGCAAGACAGTGACGCGACAGAGCGCGATGGCGAAGCTGTTTGCCAGCGAGATTGCGGTGGAGGTTTGTGGTGAGGCCCTGCAGGTGCATGGAGGGTATGGGTTTATCAAGGACTATCCGGTGGAGAAGTTTTACCGGGATGTGAAGCTGATGACGATTGGGGAAGGGACGAGCGAGATCCAGCGGATGGTGATTGCGCGGCAGTTATTGAAGACGTGAGGGGGAAATGAATATGTCCGAAAAAGTAGCACTGATTACGGGAGCCAGCAGTGGGATTGGCCGCGCTACGGCCGAACTGTTTGCGGCACGTGGAGCGAGCCTTGTGCTCGCAGCCCGCCGCAAAGAAGAATTGATTTCGCTTGTTCGTGAAATCGAATCGAGGGGTGGTAAAGCTACGTACATCGTGACCGATGTCGCTATCGCAAAGGACGTGGAAGCGATGGTGGAGCACGCGATCGCGACATTCGGACGAATTGATTTTGCGGTAAATAACGCTGGGATTGAGGGGGAGTTTGCAGGGGTCACTGAAATGACAGAAGAGAATTGGGATCGTGTGCTTGATACGAACCTGAAGGGTACGTTTCTGTGTATGAAGTATGAAGCCAAGGCGATGCTGGCTGGGGGATTTGGCGGGGCCATTGTGAATGTTGGTTCGATCAATTCATTTCTTGGTGTCGCTGGAGGCATGGCTTATTGCGCGTCCAAGCACGGACAAATCGGCATCACGACCAGTGCGTCGGCTGAGTTGGCACCGCAAGGGATCAGGGTAAATCTGGTTTGCCCTGGAATCATAGATACGCCGATGCACCGGCGAGTGCGCGGAGCTTTTGGGGATGAGATTTTTGACAAAGTGGTGCTGCCCAGTGTTCACGTCAAGCGTGCTGGACAGCCTGAAGAGATCGCACGCACCATTGCGTTTTTGTGCTCGGAAGATGCAAGCTACATCACGGGGACAACGCTGACTCCCGATGGCGGATTCACTCTGACGGTTTGATGCCGGATAATGTGGGTTGTGAATCACGCGGAGCTTGTTGAGAAAGTATTGGAGGGGGACCGCCGGGCGGTGGCGCGGGCTTGCACGCTTGTCGAAATGGGGCAGAAGCTAGATGGGTTGGTGGGCGGCAGGGCATTGGTGGTGGGAGTGACTGGGCCGCCGGGGGCGGGGAAGAGTACGTTTACAGATCAGTTGGTGGCGGTGATTCGAGGGGATGGCTTGAAGGTGGCGGTGGTGGCTGTGGATCCTTCGAGTATGCGGACTGGCGGGGCGTTGCTAGGAGACAGGATCCGGATGCAACGGCATCATCAGGATGCTGGTGTGTTTATTCGTAGTATGGCGACGCGGGGAGCGATGGGTGGGCTGGCACCGGCTACGCTGGGGCTGGTGCGAGTGTTTGATGCGGCAGGATTTGATGTGGTGATTGTCGAGACGGTGGGTGTGGGCCAGGACGAGATTGATGTGGCTCGCCTTGCGCACGTTGTGGCTGTGCTGCTGGTGCCGGGGCAAGGCGATGAGATTCAGGCGATCAAGGCTGGGATCATGGAGATCGCGGATCTGTTTGTGATCAACAAGAGCGATATGGCGGGTGCAGAAAAGTTGTATCGCGAGATTGAAGCGGAAGTGCATGGGGAGAAGCCGATTCTGAAGACTGTGGCGACGACGGGAGAGGGGATGGCTGAGGTGTGGGCGGGATTGCAGGCGCTGCCGCGACGGGTGCCTGTCGTTGAGGCTGCGCGATTCACGCTTGATCATTTGGGGATTGCGGTGGGGAGTATTGATGAGGCGTTGCGTTTCTATCAGGGGGCTCTGGGGATGGGGGAGGCGCATCGAGAGACGGTGGCCGGAGAGAAGGTGCATGTGGCGATGCTGCGGGCTGGCGAGAGCCGGTTGGAGTTGCTGGAGCCAGTAGACGCATCTAGCACGATTGCTAAGTTTTTGGAGAAGCGTGGGCCTGGGATTCATCATGTGGCGATGCGGGTGCCAGACTTGGCTGAAGCTGTTGAGAGGATGAAGGAGGAGGGCGCGCGGGTGCTGAACGAGCCGAAGATTGGGGCAGGCGGGCACAAATATGTGTTCGTTCATCCAGCGTCGACAGGCGGTGTGCTGCTAGAACTAATTGAGGAGCATTCTTAAGTTTTGAAGATTGATACTGGCATTATTGGCGGCAGCGGGCTTTACTCGATGCCTGGTTTTGAAGTGACCGAAGAAGTTGTGATTGATACGCCGTACGGCAAGCCGTCGGACCCCTATGTGGTGGGGACGATTGCGGGTAAGCCAGTGGCGTTTTTGGCACGTCACGGACGAGGGCACCGGATTACGCCGACTGAGTTGAATTTCAGAGCGAATATCTGGGGATTCAAGAAGCTGGGGGTGGAGCGGATTATCAGTCTTTCTGCTGTGGGCAGCTTGAAGGAAGAGCATGAGCCAGAGCATTTTGTGATGCCCGATCAGTTTTTTGACCGGACGGCTGGACGTGTGTCGACTTTCTTTGGAGAAGGGCTTGTGGCGCATGTCAGCTTTGCTGAACCGACGTGTCATCAGCTGATGGATGTGCTGGAGACTGCTTGTGCCGGCGCTGGTGTTGTGGGAAAAAAGGGCGGCACCTATCTTTGTATGGAGGGGCCGGCGTTTTCGACGAAGGCTGAATCCAATGTGTACCGCAGTTGGGGTATGGATATTATCGGGATGACGAACCTGCAGGAAGCGAAGCTGGCGCGCGAAGCCGAAATTTGTTATGCAACTGTCGCGATGGTGACGGACTACGACTGCTGGCATCCGCATCATGATTCGGTGACGGTGGATCAGATTATCGCGACGCTGGTGAAGAATGCGGAGAATGCAGCAAAGGTGATTCGATTGGCGGTTGAGGCGATGCCGGCCCCAGGGGACTGTTCTTGCAAGAACTCGCTGAAAAACGCGATCATCACAGACAAGAAGACCGTGCCGGCGGAGACGCTGAAGAAGCTGGAGATCATCGTTGGAAAATACTTCAGCTAGCCAATTGGCCAGCTTGCTGCTTGCGGGCGAGCCGGAGCCGGATGGACTTGTCGCAACTGTTATAGCTGAGGCGCTGGCAACGGAGGCAGGTTCGTCGGCGCTGTTTCGAGATCTTGTTGAGCCACTGGCAGACGCGTTTGAGTTTCGGCTGGTAAATGTGTACACGCATATTTTTGCGCGTGTGATCGAGGCGGCGATTCCTGAACTGGACGCATCGATGCTGATTGAGCGATTCATGCGGATTCGAAAGCCGCGGAAGTTTGTTGGCAACCCCGAGAGCATTGAGCATGTCTTTGTGCTCTCGCGGATAACGATTGGCGCGGACATTGCGATTACGAGCCGCGTTTTGCGCGCAGTGTTTGTACACTTCCCGAATGCAAAGATTCACTTTGTCGGACCTCGTAAAAACTACGAGATGTTCGAGCCGGAGATTGGCCTGGAGTTAGTGGAGGTGCCGTACAAACGAACCGGCACGTTGCGCGAGCGGCTAGGTGTGTATCCGGCATTGAAGGAAGCCCTGTCTGTGAAGGGAGCTTTAATTGTCGACTCCGATAGCCGGTTGAGCCAGTTGGGCTTATTGCCGCTGGGCGAGGAAGACAATTACTTCTTCTTTGAGACGCGGAGTTGGTGGAGTGATGAGGATATGCCGCTAGGTGAGATGACAGAGCGGTGGGTGGAGCAGACCTTTGAGGTTACGTTGCATGTGCCGATCATTTCTGTTGAAGACAGGCTTGAGGGTTTTGACGTCACGCTGAGTTTGGGTGTGGGCGAAAATCCGGAGAAAGCGATGGCCTGGCCCTTTGAGCCGAAGTTGTTGCAGTTGCTTGTGGATCGTGGATTGCGCGTGCTGGTGGATACGGGAGCTGGGGGTGAGGAAGCCGAGCGAGTCAGGCGGGCAATTGCTGAGGTGCGGCCCGGGGCCAATGGCAGTGTGACGCCCTATTACGGGAGCTTCAAGGAGTTTGCCAGCGAGATCAATGCGAGCGAGTTGTTTATTGGGTATGACTCTGCGGGGGGCCATGCGGCTTGCGCGCTGGGTGTGCCGGGGTTGTTGTTGTTTCGCGGTTTTCCGAATGAGCGGTTCATGATTCGCTGGATCCCCTGGGGGGATGGTGAGCTCGAGGTTCTGGATGCTGAGGCGTTACCTGTTGATGAGGCTCTAGACCGCGTGCAAGAAGCGGTGGAGGCTATCTTTACGCGTGAAGGTTCGCTTGACGACGATGACGATGACGATGATGATGATTTTGATGAGGATGATCTGGACGATGAAGATGAGGATGGGCCAGAACCTACGCGCTGAAATATAATGAAGCCGGAGGCTTCTTATGATGCACGCGAAGCTGTTGTTGATGTTGGGTGTGGCTGTGGTGGGGATGGCGCAGACGAAGTCGCCGCGTAAGTTGAACCCTACGATGGATGGTAAAGAACTTTATGTCTCTTATTGTGCTTCGTGCCATGGGATGGACTTGAAGGGAAAGGGGCCTGTGGTTGAGGCGTTGAAGGTGCCGGTGCCGGACCTGACGACGATTGCCAAGCGGCGAGGGGGCAAGTATCCTGTGGCGGATTTGGAGAATCAGATTCTTGGGGAGACTTCGATGAAGGCTGTCCACGGGAGCCGGGAGATGCCTGTTTGGGGGCCTGTGTTCCGGCGCGTGGAGAAGGACCAGGATTTGGGGCTGGTGCGGGTACGTGCGGTGGTGGATTACCTGAAGAGCATGCAGGTGAAATAATGTTGAGCCGTCGTGGTGCCGTGTTGAGTGCAGGATTGTTGCTGGGGAGGCGGGGGAGTTTTGGGAAAGCTTCGCAGCCCCGGACGATGGTGGACTTTGCTGTGCCCAAGGGGGCTTGTGATTGCCATACGCATGTGTTTGGGGATGTGAAGAATTTTCCTATGTGGGCGGGGCGGAGCTATACGCCGCCAAGTGCGGTGCCTCGTGAGATGGCGGCTTTGCACCGGACCTTGCAGGTGGACCGCGTGGTTATTGTTACGCCCAGTGTTTATGGGACTGATAATGCTTCGACGCTGTATGGACTGAAGGCGCGGAGGGGGACTTCGCGCGGGATCGCTGTGATTGATGAGCGGACAACCGATGCGGAACTGAAGAGTATGGGTGCGCTGGGGGTTTGCGGGATTCGCGTGAATGCGCCGCGCGGGTTGAGGCCGTTGCTTGAGAAAGCGTTTGACCGCGTGTCAGGATTGGACTGGCATGTGCAGGTGTTTTCGAGTTTGGCTGAGGTGGCAGGGGAGGAAGATCTGGTGATGCGTGCGCCAGTGCCGGTGGTGGTGGATCATGTGGCTGGGGCGAAGCCGGATCTGGGTGTGGGGCAGGAGGGCTTTGCCGCGTTGTTGCGTATGGTGAGGGCGGGTAAAGCTTATGTGAAGGTGACGAACCGGTTCATGCCTACCGGGAGGCTTGAGGCTAGCGGGGTGATGGTGCGCGAGTTGATTGCCGCTAATGCCGAGCGGGTATTGTGGGGGACGGATTGGCCGCATCCAGACAATCGCAGCTATCCGGGGAGGAAGCCTACCGATGTGTCACCGTTTGAGGATGTCGATGACGGGGTATGGCTGAACCAGTTCGCCAAGTGGGGCGGAGACGCGAGGATGCTAGTTGAGAATCCGGCTCGTTTGTACGGGTTCTGAGTTAAGATCCTTGGCATGGATCGACGCACATTTTTGATGAGTGGAACAGCCGCGATGGCGTCTCAGGTGGCACCTGGCGAACGAGTGACGATGGGTGTGATTGGGGCGGGGAATCAGGGGTTGAACGACCTGAAGGGATTTTTGCGCGACGAGAGGGTGCAGGTAGTTGCAGTATGCGATGTGAACAAGGAGTCGCCCGGGTATTGGGATGGGGGCGTTGCGGGGCGTGAACCGGCGCGCCAGTTAGTTGAGTGGACTTATGCGCGGGAGAAGAAGAGCGGGACATGGAAGGGGTGCGCGGCTTATGAGGATTTTCGGCAAGTGCTGGGTCGCAAGGATATCGACACCGTGTTGATTGCGTTGCCGGATCACTGGCATTCGATCCCTGTGATTCAGGCGGCCAGGGCGGGGAAGGATATCTACGGGGAGAAGCCGCTGGCGCTGACGATTGGCGAAGGGCGGGCGATGGCGGATGCGGTGCGGGAGAACAAGCAGGTGTTTCAGTGCGGGAGCCAGCAGAAGTCTGATGTTCGATTTCGCAAGGCCTGCGAGATTGTACGCAACGGGCGGATTGGGAAGTTGCACACGGTGTTGTGCGGGCTGCCGGGCGGGACACCGGACTTTGGCAAGACGCAGGACCGGCAGGATGAAGAGCCGGTGCCGGAGGGGTTTAACTATGACATGTGGCTTGGGCCTTCGCCAGAAGCGCCCTATGCGCCGGGCCGGTGTCATGTGAATTTTCGCTGGATTCTCGATTACTCCGGCGGGCAGATTACAGACTGGGGTGGTCATCACCCGGACATTGCGCATTGGGGGATGGGGATGGAGTTGAGCGGGCCGGTGGCGATCCAAAACGGGCAGGCCACTTGGGCTAAGGAGAAGCTTTGGAATACGGCGACGGACTTTCATTTTGAGGCTGTCTATGCCAATGGGGTGAAGATGATTTATTCGAGCCGAGTGAGAGGCGGTGTAACGTTTCAAGGCAATGATGGATGGGTTTGGGTGAATCGTGGGGCAATTGAGGCAAGCCCGATGTCGCTGCTTGATTTTGAAGCTGGGGAGAAGGATGTGCGTTTGTACCGGAGTGGGAATCACATGCGGAATTTTATTGACTGTGTGAAGTCGCGGCAGGAGCCTGTTGCGCCAATAGAACAGGCACATCGATCCATTACGGTGGCGCATTTGGGGAACATTAGCTTGAGGCTGGGACGGGATTTGAAGTGGGATCCGGTGAAGGAGCGGTGTGTTGGGGATGATGCGGCGAATCAGATGCTGACGCGGCCGATGCGGAAGCCGTGGAGCTTATTGTGAACCGGAAAGCGGTACTCCTCTCGATCCTGGGATTGTTGATGTTGGGGTTGATTGGGGTGATCTGGATGGTGGTGCCCAAGGGGCCGCGGCGGGCTGATTTTCGCTTTGCAGGAGATACGATTCGGGTGGGCGACCGGTTTGTGTCGCTGGTGGTGGTGTTGCGACCACCTACTTTTTTTGGATCGCAAAAGACGCGGTCTCGCTACGGAGTGGATCTGGTGTTGCATGATGTTGCGGATGTGGGGCGGTTTGAGGTTGTGACGCTTGTTGAGCGCGGGGATGAGATGAAGCTGCGTGGCGATGCCAAGCTGCTGGGAACGGATGGACGGCGGGTGTGGGTTTATGCCGATACGCTGGTGGGGCTGGATTTGAAGACGAAGCAGAGGGTGGGGTTTGAGGAGTTGTCGCGGGCGAATCCGAGTCTGGGGCAGTTCTGGGTGGAGGAGGCTAAGTTTTATAGCGTTGGTGGGGCAGTGCAGAAGTTGAGGGTGAAGGTGGGAGATGCGCGGCAGTTTGAACTGGACCCAGGGACTCTTGTTGCTGCTCCTTATACAGACGAGACTTGGGCAAAGGCGAAGGACTATGCGGAGTCACAGAAACAGTGGGCAGAGTACAACGAAAAGATGTCCATGTTTGGGGTGGGGCCCGAAGTGTACTTTTGGAAGGGCGAGAAGATTGGCGAAGGGGAGTGGTTTGGCTTGATGACTGGGGAAGAGGCAGGGAAGGTGCAGGAATCTGGTGTGCCAAGCGGGAGGGCGAGCATCTCAGGCGGTAAGACGAGCGGGCTCTGGAGAGTGAAGGCGCGTGTGGGTGAGAAGGTTGGGGATGTGGAGTATCTCGATGCCGGGATGCTGCGTGAAGAGAAGGCAGCGAAGCCGCTGAGGCTGGAGGGGCCAGCGGGATATCTTGTGATGCATCGATCGCGCCTGGGGCAGGATGGAATGATACTCTTGACGCGTGTTGATCTGACCGGCAAGAAGGTATGGGAAGTGAATACAGGCATTGAGAAGCTGGATCAGGTGTTGCCAGGCGGACGGTATCTGGGTCTCGTAGCGGAGTCTCCGCGATGGATCTTAGCTGTGGATTTGCGGGATGGAACTGTCACACAAGCAGAAATTTATTGAGTCGCACTTGATGTTAAAATCTGATAACTTTGTTGCACTGCTTTAAGAAAAGGAATCCATTTCGCTATGAGTAAAAGACTCTTGCTTCTCCTGCTGGTCTCGCTTTCTTCTGTCTGGTCGCAGACCACCTCGACAACGATACTCGGTACCATCCAGGACTCCTCTGGATCGGTAATTTCCGGTGCCAAGATCATCCTGGCAAACACTCGCACGGGAGTGAAGGCGGAGACGGCTTCTACGTCGTCGGGCGACTACACTTTCCCGCTGATCAACATTGGCGAATATACGGTGACTGCGGAGATGAGTGGCTTTAAGACTGCTTCGCGGACTGGTGTGCTGGTGCAGATTAACGAAAAAGTGCGTGTGGATTTCAGGATGGAACTTGGTCAAGTCAGCGAGCGAATCCAGGTCACGGCGGACATCGCGCAGTTGAAGACCGACGAATCGTCACTTGGCAACGTAGTGGAACAACGACGGCTTGTCGAATTGCCTGTGAATGGGCGCAATGTCGGCAACCTTGCAGTGTTGCAGCCGGGAGTCATGTTTGGCTCCCGCGGTGGATTGGATGGGATGAGCGGCGGTGGAGGTGGAATCCCGATTCCCGGCCAGACGATTGCCATCGTGGCCAACGGTCAGCGCGAAACCAATCAACACGCAACTCTTGATGGCGTTGTTGCCACGGAGGCCCGTGTCAACACTGTGCCATTTTCGCCATCTCCAGAAGCGATGGAAGAAGTAAAGGTACTCACTGGATCTTATTCAGCAGAATACGGATTCAACTCTGGCGCACAATTGGTGATGGTGATGCGCTCTGGGTCTAATGAACTGCATGGTGCGGCGTATGATTTTTTGCGCAATGAAAAGCTGGATGCCGAGCCTTATTTTCAGAACTACTTCACGCCTGCTGGGGTGGCACGATTGCCGAAACCGGCATTGCGTCAGAACCAGTTTGGCGGTGTAATCAGCGGCCCTGTCATGATTCCGAAAATCTATAACGGGAAAAACAAGACCTTCTTCATGTTTAACTACGAAGGCCGCCGGACGAACAATCCTGGAATTTCCGATACGGCGCTTGTTCCGTCAACAAGGATGCGAGCGGGGGACTTTGGAGAGTTATTGGCAATCCGGAACGCTGCTGGAGTGGCTGCGCCCATTACGATTGTGGATCCACTGACTGGTATCGCCTTCCCCAACAATGTCATTCCAGCCGCGCGAATTTCGCCTGCTGCACGCACGATCAGCAATTTCTGGGAACAGCCGCAGACCGTACTTGCCAATCCACTGGTTGGCTTCAACTATCGTGGAGTTGGATCGAGCCGCATTACCGATAATCAATACTTCACCAAGATCGATCACAATATTTCCGACAAAGACAAGGTGATGTTCCGTTATGCGACAAATTCTCCAGAATGGCTGCAGACGCCTGCTGCATCGCCGCAGTTTACCTACCGGGTGGTAGGGCGCAATAACAATATTGCGACTCAGCACATTCATATCTTCACGCCGAGCATCATCAACGAATTCCGGTACGGCTATTCGACTTCACGCAGCGATAGTTTCAATCCGCGGGCGAATTCCGATTTCGATTTGAGTGCGATTGGGCTTGATGCCTTTCGCGTGATCACCGATGCGAACCGCAAATTGACTAAGCGTGAGGCTGGACTTCCGAACATCAGTGCCGGTAGTTTCCAGGGCCTTTCGGAACGCGATGGCGGGAACGGATTTGACGATAACCGGCTGCATCAATTCAGCAATAACACGTCTGTGAATTTCGGATCGCACTCGATCAAGTTTGGCGGCGAACTACGACGCATTTCACTATTTCGTGGTGCTGCCAACACGCCTCGCGGCTCATTTACTTTTGGTGATGCGATTTCCAATAATGGCTACGCTGCTTTTCTGCTTGGTATACCGACCGCCACTAATAGCCCTGAGGGATTGCCGCTTACAGATGTGCGGCAGAACCGGATGGCCTTCTATGTAAACGACGATTGGAAGGCGACGAAGCGGTTAACGCTGAACCTTGGATTGCGCTGGGAATACAACACCGCTGCTACCGACATCCGCGGCCTGTGGCGCAATGGAGAATGGACGAAGGGACTCGGGCAACCTATCGAGTTTGTCCCGGCAACGATCCGAACCACCTATCAATTCTATAAGCCGCAAAAGAAGCTATTCATGCCGCGAATCGGTATTGCTTACCGGTTCGACGAGAAGTGGGTGGCACGCATTTCCTATGGAATCTATTACAACGTACACCAGTTGAATAACTACACGATTTTGAATTTAAATCCGCCACTGTCGGGGAGTTCGAACTTCAACAACAGCTTCAACAATGGAGTGCTGACCAATCCGAACGCACCCTACTTCACGCTGGCGGCTCCATTTGGCACCGTTAATCCCGCGAGTGCGACCAGCGCCAATGTGCTTAACACTGACAACTTTCAGCCGCAGGTTCACCAGTGGAGCT
>JAYSVS010000099.1:0-5382 GCA_043718395.1 Acidobacteriota bacterium
TTCCCGTATCGAGTACTCTGGCTCGCGAGACGACAAGGGCAAGAACAACACAAGCGGCGGCATCCTCCTCGAAGAAGGCACTGCCGACTTTGAGATCCGCTTCGTCAAACTCCGGGGCATCCGTGGCAACGGCATCTGGACGCATTCCCGTTATGAGAGTCCGCGTAATCGCGATGGCCTCATCCAGGAGAACGAAATTAACGGCAGCGCTCGTGACGCGATCCAGATCGGCCATGCCACCAACATCCGTGTCCTCAAAAACGTCATGGTTAACATCGGCTATCCGATTGAGCTTGTGGATATGGCCAACGGCGGCATCCCGGTCGGCATCGACACGGCGGGCAATGTCGACAAAAGCTTGTATGCCGAAAACCTGATACAGGAAGTCAACGGCAAGTGCCTCGACCTCGACGGCTTTCACCACGGAGAGATCCTCTCTAACCGCTGCTACAACGCAAAGCCGGCCAATGCTTATCCTCAAGGCCACTTTGGGATCGTGCTCAACAACACCAATCCCGACATGAGAAGTGAAGACATACTGATCGAAGATAACGAGATAGAAGGCATGAAGTACGGCGGCATGTTTCTCATCGGCAGAAATCACATCGTTCGCAAGAACCGCATGCGTTTCCTCAACACTTCACGCTGCACCGAGAGCCACACGAAGGGCGCTGAATGTTACTTCGGTGCCGACGAGCCAGACCTGCTTCGCAGCGGCATCTACTTTGGCAAAGGGGCCGAGCGGCCCGACCCGGCGAGTAACATCGCCGTGGAGAACAACCTCATCACGGGATACAAAATGAAAGATCGCTGCATCGGCTATTCACCCGCGATCACCAAAACAAAATTGAAAGTCGGCCAGAACATCTGTGTCGACGCAGAAAGGAAGACCAGGAAGAAATGAGCGTCGAAGAACAAATGCGCGAAGACTGGAATCGCCGTGCCAAAGAAGACGCCCACTACTACGTCGCCTTCGGCCGCCACGACCAGGACGAAGAGGAATTCCTTTCTACCGCCAGCGACGTCCTGCGCGGTCTCGAACGTGAAATGAAGCGTGGCCTGCCGGGCACCAACCCACGCGCACGGCGAGCGCTCGAGATCGGCTGCGGCCCTGGCCGCCTGATGAAGCCGCTGTCTCGAATCTTTGGTGAGATCCACGGTGTTGATGTCTCGGACGAAATGATTGCCCTCGCCACCGAACGGCTCAGGCCAATCCCTCACGCTCATCCACACGTTGGCAGCGGAGCTGATCTGCGCCTCTTCGCCGACGAGAGTTTCGACTTCATCTACAGCTACGCTGTCTTTCAGCACATCCCTTCAAAGGAAGTGGTCTTCTCCTACTTGGCTGATGCTGCCCGTGTCCTCAAGCCCGGTGGCCTCATGCGCTTCCAGGCCAACAACCTCGTTGCCGCCCGCACTGCTGCCGAGACCTGGCATGGCTGCTCAATCGAAGCCGAAGAGATCCGCGCGTATGCTGCCAGCTTCGGCTTGCGTCTACTTGCCCTCGAAGCAGTCAAAACGCAGTATATGTGGGTCACCATCCGCAAGCCCGGAGCTGAAGTCTCAGGCGAAGGCATGCCGCAGATCCGCCGCATCACCAACAGCGAATCAAGCGAACCTGTCGCCCCAAACCGGGGTCGCTACGCCGCCGTCTCGCTCTGGATTGAGAACCTGCCAGGCGAAGCCGACCTATTAGAACTTACTCTTACTGTTGGCGGCCAACCCGCAAGGCTCACCTACCTTAGCGCTCCTGAGATGGATGGCCTTGTCCAACTCAACGCGGTCCTGCCCAAAGGCCTCTCGACAGGTCTGCAACCTGTCCAATTAAAATTTGGCGATCAGCTTCTGGCCGAAAGCGTATTCCGCATCATCCCCGCGCCACCCGCCGTGCCCAGGTTGGTCGAGGCGGTCGATGGCCTCGACTACATGTCTGGCACACGCATCGTCAGCGGTAGCGTCAAACTCTTTGTTGAAGAGCTTTTCGAACCTGAGACTCTGGTCGCCAGTGTCGATGGTGTCCCTGCCTACGACTACTCAATCCTCTGCACAGACCCAATGCCCCCGCGCCACGAGATCAACTTCCGTTTGCCCATCTCGCTCGGCTCTGGCCCCAAGGTCTTGCGCCTCGAAGCTGGCCGCCGTTTGATCGGCCTCGTCCCCATCGAAATTTTCCCACTCGTGATTCCGGAGGTGAACTGATGTTGACCCTGATTCTGGCAACTACCGTAATGGCTCAGTCTTGGCAGGCTGGCGCTGCCAAGGTAGACATCACGCCTGAAGGCCCCATCTGGATGGCCGGTTACGCCGCCCGCACCAAGCCCAGCGAAGGCGTCCTGCTCCCGCTTCACGCCAAAGCCCTGGCAATTGATGATGGCCGCAAAGGCCGCATCGTGTTTGTCAGTGCCGACATCATCGGCTTCCCCAAAAGCGTTGCTGAAGAGATCGCGATCGCGGCGCTCAAAGAGTACAAGCTCGATCGCTCGCAACTTGTACTCAACGCCTCGCACACCCATAGCGGCCCGGTCGTCTGGCCCAATCTTTCCTCAATGTATTTCTTCTCCGCAGCCGAGCGAGCCAAAGTCGATGCATTCACTCGTAAGCTGGTAGCTCAGACGGTGGACCTGATCGGTACTGCTATCGGCAATCTCAAGCCCGCGCAGGCTGAGTACGATCTTGGAGAGGCGAAGTTCGCCAGCTATCGCCGCAACCCGGAAAGAAAAGGCCCTACCGATCACGCTGTGCCGACGCTCCGTGTCCGTGATGCCAAAGGCCAACTTACTGCAATCCTCTTTGGTTATTCCTGCCACAACACAACCCTTACTGGCGAGTTTTACCAACTCAGTGGCGACTACGCAGGCTTCGCTCAAGCCGAAGTCGAAACTAAGTTCCCAAGCAGCGTTGCTCTCTTTACGAGTGGTTGCGGTGGCGATCAAAACCCTTACCCACGCAGCTCACTCGTTCTCGCCAAGACTCACGGCCATGAGCTTGCTGAATCGGTCATCGCCAGTGCTGGACGCAAAGGCGAAATACTCAAAGGCCGCATCCGCTCGCGCTATCAAATGATTAACCTCCCCTTCCAACCTTTTGGTCGAAACGATTTTGAGGCAGATCTAAAGTCCACCAATAGATACGTCGTTAGCAGGGCCAAAGTGATCCTTGCCGCGATGGATAACCGCAGTATCTCGCGCGACCTTGCGTACCCAATCCAGGCCATCAAGCTCGGCCAGGCCAGCGTCGTCACTATGGGCGGAGAAGTTGTCGTGGATTACTGCCTCCGGCTTCGCCGCGAGACCGGCAACAACAAGCTCTTCGTCATGGGTTATTCAAACGACGTCATGTGTTACATCCCAACCAGGAAGATAGTTGAAGAAGGCGGCTATGAAGCCAGGGACAGCTTTATGTATTACGGAATGCCCGCGCCGCTAAAAGGCGAAATTGAAGAAATCATTGTCGACAAAGTTAAGACGCTGCTCAAGAAGGTGACCCAATGAAACGCCGGACCTTACTATTAGCTCCTGCTTTTCTGAGAGCTCAAAGCTCCAGACCAGTCATCACTCATGGCACGCAGACGGGCGACCCGGCTGTGGATTCAGCCCTGCTCTGGACTCGTGCTGACCGTCCCTCCCGCATGATGATCGAAGTAGCCAGCGACGAGAAGTTCAACAAGATCCTGCAGCGAGTTCGCGGGCCCCATCTTTTGCCTTCGACAGACTTCACTGGCAGCCATGTCGTTACCGGTTTGCCCTCTGGCGCAGATCTGCACTACCGCATCACTCTACAAGACCTCAAAGAAGGGCGTGCGCTGAGCGAGGCTGCAGTCGGTCATTTCAAGACTGCCCCATCGGTGCCGCGCAACATTCGCTTTCTTTGGAGCGGCGACATGGTAGGCCAAGGCTACGGCATCAACCCGGATCTTGGAGGGATCAAGATCTTCAGTGAAATGTTATCCCGCGAGCCAGACTTCTTCCTTCATTCGGGCGATACGATTTATTCGGATGGCCCAATCCAGGCGTCCTGGCAACCTCCTGAAGGTGGCACCTGGCGCAACATCGTAACCGAAGCCAAAAGTAAGGCTGCAACAACGCTTGACCAGTTCCGTGGCTGCTACCAATACAATATGCTCGATCAACATGTGAAGCGGTTTAATTCACAAGTCGCTCAAGTCTGGCAGTGGGACGATCATGAGGTTCAAAACAACTGGTCTCCCGGCAGGCCGGGTGACCTGATGATCGCCAACGCGGGACAAGCTTTCCGCGAGTACGCGCCGATGCGCAGAAATGCTATCGAAGCCGAACGGGTCTACCGCAAGATCTCTTACGGACCTCTGCTTGATGTCTTCATGCTGGACATGCGTTCCTACCGGGCCTCCAACAACCCAAACCGTCAGCCCGTAGAAGGTCCCGAGACTGAGTTCCTTGGGGCAGAACAGCGCGCATGGCTCAAGCGTGAACTGAAGGCATCAAAGGCAGACTGGAAAGTCATCGCCGCCGACATGCCTCTTGGCATCATCGTTGCCGACGGGCCGAATTTCGAGAATCAGGCCAATGGTGATGGCCCTGCACTGGGCCGAGAGCTTGAGATCGCCGATCTGCTTCGCTACATGAAGCGCGAGAAGATCCGCAACACCATCTGGCTTACCGCCGACGTCCACTATACGGCGGCGCATTTCTATAATCCAGCAAAAGCGCAGTTCACCGACTTTGATCCGTTCTGGGAATTTGTCAGCGGGCCGCTTAACGCCGGTACCTTCGGGCCGGGCCAAACCGATTCCACCTTCGGCATTGAGGTTGCCTATTTCAAGGCACCAGACAAGGGTAAATTCAACCTGTCGCCCGCGCAAGGAATGCAGTTCTTTGGGGAAGTAGAGATCGACTCGAAGACCCGGGATCTGACGGTGACTCTTCGCGATCTCAAAGGCACAAGCCTCTACTCGAAGAAGTTGAACCGCCTTACATGAAGTGTCTACTGGCACTGCTCTGCCTCGCTGCTACTCTTACTGGGCAGCAAAAAAGACCCAGGATCGCACTGGTTTTAGAAGGCGGTGCGGCGCTCGGCTTCGCTCACATCGGCGTGCTCGAATGGCTGGAAGCCAATCGCATTCCCATCGATATGATTGCCGGCACCAGCATGGGCGGTCTGATTGGCGGGCTCTACTCCGCCGGTTATTCGCCGGCGGAAATTCGCAAAATCGCCAGCGAAGCCGATTGGCCGGCCCTGATCGGCGGCGAGACCAACTTTCGGGATCTCGCCTACCGGCGCAAAGAAGACCGGCTTGCTTTTCCTGCCCGAATCGAGCTGGGCCTCAGCAAAGGCTTGCAACTCCCGGCCGGATTTAACGAAGGACATCAGATTGGTCTGTTGCTTAGCCGTCTGACTCTGGGC
>JAYSVS010000100.1:0-49304 GCA_043718395.1 Acidobacteriota bacterium
GCAATTGCTCTTGGCTCAATGTCACTCTCTCTTTTCGGCAGGGGGTGACAGAATCCCTGAGCAGTTAGGGGGTGACAGAATCGCTGAGCAACTTCAGAAGTTCTGATACAGAATTGACACAGCGATTGGGCTTTGGGAGGATAAAGAAGTTGCTGGTTTTATGCGGACGTGGCGGAATTGGCAGACGCACTAGTTTCAGGTACTAGCGGGGGCAACCTCGTGGAGGTTCAAGTCCTCTCGTCCGCACCATCGTTTTTGGGCCCTTCGGGGCCTATTTCTTTTGCCCTGAAGTATTTTGGGATGCACGCAGTAGAATAAAACAACCATGGCACGACAACTTGAAGCTGTTTACGAACACGGTGTTTTGCGCCCGCTTGAGCCGCTCGCGCTCATGGAAAATCAGCACGTTCACCTGACACTCGAAGAGAAACCCGCGCGATTGAGTTGGTTATCACCCGAACCTTACAATCCACGACGCGAGGAGATGCAGTGGCTGGCTAAGGAATCCGGGCCGTATGCCGGCCAGTGGGTTGCGATTGACGGTGCCCAACTGATCGCACATGGCGAGAAGCTCGCTGAAGTTAGTGCTGCTGCAAAGGCAGCAGGCGTGAATGATCCTTTGTTCGCGCGAGTTCCCAGCAGCACAGAGCCATTTGGCGGTTGGTAGGTATGTACCAATTCGAATTCACTGAAGCCCACGATTATTCGAATGGTGACGAGAGTGTTTCTTTACCCGTGGAGCTTCGTTCTGGCACGAGAATTCTAAAAATGGTCGCCAGCGTCGACACCGGCGCATCATTCTGCATCTTCGGAGCAGAGGTGGCTGCGATGCTCGATCTGGAGTTGAGAAACGGGCTACCTAAACGCTTCCGCACAGCAAACAGTGGATTTGAAGCTTATGGGCACGAGATCGAAATCTTTGCGTTGGGTGTTTCGGTCGTTTCCATAGTTTACTTTTTTGCAGATCCGATCATTGAGAAGAATGTACTTGGAAGAACGGGCTGGTTGGATCGAGTGCGGCTCGGTCTGGTTCACCATGACAGCATGGTCTATCTGGCCCCATACGATGTAGGTTGAACGGGGTAGCCGTGCCAATCCCAGGGAGTGACGGTGTTGCCGAAGAGAGTTTCAAGCAAGGGACGGAAGGTGCGCTCGCCGTTGTCGCTGTTGGTGAGAATGACCATGCAAGACTTTTTACGCTCGAAACAAATGATGAAAGTTTGCGCACCGTCGCCGTGGCCTTCTTTGAAGAAGGCTTTGCCGAATTTCGTTTTTGTCAGCAAGCCCCAGCCCATGCCGTAGGCGAGACCAACCTCTTTGGCTTGTGGGCCTTCTGTCGTGTCTTCGCTGGGGAATTGGTGTTTGGTGCGGATCTGGATTGAGGGCTGGAACAAGACCTTGCGTGTGGCAGGCTCGAGCAATTTGTTTTCTAAGAGAGCCTGAGCGAAGCGGGCCATGTCTTCCGCACTGGTGGTCATCGAACCGGCTGCACGGGCGTTGCGGCGCGTCTTGGCGATGAAGGCGCCTTTATCGTTGAAGCGATCGGCGATGTTCGCTTCGAATTCTTTACGGAAGGCGATACCCGTGTGAGTCATCTTGAGAGGGGCGAAGATCGACTCTTGCATCAGTTGATCCAGCGGACGCCCCTTTTGCTCTTCGATCAGAAATTGCAGGAGATTGAGCGCCTCACCAGAGTAACTGTAGCGGGCACCGGGCTTGAACTGGAGATGAAGTTTCTTGCCGGGGGCGAACATGACCAAGTTCACAAAACCGGTGGTGTGATTTAGCGTCATGCGCGGCGTGACCAGTTGCCAATTGGGATCGTTCACAAGATCCGATGCGGATTCAGCATAGACGGGATACAAGTTGAGCGGATTCTTGAGTTGCTTTGCGATGGGTATGTCGAGGTTGAATTCACCGCGCTCCACCAGTTGCATGACGTAGGTGCCAAAGACGGCTTTGGTGATTGAGGCGGCCCAGGTTGTGGTCTCGGGCGTCATGGGAAGTTCAGGATTGAGTTGGCGCTGGCCGTGGGCGAAGCTCCAGACCAGTCGGCCATTGTTGACGATTGCGATTTGAGCGCCGGTGACATTGGCTTCGGTAAGGGTTTTGCGGGCAAATGATTCGGCAGCCTGCGTGGTGAGGGTGGAACCATCGAGACGATGAATCTGCTGGCCGTGGAGTGCGAGAGATAAACCGAGCAGGCAGAAAAGACCAAATCGCATGGAATGGAATACGGCTTAAGCGGGCATCCGTTCCAAGAGATTCATTTGATGGGGGAGCCATCAGCGGCAAACTTGAACTCGGAGCGCTTCTGCTTTGCATTTTCGATCTGAGCCTCATAGGTGACTTTGGCACCCTCGGTTAACGACTCAAGTTTGAGCAATTTGCCAGCCTGCTTCTGAATTGCGGCTTGGACCGGAGCAGGGGCGTCGGCGAGATTGATCTCTTCTTCAATGAGCAGAATGGATCCGTTGGGGGCAATCATGAGGTCACGGGTGAGGCCTTTCACCTTGGTCTCCAGCTCATAAACAGTCTTGCCAGCTTCTTTCTCTTTCGCTAGTCCGACGAAGGTGGCAGCTTTGGTCTGCTCTGAAACCGTCTGCTGGACCGGGATGGGGGCCTTGCTGATTTCAACTTTCGATTGGGAAAGCAGGATTGTACTGACAACGAGAGTAAGGATCATGACCTGACTTTAGCAAAGCGAAGACTCAAGGTGGGCATGACGAAGAGATTCAGAAGCGTCGAAGTGAAGAGGCCGCCAAGAATCACAACTGCCATTGGGTGTTCGATCTCGTGGCCGGGCTTATCGCCGGCGAAAACGATAGGGAGGAGGGCGAGGGCCGTTGCCGCAGCAGTCATGAGAATCGGAACAAGCCGCTCTTCGGCACCACGCAAAATCAGCTCTTTGTTAAAGGCGAGCCCCTCCTGCTCTTCGAGATGGCGGTAATGGCTGAGCAGCATGACGGCGTTGCGCGCAGCAATACCGAGTACAGTCACGAAGCCGACGAGCGAACCGAGAGATAAGATGCCGCCGGTCATAAGGGTAGCTACAACACCACCCACCAGGGCAAAGGGAAGACTGACGAAGATCAAAGCGGTGAGGCGAAGAGAGCGGAAGTCGGTGTAAAGCACCATGAGAATTCCGATGAGAGAAAGCGCAGCAAGACTAAAGAGACGGCGCTGGCCAGCCTGACGGGCGGCATATTCGCCAAGAAGCTCCGGATGATAGCCAGGTTCAAAAGGGATTTCTTTAACACGAGCCTCGATTTCACGGGCGACAGCGCCAAGGTCGCGGCCCTTCACGTTGCAAGAGACATCGATTCGGCGGCTGGCATTCTCGTGTTGGATGATGTTTGGAGTGGGAGCGATACGGAGTTCGGCGATGTCGCTGAGAGGGACTTTTGCACCTTGAGGAGCATCAATGAGGAGTGAAGAGAGAGAAGCGAGGTCACGGCGTTTGGCTTCGGGGCTCCATACGACGACGTCGAAAATCCGCTGGTCTTCATATACTTCCCCGACTTTGGTGCCCCGGATCATGGTCATTGCTGCGCGGCGGAGGTCGCCTGCTGTGATGCCGTAGCGGAGGGCGGCTTCGGGGCGCAGGCGGATTTCGACCTGAGGTACATCGACTTGAGGTTCTACCTGAAGATTGGCGACACCAGGAACATCGCTGAGCGATTTACCAATCTCGGCTGCCTTCGCACGAAGGACATCGAGATTTGGCCCATAGAGGCGAACTACGATTGCGCCACTTCCACCGGAAAGCACTTCTTTGATGCGCTCTTTGAGATAGGTGAGGAGATCCCGATAGAGGCCAGGGTAGCCGTCGACGACTTCCTGTACTTTGGCGACAGTGGCCTTGTAGTCGACCTTTGGGTCGAGACTGATCCAAAGTTCGGTGAAGTTGGGGCCAACCACTTCATCAGCGACTTCGGCGCGGCCGATGTGAGAACCGAAGTTGCGCACGCCGGGGATCGCTCGAAGCTCTTTACTGGCGCGGGCGGTAATGCGTTGCATGGCTTCAAGAGAGGTGCCGGGCTTCTCTACCCAATGCATAAGGAAATCATATTCCTGAAAGTGGGGAAGGAATTCTTCGCCCAACGTGGTGACAGCCCAACCGCTCACCAGAAAAACAAGGAGAAGTGAAGCAGAGATCATTTGGGGGCGATTGAGGAGATTTGGCAGAACCGAGCGGTAGGCGGCCTTGAGCATACGAACAAAGGCCGTATCTTTATGGCGATCCTGACGGGCCGCTGAAGGCAGAAGGATGAGCGAAAGGGCAGGAGTGATGATGAGCGCAACAGCGAGCGAGGCAGACACAGCAAGGACGTAAGCCATAGCAAGCGGGCGGAAGAAAGTGCCTGCAAGGCCGTCCAGGAAGAAGACAGGAAGGAAGACAAGAACCACAATGATTGTGGCGTAGACGACGGAGCTACGAACTTCAAGTGAAGCCTCAAGTACAACTTCCCAGGCGGGAAGAGGATCGTCGAGTGAATGGTTGAGCCGGAGACGGCGGAGGATGTTCTCGACATCAATGATGGCGTCGTCAACGACTTCGCCGAGGGCAATGGCAAGACCAGCAATCACCATGGTGTTGAGAGTTGCCCCACGCCAGTAAAGGACCAGCGCGGCAGCCATGAGTGAAAGTGGAATGGCACTGAGACTGATGACAGCGGTACGCCATTCAAACAGGAAGAGGATGAGAATGGCGGCAACGAGAACGCAGCCCCAGAGAAGGGCGTTCTTGAGGTTATCGAGCGACATCTCGATGAATGTGGCGGGACGGAAAATCGTGGTATCGAGTTCGATTCCGGTGAGGCCCGGGCGCAGTTGTTCGATCGCCCGCTCGACGTTGCGGGTGACCTCAAGGGTGTTCGCCCCAAGCTGTTTTTCTACGATCAGCAGAAGACCGGGCTGGTCGTTGATGACGGCATCGCCGATGGGGGGCTGATGCCCGGTAGTGACTTCGGCTACGTTGCCAAGAGGGAGTGCTACGCCGTTGCGAAATGCGACGGGTATGCGGGCGAGATCCTGTGGATCCCTGACGGCGGGCATGTGAGTAACGGAGAGGCGCTGATTCGCAGTCTCGACGAAGCCACCGGCTGCTGGCATTGTGGCATCGCGAGTGACACGAATCACTTCGTCGAGGGTGAGACGGTAATCGCGCAGACGATCCGGGTCGACGAGAACTTGGAGTTGGCGGTCGCGTTGTCCCCAGATGGCCACGTTGGCAACTCCTGGAATGGACATCAGACGAGGGCGCACCGACCAGCGGATGAGGGTGGTCATCCCGGTTTGGGATTGGGTCTTGGACGAGACGCCGATTTTCATGACCCGGCTGGTGGAAGATAGCGGTGAGAGGATTACGGGAGTGCGAGCGAGAGCGGGGAGTTGACCCGTGAGGGTTAAGAGCCGTTCTTGAACCAATTGGCGGGATGCCATTAGTTCAGCACCGGTATCAAAGATCAAGACAACCGAGGATAGGCCCAAAACAGATTTAGAGCGTAAGGTTTTAAGGCCCATAACCCCGTTAACGGCATTTTCGATTGGAGTGGTTACAAGGGCTTCGACTTCAGGGGTGGAGAGGCCGGGGGCTTCAGTCTGGATTTCGACCAGGAGAGGCGAAAATTCAGGGAAGACATCCAAGGGTGTCGATTCGACGAGGCGGAAGCCAACAATGAGCATCAGGATGGAGAGTAGCGTTACAACCCAGCGCAGACGCAGGGAAGCAGAGATAACCGATCTCACTTACCGGCTCCAAACTCGGTACCAAAGAGTTCGGCTACACCGGCAGTGACAACTTGAGCACCAACGGGCAATCCGCGCGTGAGGAGAGCACTGCTCCCTTCGACGCGGAGTACTTCGACGCGCTGGCGAGTGAAGACGTGCGGGACACCAGCGATGTAAACCCAAGCTCCGCCCTGGATGTCATAGACAAGGGCAGATGCGGGGATGCGCAGGGCGGTACGCGAGGTGGGACTGCTACTGAGGACGGCCATGCGCTGGCCGGGGTTCAGGTCGCCGTTGGGATTGGGTAGTTCGTAGTAGATGTCAGAAGTAGCGGCCAATGGATCGGCAGTGGGTGGTGCATTGACGCGAGTGGCTTGACGGGTCTTACCCTTGCCATCCAGGTCACGCACGGTGATCTTATTCAGTATGGAGAGGCTGTTGCGTTCGGCAGCGAATACGGGCAGCCGCAGCCAGACGTTGCTGAAATCAGCAACTTCAACCAAAGGTGCACCACCTGAGATGAGTTGGTTATCTGAGGCCAAAAGCTGGCGGACAATGCCAGAGGCAGGAGCAGGAATGGTGATATCCAGATCTGCTTCGTAGGGATGGGATTGGAGCCATTTGAGACGGCCGAAGGCCGCAGTTTTGGCGGCGGTAGCTTGAGCAAATTCCTGTTCAGCGATATCGACGTTTCGTTGGCTGCCGGCTAGATCACGCAGGAGTTGGCGGGCACGAGTGAGCTGTTGAGATGCGTTGTCAAGACGCGCCCCTGCGGTTTGAGCGTCTGCTTCATATGTAATGCGGATGTCGCGTTGAGGTCCGACAAGAGGAGACAGGCGAAAGAGCGGATCCCCCTTGCGCACACTCACGCCAACATGGAGGCCCTTGTAAATGGGGTGCACAATTCCCGACATCGGAGCGCTGACAATAATGGCATTGCCGGGGATAAGAAGAATCTCACCAGCAATGGTGGAGGAGCCGGAAGCTTCAACAATGGCGGCTGGAGCCAGCGTGATGCCAAGGCGGCGCTCGGCCTCCAGGGTAAGCGTTATGCGGGTGAGATCAAGCTCTTTCACGCGGTTGTCAACTTTTGCCGCCAGCTTTGATGAAGGAGCAGCAGCAGGCGGTTTAGTACATGAGCTGATGAAAATGAGCAGGAAAAAGAGAAGTTGAATCATTTGGAGCCTACACTGCGTTCCAGTTGAGCCTGGGCTCGAAGGATAGCTGCCTGGGCATCGATCAGACGCTGGCGGGCGTCCAACCAGGCGCGGTTTTGTTCGAGTACAAAAAGGAAAGCCACATCCCCATTTTTGTATTGGTCCTCAGCAAGGCGAACGGATCGCTCAAGCGGAGGCAGAACGCCATCGCGGATATTGGAAAAAGAAAGACGAGCCTGATGTAGCTGGCCGCGAGCATCGGCAACCTCGAATGCCACGCGCTGTTTGAGTGCAAGGTACTGGCGTGAAGCAGACTCCACTTCGGCTTCGGCGCGGGCAATCAAGCCCTGGTTGCGATTGAATATGGGTGCTTCGAAGCTGAGGCCTGGGCCGGAGAGGACGCCAGAATTCCCGACTCCTTTTGAGCTGAGCTGTGCACTCAGCCATAGGAAACGGCGGCGCTCCCAACCCGCGCGCCTGGTGGCAGTTGTAACAGCAATTTCGGCAGCACGAAGATCGGCGCGGGCGGACATCGACTTTTCCAGCAAAGCGTCGAGAGTCTCTGTAGACTGCGCTGGCATTGACGGTGGCGAGAGACGGTATGTGGACTGCGCGACGGCCAGACCAAGAGAAAGCGATAGCCGCTGCCGGGCGAGGAGCATGTCGCCTGCCGATCTCTGATGAAGTTCGGTGGCGGAAGCTGCATCGGATTTGGCGGCCATCGTTTCAAGCTCACTTATGTCACCTGCACCAAAGCGGGCCGTAGTCAGTTTCGCGATGCGGTCACGGAGCTTAACAGATTCTGCGGCAAGCTGCGTGCGTTGCTCTGCCTGCCAGAGGTCTGTGAAGGCGAGGCGGGCATCGCGGGCAGTGTTCACTCCGTTTTGAATCAGACTTTGCGCCAGTTGATTAAGTGCGGCCTCCGAGACGGCAATGCGGCGGGGCCGCTGCAGGAAAACTTCAAGTGGGAAATTAAACAGTAGATCGAATGGTTTGGCCCCTACTGGAAACAACATGTCGAGGCGTGGATTACGCAACAGGAGCGAGGCGTCTTTGAGATCCGCTTCAGCCAGACCAATTGCGGCGAGGTCAGATCGAAGTTGCGCATTATTCCAGATGGCAATAGCCGCTGCATCATCTGAGGAGATGGGGTGGTCGAGCGACAATCCAGGAGGCCATGGAGTGGCCGCTTGGCCGAGAGGCGCGGGAATTGAGGCACCAGTTCGAGCAAGGATTCCAGCCGAAGTAGCGGTGGAGTGAGTCATGGGTGCAGTGCAGCCTGAAAACAACAGACTCGCCAACATGGCGAAAGAGCAGAAACGCATCGTCTTTAGTTGATCACATGCGAGATTGGGAACATATAATCAAGCAAGTGAAAATTTACGGGATCTGTTGTTTTTTGATCGCGGCCGGGCTGCCTGTACATGGGCAGGAGAACCGGTTTGCAGAAAATCAGGAGTTCCTCAGAAAATACTGCGGCGCGTGCCATTCAGGTAAGGCTGGTGTGGGCGGATTCCAACTGGAGAAGGTGAAGGACGCAGCTTCGTTTGCTGCGGATACACATTCGTGGGTGCGGTTGCGAACACGGCTGGAGAATCACGAGATGCCGCCGAAGGGGGCACCGGCACCGGGTCTTGATGCGAGGGAAGGCTTTGCGAAGTGGGTGGATGCGGAGTTGAAGCGCGAGGCTTGCTCGCTCGGAATTACGGTGGGGCCACGGCCTTTGCGGCGGCTGAATCGCGATGAATACACGGCGACGGTGCAGGACCTGCTCGATATCCATCTCGATATCGGCGCAGGATTGCCGGCCGACGGGGCTGGTGGCGAGGGCTTTGACAACGCGGCGGAGACGCTGTTTCTGTCGCCGCTGCATTCAGAGAAGTATCTCGATACGGCGAAGCTGGCAATGGATTTTGCGGCTAAAGAATACAAGAGCCGGGCGCGGATTCTGATCGCAAAGCCGGGGCCGGGTGTGTCGCCAGAGATTGCAGCCCGCCGCATATTGCAAGCATTCTTGCCCAGAGCGTTTCGACGGGCAGTATTAGAAGCCGATTTGGCACCATATCTTGAGCTGTTTCGGGCCTCCCGGGCTAAAGGCGAAGAGTTTGAGCCGGCTGTTTTTTACATGCTGCGGGCCGTGCTGGTGAGCCCGAACTTTCTGTTCCGGATGGAGCAAGGGGAGTTTGCACTGGCTTCG
Organism: Acidobacteriota bacterium; assembly: GCA_043718395.1. Taxonomy (GTDB): domain Bacteria; phylum Acidobacteriota; class Terriglobia; order Bryobacterales; family Bryobacteraceae; genus Bryobacter. The sequence continues at coordinate 9,088 of JAYSVS010000100.1, forward strand.
CGGCTTTCGTATTTTTTGTGGGGAAGCCTTCCGGATGAATTGATGTTTGATCTGGCGCGAGATAGAAAGTTGAATCAACCCGATGTTCTGCGGGCACTAGTAGACCGGATGCTGCGCAATGACCGGAGCCAGAATTTTGCCCAACGCTTTATCGAGCAATGGTTGCATACGCGGGACCTTGGAGGGGACAAGATGCCAGATGCGAAGCTCTTTCCGCAGTATGCAAAGGACGAGGACTTGCGCGGAGACATTCGATTGCAACCTGTATACTTTTTCCGCGAGATGTTGATGCGTAAGTTGAGTGTGCTGAACTTGCTGGACTCAGAGTTTACGATCGGCACATCCCATCTTGAGAAGCACCTCGGGCTGAAGTTTCCGCTAGACCCAGGCCGAAGATCACAGCCGCAATGGGTGAAGTTACCTGAAGGCAGTATGCGTGGCGGAATCCTGGGGATGCCTGCCGTGCTGGCTGTGTCATCTTATCCGTACCGGACAAGCCCAGTATTGCGTGGGGCTTTTATTCTTGATGCGATTTTAGGAACGCCACCACCACCGCCGCCGCCGAATGTGCCTCCTCTAGGCGAAGAGAAGGCTGGCGCTGCGCCCAAGACCGTGCGGGAGCGTTTGTCGTTGCACCGGGCAGATCCTAACTGCGCCGGGTGCCATAGCCGAATTGACCCGATGGGTTTTGCTCTTGAGAACTACGATTCGATTGGCAGGTGGCGGGATGCGGATGGAGGAAAGCCAGTAGACAACTCAGCGGAGATGGCTGACGGCAGGAAGTTCGCCGGACCGCAAGAATTGCGCACCATACTGAATGAGAAGCGGGATTTGTTCTTGCGGAACCTGACAAACAAACTGCTTGGCTACGCCCTGGGCCGTGGCTTGACCTTGCGGGATAGTTGCACGGTGGATGCAATTGTCGCTGAAGTGAAGCAGAATAACTATAGCTCGGCGAAATTGATTGAGGCGATCGTGTTGAGTGCGCCATTTCGTGGAGAGGCGGAGGCTATCAAATGATGAAACGAAGAACCGTATTGAGAGGCGCAGGTGTGGCGCTGGGCTTGCCGTGGCTTGAAGCAATGGCAAACACGGCGACACCGAAGCCGCCTGTGCGCATGGCCATGCTCTACATGCCCAACGGGGTCAACCCTCATCACTGGACGCCTGAAGGTAAGGGCAAGGATTTTCAGCTCTCGCAGACGATGCAGCCGCTGGCCGATTTTAAGAACAAGATCGTAGTGCTCAAGAATCTTTGGAATGAAGGATCCAAAGGCGGCGATGGTCATTACGTCAAAGAAGCAGCGATCCTGACCTGCGCCACGATCAAGAAGACTCCTGGTGCGGATATAGCCAATGGTGTATCGGTGGATCAGTTGGCCGCACAACGCATGGGAACTCAGACACCGCTTCCTTCGCTTGAGCTGGGCGTGACGCCAGTAGCGATTGGCGTGGATGCGGTGGTTGGTTATACGCGGATCTATGGATCACACATCGCCTGGAGCAGCCCGACGACGCCGCTGGCTCGTGAGTTGAACCCTCGTGCTGTCTATGAACGGTTGTATCGCGCCTCAACGGGCGCAGGCGCGGATACGGCGCAGATGGACAAACTGTTGCTCGACAAGGTGCAGGGTGATGCAAAGCGATTGCGCACCAAGCTGGGCACGGCGGACCGGCACCGGATGGATGAGTATCTGAGTGTGATGCGATCGCTGGAGCAACGGGTAGAACGAAACGTGGCCGGGGCTCGCAATGATTGGAAGGCGCGTGTAGCACTGGACCCGAAGGCTGCTCCGCCTGAGCGTCCGAGTGACCATGCCGAACATGTGAAGTTGATGCTCGACATGATCGCTGTGGCATTCCAGAGCGACACGACTCGACTGGCGACCTTTATGTTTGGCAATGCCGTCAGCAATGTGAGCTTCAGGTGGCTGGAGGGCGTCAGTGCCGGGCACCACGATGTATCCCATCACGGCAAAGACGCCGACAAGCTGCGGCAATATCAGTTGATCAACCAGTGGCATGTGGCTCAGTACGCTTATTTATTGAAGAAATTGGATGGCATGAAGGAAGGCGAGTCGAGTGTGCTGGACAACTCGATGGTGCTCTTTGCTTCCGCATTGCATGATGGAGACCGTCATGCTCCGCACAATCTGCCGCTGGTATTGGGTGGCGGTGGTGGTGGACGAGTGATTGGCGGGCAGCATCTGGAGTACGCAGAGGATTCACCGCTGGCGAACCTGTATGTGTCGATGCTTGATGCATTTGGGACACCGGTGGAGCGCTTTGCAGATAGCACCGGGCCGCTGGCTGGATTGATGCATACATGAGGTGGCTCGCTCTATTGGTGGCAGCATGCGCAATAGCAGCAGATTTTAACGGCACCTGGATCGGAACGCTTGAGGGGCGTAACGGCAATATAGAGGATCTTGCTTTTCAGTTTGTGCAAAAAGGCAATGTACTGACGGGCAAGCAGTATGGCGATTTCGAGAGCACTCCGATTGTGAAGGGTACGATTTCGGGGAATCTGGTGATGTTTGTGCTGGTGCGGCAAGAGCAGGCAGGCAATGAGATCAACCAGACGAAGATCCGGTTTTCGGGCCGAATGACAGGCAGCGAAATCGAATTGACCAGAGAACGGGAATCGTCAACACGGTCTGGATCCGGGGCGTCTGCTGCGTTGCGCAATAATCCACGGCAGACATTCCGGTTGAAGCGGCTGGATGGGGGAACCGAGACAGATTCCCTGCGTGGGAAGTGGCTGCTCAGCGAGTTGAGAGGGAAGAGTGTGCCATCGGATGGACGCATCCCGTTTATCGAGTTTCCTGCAACGGGTGAGAAGATCTCGGGGTCTGGTGGCTGCAACCGGTTTGGCGGATCTTTTAAAAAGTCCAAAACCATGATCGAGATCGGGATGCTTGTGGCGACGAAGATGGCTTGTGTGGGACCTGGTATGCAGTTGGAGGAAGAGTTCCTGGGGGCGCTTGGATTGCGGTTGGCATACAAGATTCATAATGGTGAATTGATAATGAGCGATGGCAACGCCATTGTCATGAAGCTGAAACGCTAGCCGCCCTTGGCATATAATCACTTACAGTTGGATTTAGTCTTTCTGTAAGGGGATATCTATGCACAAAATAATGTCTGTGCTGCTTTGCCTGTTTTTGGCCACAGTTGCGGCCTTCTCGCAAGCAGTGAATGGAACGCTGGTCGGAACTGTGACCGACAGCTCTGGAGCCATGGTGGCTGCTGGTAAGGTTACGCTCATCGCTACGCAAACGGGTTTAAGCCAACAGGGCACAACCAATGCAAGCGGCAATTATTCATTTCCAAATCTTCAACCTGGGGTGTACAAGGTTGAAGTTGAGGTTGCGGGCTTCCGCAAGTCGATCCGGGATGGCATTGATGTTTTGGTGAACTCGACAGCCCGCGCTGACTTCGAGCTACAGCCGGGACAGGTGTCAGAGTCTATTTCCGTCACTGCCGAAGCAGCCGTGCTGCAAACGGATCGAACGGATACGGGCCGCAAGATCGAGACCCGGCAGTTGGCGGACATGCCTCTTGGCTATAACCGCAACTTCCAGAACATGATCAATCTTGTGCCCGGTGCTTCGCGTTCTTTCCGTCCGCACTCGGAATTTTTCAACGTACAGGATTCTGTTTCGAGCAACGTCAATGGGCAGAGCCGCCTGGCGAACAACGTACAACTTGAAGGTGTTGACAACAACCAGCGCACTGGTTTGCTGACGGCAATGATTCCTGCCATTGAAGCTCTGCAGACGGTGGACGTTACGACGTCGAATTACGAAGCAGAACTTGGCCGCGCCGGTGGTGCGGTTACGAATGTGAACTTCAAGTCGGGCACCAATGAGATGCACGGAAGCGTTTATGAATTCAACCGTGTGAGCCGTCTGGGTGCACGCCCGTTCTTCTCGAACACCAAGCCGGTGACCACAGCCAACAACTTTGGTTTTACCGTCGGTGGTCCGGCGATTAAGAACAAGCTTTTCTATTTCGGAGACTATCAAGGCATTCGCGACCGTCGCGGTGATTTCCATCAGGGAACGATTCCGACTGCGGCCTTCCGCAATGGCGACCTGAACTGGTCTGGTGGCACGGACATCTATGACCCGCGCACGGGCGCAGCCGACGGCACTGGCCGTACACCCTTCCCGAATCGCACGATCCCAGCCAACCGGATTAGCCCCATCGCAAGCCGGTTACTCGCATTGATTCCAGGCCCTACAAATTCCGCTATCCTGCAGAACTTCCAGACCTCGACCGTGCGCCAGAAGGACACCAATGGCGGCGACGTGAAGGTGGACTGGCAGATATCAAGCAACGACCGCATGAGCATCCGATACTCAAAGCAGAACTCCAAAATTTTCGATCCACCCCTCTACGGCGTGAAGGGTGGCGGCTTTCGCGACTTCGCCGGAACCGGAATCCAAAAAGCCACCAACGCCGCGATCAATTTCACGCGCGTTTGGAACCCGACTCTCATTACTGAAATTCGAACCGGTGTCGCTTATTACCGCAATGACGCGCAAAATGCCGACATCGCCTTGAAAACTTCGGAAGAGATTGGAATTCCTGGTGTGAATGTCAGTGACTTTACGGGCGGCATCTCGAACATCCAAATCAACGGATTCAATAACCCTGTAGTTGGATACTCAGCGAGCCTGCCATGGGAACGAGGCGAGACGAACCTGAACTTCATCGTAAACAACACGAAGGTGCTCGGCAATCACACGATCAAGTTTGGTGTCGATTACCGTCGAGGCCGGGATGAGTTGTTGCAGAACCAGACCTTTAATCCTCGTGGACGATTCAACTTTAGAGAAGGCAACACGGTTCTTGCCGTACGCAATGCTGCGGGTCAGTTGGCGAATGGTTCAACCCAGAGCTTCTCGAATTCTTTCGGCAGCTTCTTGCTGGATCAACCGAACGAGGCAGGCCGCGACCTTCCGCTGATCTTCCCCACCTTCCTGCAGAATCCCATGTTCTCTTACATCCAGGACAACTGGACTGTGACCTCAAAGCTGACCATGAACATCGGTTTACGGCATGAGTTGTGGCCCCCGCCATTGCCCCGCGTAAAGGCCGGTTTCTCGAACTTCAACCCATTCACCAATTCTCTTGAAGTGGCTGGTGTAGGCAATGTCCCGATGAACATTGGCCGCAAGAACTACAAGACAAACTTCGCTCCTCGCTTCGGCATGGCGTACCGCTATAACGAGAAGACGGTAATTCGTGGTGGATACGGCATCTCATGGGCGCCGCTGCCCGACAACGGATATGCATTCAACTTCCCGGTACGTGAGAACAATTCATTCCAGGCAGCCAGTGCGTTCACCGTGGCGCGTACTATGCAGCAGGGCTTCCCGACCTTTGTGCCAACAGTGATTCCCACCAACGGCATCATCAATCCGGCACCCGCATCTGTGTTCAATTACGTGCGACCGGATGCACGCGAATCTTACATCCAGAGCTGGAACCTTGCGCTCCAGCGCCAGTTGCCCTTTCAGTTGGCTCTTGAGCTGGCTTATGTGGGCAACAAGGGCACTGGCATCACCGGTGTCTACAACATGAATCCCGGTCTTCAGATTGGTGCTGGTGCCGCAGGGCAGCCATTCAACATCCTGTTTGGCCGCCGGGATGCGATCAACAACATCTTCTTCGGCACGAATTCGAATTACCATTCGCTGCAGACCAAGCTGGATCGCCGCTTCTCCAATGGATTCTCGATGACGACGGCATATACCTTTGCCAAGGCGATTGACTCGATTGGCGCCGACAATGGCGGCTTCCGGTACTACATCAATCCTTCTCGCAACCGTGCGCGCGCCGATGCCGATATCCGCCATGTCTTTGTGCAGAGCTATCTGTATGAGCTTCCTTTCGGTAAGGGGAAGAAATTCCTGACCAGCGGACCGGCATCCTGGATCGCCGGTGGATGGCAAGTGAATAGCATCTTCACTCTACAAACGGGGAGACCATTCAATCTGGGTGTTCCGGGCGGCATCATCAATGCTCCTGGCAGCTCAAACGATCCCAACCTGGTTGGCACCTACACCGCCACCAAAGAAGTGGGCCCTGGCGCTCAGTGGTTTGAAAAGGGTGCGTTTGCACAACCTGCTGCCGGAACCTTCGGCAATATAGGTCGCAACTCATTTACCGGGCCGGGATTGTTCAACATCGACGCTTCGCTCTTCCGTCGTATTAAAATAACGGAACGATTTACGGCTGAGCTTCGCCTCGAGACGTTCAACATGACGAACTCGCCGAAGTTTAACGCTCCGAATACCGACATCACCAGCCCCAACTTTGGCAAGGTTATAGGTGCGATGGCTGCACCTAACGGGCCTCGCGAAGTGCAGTTGGGATTGAAGATCGTCTTCTAATCGCAGACACTCAAAATCAAGAAGCCCCGCATTCGTGCGGGGCTTCCTGTATTTTAGAGTGATGACAAGAAGATCTACATTGATGGCCATGGCAGCCGCGCCGCTGGCCGTTGGGGCTGCGCTTAAGCCGAGATTGCGGCCGGCGTTGTGCGCCTATTCGTTCCGTAACGATTTACAGAAGGGCACGCTAAAGTACGAAGACATGATCCGCATCGCAGCCGAGAATGATCTCGACGGCGTGGATATGACGGTCTACTGGTTTCCCAACACTGAAGACAGTTTTCTGTTGCCTCTGAAGAGGACGGCTTACAAGGCAGGCATTGAAATCTATTCGATCTCCGTGCGCACGGAATTGACCAAGCCGGTGGGGCCGACGCGGGATCAATCGCTGACCGATCTCAAGAAGTGGGTGGATGTGGCGGCCAAGCTAGGGGCAGGACACATTCGTGTGTTTGGCGGAGCAATCCCGAAGACGAGCAATGAAGACGAAGCGGCTGGCTGGGTTGTGGACATGCTTGGGCCGGCAGGCGAGTACGCCGGGCAACATGGAATCATTCTTGGCCTGGAAAATCACGGCGGGGTGACTGATCGGGCCGAGACCCTTGTGAAGATCGTCAAAAAGGTGAACAGCCCTTGGGTTGGGATCAATCTCGACACGGCCAACTTCAAAACGAAGATCTACGAGCAGATCGAGATGATTGCGCCTCACGCGGTGAACGTGCAGGTTAAGGCGATGGTGAAGGACGAGAATGGGCCAGCCCCTTCGGACTGGGATCGCGTCGCAAAGATGCTGGTAGCCAATAAGTATCGCGGCTACCTGGCGCTGGAGTACGAAGAAAAGGAATCAGCGCTTGAGGCAACGCCTGCGCTGTTCAAGAAGCTGCGCGAGGTTTGCGCCCGCCACTCCTAACTACTTCAGCCTGGAGATTTCTTTCGGCGTCAGCACGCGGTTGTAGATGGAGATGTCATCCATCAGGCCAGCGTAGTTGACGCCGAGTCTGATTGTGGCCTTCGACAGATCCCAGGTAAAGGGTTCGGTGATTGGGGAACTACTGCCTTGGAGCTTACCGTTGACATGAAGGCTGGCCGTGCCGGTGGCGTAGGTAATTACAATGTGGGTCCATTGTTCGCGGGTGAAAGGTGGATTTTTGACAACGACAAGACGCTCGTTGAACTTGGGGTTCTTGTCGGGCGGGATGTTGGAAGGGTTCCAAGCCTTGAGTTCGCCGAAGACGCCTAGCCGGAAGAGTCTAGGCCTTTCGTCTTTAGTGAAGTCGACCCAAAGGGCGGAATCGTTGTAGGCTTTATCAGTGAATTGAATTGGGTCGACGTAGTCAGGCGGCAGGTCCAAGGCGGGATCGAGCTTAAGCTTGAAAGAGATCGTGCCTGTAGTTGGATTGACATTGTCCTGGATCTTGAAGAAGAGCGCTGTGGTGTGCTTTGACTTGAAACGAAGGGCTCCGTTTTCAAGCGCTACAGGGGCCTGGCCGAGGCCTTTTACGGCGCTGGCCTGATCCTTGTAACTGGGGGCAAAATAGATTGACTTGTCGCCATTGGCGAAGTCAGCATCGGGGCCTTTGTCGAAGGTGGCGCGGAAGGTGAGCGCCTGTTTAGGGTCTGCAGCAAGCAGCAGAAGGAGAGGGAGAATCATGGTTTGGCCTTTCTTTTGTACGTGTAGGTTGCGAAGTCGAAATCAAAATCGGAGACCTGCGGTTGGGGTTTGGCACTGGTGGGAGGAGCGAATTTCGCAAGCCGCTGCTTGATGCCGCTGTGCTTCGGGTTGGAAGCTACATTGGTGAATTCGTTGCGGTCTGCTTTGCGATCATAGAGTTCTTCGCTGCCATCGGGATAGATGATGTAGCGCCACTTCGCGTTGATGACGCAATGGGTGCCGGGGAGATGGGTAGAGACAATTGGGTCGTGTTTAGCCTTGGGGTTTTCTAGCAATGACCGTAGGCTCTTGCCTTCCACACGCGGGTTGGCTGGCAGACCGCAAAGATCTACGAGCGTCGGATAGATGTCGAAGGTGCTAACGGGTTGAGTCCGGGTAGTGCCTTTGGCCTTGAGCCCAGGCCCCGAAATGATGAATGGCACGTGGGTGGAGCGCTGCCAGAGTGTCGACTTGTGAACGTGTTGCTTCTCGCCAAGATGCCAACCGTTGTCGGACCAAAAGACCAGGATCGTGTTGTTCGCGTATTCGCTATTGTCGAGTGCGTCGATGATGCTGCCGACAAGCGAGTCTGCAAATGAGATAGCAGCAAGGTAGGCGCGGACAAATTCTTTCCACTTGCCTGCATTGCGGATGCGTTCAAATTCCGGCCGGCGGAAGGCTGCAAGCTGCTGGGCAAGAGGAGGCAAGTCGGTAAGATCGTCATCGCGCGTATCGGGAATATGGACTGAGGCTTCCGGGTACATGTCGAAGAAGCGCTGCGGAGCGTACATCGGGATGTGGGGATGCCACATGCCGGCGGCCAGAAAGAAGGGCTTGGTGTGTTTGCGGCCCAGAAATTCTTTGGCGAAGTTTACGGCCTTCTGATCGCCGTAATCGGCTTCTGGAGTTTCAAGCACCCCCCAGTCGAATTCGCCGGCAAAATCCTTGAGGCCATTGTAGGGATGACCCTTGGGTGCAGGGATGCGTTTGTTCCAGGGGTACCAATCGGCGCGACGGTACCAGGGGTCGTCAAATTGCTGAAGCTGGAATTCGTCCCACTGGTCAGGCGGGTTGTGCCCGGCAACGTGATGAAAGACCTTCCCTGCCCCGGCGACGTGATAACCATTGCGGCGGAAGTACTGGGGCAAGGTCACGACATCAGGGTGGCTGGTACGCAGGTATTGATCGTTATTGTAAATGCCACTGGAGGAGGGCCTGAGGCCGCTCATGATGGCCGTGCGGGACGGGTTGCAGAGCGGCGCGGCGCAGTGGGCGTCTGAGAACAGTACGCCACGCTTGGCGAGCTTGTCGATGTTGGGGGTCTTGACGCCGGGGTAACCGCCGAGACAGCCGACCCAATCATTGAGATCGTCCACCGATAGCGAGAGGACGTTGGGGTGGCGGGTCTGGGCGAGGCCAGCACCGGCAGTCATGGAAGCGAGAAAATGACGCCGGTTCATTGGGCGATCTTCAAGGTCCAGACAGGTTGAGATAGAAGGTCTTCCGGCAGAGTAGGAAGTTGGATGGTAACAGCACCTTTGGCGTTCTTGAACTTGAGCGGCTGGGATGCGCCGAGGAGTTGGACTTGTTTTGCGGTGGCACCGTCGATTGTAATTTCGCTCTTGTACCAGCGCGGCAGAATCGCGTAGAGGTCTTTGCCTTTGGTGGTGAAGAAAGCGTCGATGGATGCTTTGCCGGGCGCGGGCCTGGAAGCAAGGGCTGAGACGTCATAGCTGGATTCAAAGCGCTGGTTGTAGTCGACCTTGGGTTGTTCGCCGGCGCTCCACTGCTTTGCATTCCTGGCGGGCTTGGTGCCATAGATGGCTTCGCCGTTGACCTTGAGCCAGGAGCCGATTTCGAGCAGGCGTTGCTCCATCACAACTGGAATGGTGCCGTCGCCGTCGGGGCCAATGTCGAGAAGCAGATTGCCGCCTCTGCTCACAATGTCACTGAGCATGATGATGAGGTCACGGGTGGAGCGGTAATCGTCTGCACGCTCGGCCCGGTTATAGCCGTAAGAAAATCCCATGCCGCGGCTCTCTTCCCAGTCGTGGTTGGAGTTGCTCATGCCGGCGGTGTATTCGGTGGTGTAGTAGCCGCCGTGGACGTGGCGGGTTTCTTTCCCCCAGCGATCATTGACTACCACAGTGTTCTTGACGGGTGAGTCGTTGAAGAGCCAGGCGAGCATCTCGGCGCTACGCCATTCCGATGAGGGCAGATCCCATTCGCCGTCGCTGAAGATGATGTCTGGCTTGTAGCGAGTGACAAGATCTTTGAACTGCGGGGTCATGTGGTCCCGGATGTAGCGTGGCTTGTCTGAGAGCCAGAGCGGATTGAACCACTCGTAGAGCGAATAGTAGTAGCCCATCCGCAGACCCTTGTTGCGTACCGAAGTGGTAAGGTCGCCAAGGATGTCGCGCTTGGGGCCAGTCTCGACTGCATTCCAGGGGCGGCCCCAGGTAGCGCTGGCGTGTTTGCTTGGCCAGAGAGTAAAGCCTTCGTGGTGCTTTGAAGTGAGGGCAACATACTTGGCACCAGAACGGGCGAAGACATCGGCCCAGTGATCAGGATCAAAAAGTTCGGCACGAAACTGCGGGGCCAGATCCTGATAGTTGAAGTTGGCACCGTATTGTTTCTGATGGTAGGCCCATGTGCCAGCTTCGATCGGCTTGGTGGAGCCCTCCTTGCCTTTGGTCATCGCATTCCAATACCACTCGGCGTATGCCAGTTTGCCAGGAATCACGGGGGCATAAGAAGGTACTGAGTAGACACCCCAGTGGATGAATATGCCGAACTTCGCATCTGAGAACCAGGGAGGATTCGGACGCTTGTCGACAGATTCCCAGTTAGGCTGATAGGTCTGGGCGAGCAGCGTGGCTGTGAGCAGGAGGGTGTACATGGGATGTTGTCATAATAAGCCAATATGAAGCTTTTGGTGTTGGCCATGGGAATTGCGGTTGCAATTTCGGCAGCAGACGATTTTAAGCGGACCGAAGATGTGATCTACGGGCGAAAATTCGGAACTGCCCTCACGATGGATGTGATTGAGCCGGCGAAGCCGAATGGCTTCGGAATGGTATTTGTGGTGAGCGGCACCTGGAAGTCGAATCACGCCGCGATTGTGCCCAAGTACTTCGCCAAGGTGTTGGATCGCGGATACACAGTGTTCGCAGTAGTGCCGAGTTCCCAGCCCCGCTTTACAATTTCAGAAATTATCGAAGACGTGCGGCTGGCGGTGAAGGTAATCCAGACCGATGCCGCCAAGTGGAAGGTGGATGGCACGAAAATTGGCTTGTCAGGATTTAGTGCGGGCTGTCATCTGGCGTTGCTCGCGATGGAGAAGGCTGGGTCAGTTGCCTGCTTCTTTCCACCGACGGATTTTTTGAACTGGGGTCAAACTGGCATCAATGGCGCGGGCGTAGGCCCACTGGCAGCGTATCGAGATATTTTTGGGCCTAAGGCAGGGACAGAAGAACTAGGCCGCGCAGTATCGCCGATCTATCTGGTCAACGAGAAGACGCCTCCCGTCTTGCTAATTCACGGGGACAAGGACCGGACGGTGCCTCTGCAACAATCCGAAGTCTTCATTGAAAAGATGAAGCAGGCCGGGGTGAAAAACAAGCTAATTGTGATGCCAGGCAAGGATCACGGATGGGCCACGATCTATGAAGACTTCACGATGCTTGCGGACTGGTTTGACCAGACGCTGCGCGGGATTCAGGCCGTACCGTAGAGGCAGTGCCAAGCAACGATAGTGTCGCCTGATCGCAGATCCAAGTAAACACTGACACGCACGCCGATGCCTTGGATATGGGCATATGCGCGGTGGTCTGACTTCGCTTTGGCGATGTTGCGCGTAAGCAGAAATTTCTTGCTACGAATCTCCTGCATCATCGCAGTGACGATCGGCAACAGGCCAATATCAATCACCCGGGACATAATGCGCTCTTCGGTTGTGAAGCGGCTGAGATCCTTGTACGGTTCCAGCGCCTCCTTCAGCCGGTTGGCAACCAAAGTCATGCCATTGCAAGTGGATGTATCCATCAATTTGCCGGGCGAAGAATCGTGGATGTGTTGCACGCTTTGGAGGCGCAACAGATTGGTGATGCGTGGTTTGGCGAGCAAGGCCAGCTTGTCGGCTGTTTCCTGTTTGGTCAATTGAGACGGTTAGCGCTTCGAGAGATCGCGAATCCAAATATCTTTAAAGCGCATGTTTCCTTCGCCACCGGAGTGGAGTTGCAGTGCAATCGGGCCATCAAAAGATTTTGGGCTGGGGTCGGTGAAGTCCACCATCACGACTCCATTCAGACGCGAAATATAACGGTTGCCTTCGACTTTAAGCGTGTATTCGTTCCAGTCGCTCTTGCGGACGTTGAGTTCGTTTTCGGGAGAGGGCCAGACGATCCAACCGCGACCGTCGCCATAGATACCGCCTGTGTGCTGGCCGATGCGGCAGTCCACTTCAAACTGCAAGCCGCGCGTGATGTCGGGTGTGCCGGGCTTGAAGGCGGTGTGAAAGAAGACACCAGAATTGCCATTGCCCGCGCACTTGAACTTGATGGACAGATGGAAGTCTTTGTAGTCTTTGTCGGTTTGCAGATAGCCGTAGGCTTTGCTGAGGGCCTCGCCTTTAATTTCGCCTTCTTCGACTGTCCATTTCTCCTTGCCCACCTCAACCCAGCCAGTGAGGTCTTTGCCGTTGAAGAGCTGAACCCAGTCTTCGCCGGCAAGTTTGGCAGGCTTGACGTTTTGGGCAGCAAGGATAGAGAGGAAGAGGGAACTGAGAAGGAAGATGCGCATCGAGTTCATTTTAAACCCATTGCTGCTTCGAGTGTGGCGGCAATCGCGTTTGCGTGGTGCTTCACTTTGGCTTCGTCGTTACCTTCCACCATGACACGAGCCAGGGGCTCTGTACCGGAGAAGCGAACAAGGACGCGTCCACTCGAGCCGAAGTCTTGCTCGCAACGGGCAATTACAGATTGAACGGAAGGAAAATCCTCAAGCGGGCGGCGGGCACCGATGCGCACGTTGACCAGGAGTTGGGGGAATACATCGAAACCGCGAGTAAGTTCATCGAGAGACTTGCCTGAGGTGATCATGGCTTCAAGTACACGAAGGGCTGTGAGCATTCCGTCGCCGGTGGTTGCGAATTCCGGGAACAGAATGTGACCCGATTGTTCTCCACCCAGATTGGCGCCAGAGCGAACCATTTCTTCCAGCACATACTTGTCACCAACTGCCGTTCGGACCAGTGTGATGCCTTCATTGCGAAGCGCGACTTCGAGCCCCAGATTCGACATCACCGTCGCGACAACGAGATTGCCAGGAAGGTGCCCTGCGGCCTTGAAGAGCCGGGCGCAAATCAACAGCACGGCGTCGCCGTCCACACGCGAGCCTTTCGCTGATTTAAACATCGCGCGGTCGGCATCGCCGTCGAAAGCAATGCCGATATCGGCGCTGTGTTTGAGAACGGCGTCGCGAACATATTCCGTGTGAAGAGCACCAACGCCAGCATTGATGTTACGTCCATCTGGCGAGTTTGCGACAGTAATGACTTCCGCACCAAGCCCCGTGAAAAGGCGTGGGGCGAGATGGGAAGCAGCGCCATGAGCGCAATCGATTACAAGGCGCAATCCGCTGAGCGAATGCGGAAAAGTGGATTTCAAGAACTCAAGATAGTTATTGGCGAGCTCCTCGTGAATGGGCAACGGACATTCCGGGACAACGGCCGTCTCGCGGATGACCAGAATCTGTTGCTCAAGGATGAGTTCTTGCGCATCAGGAAGCTTGAAGCCGGAATGATCGAAGACTTTGAGGCCATTATCTTCGTAAGGATTGTGGGACGCAGAGATCATGACACCAGCCACATACGGGCCATGCTTGGTGTTGTAGGCAACGCCAGGAGTGGTGAGCAGGCCAGCAAAATGAGGTTCGACACCAGAGGCGAGAAGACCGGCAGCTACGGCTTCGGCAAGCCAGGGGCCGGATTCGCGTGTATCCATTCCCAACAGAACCTTTGGGCCGGAGGACTGCCCCTTAGCCCATGCACCGAGAGCAGACCCGAGAGCGTAGGCTGTCGGCTTATCGAGAGGCGGTTGGCCCGCTCTGCCGCGAATTCCGTCAGTACCAAAGAGTTGTCTTGCCATATTCACTTCTAGGGTAACTGGGTTGTCTGCAGTTTTACTGTGACCAAGGCCGAACCGACAATGGAAAGTTGAGGGTCAACCAGGAGCACATTGACCCGGATAGGAAGTCCGGCAGTGATGTCTTTCAGGCTGATTGGCTCGGTCATAAGAGATTCAGAAAGGTTAACGCGCGACTCAGGGCCAACCACTTTGATACGGGGAGGGTAGATAGCGGTTGAGACGATCTTCAAATTAGCGGGTAGATCTTCTTCGAAGGCCAAGGTTACGGCGACGTCTTTGTATGTACGGCGCTCGAGCTTGACGCGCAACTGAGAGGGCATGGCACGCACGAGAGTGACTGTGGGAGGAAGATTGATCAAGTCGTCCTGGATAGTAAAGGTGCGGGAGGATGGCTGGCCCATGTTGCCCAGGTCGAGGACAATATTGGTGCGATCCGGGGAAACCTCATTGAGGCGTCCGCGCGGGCCCCGAACCTGGAGTTGAATGCGGGTGGGCGCGTCGGGCGAAAGATCAAGAGCACTTGAGAGATTACGGTATTCCACCGGGACGGTGACAGTCTCTATCAGCTCAGGCTCATCAACCAGGGCCACCCAGAGCAGGAATGCGATCAGGATGCTGAACAGTTTGGAGGGGATGTTTTCAGTAAAGAGATTCATGAGCGGCGGATCTCCATCTGGGAGTTGTCGCTGATAGCCGGGGCCAGGGGCTGGCTTAAATGCTTGGTAATCTGCTCTTCGAGATATTCAATCGAGACCCCATGCTGAATTTCGCCATAGGCGCAGAGGGAAATCTTGCCCGTCTCCTCTGAAACAACAATTGCAAGCGAGTCAGTTTCTTCGGAAATCCCGATGGCGGCTCGATGTCGCGTCCCCAATTGGCCCAGGCGGGCTGGATTCATCGTGAGCGGAAGAAAGCAGGCGGCGGCAGCAATGCGGTCTCCCTGCACAATCACCGCTCCATCGTGGAGTGCGCCGCCCTGGTAGAAAATGCTGAGCAGTAGATCGCGGGAGAGGCGGGCATCCAGATTGACACCCGTTTCGATGAAAGTCTTAAGGCCAGTGTCCCGCTCCACAACAATCAATGCTCCGATGTGGTGTTGGGAGAGATGGCTCACCGCCATCAGAATTTCTTCAGCGGTCTCGCGGCGCTGAAGCCGTCCGCCAAAAGTGAAGATCCGTGCACGTCCGATGCGGGCGAGAACGCGCCGGATCTCGGATTGAAACATCACGATGACAGCGAAGGCTGTGTAGGGCGCCAGCGTGGCGAGCAACGTGCGAAGCAACTCCAAATGGAACCAGACACTGGCCAGATAGGCGCAGGTGAGGATGAACATACCGCTCAGAATTTGAGCCGCGCGGCGTCCGCGGATGTTGATGATGAAGATGTAGATGAAAGCCGAGACAAGCAGAATGTCGAAGATCGCCATTGGCGTGATCTTGGCGAAGACGGCAAAAAGCTGATCAAGGAACCTCTGCATCAGGCGCTCATCGGAAAACGGAAGCGAAGATCAGAGATCTTGCCTCCGATCACTTCGATTTTGTTAAGGTCTGCGGTGCCGAGGCCCGCTTCTTCAGCGAGCAGCAACATGTTGTCACACTTGTGGAAGGGAGGCGTCCCCTTGGTGGCGCGCGGGTCATAGCCCATCAGTGCTGTTCCAACTGTGTCGGTGGTGACCGGATTGGTGCCAAGGACAAGGAGCCCAGGCCTGGCATGGGCGGTGCCGCTGAAGGTGCCCTTCGTATTGATCCAGGGGCCTTCTCCGCCTGTCATCGTTTCGATGCCATCGATGAATGAGATGTCGATCGGGCGTGCAGAGGCCACCTCTACCGCGATGCGAGGCATCCGGTGAAAGGCATTGCGCGGGGAAGCCGGATCGATCTCAGGCAGAGCGATCCTGGACGGTTGGCGCTTACCTGCGTGGCAGATCTGGTCACGCCCGGAAGTGGGGCTCTCGTTCGGATCATCGACGCCTGAATCGTTGCCATAGATCGAAGCAGGCGTGCAGCCAAACATGTTCTTGATGGCCAGCGTGATTCCGCAGGTGTCGTGATTCTTGAGCTTGGCCATCGACATCATGACGTCCGTTTCGGCATAGACGCTGTTGAATTCAAAGGCAGGAAAGATCCAGCCGCCGTGCTGCACTTTCAGACGAGTGTATTTCTTTGCAAATCCTCCGAGCGCATTCGTGTTGAGAAACTCCACTTGTTTTGCAGCAGTTGAGAGTTGGCGGACAGGCCAGCCGGAATCGAGCATGTATTCGGCCAGCGGACCGGCGGTGCCCCAGGCCGATTCGACAAAACGAATCCTTTTTGCACCTACGCGATCCAGCACCGCCGTCATCGCCAGAACATGCCTGGGATGGGTGTAGTGGGTGAGGCCGAGCGCCTTGCCTTGAAACCGCAAACCGGGCGAGCCCGTGAGATTGAGCTTGATCGTCACTGTCTTGTTAGCCACCAGTTTGGACAGGCCGCCAAGGTCATCAAACATACGAGTGAAGATCTCAAAAAAGTCTTCGTTGTAGGTGTCGCACTTGCGAATGGATACAGGTGCTGTTGGAAGAGTTTTCTTTTGCGCCAAGAGCGGGAGTACACCGAGGGCGATCAGGTCACGGCGAGTCATCCCACTATTGTAAGTTGAGTTGCGGCCTTCACTTCTCAGCGATCAGGATTGCGGCCGATTCGAGGATGTCGATGTCGACGCCGGTGCCGTCTTCGGTCTCGTACGGAGTGAGGACTTTCGGAGCGCGCTCCGGCCAATGGATCGTGATTTTCGAGTATTTGCCCAGCAGATGCGCGGCAATAGAATCGACGGAGAAGTCAGAATAGTTGACCAGGTAAACAATTACCCGGGAGCCGTCAGGGGGGCCAAGCATGTTCGAAAGCATGCTCGAAACGTTATAGAGCCGCACGCCGAGATTGCGGCGGCCCATCATGGCGTTGACCTCTTTCCAGATCTGGTCAAGCTTCTTGACTTCCTCGGCATCGGTCACGATTTGATCGGATCGCGGTATCGGCATGCGCCAGCCTGGAGGCGCAGTAAGGACAGTACCTCCAGACCGCGTGAAATCTTTGAGCACTTGTGTCTGGCGGAGATCGAGCGAATGCGGGTCAACATTTACAGCCATCTTCGCCTGGTCGAAAGCTCTGGCTTCGATGGCCTTGAACGGAACTGGACGAACCGGGATGTGTTTGACAGAAATCATGTCGAGGACAGATCCAGAAAGCAGTGCGCCGCTTTGCGTGTCGGCGACTACGGCGAGTTGACCAAAAGCGGGCAGCGACTGCAGTGGTTTGTTCTGTTCAAAGAAAAGTAGAAGCTGATTGATGCGCTTGAAGTCTTTGAGCGCTTTGGCTTCGTTTGCGCTAAGGCGAGAAAAGAATTCTGCTTCGAAGTTGAGAATCCAGCGGCCACCAACCATTGCCGGGTCGGCGATCATTTGCATGTACCGGGAGAGGTTGACGACAGAGTCTCGCGGTGGGGTTGCGCTAAGCCAGAAAGTACGATCAGAGGCGGCGCGGACAAAGCGGAGGAAACCAGCATTGGTATCGATCCAGGGAGCGCCCGACGGTGCTGCGTGGGCCGCGCCCTCTTCATGCGGATTGATGCCGGCCCAGACGCCCTGGAATGTTCCGATGATTGGGGAATCGGTTGCCTTTAGGGGGATCTTGCCCCGGAGACCGAGCTCGACCATCAGCATTTTAGCCTCAGTGAGGACCTTGCGAATCGCCTGGGATTCGGCCTCTTCGAAATTGCCTTCGAGAACAACTCCATCCATGCCCAGTTCCATGACTCGCATGGCACGAGGCAGAGCTGGGCCGCCGGGCTGTAGGAGGGCAAGCACGGTGATCTTCTGGGCGTGCGCTGCCTGGACAAAGACTTTGGACCATTTGGCTTCTGGAATCAAAAGGCAGTTGACCGGTGATTCGCTCAGAATGGCAAGTGTTGCCGGATGATTGCTCGGCCACTTCGCCGGGACAAGATCGGCTGGCTTGGCCGGGTCATTCAGGGCCAGGGCATTCAGGGCCAGGGTGGCGAAAAGGGCGAGTGGCAAGTGCATCGGCTACTTCAGTTCCCCCGGTGAATGGTTCGTGATAATCGACCGCTTGCGGACAAACTTGGCGGTGGTGAGGGGGCTTCTGTACGGGGCGCAATTCTGGTTGCTGGGGCGCTCCAGCCGGCCTTGCCGAGCAGTTCTTTGGGGACAGCCTTGTCTGGGGTGGACATGACTTCGGCAAGCGAAGTTCTCATGCCTTGATTGTAATGCGCTTCGGAGGATGATTACCCGAGGTAGTCGAAGAGGGATTGGCGTGGACGCTGGGCACGAATCTGGAAGGCAGCCTTCAATTGGAACTGAGCTTCTTGAGATTCAACAATCGACGCTGTGAGGTCTGCGTCTTCAAGGCGGCTCAACTGGCTGCTCAGCCGGAGCGAAGTGGCCTGAGAGGTGGAGAATGCATCGATGATGCGGCGCTGCGCGGCACCGAAGAAGCTCAATTCTCCCGAGAGGTGTTTGTTGCTGGTTTCGATCGACTGCAGTGCCGATCGAAGCCCGTTTTCGTCTTTTGCCGTCAAGGCATCCTTGAGATTTTTTAGAGCGGTAAAGGCGCTCTTGGTGATACCGTCGGCATCCACACCGGCATTGTCGAAAACCTGATCTCCTGCTCTGGCGATGTTGAAGGCGCTGCCACCGGGGAAAAGGCTTTGGCGGGTTGCGGCAGTGCCTGAGTAGGTTGTGACCAATTCAAGGGACGGATCATAGGAGAAGGGTTGGCTGCCATCGCTGTTACCGGCGAATATGAAGCGCCCTTCTATGGCGATGTTTGAGATATTGAGCAGTTGCTGCGTAAGGTCACCCGCTTCTTGGGTGAGTGCGGTCCACGTTGCTTCGGCATTGAAGCCGTTCTTGCCTTGTGCGGCCAGAGTGCGCGCGCGCTCTAGAACTTTGATGGCCTGCTGCAGGCTGTTCTCTGAGGCATCGACTTCTGCCCTGGTGCGGCCCAGGTTGCTGGTGATTTGATCGTTGGCTTCGATTTCAGAACGGGTCGCGAGCAAGGCACTGATGCCGTCGGGTTCGTCAGAAGCGGCAAAGATGCGTTTGCCGCTGGCGACTTGAAGTTGCGCGCGGTCAGCGCGAGCCTGGATTTTCTCGATATTGCGGAGAAAGCTGGCTTCTGAGGCGGATAGTGAGTTGATCATGAAATGAACAATCCTTTCGATCAGCGGCTGGGATCAGCGCAGTGCATTGATGAGCGTATCGGTCATCTCATTGATGGTTTTGAAGAGTTGGGCAGTTGCCTGATAGGCACGCTGATACTGGATGAGCTGACCAGCTTCCTCGTCGAGAGAGACTTCCTGGGCGTCCGCGCGAAGTTCTTTAGCCTGGGTAAGCAGGTCTGACTGGATGCCAGCCGAAGACTTGGCCCCGGCCACTTCCCGCCCAACTCGACCCGCTAAGACTCCGTAAAATTGATTGAAGGTTTTGCCGTCTAAAACGCGCTCTTTGTCGAGGCCGGCCATCCGAAGAGCATTTGAATTTCCACCGGTTTGGCCAGGCGTAGCGACGGCCAGTTGTTCTGGACTCAGGTCATTGGTGCTGATTGTGAAAGCCGAGCCCAAGCTGGGATCGTATGAAAAGAGGCTTTGCAGCGGGGCGTTACCGTTTTGGTCAACACCCTCTGACAGAGTCGAGTTTATAGTGTCGGCAAATGAAGCCGCCAGAATATTGAGATCTTCGAGATAACCCGGGATTCTATTGTTGTAAACGTCGAGCAGCCCGACCAGCTTTCCGCTATTGAGGTCGCCCGTAATCGCTGCGCCTTCCGAATCCAGGATACGGGCATTGTCTCCCAATATGTCAGAAGAAATTTCGTATTTTCGGTCACCGATCACCAATAGAGACTGGCCCCCGAGATAGACACTAACGCCGCCGCTGGAAGAAGGGGTTACAGTGAAATCGACGTATTCAGCCAGTTCTTCAAGGGCAGCATAGAGCTTGGCGTCACTGCCAGGATCGGCGCCAGCTTGAGAATCTCCGCGCCGGTTGGCATTGAGATCACGGATACGGCCTGCAATATCGTTGATGCGGGAAACACTGGTTTGAACTGAGACCTGAGCGCCACCGCGCTCCTCGAAAAGACGTCTGGAAGTGCTCCGGAAACTGGATGCAAGGTCAGAGGCTCGATCAAGGGCGACTTGCCGGCTCGCCGAATCGTTCGGAGAAACAGTGAGCTGAGAAAAAGCACTGAAGAATTTATTGATCGCCGCAGGCACACCCGCACCCTCGGTAACAGGGAAAAGCGGCTCAAGCGAAGAGAGGCTACTCTTGAGTTGCTCTTCAACCGCAGCCTGGCTCGTGCGGCGCTGGACAGTGCTCTCAGAGAAAGCATCGCGATAGCTGTAGAGACCTCCAGAACTAACACCGCCAATCACATTGAGGTCTGGTTCAAAGCGCCGGGCTTCGAGCATCAATCGCTGCTTGGCGTAGCCGGGTGTGTTGACATTGACCACATTGCTCTGGGTGGTAGAGATGCCTCGTTCAATGACCCGCAAAGCGCTGGTAGAAGCCAGGAGAGAACCGAATAAGTTTCCCATCGGTCTTAACCCTCCACCTGAAAACGTTTGGCCGGACTGGCTTGCGGTTGGGCCCATTCTCCGCCCTGGGAATATGACGCTGCGTCCCAATTGCCATTCTTGATCGATTCGGCAGCGAGACCGCTGTAGAAACAGGATGCCTGACGGTATAGGTCTTGGACGGAATTGGATAGGGCTTGGATTTCGAGCAAGACGCCAGCCTCCGGCAGGTTAGGAGCTGAGTTGAGAGCCTTCAGGTCGCTGATGAGTTGTTCTAGTGCCGGGCCGACCGAATCGGGGGACAAGGTCGCTGGGGCCTGCACAAGGATTCGCCGAATCTTTAATAAGCCCGACTTTATGCTTTGGGCGGGTGCGACCGGGGTTTGGGTGGAGTCTGACACGGGAATTACTCAGATTTGAGAAGAGCATCATTGACGATACCGCTGGCAAGCTCGGATGCATCGACTTGGTATGTTCCTGCGGAGACTTGAAGGCGTAGACTCTCGATATAGGCTTCCCGCTCAGGACTACCAGACTGCAACTCGTTGATTGTATTGGACAGGCCGGACAATTGTACTTCGTCACCACGATCTCCTGACGCTTTTGAGGCAGCGCTCGAGCTACTGATCCTGACGGAATCCAGTTGAGCCGATTTGCTCGTTGCACCTGTGTTTGCCGAGCCGCTGGTCGAAGTAGAGTTCAGGGCCGCCGGGTTAAGATTTGGGTCATTTACGCGCATGGTTTCAGTCTCGTCAAATGTACAGATCGGACAGAGAAATTAAAGTATGAAGCAAAATGTTGGTGAACCGATTTTTATTCGTTTTTGACTAAACTTTCTAGCCTAAACTCTCGTAAATTGGAATGGGAGCCTTTTTTTCAATTCACCATGACTCTACGAATTCCGTTCGCACTCATTTTTAGCCTAGGGGCAGCCTTTGCAGCGCCTAATCCAACGTTCTACAAGGACGTACAGCCGATTCTCGAGAGAAACTGCGTTGGCTGCCATCGTCCGGGCGAAGCAGCACCCATGAGTTTTTTGAGTTTTAAGGAAGTGCGGCCTTTTGCTGCGGCCATCAAATCGAGCGTTTCACAACGCCGGATGCCGCCCTGGAATGCAGACCCTCATGTGGGTCAGTTTTTGAATGACCGCTCGCTTGGTGAGGCTGACCTGAAGACGCTGGTCGACTGGGCCTCGACGGGTGCAACTGAAGGCAATATCAAGGATGCGCAGCCCGTGAAGCGTGATTTCGCCGAGGGCTGGACTATTGGCAAGCCGGATGTAGTGATCGAGATGCCTGCAGCATTTAAGGTGCCGGCCAGTGGCACTATTGATTACCACTACATCATTTTGCCCACCAACTTCAAAGAAGACATGTGGGTCACCGCAGCCGAAACCCGTCCTTTGAGCCGCGCCGTAAACCACCACATCATCGCCTTTGTGCGTGAGCCGGGAAACAAGTGGTTCAACCAGGCCAAGTTGGGTGAGCTTTTTATTCCAACTAAAGAATCCGGTAATGGCATCGGAGAATTCCTGACTGGCTATGCCCCAGGGACGGTGCCCGATCAATTGCGGCCAGGACAGGCGAAGTTGATCAAGGCGGGCAGCGACCTTGTGCTGCAACTGCACTGGACAGCCAATGGCAAAGAGACGCTGGACAAGGCCAAGGTGGGAATCATCTTTGCCAAAGAGAAGCCCCGCGAACGGGTTTTGACGCTGCAGGCAATGAATAGCAAGTTTGAAATCCCGGCAGGAGCCGACAATCATCGTGTCGATGCAAAGACAACCCTGCACGAAGATACAGTGCTCGAAGATCTGGTACCGCACATGCACGTTCGAGGCAAGGCTTTTGCGATGCAGGTCAAGCTGCCTACTGGGGAAGTGAAAGAACTCCTGAGCGTCCCGCACTACGACTTTAACTGGCAGTTGACCTACCGCCTGAAGGAACCGATCCAACTCCCGAAGGGTTCGCAGATTCTAGCCACCGGCTGGTTTGATAATTCCCCGAACAACAAGTTCAACCCCGACCCAACCAAGGCAGTCAAGTGGGGAGATCAGAGCTGGGAAGAAATGATGATCGGCTTCTTCAATGTCAGCGTACCGGTGGACATAACCATGATGGACGTCATGCGCCCCAAGAAGAAGGCCGCGCCGATGCCGTCAAGCGCCGGTGTTCTTGAATAGGCCGATTCAAATTCTGGTGATTCTCATGGCCGCAGCCGGGTCTAATGACCTTGCTTGCGGCCATGATGTCGTTACGACCAAGTTGACGTGGTCAAAAGAGGTTTCACGGGTGGTCTTTAGGCGTTGCGCGGGGTGTCATCATCCCGAAGGCAAAGCTTTTTCGTTGTTGAAATATGAAGAGGCACGGCCCTGGGCGAAAGCGATACAAGAAGAAGTGTTGCGCCGCAGGATGCCCCCTTGGAATGCAGTGAAGGGATTCGGGGAATTCAAGAATGATGCCGGTTTGAGTGAAGAAGAGATTCATCTACTGGCGGACTGGGTGGAGGGCGGTGCGCCAGAAGGGGATGCGAATCTGCTGCCGGTCGCCCCGAAAACAGCGGGCGCCGCACCCGGCAAAGTAGCAGGGGTGAGAGTGCCGTTGGTGGGCAGCCTGGGATTAAAGCAGGCCATGACTCTGGTGGGAGTCGAGATGGGCCCGATGCGCGAAGGGCTTAGCTTCAAATTGGTTGCCGAGCGAAGGGATGGATCCCGCATCCCTCTGGTGTGGATTGAAGGGTTTTCATCGAAAGCCGCAAAGGTCTATCCGTTCGCCGAAGCGCTGCTATTGCCCGCTGGCACGAGGATTCGAGCCTATCCGGCAGAAGGAGTCGTCTTGAACCTGATTAGAGGTTCCGTACGGCTACGTTGAAGGGGATTGTGCTTACTTGTCCAGCGCTCTGAAATTGCGCCCAGACACGGTAGACGCCAGGGCGCGGGAAGATCACGTTGAACTGCACCAGCTTGGCACCGGATGGAGGATTAGCGAGCCCGCCATCCACCAGAAACGGGTGTGTGTGCAGGAGATCAATCAGGTCAGGGCTAGCGACCAGCATGTGTCCCATCGCGCCCAGGAATGGCTCGAAGTTGGCGCGCGGCTCAATGCGGTAATAGAGCAACGTTTTCTCGCCGGCAATCGGCTGTGTTGGGCCCAGGCGGAGCGAAACATTGATGTTTATGCCCTGCTTCACTTCGCTGGTATCGCCGATTAGCCTGGCTGGCAACAGACTTCCACCGGGGAGCAGAAGTGTTTTGGCAACCAATTGGGGCGTGGCGTGAGCAGGATAAAAATCTGTGAGCAGACGCCACATGCCGCCGATGGGGAAGCTCCAATTGAGTTCGAATACACCTGGGGCAACCGGCTGGGGATGCTCGTGGGCAAAGTGCTGGAGGTCCTCTGAGATCAGGAATAGATGGAAGACACGTTCGTGAACGAGTTCGAGTTCAGGGACAGGCTTGGCAGTCTTTGGATGAAGGATTGCGAAGCGCAACCGGACAGGATCGCCAGGTTTTGGATTGCGAGGAGTGGTGGTAAGCCGGACAGGGTATTCCACCGGGTCAGGCAAACCAGGGACGAGTTTCATGCCACAGCGCGGGCATCTTCCGGGCTTGAACTGACGGATATCGGGATCCATCGGGCAAAGGAATTCAACAGGCTTTTCGGCCGGCTCCTGCGCGAGGGCGATCATCGAAGTAGCTAGAAACAGGCGGCGTGAGGGCATGGCTTAACTCGCCGGCTCGAAGGGCCAGATTTTGGTGCAGTTGGCACCGCCGTCGACGGCGAAGATTTGTCCGGTAATGAAGGCCGCACCGGGCGAGGCTAGAAAGACAGCCATGGGGGCAATGTCTTCGGGAATACCGGTACGGGGGATTGCCTGTGTCGCCTTGAGCCAGGTCTTCATTTCTTCAGGTGCCCACATTTGGCGGTTTAGGGCGGTGATGATAAAGCCGGGAGCGATCGAGTTAACGGTAATGTTGTAACGGCCCCATTCGGCGGCCAGGGTACGGGTGAGGCCAGCAATGGCGCTTTTGGTCATTCCGTAGATAGCAACATAGGGGACACCGTTGGTACTGAACAGGCTGGCGATATGGATGATGCGCCCGCCTTGACCGCGGGCGATCATTCGTTCGCCGACCTTTTGGGTAAGACGGGCGACGCCGTGGAGATTGGTCTGGAAGATCATGTCGTATTCGGCCTGCGTGTAATCCTCAAACCGCCTGCGGATGTTGGTGCCGCTGACGTTGACGAGGATGTCGTAGTCGTGAGCGAAAGCTGCGGCATCGATTGAGGGCAAATCCTCCATATCGAGGAAGCAACTGGTTGCTTTGAAGCCTTGATTGCGAAGGGAAGCAGCTTCCTCTTCGAGAGTTATAACCGAGCGCGCGGCAAGTACAGTATCGGCACCTGCCGCAGCGCAGGCTTGGGCGATGGCGAGACCTATGCCGCGGCTGGCACCGGCAATGAGGGCCTTTTTGCCGGCAAGCGAGAAGGCAGCCGGGGTGCGAAGCAGCGCAGGATCTGGAGGATGAATGTCAGGCACATCTTCATTTTACGGCTTGCGGATGAAATATATTTCTATGCAAACAGGCAACTCTTCCGAAAAGGAATCTAAGGAGAAGAGCAATTACCAATGGCATTGGACGTTTTGATCGTGGATGACTCGGCGGCTATCCGGAAGATCTTACAACGGGTGCTTAGGCAAACGGAGATGCCAATCGGCAGCATTTACGAGGCAGGTGACGGGATTGAAGCACTTGCGATGCTGGAGCAGCAGACGGTGGGTCTCATCCTTTCCGATATCAACATGCCGAACATGGATGGACTGGAGATGCTGAGCAAAATCAAAAGCATGAACGCCTATAAATCTGTACCAGTCATCATGATCACAACAGAAGGCAACCAGAACAAGGTAATGGAAGCAGTCAGCCTGGGTGCTGCCGGCTACGTGCGGAAGCCGTTTACAACAGAACAAATCAAGGAAAAACTGATGGGCCTTGTATAACGGGGCCGGAATATTTGGAGAGAGAATCTATGACTGGAACTAACACTGCAGCAGCTCCATCGCGGGAAGAAATCGCTGGCTTGGTCACCAAAGCCACCAATGAAGTATTTCAAACGATGCTGGGCATGAACGCCCAACTTGGCGATCAATTTGTCGAAGCCCCAGGTAAGGGCCTGACCATGGGAGTGATTGGAATCATTGGCCTGGTGGGCGAGTGGTCTGGGACGGCAGTGGTAAGCTGCAGCTCTGAACTGGCCTGCAGGATCGCCAATACCCTGTTCATGCAGGAGTACACGATCGTGACCGATGAGGTGCTCGATGCGATCGCTGAAATGACCAACATGATCATTGGCAATCTGAAAAACAGCCTTGAGAGCACGCTTGGCCAGATGGGAGTGTCGATCCCAGCCGTAGTGTTTGGACGCAATTTTGCCACCCGGCGGAGTGGTAAAGAAAGCTGGTATGTAATCCAGTTTTCAGTGGATGGTGAACGTTTTGATGTTCAGCTTTGCCTTGCACCTTCGCAGGCTGGGATATTGACGGGCACAGGTGTGCCACGCATCGTGACGCTGGTCTGATTTGGATTAAGTCTGATCTTTGTTACCAGGGTAAGGCGTCGTCCATGTGAAAGAAGCCTCCGGTGGGGCCATCCGCAGGCAGTGTAGCTAGCCGGATAGATGTCTTGGCCCCATCAGCGACTTCGAGTGGAGCGCCATCGCCACCGAGGTCTGTCTTCACCCAACCCGGGTGAGCTGAATTCACTTTGATCAGCGTATCTTTGAGTTCAAAAGCCAAGGTTGCCGTGAACATATTCACGGCGGCCTTAGAGCCGTTATAGCCAAAGCTGCGCCAATCGCCTAACTGCGCTTCGCGGTCGGCGTTCAGGTTCAAGCTACCCAGCACACTGGAGACATTCACAATGCGACCGCCTTCGCTTTTGCGAAGAAGAGGCAGCAGAATCTGAGTTAATTCCACCAAGGCGAAAACGTTGGTTTCAAATGACTGACGGATCAT
Source organism: Acidobacteriota bacterium (assembly GCA_043718395.1). Lineage (GTDB taxonomy): Bacteria > Acidobacteriota > Terriglobia > Bryobacterales > Bryobacteraceae > Bryobacter. The sequence continues at coordinate 35,874 of JAYSVS010000100.1, forward strand.
CTCGATAGGGGCCTCGCTGGGCCTTAAGCCATTGTCGGGGCCAATACCAGCGTTGTTCACCAGCACATCGAGCCTGCCGAACTTTTCTTCGATCCATTTGGCGGCGGCGTGGAATGTGACTGGATTGCTCATATCGAGTGGAATGAATTGCGCGCGAACGCCGATGGATGCGGCGGCGGCCTTGCCTTCAGCCTCTTTGCGCGCACCGAGTAAAACTTCATAACCAAGCCCGGCAAGCTGGCGGGCGGTTTCGAGTCCAAGGCCTTTGTTAGCTCCTGTAATCAGGGCGGCTTTCAATTGAGTCATGTCGCTTAAGATGACTTTAGATGGCCAATGGACGCGAAATATTTGATTGGAGCCGGCGTGGCTTGCTTGGATTGGGCTTGGGCACGGCAGCAAGTTGTGGGGTGCCCAAGTCGGTGTTGGTGCATGAGCACATTCTGGTGGATTTTGCGGGCGCCAGGATCGCCTCGCCCTCCCGTTATGAGCGCCAGGCTGTCATAGCGGCAGCACGGCTGAGGCTAGAAGAAATTGTGAAACTGGGCTGCACGAGACTGCTGGAATGCACCCCCAACTTTCTTGGGCGGGATCCCGTCTTGCTTGATCGTTTGTCTCAAATGTGCGGAATTGCAATCTGGACGAACACAGGGCTTTATGCGGCGAATCAGTATCGCCATTTGCCGGACTATGCCCAGACCGAGACGGCCGAAGATCTGGCGAGACGATGGGAGTTGGAGTGGCGCAACGGAATTGAAGGGATCAAGCCGCGCTTCATCAAGATTGGGGTCAATGATGGGCCGCTCGGGGAGCTGGATAGGAAAATGGTAGCAGCGGCTGGCCTAGCGTCGAAGGAAACCGGATTGACGATTGCCTCGCATACGGGGCGAGGAGCGGCCAGGGAACAAGTAGAGATTCTGGACCGGATGAAGGTGCCTCTCGGCAAATTCGTTTGGGTACACGCTCAGAACGAGAAGGACCATCGAGTGCATGCCGAATTGGCCAGAGCAGGGGCTTGGGTTGAGTTTGACGGGATTGGACCGAAGACGCTTGACTGGCATCAGGATTGTGTTGAGTTCATGGCCAGGGAAGGACTTTTGGGGCGGGTGTTGCTGAGTCAGGATTCCGGCTGGTGGCATGTTGGGGAGCCTGGTGGTGGAAATTATCGAGGGTACGATTTGATTTACAGGGAATTCTTGCCAAGGCTCCAGCAGAAGTGGTGGCGGAAGCTGATGTGGGAAAATCCGATTGCGGCTTTTGGGCAATAGTGACAGTCAACGGATCAGGTGAGCACGGGGCTTGGACGGTCGATATGCGAACACAGATGAAGTGATCTTTGGGTGAATGCTGTCTCAGTCGGCGTCACGGTTGGGGCCTAAATGAAAAAGTCCGCATCCGGCGTGCTTTTAGCTCATTGATTAATTTGGAGCCGGTAGTCGGAATCGAACCAACGACCATCTGATTACAAATCTGAATTTGGCGTTTCCATGGGTTATCGTGGAATGCTTTTGAGTCAATGAATACGGGCCTTTCGTGAGTTCGAGTCACTTGCCGTATCACCGCTTTATTCCGCCGTGGGGGTCACAGTGGGGGTCAAACTGGGGGTCAAGCTTTGAACGCTACGAATGAACCACAAAGGCCCGTCAAATATACTCGAGAAGTCTGCTTGGGGAATGGCAGATTCAGCTTATTTGAGAGGCAAGGAATAAACTGAAGTTGAGAATCGTTATGGAATCTCGAATCTGAAATCATATGTGGCATTGAAAACTCCAGATAACGCGGTGTGCCGTGCCGCGCCTGTACTACACTCACGCCACTCTAGGTGTATCTGTGAGGCTCCATGGAATCGCTGTGCCACCGAGAAGACACCCCAAAAGGGCATACGTGCTGTGCCTCTATGGCACCTCACATCACGCCGGAACACACCATGCAACTCCATGGAATGAGCGTGCCGTTTTTCACACACATAGGGTTTGGCACGGCGGCACGCCGCCGAATCAGACAATCTTTTCTCCGTTCGATAATTTGACTCAACCGCTTCGGCAATTTTATTAGGAGCCTTCCAAGCATCGCTGTTGCGATCGGAACTTTTCGGGCCTCGCCATTCTCACGAGTCAGCAATTCGTTGTTTTTCGGCAATCAGTCGCTCCAACTCCCCAAGCCTCGATAATAAGGGAAGATTGCGCCTTTCTCGGTTCCGGCTTTCAAGAAAGGCGCATATACCACTGACAATACCTACACCTAACGTCCACAGCTCAAACTGGGTGCTGGCCAGGGACAGTCCAATGAAGACAAGCAATCCAGCGCAGCCATAGCCGCAGCCAGGGCTGCTTCTCTCTTCTTCCACTCCATCGCTGTTCGTGATATTGTTAGGCCCAGTTCATGGGAAAGGTTCATTGGCTAGTTATGAAGGTTATTATTTTCATGTTCCTTCTGGTCGCTTGTGTTGGCGGTCAGATCAGTGTGACCACTGCTCAGTATGACGCGAATCGTACAGGAACCAATTCCGCCGAGACTACTCTACATCCTAATTCAGTCAGTGCTCAGCGTTTTGGCAAGCTCTTCACGCACACTGTCGATGATACGGTTTATGCCTCTCCGTTAGTGCTTTCCGGCATCCGGCTATCCGGCAACAAATCTCCGCGCAACATCATGGTAGTTGCCACCATGAGCAACACCGTGTATGCATTCGATGCCGATGATGCGAAGCGCACTTCTGCGTACTGGACACGGAAACTCGGAGTACCTGGAATCGGCGATGCCTGGATCGGCCCAGTGAATCATGGCATTCTTTCCACGCCCGTCTTCGATCCTTCCACCGGGACGTTATATCTCATCGCCAAGGTCAGGTCCGGCACTAATACCGGACTCTGGCTCCATGCTCTTGACATCACCAATGGCGGATCGAAATACAGTTCTCCGACGCAAATTTCTTTCCCCTACGCCGATGGAACTTTGGTCACCAACGTTCCCGGAGCAATCCAGCGAACCGGATTGCTCCTTTGGAACAGCATTCTTTACGCTGGATTTGCAAACATCCTGCTCACACCCAACAGTGACTACGCGACCCAGGAAGGATTTGTACAGTCTTTCGACGCTCGCAACCTCAGCCGTCGATTGGGGAACTTTCAGGTGACACCATCCGGGCAGAAGGGCGGTGTGTGGCAGGCCGGTCGGGGTTTGGCCGCTGATGCGAGCGGCGTATATGTGTCCACATCGGGTGGTACTTACGATGGAGTGGCAAATTTTGGAAGCAGCCTCGTCAAGCTATCGCATGGCAGTCTGGCTGTGCTCGACTGGTTTACGCCGGCGAATCATGAAATGCTATTTCACTCGAACCTCGACCTAAGCGCCAACGGCATCGCTCTCATCCCGAATACGACGTATGCTTTCGGCGGCGGGAAAGAGGGGATCATTTATCTCTTCGAACGCGCCAGTATGGGGCACCTCGAGACTGGCCCTGCTTCTCTAGTGCAGAAGTTTCAGGCGACAAGTGGTTGCGGTCAATCCGATTGCGCTCAGACTATCGGGACTTCATTCTGGAGCGGACTTGGCGAGGGGCGTCTTTTCACTTGGGATCGAGGCGACGTTCTTCGGTCTTATGTTTACCGGAACTCACGATTTGAGACCACAATTAGTTCTCAGTCTGCTATGCGCCCAGCTATGACAGGAGGTCCTGCAGTGTCATCCAACGGCACTGACCTGGACAGCGTGATCGTCTGGGCGATTACCGCCGATCAGAATGCAAACTCCACTCTAGTCAATGGAACACTTCGAGCCTTTAGAGGTGCTAACGTCTCTCAGGAACTCTACAATTCCGACCAGCGGCCGACGAGGGATGCGATGGGATACTTCACAAAGTTCGCCCCCCCAGTTATTGCCAATGGACAGGTCTACGTGATTACTCACTCGAACACTGTTAGTGTCTATGGGCGCCTGACGGGCAATGGCCTTAACTAGTCGACGCGGGATCACATTGCGCTAAACCCCAATGTCTTAATACCAGATTTTGCAGCCCGTCTAAACCCGGCTAAAGTAACTCCACTCGATCAAGGAGTCAAAGGTTGGAATCGGGACCGTCATAGATTCTCACCCCGCTTGGTTGGAGCTCATCCGGTTCGCGGAAAATATACAACATCGCGCCACCGTCACAGGTGCCCAGCCGCAGTGCTTCCTCCACCGCCACGATCATCCGCGGCCTCGCTACCTCCCGGTCACGTCTGGCGAATCTTGCGCGGGCTGGGCTGGAGCCCGCAAAGGCCAGTGGGGCGGGCTCTGGAGCGCGACCTTATCGCCCGAAGGTAGTGAGCTATTTGAGCGGGTCAGCCTACCGAATGAAAGTTGAGGGTGTTAATAGCACAATGCTGGTGAAGCGCCTCTAGATTAGATTCTGACTTCTTGTAAGGCATAGCCGCAATGACGGAAGCAGTTGGCAACCGTCTCCTGGAAAACAGCGCGAATTGAAACAGGGATAGCCAGGTCGAGCGCACTCAAGGAGCGAGCCTGGGACTTGCGCAAGGATTGGTTGACGACGGACCAAGAAGCTTCTATGGGATTGAAGTCGGGAGAGTACGGTGGGAGGTATAGAACACAGGCCTCAACGGCCTCAATGGCCCAGGTAACACCCGACACTTTGGGGGCCGATAGGTTGTCCATTACAACAACTTGCCCCGATCGCAGAGTTCTCGCGCAGATAAGCCAGAAACACTTCCCTACGTGTGGGTGCGGCAATCGACATTGTGGCCTGCCAGCCCTCAGGACTCAACGCTCCCAACAACGTCACCGTTGGCCAGTGCCCTCCTGGGCTTGCTTCACGGATGCGCTACCTGCTCCCGCCATTCATTTCGTTTTTGCTTGCGAATTTCGGTCTCTTGTTCAGCCGCGTGCAGACTTTTTTTTCTGCGCATTCCCATCTCCTGCAATCTCTGCGCACTGATGGCAACTTCCTTGTGCTCTTTGCGCCAAGCTTGCAGTTCAACCAATGTTGCAAAGGCACTTCTCCCATTTGCACTTTTAGATACTGTCGTATTTCGGGAGCCAATACACTCGGAAAACCTCGCGGCCTTCCTATTGGCCGATCTGTACTGTTTGTCTCACGCTGTGCGCTCAGGATCTTTTTACTTTCTTGGGGCTTTTGCCAGAGCCCCTATAAAATGTCAGCCGTTGGTCTAGCGCGTGTCGGTGGAAAGATCCTACTCGACCGGCCCAAGAGCGATGCCGGTATTAGGGACATCACGCTCCCCGCCGTCGCCGTCGCCGCCCTACAGGCGCACCGGCACCGGCAGGAGTTTGAATGCGAGTTCGCGGGAAAGCGATGGCAAGAGGCAGTCGCCATAAAGGAAGGCCAGCCGGTAGTTCTCGACCTGATCTTCAGCTCCACCATCGGCACTCCTTTGAATTCCCCTAATGTCACCCATGAATTCCAGCGCCTATTGGAAGCAGCAGGTTTGCCGCGTCAGCGCTTCCATGACTTGCGGCACAGTGCCGCCACTCTACTATTGGCACAGGGCATCCCGGCCCGCGCGATTGCCGCAATTCTGGGATGGGATCAACTCGTTTTGCTCGACCGCTACGGACATTTGGTGGATGAGATCCGAAGGGACGCCGCCGATGCAATGGACGCTATCCTGAAGCCATTGGGGGTCAAAACGAAGAAACCCGCATCGAGCGGGCCTCTAAGTAATTGATTCTTTTGGAGCCGGTAGTCGGAATCGAACCAACGACCATCTGATTACAAATCAGGCGCTCTACCAACTGAGCTATACCGGCGTTCCCTGCTCTTCTGATTCTAACTCAGTTGATCTTTTCCGTCACCGTCAGAGCATTGCTGAGGCGGAAAGGGATCTTGGTCTCAACATCGATCTGTGCTGCCTTGCCGCGAGTGGCAAGGACAACGCCCGTTCCTGCGCCAGCGCCACTGGCTGCGCCAACAGCCGCACCTTTTCCGCCGCCGGCGATTGCGCCGATGGCAGCGCCGAGCGCAGCACCGATTCCGACCTTGGTAGCGTCACTCTTCGCGGAAGATTCGGCGAGGCGCTCCCAGGAATCTGTTTTCACTTCGACCTTCTGACCATCGCTTAAATGGATCCTGGTTAGAGCTAAAGACAGTCGAGCGGATCCCTTCACCCGGCCGCTACGATCCACTTCAACTACCTTACCCTCGACTCGCGCACCTTTTTCAGCCAGTACGATGTCATTGACCACTAGCGGAGAGTCGAGCGTCGCACTGAATGTATCACCAGCAATGTTTTTCTCAGAGTGGATGGTCGAGTTGATTCGAACGCTGATGCTGGTACCCACCGGTACCGTCACCGTTTCTGGAGTTCTCGCAGGCGGCTTCACCGCAGGATCAGGATGCAGAATGTCGGCACGCTTCAGGTCTTCCCTGGCCGGCTTGGCTGGCTCAGAAGTGCCGGACGAAAAGGGCGGGAGGATAACGCCGCCACCATTATTATCATTAGCTGCGGTGGTAGAGGAGGATTCTGACATCGTCTTAACCGGATCAGCAACGCTGCCTTTCTTCACGATGACAGGGGCTGGCTTGGGGAGTTTGGCGTCCCGGCGCGCCGACTCGATTGGCCGGGGACGTACGACGGCCTCCATGCCAGCGGCCACATCGGCAGCTTTGCCGGATGCGCTTTCTACAGGCCGCTCGACAACGGCTGCCGCATCGGAATGAACAGCCATCGGCTCTGACTTCGAAGCAGCACCCTTCGTCAAAAACACTGCAAGAACGCCGGCGAGTGCCGCTCCGCCGACGAAGGCCAAAAGGATCTTCGAGTTCATACTTCTCCAGACGTAAACGTAAGCGAGTTCGTTTCTCGTAGTCTACTCTCGAAACCCCGCATAATAGAGAAAGATGCGTGCTTTCCCGGCCAGTTTTCCGATTGGCTCTAAAAACATAGTTCCAGCGACCATACTAGCCCCCATGGCTGGAGTTACCGATACAGTTTTTCGCCGTTTGATTCGCGATCAGGGTGGCTGCGGCTTGATCATGACGGAATTTACATCTAGCCACGGCGTAGTGGCCAGTGTCCGCTCGAAGAAGGTCTCCAAAACCGAGAAACGTTACCTCTGTTTTGAGCCAGAAGAGCACCCAATCTCATCGCAACTCTTTGGGTCCGATCCCAAGGTCATGGCCGACGCAGCCCGGCACTGTGAAGACCTTGGCTTTGACTTTGTCGACATCAATTTTGGTTGCCCGGTGAAGAAAGTGGTGCGGTGCAATGGTGGTTCAGGCTGTTTGAGAGATTTGCCACTTGTTGTCGACATTCTAAAGGCAGTGAAGTCAGCAATCAAGATTCCACTGACGATGAAGTTTCGTGCTGGCTGGAATGATCACGAACTCGTACACGTCCAAATGGGCAAGATTGCCGAAGATTTGGGACTTGCAGCGATCGCCTTGCACCCGCGCACTCGCGAGCAAGGCTATGCGGGCAAGGCCGACTGGACTCGTATCGCTGAACTGAAAGCGGCAGTGAAGATCCCCGTGATTGGCAATGGCGACATCATCACGCCAGAAGATGCTGTACGCATGATCGAGCAGACCAACTGCGATGCGGTAATGGTGGGCCGGGCGGCCAGCTACAACCCTTGGATCTTCCGGCAGATCAGTGAGTACCTGGCGACGGGAACTTACTGGCAGCCGGCGCTTGTGGATCGCTACGAAATCATGAAGCGGTATTTCACAATGCTTGAGGAGACAAACTGGCCAGAGGCAGTGGGCAAAATGAAACAGTTCACCAGCTACTTCACCCACGGGGTGAGAAACGGGGCGCACCTGCGCTCTGGGATCTATAAGCATCATGAGCCGCGGGAGATCATCATGGCGGTGGAAGAGTTTTTCGCGAAAGAACAAGAGGCAGAGATCGTCGCGGCATGAAGACTGTGGAACTGATTACGGACGGGGCCTGTTCAGGCAACCCCGGACCGGGCGGCTGGGCCGCGATTCTGAAGTATGGGGCGCACAAGAAGGAACTCTACGGAGCCGAGTCGCCGACAACCAATAACCGGATGGAACTGCGCGCGGCTGTCGAGGGCCTGAAGCTGCTCAAGGAGCGGTGTCAGGTTGAGATCACGACCGACTCTGAATATGTGCGCAAGGGAATCACAGAGTGGATTCACGGCTGGAAGCGCAACAACTGGCGCACCAAGGACAAGAAGCCAGTGAAGAACCAGGATCTGTGGGAAGAGCTGGATGCGCAAGTTGCACGGCACGAAGCAACGTGGAAGTGGGTGAAGGGTCATGCCGATCATCCCGATAACAACCGCTGCGATGAATTGGCAGTGATGGCCTCGAAGACGCAGAAGAGCTCGGATTAGACAGCTACAATTGGGCATGCTGAATCGTCGCTTGTTGCTGTTGGGTGGTGGAGCACTTTGGGCAGTGCCTTCGGGTGCCGTCAAGGTGTTGTATGAAGACCGGGAAACTACGCTCGCGACCAGCCGCGTAGAAAAAGGAGATCTCTGGATTGAGACACGGGACCTTCCGATGATCAATCAATTTGAAGTCAAGCCCCAGGGTGCTTGCCGGGGCGATATCTGCATCCCGCTGAGCAAGACGTTAAAGCACAGAAATTGGTTCAACTTAAGTGGCTTTGCGCGCAAGGTGAAACAGGCTGTTGTAAACGAGGGAGATGTTTGGAGCTTCGGCGAAATGCCAGTTTTGCGTACAGGATTTCTTGAGTCGCGCTCGGCCCCTGATTTTGGGATGCGGGATCGCAAGGGCAACATGGTGCAGCTCAAGGATTTTCGCGGACGTAAGGTACTGTTGTTAACCTGGGCCTCCTGGTGAGGCTGCCGTCTTGATCTGCCAGTTTGGCAGAATATCTACACAGAGTTGAAGGGCCAGGGATTTGAACTGGTTGCAGCAGCCCAGGATACAGGCGGCGAAGCGGCGGCAGGCAAATGGTACGACGCAGCCAAGGCGACCTACACTACCTTGATCGATACCGGGCATGCTGTGAGTTCGGCCTATCAATTGGTAAACGTACCCGCTGGGGTTTGGATTGATGAGCAAGGGCGAGTAGCGAGGCCGCCGGAAACGGCAGCACCCAAAACTCAGGAATTGAAGATTGGCGGCAAGTCGATCACGACGCAAGGAGACGACTATGTGGCGGCCTTGCGGGATTGGGTAGCCAAAGGCGACAAGAGCGAATTTGTCCTAAGCGACGAAGAATACAGGCGACGGGTCAAGGAACGGAGCCCACAGGAGAAGGAAGCTGAGGCGTCATTCAAGCTCGCGGTAACGTTGCATCAAATGGGTAAGAATGAACTGGCTCAGAAGTGGTGGCTGCGAGCACAAACGCTCAATCCCGAGAGCTGGAATTATCACCGGCAAGATTGGAGCTTCACTACTGACGCAGGCAAGAAGTGGATGGAGAAATTCCAAAGCTCCAAGGGCGATTACTACCCCAGGTTGGAACTTAAAGAGAAGAAATAAGGGCCGGTTTCGAGGCCGGCCCTTACAGACTTACGAAGCTTTGCGCTCGCCCAGATACTTCATCAGCGTAGCGGCAAGCCCATCAAAGGCACCACCACTACTGCCTGAGACGAGGATCTCAGGCACGAAGCGGTTGCCACTCTTGGACAACGAGTCGATCGCATTGACGAAGGCTGTGGCATTGGCACCAAAGCTCTTCACCTGCGCGTCGTAGGCTTCGGCCTTGGCCAGACCCACCGAGCGCACTTCAGCGCCACGGGCATTACCCGTCTGCTCGATGTAGTAGCTCTCGCCTTCTGCCTCGGCGCGGCGTGCACTCGCCTGATTGGTCTTGATGTTGACGCCAACGGCAGACTTGGCAAGCTCTGCCTGCATATCGGCGGTGCCGCGAGCTTGTTCCATGCGGATGCGCTGGTCTTGAGCCTGACGCTGCTGCTCGAAGGTAGCAATCTCCTGCTTGGCGATCTCTCGTTCAGTCAGCACCTTTACGAGGTCTACCGGGAAAAGCACGTCCTGGATGTAGACGCCCTTGGTCTCAACGAAGTAAATCGAAAGCAGTTCAGCGATACGCTCAAAAGCTGCACGCTGCACCTCTTGCCGCTTCTCGATAAAGCTGATGGCGGGCATGGATTGCAGGGTGTCGCGGAAGTGATTGCCTACTGCGGCTTGCAGAACTTCGTCCACCAGGTTGTTGATGGTTCCGACGGTTGAGATCACGCGCGGGGCACGGGTGTCGGGAACGTGGATCTGCACCTGGAGGTCGATACGGAAGATAAAGCCTTCCGCGCTCTTGGCCGTGATCGTTTCAAGCTTCGCGTCCAGATGATGAGCGGAGGAAATCCGCTCGGCCCAGTTGAGGGTGAGAATTGCCGTTGGCACGATCTCAGCCTTGTAGCAATAGGGGTTGATCGGGTACTTGCCCGTGCGCAACGGCTCCTGCCAGATTCCGCGGTGGCCGGGGCGAACGAGGGTACCGAATTTGAATTCAGCACCCGAGGTATCGCGCGGCGGCAGGCCGACGTAGCTCTTGATCACGGCAACCTGGCCCTGCTCGATGACGAGCATGGGAACCAGTTCGACACGTACCAGGAATGGATTGATCGTGTAGGCACCGTAGAGCAGCGTATCGTGCTGCAGCCCGATACGGCCGCCATGATCGAGAAAAGCCTGGAAGTCCTGATAGTTGTTGTGCAGATGATTCTTGGCACCGAAAAGGATCTCGATAATATCCTGATCTGTCGACGTCGACTTCTCCATTTCGATGATGTCTTCAAAGCCGTTGAGGCGGCTTGAGATATCGCCTCCAGGCAGAGGGTTGCCTTCGAGCGTATTGACGATACCAACGATGTCGCGGGCATCATTGCCACGGCGAATCTGAATGACTTCAAAATCTTCGTCACGCAGGTTGAAGCTTGCCGGCGTCACTGGGCCGGAGGCGGCGCTGAGTTCCGGGTTCACGGGTAGACCAAAGGTGCGGTCTCGCGTAATCACCATAAAGGCGACCGGATGCATCGGCAGCGTCGTGCCGGGAGGCAACACAGGGCGCTGTACTCCTTTCTGACCGCCCTCTTTGATGAAGAGTTCGAGGTCGGCGAACTGGCCGAATTGAGGCTTGTAGACAGCGCTCTTGGCACCCACTGGAAGCGGGTTGCCGACCTGGGCGAGGACGACGCCGATTTGACCGGCAGGGATCTGCACCCACGGGAATTTATGGACGCCGTAAAGCGGCCAGAGACGGAAGCGCAGGCCAGGCATCAGGAGTTCAGCCTGATAGCCGGCTTCGCCATTCAAGGCGATCAGATTGTCGTCATGCAATTTACGGCGGGAGAAGCGCTTGGTGACAAGGCCCACTTCACTGGGGCCAATACGATGAAATGACAATAAATAGACAACTGTTGCTGCAAACAGGCACAGGCCTGCGGCAGAGGCTAGAATCATCCACATGGGACGGGTCTCCTTTCAGGAGAAGCAAATTGTAAGTGTTTGGTTTGGGGAAATACTAGAGCGGCGCTCTAGATCGGTTTGGTGGGGTGTTGCATCTTGGAGCTCTCTAATAGCTCGCAGTATCAAGAGTAGATCCGCTTTGAGTTGGAGTCAATGAAAATCGGATAGCTTAAGATAGGAATACTTTTTTGCATGGGCGAGTGAATCCGCCGGCGGAAAGATTAAGCTTCTGCTGCTGGACACACTATGGGCTCCTCCATTTTTTCGAATTGGCAGATTGTCAAAGAACTGGCCCGGCGTTGTTTTGGACTGTCCCGGGCGGTGAGTTGAGGGTGGTTGATGGGCGCTTTTTAGGCAGCGCAGAATAGGCGGCCCTAGGCGAAATTGGTTTCGTTCCTGAGTTTTTTATCGCGGAAGAAGTTATCGAAGAATTCGATAACTTTGGTTTTGATTGCGAAGGCGTTGCTGTAGTGGCCGAGCTTCAGGGCGTTGAGGCTGGCCTTGAATTTGCCCTCGCGGGTTTTTGGGCCAGTGCATTTTTTTTCATTGGCGCGGTTCGCGGCGAGGGCGGCTTCGGACATGGTTTTCTTGCGTGGCTGCGACTCTGTGTGCGAGGCCACGGTCGATGGTTCGTTTGCAATATTCTGTTCTTCTGTCGGATGGTTCTTCACTAGATTTCTCCTGAGCAGAAATTAGCAGGCGGATTGGCGGGCTTGTTGATTGGTCTGGGCTGGTTCTATTTGGAATCAGTGGGTTAGGGCAGAAAGAAATCTGAAAATACCTTTGAACCGCTTCGGGCTTAATGTTGTGGTTGGGTGATTGTGGAGGTGCTGGGGCTGGCAAGACACTCAGCAAAATGGTGGGATTGACGGCTTTGTGATTGACCTGTCCCATGCGGTTTTTCGGCAAATTTGGGTAGCCACAGGGATGAGGGAGAGAGCTGTTGCTTTGGAGACAAGGCGGGGAAAGACTATTATTTGCAGCGGGTTAGCTACAGACATGCGATGCCGGCAAGAAGCAGCCCGGTAAGGCTAGTTGGTGGGTGATACGGCAAAAGATGGCAAAAATGCCATTAAAATGTACAGGAACTATTCAGTCTGACCCCTTGGCCTGGCACCGTAGCAGACCATCAGCGCCGCCCGCAGTTTGATGACAGCAATACAGTTGAAAAAGATTGCTACCTCCGTGGGACTTAGCACAACCGGAAGTCTGCCAGGCACATGCATATGTGGTAAATAGGACTTACTCCACGGCATCTCGAGAGTCGTCATAGAGAGGAATCGCGCCGCAGCGTTGAATCCGTTCAAGCTCTGGGCCGACAACTTGCGTTCGTCGATCAGGTAGAGCTGGTACTCGCGAATCGCCTCCAAGCCTAAAAGTTCCGGGCTGCAATCGAAGTGCTTTGCGTATCCGGTGATGTAGTGGAGATAATTGCTCTGTGTCTCCGGCGAAAGGTTGCGCAGGCGCATGTCTTCAAGCATTCGCTGGCGTAAAGGGGTCATAGGTTTGGCTCCTATTTTTTAAAGTAGGCTGTTGTTGCAACCGAATTCTATTGGACCCGGACTGATCGCCGGAGTCACCCCTTCTGATCTGCGCACGATAGCGCGCCTGCCGCTTGGCGGCTTAGTTCAATGTGGTGCCTTGTTGATTGGGGAGCAGGGGCCGGTAAAGGGCCTCACGATGACGGTTGGTTTGATGGCATTGAGATTGACCTGTCCCTTGAGGTTTTTCGGCCAATTTGGGTAGGAGCAGTAATGAGGGTTGGAGTTGTAGCTTTGGAGACTACGAGGATAAACACTATTGGTTGCATCGAGTTAGCAGCAGATATGCATTGAGGGAAAGAAGCGGCCCGGTAAGGCTAGCTGGTGAGTGATACGGCAAAAGAGGGCAAAAATGCCAATAAAAAGCACAGTGACGAGGCAGGCTGACCCCTTCCCGACCGCAGTCCACAGGTGGACTGCGGCAGAAAAATGAGACAGTAGCATTCGGGGACACTTTCATCGAAGGGAGACGAGAGTGGAAAAAACCGCAGGTCGGTCGTGGACAAA